>JAEWUD010000043.1 GCA_023397475.1 Bacillota bacterium
TGCTAGAACATATTCCGGAAGGTGCAAAAATCTATATTGCCTGCGGATATACCGATTTGCGCAAGCAAATTGACGGTCTGGCAGCTATGGTTAAGGAAGGCTTCCAGTTGGATCCGTTTCAGAATGCGCTATAATCGAAGAATCGACACCAAGCGGGGGATCATGCATGATTTTTCGAGAAGCAAGACCTGACGAAATTCCGGAACTCCTGGCGGAAGCCTACCCCGTGTGGCAGAGGGGACGGACGTTCGCGCAATACTGTGCGGACAACCGCAAAGAGGAAGCATACGGTACGCGATATGTTCTCGAAAAGGACGGCGAAGTGGTGAGCTCGCTGATCTGGCTGTGGCCGGAATGCCGCCTTCCGCGCAAGGTCTTCGGCATCGGCTCCGTCGTCACGCCGCCGCGCTTTCGCGGCCACGGTTATGCGAGCGAGATGCTCATGCACTGCCTCCGGATGGCGGACCTTTCGACAGATATTGTGCTCTTGTATTCCGACGTCGACCCCGCCTTTTACGAGCGATTTGCTTTTCGCGCACTGCCTGCCGCCCTTCAGAGCAAGGCCGACAGCGTGTTTATGGCGCTCTGTGACGAGGCCGGCTGGATCGAGTTGCTCTCGAGCCCGATCGAGGCGCTGCCGGAGTATTTCTAGGGTGGGGTGATGGGAATTATGACGTGCAATTAGAAGTTTACGGATGCTTGCGTTGTCGAAAATTCCGCGCCCTTCGCCGTCAGGTAATTTCGGACAAAATACTGATGCGTCACGCTGAGTTGCGAGATCAGCTCCACGTCCGCGCGCCGTTCGAACTTCCATTGGCGATATATTTCGAGCATGAGGAGAATATCGCTCCAGTACCGGTTGTTCACGAAAGCATTTGCGCTCCTGATCCGGGAAAACGGGACATTGTTGCGCAGCTCATTCTCGAAAAACAACAACTTGTCGATATCGTCCCGGCTCGATCCCTTTGGCATCCGGTCAAAAGTCAAACGATACTGTGTAAACTTGCGAGGGTTCTCCAGTAGGCCCATCGCACGGAGAAAATCGGACATATAGAGATGCGAGGAGCCTACCTGATGGTGATATGATCCGATCTCGACCCCAAGTTCCGCCGCCATCAGCTCCTGAAGGAAGGTAAACGCGAAAACATCGCTTACGATGCCCCGGTACATGTCGTTCGCGCGCATTGTCGTAATGAGATGAAGCCGTCCGTTTCTCAACAGAAACTGCATCGACAGCGTACTGGCCACATCGATGTTGGACGGATCCAGGAGCTCTTCCGGCCGGAAAATCTGTATCGCCGCCCGCTTGGAATCCGGCGACCGCTTGATCTCCTGCTTGACCTGATCCCACTGATCGATGCAGGTATTCCAATGGAAAATCCGCGGGCCGGTCGCCGTCCCCGTTAGGACCTGATTGTCCGCAGAGAATTTCGCCATTCCCGGCGCATAATACCTGATAAAATCCAAGGAGTCCGATCCGCTCAAATACCACAGCACCTCGGCATAATCGAAAAAGATATTCTCTCTCCGCTTGCTGGCGTAACAAACCCTCTCCACCGGATTCGTGAGCGTGAAGGACGTAAACAATTTCTCATACTGGCTGGCATTTCTCGGCGTATTCTCATAATCATAATCATGGACATGTGCTTCAATGAGCCGCAAGTAAATATCATGAAAGTTATTATCCGTGAAATTTATCCCAGACATACCTACTCCTTGCGAATACGTGTTCCGGCCGTTCGTTCATGCGTGAAATAACGGCACGGCATTCCGGCCAGTTAGTAACGCTTTTTCATTTATAATTATTATTAACCCTTCATATTTATAAATAGACTCTCCCGCGCGAAAAGTCAAGGGCAAACGATTATACTTCCTGCCGCGACAGTGGTTGTCATCGTGCACAGGGTCCATCCGCTCGCCGCGTATCTGTTGAGTGTGTTGTCAAGTGCCGACAAATTCTTTGCGTCGTGACCAATGAACTTCTCCTTCAAGATTACCTGTTCGCTCTTGTACAGCATAATCTCAATCTCCTTACCATATCTTCAAACCGCCAAATCAAGCATTGGTAGATATCACTATCATAGTACACCTCCGCGCCGGCGAATTCATTCCCAGCTGCTACTACTTTTCGGTCTTTTGAGCTCGGGGATGGAAGCAAGCCGGTCGCTGAACAGGAGTTTCTTGCTGCAAGACGTATTATCGCAAGAAACGCTGTTGGTTTACTCGGGCGAGAGAAGAGACGTCGCAATCTTCGGAGCAAATCTCGAGAACTGCATCACGCACGAGTACTTGTCAACGAGAACTCATTTAGAAAAACGCGTCGTTTGTCATTGATGATTAGCGCACATACGAAAACCTGTGAAGAAGCCTGTTTCGTATGTGCATCAATGACAAATAATCGCTCTGGGGTAGCTAGCGCACATACGAAAACCTGTGAAGAAGCCGGTTTCGTATGTGCATCAATGACAAATAATCGCTCTGGGATGGCTGGCGCACATGCGAAATACGAAGAATCGGACTTTTTGGATGTATAACTATGTGATGCCCCCTGCGTTTGTTTTCGTTGATTGATATCTTTGAAGCCACGCCCAGTCCACCTTCTATCCGGTTTCGTTACTTGGCGATAAATCTATGATGCGAGGCATATCAATCTGAAGATCCTAACCGAGTGATGACCTGTCTGCCTGCTTTTCGCGAGAAGAAGGTGTTCAGCACACAGGTGTATGACGCAATCGCAACGAGATGTAAGGTCACCAACTAGCTCCTTCTTCATGAAGCCCGCCAATTACATAATTAAACGTTATGCGCATACTTCTTCCGCTATCTCCTATGCTATAATTATGATTATTACTGCAAATCGTTTTTTTGCTTCATGATAAATATCTCTTCAGCGTTCTTGCCTGCGTAGCCTTTCGTCTCTCATAACATAGGATCTGACAGTCGATACAGAGGATGGCCTATGAAGAAGATCACCTCGGACGCCAAGAACCTCGAGCCGAACCCACTGACTTTCTCGTGGAGCGCTGCTCTGCGAAGCAAGCCTGTGTTGTTGCGCGTCGTTATCACTTCACTGCTGATCCTGCTGTTGAGTGGGTTTTATCTGAGCCTGGCTTGGAACAAGTACGATGAGGTAGCGTCGGCGGAAGCCCTTGCGTTGGGCGAATCGCTCCAAGCTCTTCTCCCACAGGCCTTGATAGTAGATCTGGTTCAGGATCCCAATCGCACGGAGAATGAGAAGTACCCGATTATCAAGCAGCAATTGACCCGTCTGCAGAACACGAAGAATCCCCTCCATTTCTCCTATGTGCTTTTTGAGACGGACGGTACCATATCCGTTCTTGGCGATTCGAGACCGGACGGCGCGGGAGATAACGGGCCGACCCAGATTCTGGACGTTTTGAGAGAACCCTATCTCGAGCCATTCAAGACAGGCCAGAGTACCGAGATGCGTCATTCTGTCGACGGCATCGGTTCGTGGATCTCCGTGCTGGTTCCGATCCGTGATGCGGAGACCGGTAACGTCATCGCTGTATTCGGAGTCGATTACTCCGGTACCGAATGGACCTCGCACATCTGGATTCACATGATTCCGGATATCATCCTGACCATGTGCTTGCTGATTCTGTCCTTCTCGCTCCTGTACGCATGGCTGCAGCACATCGCGAACAAGGCCTTGAGCCGCAATCTGGCATTCGACGAAGCTCTCTACCGCGGCGCCTTCGATCAGGCCCCTATTGGCGTCGCCATCATGAACGGCAAATACTTCGTCTCCCATTCCTTGTTCGGGCACGCGAATATCAATCAGAAGTTCGAGCGAATCATCGGCTGGTCCACGCGCGATCTGGTGAAGATGACCTGGGCGGAGATCACACACCCCGAGGACCTGGCCCTTGATCTGGAGAAATTCACGCAGTTGCAACAAGGCCTCATCAACGGATATTCCATGGAGAAGCGTTTCCTGAAGCCGGACGGATCCTACGTCTGGGTGAATATGTCCATCTCCCCGCTGACCGGCATTCCGGACAAGAACGCCACGCACCTTTGCATCATCGAGGACATCTCCGCGCGAAAAGAAACTGAGCGACAACTCAAAGAGGTCGAGCGCCGCCAATCGGTCCTCCTCTCCCATCTCCCGGGTATGGCATACCGATGCAAGCACGATCGACAGTGGACGATGGAATTTGTCTCGGACGGCTGTCTCCTCTTAACCGGCTACGCGCCGGAGAGCCTTCTCAACAACAGGGATCTGTCCTATAACGACGTGATCTCGCCAGAATACCGGGATAAGATCTGGAACGTTTGGAAGACCTGTCTCGAGAACAGAATTCCCTACCAGGACGAATATGAGATCAATACAGCCTCCGGAGATCGCAAGTGGGTCATGGAGATCGGTCAGGGCATTTACGATGACGACGGCGGCATCGATGCTTTGGAGGGAATCGTTCTTGATATCTCGGACAGGAAAGAAATGGAGAACAACCTCCGATACATGAGCGAACACGACCGCTTGACGGGACTTTACAATCGCGAGTACATGGAGGCTTTCCTCGAGGAGGAAGCTGCCAAGGGTGATTCGATCAAGCGAGCCATGATCAGCATCAACCTGAGTACTGTTTCGGTGATCACCTCCAATTACGGCTTCCACTATACCCAAGCCCTCTTGAAAAGCATCGCCGAAGCGTTAAAGAAACTCGCATCCGCAGATAAACAGCTTTTCAAGACGTACGAGAACCGGTTCGTCTTCTATGTAACCGGCTATCGTGACAAGAGCGACCTTCTCGACTTCAGCCGTGAAATCGCGGTCACATTGCAGAGCATACTGTTATCGGAGAGAATCGGCGGCGGCATCGGGATCCTCGAGATGGATCCGGATCCGGAATTCAATGCGGACCGGCTCTCGCGGCGCCTCCTGCTCGCTTCCGAGCGATCCGTAACACTTTTCGACAGAGACTTTCACCCCTGTTTCTATGACAGAGAATTGGAAGCCATTGTCAATCGGGAGAAAGACATACGGACGGCACTCTCCGGAATTGCCTCCGGGAATGCTTCCGGTAACGCCGCCGGAATTGCCTCTGGGAATGCTTCCGGTAACGCCGCCGGCCAGAAGGCCGCTGAGGTGTTCCTCCTGTACCAACCGATCCTGGATCTCCGGACCAACGAGATCTGTGCCTTTGAAGCCCTGGCACGCTTGCGGACCGAGAAACTCGGGCTTGTCCCCCCGCTCGAATTCATTCCGATCGCCGAGAGAACGAAGCTCATCATCCCGATCGGCGAGATCATCATGACCCAAGCGCTGCGATTCCTCAAGTATCTCGTGGATAACGGCCACACGACAATCCGTGTGGCAATCAATATCTCCGCGATCCAGATCCTGAGCCCGGACTTCACGGACCGTCTCATTCAAATCATTCACGAAACAAACGTGCCGCCGGAGAACATTGATCTCGAGATAACCGAGTCCGTATTCGCCTCCGATTATGAGCAGATCAACAGCTTCATAAAGAGACTCCGCGACATCGGGTTGCAAATCGCCATCGACGACTTCGGAACCGGCTACTCCTCCCTTGCCAGAGTCAAAGAACTGAATGTCGACTGTCTCAAGATCGACAAATACTTCATCGACAAACTCCTCTCCGACGGTCCTAATAACACCATCATCGGCGAAATCATCTCCATGGCGCATCGGCTCGGCCACTATACAATCGCCGAAGGCGTCGAAGAAAAGGAGCAAAAGAATTACCTTATGGAGAATGGTTGCGATATGATGCAGGGCTATCTGATCGGAAAGCCACTCGACGAGCAAACAGCAACCGCGATGCTTGGAATCGAGCCTCGCGAGCAATAACGCATGTACACTTGCAGCTGCCATGTGTTCCCTCTGTGCTTTCCGCTTCGTTCACCGGGGAATTCATTCGATATGTCGAATGAATATAGCATCATCGGGCATTTCATTCGACGTATCGAATGTATTTCTTGCTTTTTCACGATAAATGTCGTTTACTGAAAGAAGAATCGAAGGAGGTGATCGAATCATGTTGCCGAGAGAAATGTATATGCGACGCATTCGCCCATTTATCGGAAATGATTTGATCAAAGTGATCTCCGGCATCCGTCGTTGCGGCAAATCCGTCATGCTCTCCCTGATACAGAAGGAGATCCGTGACACCGGGGTTTCCGAGAACAACTTCATTTCGATCAACTTTGAGAATATGAGCACTGCAGGCCTTGCTTCGGCCGAAGCTCTTCGGCAGGAGATACTGACGCGAGCCGGGAAGATGCAGGGCAAAGTATATCTTTTTCTCGACGAGATTCAGGAAGTGGATCACTGGGAAAGATGCATCAATTCGTTGCGACTTGAGCTGGACTGTGATATTTACATTACGGGATCGAACGCGAAGCTTCTTTCGGGAGAGCTCGCCACATACCTTGCGGGACGTTTTGTGGAGTTTGTGATCTACCCGTTCTCCTTCGCCGAATTTCTCGCAATGTCCGCAGCTCTCGGGAATAAGACTTCGACACAGGAGGCTTTTCGCGAGTATCTGACATGGGGCGGCATGCCCTTCCTTTATCACCTTCTTCGCGACGAAGATGCGGTCACCCAGTACCTGCGGGACATCTATAACTCTGTCGTACTCAAGGACATTGTTCATCGATATCGCATCCGCGATGTTGATCTTCTCGAACGAATCATCTCATATCTGGTAGCGAATATCGGAACCGAAATCTCTGCCAACTCCCTGTCGAAATACTTTCGCAGCGAGGGTCGGACCGTCTCGACGGAGACGATACTTAATTATATCAACGCTTGCGAGAATTCTTTCCTGTTCTACCGCGTCCGCCGGCAAGATATTCAGGGGAAACGCCTTCTTGCGAGCAACGAGAAATTCTATATCGCCGATCACGGGATACGCGAAGTAATCTACGGAGGTAATACAAGAGATATCCAGCTGGTTCTCGAGAACATTGTTTATCTCGAAATGCTTCGTCGCGGCTATCAGGTAACCATTGGCAAAACCGCAGGCAAGGAGATTGATTTCGTCTGCGAAAAGCGCGGGGAGAAGATGTATCTTCAAGTCGCCTATCTTCTTGCGTCCGAGGAGACGATCCAACGGGAATTCGGCGTCTATGCGCATCTGTCAGATAACTATCCGAAATACGTCCTGTCACTTGATGAATTTGACATGAGCAGAGACGGAATCAAGCACGAGAACATCCGCGATTTTCTCCTGAAGAATTTGGACTGAGAGAGCCGAGGCACCGCATGAGCATCGCAAAGCCGAAACTTCCTACTAATCTCGTTTCCGTCGAGGACTTCTCTTCCCTCGCACAAGAGCATCGGTCCGAAGATTCCCCCATATCCGGAATCTACTGTAGTGACACGACGCTTGTAGAGGAAGACCTGCTTCTTCTCGAAGTCCGCTCCAGCCGATTTCAGGGTTGTAGCTTCTCTCACTGCCATTTTGAGAAAGCGGTCTTTATCGATGTCTGCTTCCAGAACTGCGATCTCTCCAACAGCAGATTCCGTGGCGCTTTTTTCGAGCGCTGCCAATTCCTCTCCTGCAAGGCAGTTGGCGTCGACATGAGCGACACGCGGTTCAAGAACGTTGCGTTCCGACAGACTCGACTCCAGTATGCCTTCTTTGATAAGGCGAAAATGAGTGACGTGCTTTTCGACGAGATCGACTTTACCGAGTCATCCATGATCGAAGCAAGTCTCAAGAACTTCACTGTCCGTGACGTGAAATTCATTCGGAACAACTTCTTCAAGACCCCTCTGTCCGGCATCGATCTCTCTCAGAGCGATCTTGTCGCACCCGTCGTTTCCATGCCGCCGGTCGAGTTGAAGGGAGCGATCATAAGTCCCGCGCAAGCGGCCGACCTGATCGGTCTTTGGGGGATCGTTGTGAAGGAGGACTAGCGCAGTAATGCCTTGCGGCGTCGGATCCTTCATAGACTTTTTGTAGAATCCTGTCCGTTTCTAGCTGATTTGTGCCAAATTTACGATACATTATTTCATTCCAAAGTTATTTTGTGGTATTTTTTTAAGACTGCTCATTAATAAGAGACGAATAATTTTCGCTTTTCTTCGATCAACGATATATAGGAGCTTCCGATGCTTTTTTACAAAGACAAGTTCTTTTTTCCCCGTCTGATTGCGCTGGCAGCGCCGATTCTGCTGCAGAATCTGCTCTCGTCCTCCCTCAACTTTATTGATGTGTTTATGGTCGGGCAGCTTGGAGAGACGGCGCTCGCCGCCATCGGCAGCGCAAACCAGTTCTTCTTTGTATTCAATATGTTGAACTTCGGATTGGCCAGCGGTTCCGCGATCTTTACCGCGCAACACTGGGGGCAGAGAGATGTGAAGAGTATCCGGGCGGTAATGGGCTTTGGCCTTCTGCTCACGCTCGCAATCGCAGTGATCTTCATGGTAGCCACGTTCCTGTCTCCGGATCTGGTCATACAACTCTTCTCCAAAGACGCCACGGTTGTCCAGTTGGGCAGCGATTACCTGCGAATTATCTCGCTGACCTTTGTAATAACGGCCATCAGCATCTCCTACAGTGTTGTTCTGCGAAGCACGGAGAACGTAATCTATCCGATGCTCGCAAGTTTTGTCGGCGTCATAACGAATACCGTGCTCAATTATCTGCTGATCTTCGGTAATTTCGGATTTCCGAAGATGGGCGTAGAAGGTGCGGCGATAGGAACATTGGCTGCCAGATTGATCGAGATGAGCATCATCCTCTCGATTACGTACATTCGCAAACTTCCGGCCGCAGTGAAGTTTGCCGATCTGTTCCGCTTCACGCGCGATCAGGCAAAATATTACATCAAGAAGGCCCTACCCGTCGTCTTGCAGGCGGTCGGTTGGTCGGCCGGCTTCAGCATGTATTCGATCATCTACGGAAATATCAGCACCGAATCCCTCGCCGCCTTCAGCGTCTCCGGTTCGATCGAACGTATTTGCATGATTTTCTTCACCGGTATCGGAGCCTCTTGCTCCATTATGGTCGGCAATCGTATCGGCGCGGGGGAAGAAGCGACGGCGCGAGGTTACGCGAAAAACTTCCTTCTTCTCAACTTTGGCATCGCTTTGGTGGTCTCGACTCTGCTGTTCTTCCTGCGAACGCCAATCGTCGGTATTTATAAACTTTCGGACACCAGTCGCGAGTACATGCTGGGAATTCTGATGGTGATGTCGCTGATCATGTGGGCAAAGTCAACCAATGTCATCTTCCATATGGGCATCTTGAAAGCCGGCGGCGACACACTCTTCAGTATGATCGTCGATGTCGGCGGCATATGGCTGATCGCCGTTCCGATTGCTCTGTTTGCCGGATTTGTACTCCATCTGCCGGTGAACTTGATCGTCGCCTGTGTTACTGTCGAAGAAGTCACCAAGGTTGTCATCGCCTTCGTGCGTTTCCGCTCCGGTCGTTGGCTGAACCGTTTGGTGCCGGCATCCGTGAATAATCTGTAAAAAAACGTAATCTACGTAAGATTTGCATTCTTTTGTCGGTTGTTAGCTCCCGGTTGCTTATAGAGAGGTATTTCACCCGCGCGACATCCAGAGTAAGATGTACTTGAAACCCTTCTTTTCCTTTGTCGCGGGATAATCTAATGTTATGCAGTGTTGCCTTACAAGGGGATCAAGACTACCCCCCACTCTCTTGCACTCATGATTAGAGGTGTACCATGATTAAGCTGACAGGTTATACCATCACAGAACAGATTTATACCGGCCAGCATTCCATTTTGTACAAGGGCCTGCGCGATGCGGATGCATTGCCTGTAGTTCTTAAGATTCTGAATCAGGAATACCCTTCCGAAGTGTCTCTGTCATATTTCCGTCGCGAATTCGAGATCGCACGCAAGGCCTCCGGAGAAGGGACCCTCCGGATCTATGATCTCGTCCGATACAAGAACACGTTGGCGATTGTGATGGAAGATATTGCGGGCATTCCCTTATCGCAGATCCTCCAATCGCAGACGTTGCGTCTCCCAGAGAAGCTCTCTTTGGCGATCAAGATCACGCAAGCACTCTCTCGTATTCATGCGAAAAAAATCATTCACAAAGATATCAATCCCACAAATATTCTGTGGAATCGCGTGGAGGATCGGGTCGGAATCATTGATTTCGGCATTGCCGCGGAACTCAAGAGAGAAGATACGCACGGCGTTCTTGAAGGAACCCCGGATTATATGGCCCCGGAGCAAACGGGAAGAATCAATCGCCCCGTCGACCGACGCGCGGACCTCTATTCACTGGGTGTCACACTCTATGAGCTTTTCACCGGACAACTGCCTTTTACCGGGAATGACGAGAGTGAGATCATATACAGTCATATTGCCCGACAACCGGAGCCGCCTCATCAAATTGATAAGAATATTCCGGAAATGATATCGAATATCCTTCTCAAACTTCTGGCCAAGGACGCAGAAGACAGATATCAGATGGCTTCGGGACTTACGAAGGACCTTGAGCTTTGTCTCGACAATCTCCTACTCAACAATGATATTGTCCCCTTCGAAATCGCAAGGTTCGATATTTCCGATCAACTGTCAATTCCCGAGAAGCTTTATGGGCGACAGGATGAGCTGGAAAGGCTAACCGTATTATTCAATGATGCTGCGGAAGGGGCTTCCTCCGTTGTCATGATCGAAGGACTTCCGGGCATCGGTAAGTCGACTCTGGTTCACGAATTCAGCAAGATCGTCGCCTTACGCAAGGGCCTCTTCATCTTCGGAAGATTTGACAAACAAGAACAGAATCGTCCGCTTTCCGCACTTTTACAGGCTTTACACGGACTTATCCATTGGTTATTGTCTTTGCCGGAGAGTCAGCTACAGATATGGAGACAAAGAATCCTGGAGACGGTCCCGCAAGAGGCGGCTATCCTAACAGAGTTGCTGCCGGACCTCGAGAAAGTGATCGGGGTACAGCCTCCGGTCCTGGAGTTAAACCCGATCGAGGCGCAGAACCGAATCCTTATCGTCTTTAGCGACTTCATTCGCCTCTTTGCGACGAATGAATCTCCGTTGGTCATCTTTATGGATGATCTGCACTTGTGCGACAATACATCTCTCGCCCTGATGAAATATATGGTCGGAAGCGGAAGATCGTCACATATTCTGTTTATCGGAGCCTATCGCCAGAATGATCTGCCTCCCGGTCATCCCTTTCTTCGCGTCCTGGAGGCGATCATCGAGAAGATTCCGACCATACAAACCATCACGCTGCAACCCCTTGAACTGCCCGACGTCGATCAGATGCTCGCAGATACCTTTCATCGTCTCCCTGATGAGGAGACCTTACATTTGTCGAGTCTCGTCTATCAGAAGACCGGCGGTACCCCTTACTTCATCCATCAATTGCTGGAATCCCTGCTGGATCTGGGTTGCTTTACCTTGTCACACGAACAGAATTCGTGGAAATGGGACCTCTCTCGCATTGAGAGTGTCAAAATCAGTGATAATGTGATCGATCTTCTCAGCAAAAGAATTGATGAATTAACATCCTCTGCCATCGAGATGCTAAAGATAGCTTCCTGCATCGGCGATCAATTCAATCTGGGACAGCTGTCTACTCTTTGTGAACTGCCGGCAACAGAAGTCGGGAGAATACTCTGGCCGGTCGTCGAGAAGGAGATCATTTCTCCTCTGGATCAGAACTATAAACTACTTCGACTGGACGACAACGATTCTTCTCTGTCCTCCATATCCATCGGATTTACTTTCCAACACAGTCGGATTCAGCAACTGATCTATTCCCGAATTCCCGAGGCAGAGCGAAATGCGATACACCTCAAAATCGGATGGGAGTATGCCCTGCATGTGGATAATCTCGAAGAATCCGAATTCCTGTTCAACGTAGTTAATCATACAAATAAGGGGCGCGATCTGGTTGAGGAATTCAACGAGAGAATTGTTTTGCGTGACCTGAACATGATCGTCGGAACCAGAGCAATGAAGTCCACGACCTTTTCGACGGCGGCAGAATACTTCCGGGTCGCCGAGTCATTGCTGACCCCTGAGGAGTGGGGAGAAGATCCCGACGCATGGCATCGCACTCTGTACAACTTGGGAGAAGCGCTGTTTTTATCCGGCGAACTACAGCAGGCGGAAGAGACATGCAAGAAAATGTATCCGCTGTCTGCGGATTCCATCGATCGGGCGAAGGTTCATAATCTCAGAGCTCGGATTTTCGAGTTTCAAGGTCGTATTCCGGAGACAATCGAGGAAATACGCCAGGGTCTTAACGAACTTGGAACTGTTCTTCCGCAGGAAGACGAGGACATCGGTCGCGGAATTGGTCAGGGTGTTATGCGCCTTATCGGCACCATCTCATCCGGTCCGATCGAGAGTCTGGCAGATCTACCATTGATGACAGCCCCTGATAAAGTCCTGGCTATGGAACTCCTCTTCAACGTGATACCTCCGGCCCTTCAACTTCGACCCTCCCTTTACGTGCTCGCTTCATTAATGATGTTTGAACTTACAATTGATTATGGAGTCACCTCATTTTCCTGCAAGAGTTTTGTTGATGTCGGTATTACCCAGAGTCCCGCATTGAACGATTTCTCTATGGGCTATCGTTTGGGAAAAGCCGCCTTTCGTTTGCTCGACCGCTTGGACGCGGAGTTGATGAAGCCGGCGGTATACTTTGGCTTCACCTTTACCTCCTACAGGAACGCACATTTTCGCGAGGCTGTTCAGTACTATGATTTAGCCTATTCCGACGGCAGGAGGACCGGTGATATTCAGCATGCCGCCTATGCCCGAGCTCATAAGATTCATCTGTATTTACATGTCGGGAAGAATCTTTCGGAGTGCGACAAAGAGATCGAAGATACAATCAATTTTCTTACGGAAGCTAAGGCGGGCATGCCGTTACTTCTTGCCACAATCATCCGGTACATGGTGGACAAGTATCGTTCTGACCAGGAGATCGATGATGACAACACGCTTTTTTCCACCATAGAACAAACAAGAAATGTCGCCTTCCTCTGGAGATTCTGCCAGTATAATACCGTTTATCATTACATCAACAGCAATTGGAAGCAGGCGGAGAAATGGTCCCTGCTTTGTGACCGGTTCGCCTTTGCGTCGCAATCCGATTTCCCTGTCCCTGAGCAATTCATGTTCAAGGCGTTACTCCTGATCCGACTTTGGGACGATATTTCTGAAGAAGAGAAGCCTTCGAAGATGGAAATCATTCTCGAGATGCTGAAAAAATTGCAGGAATCGGCCCTTCTCTGCCCTTCAAACTTCGCCCACAAAGCGCACTTCCTGGCCGCCGAACTCGCCGTCCTTCGCAAAGCGCCTCAGGAAAAAATTATGGAACACTATAACCTGGCACTTGCATCTTTAGAAGAAGACGATTTTCTGCATATCAAGGCCTTGATCTACGAGTCCCTTTCCGCGTATTGGGACAATCAGCACAACGAGATTATCTCCAAGGCCTTCGCTTCCGAGGCCTACTTTTTCTATACGAAATGGGGCGCCCGTCGCAAAGTCCGTCTCTTGGAAGAAGCCTATCCGTTCCTGAGAAAGCCCTCCTCCCAACCGGGAACCACCTCTCGCATGAACCAGAACATCACCGGAAACTCCATCGACACAACCTCCATCATGAAGGCCATGCAGCTTATCTCCGGAGAGATCCGTATCGAGAAACTCTTGCGTTCCTTGATGTCCCTGATTCTCGAAAACGCCGGAGCCCGGCAAGGAGCCCTTCTGCTGGTAAACAGAGATGACAAGGACCTCTATATCGAGGCGCTGAAAAATTCCTTTAACGACGAGATTGAAATCATGCAGTCAATACCCTACCGAAAAAGTTCCCAGCTGTGTCCGGAGATCATCCAATTTGTCGCGCGTTCTCACGAGAATGTCGTACTCGGAAACGCATGGAAAGAAGGGGACTTCAGCAGTAACCCCCACATCCAACAAGCACAGATTAAGTCCGTCCTTGCAGTGCCCATCCTCTATCGGAATCGACTGATGGGCGTCATCTATCTCGAACACGATCTCGCCGAGGACGTCTTCAGCGAGGAACAGATCCAGACCCTGCGAATCCTCTCCTCTCAGGCAGCAATCTCCATCGAGAATGCCCTTCTGTACGAGACCCTCGAGAAGAAAGTCGAAGAGAGAACCGCGCAGCTGAATCAGGCAAACGAGAAATTGCGATTGCTGTCCCTGCAAGACCCGTTGACCGCACTTCACAATCGCAGATACATCTCGGAATTTGTCTCCGAACTGTCGATGAACTTCATCCTTCGAAAAGCACAGCTGCAAGACGGCAAAGACGACCGCACCTCCGCCATCAATCAGAAAACCATGGGTGTTTTCATGATTGATCTCGATCACTTCAAAATGGTCAACGACACCTACGGACACAGTGCGGGCGACATCGTACTCGTCGGTATCTCGCGAATTCTGCGAAGACAGATCCGCGCGGATGACTTCATCGTCCGCTGGGGTGGAGAGGAATTCCTCATCATCCTGAATGATACCGATCCCGAATACCTGGATCATTTCGCGCGAAAAATCCTCAAGGCCGTAGCCGCCGCCCCGATCAAGATCAGCGACGAGACCAGCCTTCCGATCACCTGTTCCGTCGGATATTGCATGCTCCCGATTCATCCCGGGGCGCCGGATCTTCTGAACCTGGAACAGACCATAAATGTCAGTGATTACGCAATGTACCTGGCCAAGGAGAACGGCCGCAACCGCGCCGCCCGTATCTGTACAAAACACCAGGATACGCTAACGTCTGATTGCAAAGAGTACCTGCAGAAACTGAGCAAGAACGATACCATTCGTGAGGAGTTCATCGAAGTCCGGTATGTCGAGAACCCTGCAGAGACAATTTAGGAAACACGGACCTGACCTTGCGACACATTCTTTGGTAAATGCGATTCGCATTGGAGAACAGTACCGGCACAAGAGGTTCCGCTATGATTGTCGGTTGCGTCAAAGAAATCAAGAAACAAGAATATCGCGTTGGCCTGACTCCGGGCAATGTGCAGGACTATATCGCCCACGGCCACAAGGTACTTCTGGAATCCGGTGCGGGCGAAGGATCCGGCTTTGATGACAACCTGTATGAGAAGTCCGGCGCACGCCTACTTCGACGGGCCGAAGAAGTCTGGCTTACGTCCGATATGATCATCAAAGTCAAGGAGCCCCTTCGGGAGGAGTGGCCGCAGATCCGCCCAGACCAGATCCTCTACACCTTCCTGCACCTCGCCGCGGACAAAGCACTGACCGACGCTCTCCTATCCAGCGGTTGCAAGGCCGTCGCCTACGAAACTGTCACCGACACGTCCGGCGGGCTGCCACTTCTGCGCCCCATGAGCGAAGTCGCCGGCAGGCTCAGTGTTCAAGAAGGCGCACACTATCTCGAAAAGACAAACGGAGGCATCGGCGTCCTGCTCGGCGGCGTACCCGGTGTCCCGCGAGCAAAAGTCGTCGTTCTCGGCGCCGGAATCGCCGGAACACAAGCCTGCGATGTAGCGCTGGGAATGGGCGCAGACGTTACCGTGCTCGATAAGAATCTCTCCCGCCTGGTTCAGCTCAACGTCATGTTTGATGGTAAAGTCAAAACCATATACTCCTGCGAACAGACAATCCTCGAAGAAATCATAGATGCCGATCTGATAATCGGTGCCGTTCTCATCCCCGGCGCCAGCGCTCCCCGCCTGATTCGCCGGGAACACTTGTCCAAGATGAAAACCGGCAGCGTCATCGTCGATATCGCCGTTGATCAAGGCGGCTGTGTCGAGACCAGCCGCGTCACCTATCACGACGACCCCGTCTACACCGTCGACGGAGTCATTCACTACTGCGTCGCCAACATCCCCGGCGCCGTCCCGCGCACAGCAACCATCGCCTTAACCAATGCGACCATATCCTACGGCCTCAAGATTGCCGATCTCGGTCTCGAAAAGGCCGCAATTTCCGACATCGGAATCCAGAACGGCATCAATATCTATCGCGGCCACTGTACCTGCCCGAATGTGGCAAAGAGCTTCTCAATCAAGTACACACCCTTTTCGGATTGCCTGGCACAATCGGACGTTTGAAAGATTATTAACCCTACAGCATGCTGTCGCGAATGTGTGCGATCCTATCGCTACTTCTTGTCACAGCTTCGTCATACGGCACAACCAGAATCGCATGTCCCTTCTTATGAAGGGTCTGTAACAGTGTTCAAAGAAGATAACAATTAATATTGGAATCTATGATTCTCGAACTTAACGGACATGACGATGACTCAAAAGTTAAGATGAGATTCTTCCCCGGATGAAATCCCGCCAGCGTATACTTTCCGATTCTTTTAATCGCATTCTCGGAATAGTCCGTGTCAGACATCATCCCGTTATGCTCCCACAAGACCTCTTTTCGTTCACGCACATTCAAACAAAGAAAATCCGGATGAACAACCCCGGCCCCGGCTAAGTGTATCGGATACTCATACCGATATGGAATATTGTGTCGATTCAGTGCGTCTGCAATCATAATCTCAGATTTAGATCTGACACGTTCCCCCTTGGCTGTGAAGAAGTCAGGAGCATTCTCCTCGAATGATTTCTTCGGATATTCGACACTCATCCACCGAGCAATATAATCTTCATCAAGCAACATTACCGGACAAACCAAAGGCTTCCGAAAATTATGAAGAGTCTTATATATGTCTGAGATTCGTTCCGGATGATAATCCCTAAGAAAAACTTTCAGCGCTTTGATTTCTTTCTTAATTTCACTTGCAAGCTTCGTATCATAGTCCTTCTGAACGAGAGCGGTTGCAATATCGTCCTGTTCGCGTTTAAGATAAACACCTCTCGTATCGGAAGGATTGATTCTCTGATAATACTGTAGTAAACCATCTCGAGAGACAATTCGGATTGTCCCTTCGGGAGCCTTACAAAGATCCTTTTCCTTTATCATAAGAAGTCCCGTCAACTCAATGATTCTCTCCTGAACGACCTTAACAAGCAGATCAGGGCTTAGTTCTGTGTTTTTCAAAATACTCATGTGAATTCTTGCCCCCTATACCTGTATCCTATTGCCTTATGAACGTAACAAGATCCGGATCGTTCATTTTCTCTTCATGCACCCCTCAGAAAGCTTTCTATTTCATATGCTCAAGTAAAGTTTCATTGAATTTCGTTTCGTTTTCCCGACATTCAGCAGGAATAATTGAGAATACGGATAATTGAGCATCTTTTCATAAAATTATCCGTATTTTCGCAGTCATTTGCCCAGATCCGGCGAGAATTATACGGATAATTCTGAAGTTTTTTAGAATATTATCCGTATTTTTCGACAAATTCACCCTCTCTGTTGCAAAATAATACGGATAATTTTTGTATCTTCAATGAATTTATTCGTATGTCTTCAGGCAATATTGATCATTGCTTATATTTGTTTACAAGGATCGGATAAAGGCTAAAGATCAACATTTTCTTGAAAAGCCCATATTCGAAGTGTTTCACATACATTAAAACATCGTATCATTATATTTCAATAGCATATATCCAAAAAATGTACTTTATTTCAAAAATCTCATGGTATTTTTTTCATAAACATAATGGAGTCGCGTATTAAGCACGTCGAGGACTGTCCAAGCGAAGAAAAAAGACTTCTTATTCTTACTCCCCATTAAAAAGGGCGCCCCCAGGCGCCCCTCTGTAAGGAACCGTTGATTCCTTGTAGATTCCGCAGAAGCACCCAAGGTGCGTCGAGGACGTGCCCTCGCGAAGCAGAAGGAAGTCCCTCCCCATTAAAAAAGGGCACCCCCAGGCGCCCCTCAGTGAGAATTTCTTTGTCGCTCGAATAGTTCCGCTCGGGGGCTTTAGCCCCCTCCAGTAAGAATTCTTTTTTCCGAGTAGATTCCGTAGACGTGCCATCGGCATGTCGACTCCCTCCTTCGCGAAGCAGAAGGAAGTCCCTCCCCATTAAAAGGGCGCCGCCAGGCGCCCCTCAGTAAGGAACCGTTGATTCCTTGTAGATTCCGCAGAAGCACCGAAGGTGCTTCGAGGACTGACCGAGCAAGGAATCAACGGTTCCTTACTCCCACTCAATCGTGGCCGGCGGTTTACTTGTAATATCGTACACAATTCTATTGATATGACCGACTTCGTTGATGATCCGGCGCGAGCAAATGTCGAGTACCTCGTACGGAATCCGCGCGAAGTCCGCCGTCATGAAGTCGCTGGTCGTCACGCCGCGCAATGCGAGCATGTAATCGTAGGTGCGGAAATCGCCCATGACGCCGACGGAGCGGACATTCGTGAGGACGGCAAAATACTGGTTGACGTCGCGTCCGAGTCCGGCCTTCTTGATCTCGTCGCGGAAGATCGCATCGGCATCGCGCAGGATGTCGAGCTTCTGCTTCGTGATCTCGCCCATGATGCGAATTGCGAGTCCCGGGCCCGGGAAAGGCTGACGCCAGACGAGATCGTCCGGTATTCCAAGCTCAAGACCGGCCTTGCGGACTTCGTCCTTGAAGAGATCGCGCAGGGGCTCGACGAGCGAGAGCGCCATATCTTTGGGAAGACCGCCGACGTTGTGATGGCTCTTGATGACGGCGGCGTCGCCGACACCGCTCTCGATTACATCGGGATAGATCGTTCCCTGGACCAGGAAATCGACATGCCCGATCTTATTGGCTTCTTCCTCGAAAACACGAATAAACTCCTCGCCGATGATCTTGCGCTTTGTCTCCGGATCAGACACACCGTCAAGACGAGTAAGGAATCGCTCCTCACAGTTAACGCGGATCAGGTTCATGTCGAACTCACCTTTGAAAATGCGCTCGACATCGTCGCCCTCGTTCTTGCGAAGAAGACCATGATCGACAAATACGCAAGTCAGCTGCTTGCCGACCGCCTTGTGAATCATCAAGGCCGCGACGGATGAATCGACACCGCCGGACATCGCGCAGAGAACGCGCTTGTCGCCGATCTTTTCGCGAAGCTTCTCGATCGACTCCTCGACAAAGGCCGACATGATCCAGTCGCCGGAGCAACCGCAGACATCGTAGACAAAGTTGCGAAGCATGACCGATCCCTGCGGAGTGTGCATAACCTCGGGATGGAACTGAACGGCATATTGACCCGCCTTGACATTCTCCATCGCCGCAACCGGACAGTTCACGGTGTGTGCTGTGACGACAAATCCCTCAGGAGCTTCCGAGATATAATCCGTGTGGCTCATCCAGCACGTCGTGTTGTGTGTAACATTGTGAAAAAGCCCGGAATCCGGGGATAGAACGATCTCGGTCTTGCCGTACTCGCTGACCGGCGCGGTGCTGACCTTGCCGCCGAGCATGTAGGCCAGGAGCTGCGCTCCGTAGCAGATTCCGAGCACCGGAATGCCCAGAGAGAGTATCTCATTGCTGTAATGCGGCGACTTCTCGTCGTAGACACTGTTCGGTCCGCCGGTGAAGATGATTCCCTTGTAGCCCCCCTCACGAATGCGGTCAAGGCTTGCGGTATACGGCAGAATCTCCGCGTAGACATTCTGCTCGCGGACGCGCCGGGCGATCAGCTGATTGTACTGTCCGCCGAAATCAAGAACCAGAATCTTCTCATTGATCATATGTCTCCCCCGTTATGAACCATCTCGAAAAATATTAGCGGAACATGATCTCTTCGCGCTTCGGACCCGTGGAAACGAGCGTGATCGGAACTCCGAGTTCCTTCTCGATAAACAGGACGTAATCCTTCGCTTCTTGCGGCAACTGATCAAAAGAAGTGACGCCGCGAATGTCCGACTTCCAGCCCTTCAGCGTGGTAAGTACCGGCTTCGCGCGATCGAGCTTTGCCGGATTCGGGAAGTCCTTGGTCACTTCCCCGTCGATCTCATACGCGACGCAGACCGGAATCTCGTCGAGGTAGCCGAGGCAATCGATCGCCGTCAAAGCGACGTCGGTCGCGCCCTGTACGCGGCATCCGTAACGGGAAGCCACACAGTCGAACCATCCCATTCTTCTCGGACGACCCGTCGTTGCACCGTACTCCCCGGCATCTCCGCCGCGGCGACGCATCTCGTTGGCCTCATCTCCAAAAATCTCGCTGGTAAATGCGCCCGCGCCGACCGCCGAAGAATAGGCCTTGACGACCGTAACGATCTCCTTGATCTCATAGGGCGGAATTCCCGCACCGACGGTACCGTAACCGGCGAGCGTCGAGGAAGATGTGACCATCGGATAGATTCCGTGATCCGGATCCTTCATAGAACCGAGCTGGCCCTCGAGAAGAATCTTCTTGCCGTCTTTGATCGCCTGCGCGAGGAACGCTCCGGTGTCTCCGACAAAAGGAGCAATGAACTCGCGATAGGTCATCAGCTCCGCGAGAAGTTCACCGACCAGAAGTGTCGGCTTGTGGTACAGGTGTGTGAGAAGCGTGTTCTTGAGTGTGAGAACCGATTCGAGCTTCTCCTTCAGAGCATCCTCATCGAAAAGCTCGCAGACCTGGAAACCGATCTTCGCGTATTTATCCGAATAAAAAGGTGCGATTCCGGACTTTGTCGACCCGAAGGCCTTGCCGCCCAGACGCTCTTCTTCATATTGATCGAAAAGAATATGATAGGGCATAACAATCTGTGTGCGATCCGACACCATGAGGTTCGGCATCGGTACTCCGCCCGCGGTGACGTGCGCAATCTCGTCCTTGAGCTTCGGAATATTGAGCGCGACGCCGTTGCCGATAATGTTCGTAATTCTCTGGTGAAATACACCGGAAGGCAGCTGATGTAGCGCGAACTTCCCGTAATTATTGATGATCGTATGTCCGGCATTCGCACCGCCCTGAAAACGAATGACAATATCCGATTCCGCGGCAAACATATCCGTAATCTTACCTTTGCCCTCATCGCCCCAGTTTGCTCCGACAATCGCTTTAACCATTGAACAATATTCCTCCCGAATCCTGGCGAATACCGTCCAGCATCAGCCGAATCGATTCCCGCCTTTTCCATTCCCGCAGCACATCTAAACAGAAAAAAACCCCGAGCAAACGCACTCGAGGTTGTTGCCCTAACCATTATATAGGGCACGACTTGCAGTGTCAATTTTCGCGGATTTTCCAAGCCGTTTCTCCTTCACTTTTGCAACAGCCACTTTTCTCGTGATTCTTTTCGCAGATTACTTCGCCAGCAACTTCCGAATCCGTTCAAGCGCCTCGATCGAAGCTTCTTTGGTTCCGAATGCCGTCAAACGGAAATATCCTTCGCCGCACGGTCCAAAGCCCGATCCCGGTGTACCGACAACCTCGGCCTCATGAAGGAGGAAGTCAAAGAACTCCCACGATGTCATGCCGCGAATGGTCTTGAGCCAGATATACGGCGCGTTGACTCCTCCGGACACCTCAAAGCCCATCTCTGCCAGGCCATCTCGCAGGATCCTGGCATTCTCCATGTATTTGCTGATGGTCTCGCGGGTCTGTTCCTTACCTTCGGGCGAATAAATCGCCGCGGCCGCTCTTTGGGTAACATAGGAAACTCCGTTGAACTTCGTCGCCTGACGTCTTGCCCACAAATCACGCACCTTCACACCATCCCGGACAAGTTCCTTGGGAACCACCGTGTAGCCGCAACGAACGCCGGTGAAGCCGGCGGTTTTCGAGAAGCTGCGCAGCTCGATCGCACATTCCTTCGCCCCGGGAATCTCAAATATCGTGTGCGGAAGATCCTCTGCGATGAACGCTTCATACGCTGCGTCATAGAGAATCACGGCGCCAATCTTGCGCGCGTAGTCCACCCACGCCTTCAGCCCTTCATAGCCGATCGCCGCGCCGCTCGGATTGTTGGGAAAGCACAGATAGATAATGTCAGGCGTGCGCTCTCCCTTGCGGATTTCCGGCACCTGCGGAAGGAATCCGTTCTTCTCTTCGCACGGCAGATAAAGGAATCCCGACCAGAGACCCGTCTCCGGATCATAGGTCCCGGCGCGTCCCGCCATCGCATTCGTATCGACGTACACCGGGTAGACCGGATCACACACCGCCACATAATTATCCTGCGCGAAAATATCCCCGATATTCCCGGAATCACTCTTGCAACCGTCGCTCACGAAAACTTCATCGAACGCGATCTCCACGCCGCGGCTCTTATAATCGTTGTCGATAATCGCCTGTACGAGAAAATCATAGCCGAAGTCCGGACCGTATCCCTTGAAGGACTCGGCCCGGGACATCTCGTCGACGGCCTCATGCATGGCCTGAACGACCGCGGGGGCGAGAGGAATCGTCACGTCGCCGATGCCCAGTCGGATCAAATTGTGATCCGGATGCTCCGCCGAGTATTCCTTTACCTTCTTGGCAATCGTCGCAAACAGATAATTGCCGGGTAACTTCTGAAAATTCTCATTCAATGTAAACATCTTGTACTCCTCTTTCTCTTCCCTGGTCTCGAAAATTCTCGCGGTCGCCCTTTACGTCTGCCGTCTCCCGTGGCTGACCGGCTCCGCAAGAAATTCTTTGTTATTAGAACTCGATCTCTCCCTCGAAAACAATCTCGGCAGGACCTTCCATGATGACCTCATCGGTATCATCCTTCCACGTGATTGACAACTCTCCGCCGTTCAGGATCACGGTCGAACTTCTGTCCGCAAAGCCATTCAGAACCGATGCGACCACCGTCGCACAAGCACCGGTTCCGCAAGCCATCGTCTCCCCGGAGCCTCTCTCCCAGACACGCATCCGCAGGTGGGAGCGATCAATAATCTGTACGAACTCTGTATTCACACTCTCCGGAAATAACTTGTGCTTCTCAAACAACGGCCCCATCTGCTCCAGCGGCAATGTCTCGATATCCTTCACATAAACGACCGCGTGCGGATTGCCCATCGACACCGCCGTAATGTTGAAGAGCCGTCCGCCGACAGCAATCGGCTCGTTAATCATATTGCTCTCATTCCATAATACCGGTATCTGTGTCGACGCAAGTATCGGTTTTCCCATATTGACCGTCGCGCGAACCGCCTTGCCGTCCTCCACCGTGACGGAGATCTTCTTGACGCCGGAGAGTGTCTCGATGGTCAAATCCGTCTTCTCCGTAAGACCCTTGTCATATACGAAACGTGCAACGCAACGAATTCCGTTGCCGCACATCTTTCCTCTGGATCCGTCCGCGTTGTACATATCCATGAAGAAGTCCGCCTCTTGTGAGGGCTTAATGAGAATCACACCGTCGGAGCCTATACCGAAGTGACGGTCACTGACCTTGATCGAGAAGGCGGATATCTCCTCTTCCCGAAGAACCTCTTCTTTGGTGCAATCGATATAGACGTAGTCATTTCCGATGCCCTGCATCTTGGTAAAAGCAATTTTTCGCATAGTATTCCTCGCTTACAACGTATCTCTTCTTCGAATCTTTGTCGATTCATTAGGCAGGAAAAGCATCGTAACAATTGCCACGACGCTCTCTCTTACTTTTCCATTGTCTTAATCACTGCCAAGGCCGTATCCAGAAGCCGCCATCCATTGTCCATACTCTTCTTCTGAAGAAACCTGTGCGCCTCTTGTTCAGACATCTGATTCCGGTTCATTAGGATCGCTTTCGCTCGTTCGATTGTTCGTCGCTCTTCTGGGCTACGGTTAGTCCCCGGCGGTGTTTTCGGTTCTTCCGCTGTCTTCTGAATCTTCTTGGCGTACAATGAGTTACTCGCCATCTGTCTTGTCTCCAGAAGCATTCGCACGGAGGACAGAAGATCCTGCGACCGAAGCGGGAGAGACAATGTGTAGAGGCCTTCCGTATGCTCATATCCGACGTTCATTGACCCCGCCGAAGCAAGAACCAGCATATCATACTCTTCCGGGAGCAGTGTCTGTAAGTGACCGGCCGACATATCCTGGAACAGGGGCCCGCAGATCACAACACCGCCGCCAATCAGAGACGTCGCCTGACAAAGCGTCATCGAACCCGAGCATGCCTCACCGGAAACATGCAGTCCTCCCGCGACCAGAACATCTTTGATCCGGCTGATATGTCGTGTGTCGGGAAAAGCAACGATAATACTTCTCATCTTTTCCGTCCTCAAAGCTTTCTGTCAAGTCGTTAGGGATATTCGTTCGTCCTTAGTAGCGCAACAGGTACTCGTCGATCTCCCATTGCGAGATGCGTGTGCGATAATTGTCCCACTCGGCGGTCTTTGCTTCGATGTAACGTTCAAAAATATGATCTCCCATCACATCCAGAGCCATCGGGTCATTACGCATCTCCGTCAGCGCCTCCTCCAGAGACGCCGGCAGATTCTCGATTCCCTTTGCGGCACGCTCTTCCGGGGTCATGGAGAAGATCGAGGTATAGACCTGCTCCGGCGGTGTCATCTTGTTGCGGATGCCGTCGAGACCGGCCTTCAGGCAGATCGCGAGCGCCAGATACGGGTTCGCGGCCGGATCCGGGCATCGCAGCTCGACACGGGTTCCGTTGCCTCTCGTCGCCGGGATTCGGATCAATGCCGATCGGTTCGCCGCGGACCATGCCAAATAGCAGGGAGCCTCATAGCCCGGAACAAGTCGCTTATAGGAGTTAACGAGCGGATTGGTCACCGCTGTCATTCCCTTCACATGCGCAAGGATTCCCGCGATGAACTGTGTCGCTGTCTCCGAGAGTCCGAGTTCATTGGAAGGATCAAAGAAAGCGTTCTTCCCGTCCTTCATCAGCGACATATTGACATGCATTCCCGAGCCATTAATCCCGAAAACCGGCTTCGGCATGAATGTCGCATGCATCCCGTACCGCTTGGCAATCGTCTTAACCGCGAGCTTGAAGGTCATAATATTGTCTGCCGTTGTCAGCGCGTCGCCGAACTTGAAATCGATCTCATGTTGTGCCTGCGCAACCTCATGGTGCGATGCCTCAATCTCGAAGCCCATTGCCTCCAAAGCGAAAGAGATCTCACGGCGAATGTCCTCACCCTGTCCGACCGGTTCCAGATCGAAATACCCGCCCTTGTCATGAGCGTATGTCGTCGGTTTACCCTCTGCATCGTAGTGGAAAAGAAAGAACTCGAGCTCCGGACCGACATTGAAGGTATAACCCATCTCCTCGGCTTCCTTGAGCACGCGCTTCAGGGCATATCGGGGATCTCCGACGAAAGGTTTGCCGTCCGGTGTATAGATATCGCAAATTAACCGCGCAACCTTACCGGCCTGCGGACGCCAAGGGAAAATCGCAAAAGAGTCGTAGTCCGGGTACAGATACATATCGGATTCACTGATTCGGGCGAAACCGTCGATCGATGACCCGTCAAACATGCACTCGTTATCGAGCGCCTTCTCAATCTGGCTGGCCGTGATGGCGACATTCTTCAGAATGCCGAAAATGTCCGTAAATTGCAGACGGATAAATTGCACGTCCTCATCACGGATCATGCGGATAATGTCTTCCTTCGTATACTTCGACATAGAGCAAATCCTCCCTTCAGAACCGTCGCGCCGGCTCATCCGATACGCGAAAAAACGAAAAAAGGCGGTTCATCCCGCCTCGTTCCGGTCATATCGATCTTACTACGGAAGAATCCTGTGTGTCAAGTCTTTTTGCAAGTCTGTATCGCATGTCTTGCAATATCTTCGATTTCTGTTCCAAGAGACGGGAACGTCTCCCCTTCTCCATATCGCGATTCGAACGCTCTTTTCAGGAGATAATCTGTCATTGCAGGATTCTTAGGTAGAAAACTGCCATGTGAGTATGTGCAATATACGTTCCGATAAACTGCACCCTCAAATCCATCCTCTCCGTTATTTCCCGCTCCGCGTATCACTTTGGCCAGCGGCTTCACCGATGGTCCGAGATATGTGCGTCCGCTGTGATTCTCAAATCCATACAGCGTGTACGGCTCCCCGGGCAGATTCGTCTCGTAAATCGTGTCTCCGATAAAGCGAGCCTTCTTGCCGACGGTATGGACATCGATGACGCCGAGGCAATCGATCCGGGTCCCGTCGTGCTCCTCGTAGTAGTGTCCCATCATCTGATATCCGCCGCAAATGCCAAGGAAAACCTTATTATCTTCTACTGCTCGACGAATAGAATCCCCCTTGACGTCGACAAAATCCGGTCGAATAATATTCTGTTCCGCATCCTGTCCTCCGCCGAGAAAAATCATGTCATATTGATCCGGATCGAAGTGTTGTCCAATGGTGACAGCCTCGACAGAAAGCTCGATGCCCCTGCCTTCAGCTCTTCGCAGAAGCGCGAGTATATTCCCCCGATCACCGTAGAGATTCAGGAGGTCCGGGTACATATGACACAGGCGAATGCTTTGTTTCACGATAGACTCTCCTATTTCCAGAAATCCTTCAGATGATATCTTCTCACAAGAATCTCGCGCAATGCGAGCATCGACGTGTAGTTAGGCAAGATATAGAGACATTTGCCTTCATCGCAAGCCGCCAGAGCTTGATCCACAAGCTCTCCGCATTCCGTCATCGGACGGGCATCCATTCGCGATGGCTCTATACCCGCATACGCCAGGCGCAGAAACATATCGCCGTATCGCTCCCCGGACACGAAAATCCGATCCGGATAGGATCTGGACTCGAAATCAACATCCCAAATCCAGGAGACATCCTTGCCGTCCGCGTCATTGCTGTTCAGAAGAAGATACATTCCTCCGGCATCCGACGCCTGAGAGACAAAGGTCAGCGCCCGTTCAAGTCCAATCGGATTCTTTACGAGAAGCAGGCAGATCTCTTTGTTGCCGACCGGAATCTTCTCTAATCGACCGAATGCCGGCCTTGCAGATTCCGCCGCAGCGGCGGCGCGATGGAAGAGAGACTTCTCATCCTCCATCTTCTTCTTCAGGAGTACAACGGCCGCGACGGCCGCGAGAGTGTTGTAGAAATTATGATGTCCGGGGATCGGCAACGCAACGGATACTTCATCGCCGAGATAGGACAACACGACAGGATACCCGGTATCGGAAGGTGACATCCTTCTCGGCAACGCGACACCGACACGAGTTGCCTGTTCGACTACGGAACCTTCGGAAATCCATTCCTCACCCTTGGCAACATCCTCCGAGTCCCCGGTAACATCCTCCGAATACTTGACGGCAAACGCTGGCTTTGTACGGTGATAACCGCAGGAAGGACAGGAGAAATCACCGAGATGTCCGAAGCTTCGGGCATTGTATTCATATTTGCCGCGGCAGAAGATACAGTACGCTGCATCCGTCGTTGTACTGCCCAAGCCCTGATTTTGGGCGTTTGTAACAGTGTTACGAGTCATTGAGGACTCGTCCATGCCAAAAAACACCGATCGATCTTCTCTTCCAACGGCCAAGGACGCGACCAGCGAGTCGTCGGCGTTGAGAAGGATCTTTGCCCCCGAAGCAGCGTCAAGTCCTTTGGCGAGGAAGTCTCTTGTATGGGATAATTCTCCGTAGCGATCCAGTTGATCGCGAAATAGATTCGTCACTACACATACGGCGGGATTCAATGAGCCGGCGATTTTCGAGAAGGCCGCCTCATCCGTCTCGAGAACATAAACGAAGCGCCGATCTTCGCGCTTTCCCCGGGATTCGATTCCCCGTCCTTCAATCAGCGTCGTCGCCACGCCGGTCGCAAGGTTCGCACCTGACACATTCGTTATTACGGTATATCCGAGATTTGTCAGAATTGCGGTTATGATATGCGTTGTCGTCGTCTTGCCGTTGGTGCCGGTGACCGTAAGAATCTCACGATTGTTCGACAGCTCCCGCAGCAAGTCCGGACAGACGCGCAAGGCAACACGTCCGGGCAACGTTGTTGCGCCCCGGCCCATGATTCGCAGTAGCCGGATGACAACCTTGCCCAAAAAGACGGCGAAGTCGATCCGAAGCTTACCCATTACGCGCGATCCGTCCTCTTCTTATCGTCATCAATTATTTGGAGAAACTCCTCAAACAGATAGTTATTATCCCACGGTCCGGGAGCGCCCTCAGGATGATACTGCACAGTAAATACCGGTTTATTCAAGTATCTCAATCCCTCAATCGATCCGTCATTCATGTTGACGTGGCTGATCTCGCAGATCTCGGGGGATAACGTCTCATCCGTCACCACATATCCATGATTCTGTGACGTGATGTATACGCGATCGGCACGCAGATCCTTCACCGGGTGGTTGATTCCGCGATGTCCGTAACGAAGCTTGTGTGTGTCAGCTCCCGTCGCGAGTGCCATCAGCTGATGCCCGAGACAAATTCCCATCACAGGAGTATCCGAAGCGTACAGCTTGGCAATCTCGCGGATCGCGGGGCCGCAATTCTTCGGGTCTCCGGGGCCGTTCGAGAGCAGAACTCCGTCGAAGCCTCCCGATAGGATCGTCTCCGCGGATGTATCCCAAGGAAAGGCCGTCACTTCGCAATTACGCTCCGTAAGGTTCCAGATGATATTCTGCTTCACACCAAAGTCCATAAGCGCGATTCGATAGGACGGCTTGTGGTCGGATTCTCCCGTTGTCGCAGGCTGGAGCTCGGTTCTTTGACCGGACGTGCGCGTACGCGATGCCGCGTCCCCGTTCCAGCCCTTCGTACCGGCGGGAAAAACCGTCTTCTCTTTCCGGCTGACCATCGGAACCAGCTGAGAACCATCATAGGTAGCGAGTCTCGTGAGGGCCGCTTCCTTATCGATCGAAGACTCAGTTCCGTCTGTGAGCAGTCCAAGCATCGTGCCGTGTTCGCGTATCAGAAGAGTCAAGGCACGCGTATCGATTCCGGAAATACCGGGGATGTTGTTGCGAAGGAGATACTTCTCCAAATCCTCGGCGTTACGTTCATCGCCCTCCGTGATCGTCAGATCGCGAACGATGAAGGCCTCCACCCAAGGACGATCCGATTCGGATGTATTCTCGAAAACGCCGTAGTTTCCGATGATCGGCGAAGCCATGGTAATCGCCTGGCCTGCGTACGATGCATCTGTCAGAAGCTCGAGGTATCCTGTCACTCCGGTGTTGAATACCACTTCGCAGATTGCGTCACGCTTCGCTCCGAAGCGAAACCCTTCAAAAACCGTTCCGTCGCTCAAGATCAGACATGCATTTCCCATATTCCCTCCAGACATTGTTCCATCTTCTATCGCCAGACGCCACTCTTCGTCAACCGTGCGATGGTTTTCGAAGATATTGGGTCAGTTCCTCGTATTTGGATACGTATTTTATCATGTTTGACGCGAAAATGATATTGCAATCTCAAAGGCTCATTCCTGCATATGCGCGATAATAAGCAGCCGATGCGTTCCCACACCTGTCGGCGTACAGGTGATTAGTGTGATCTGTATGCCCGATCCGTCATCCGATTGGATATAGTCACCCAATAAAGAAGGATCTAGCTCAGGAATAATCTCATCAACAACATACGTAAACGTAAATCCATTTATATCTGCGATTTGTATCTCATCTCCGAGTTCGACCTCGCCTAAGCGATTGAAAAGGCTCCCGTAGGCCTTCATACGATGTCCGAGTATTACACAATTGCCTGCGTCACCTGGAAGGACTGTCTCCTCGAGATGACCGGCTCCATATCGGAGGGGGATTACATCCGCGGAGTCCAGTAAGGGAAGATACAACGCAATGGCATCGATCTTAATCGTCCCGATCGCCGTTAGTACCACATCCTCCGGAAGCGG
Source organism: Bacillota bacterium (assembly GCA_023397475.1). Taxonomy (GTDB): domain Bacteria; phylum Bacillota; class Clostridia; order Saccharofermentanales; family Saccharofermentanaceae; genus Firm-13. The sequence continues at coordinate 29,613 of JAEWUD010000043.1, forward strand.
CGCTACCGTGATCTCCGCAGAAAGCGCCGTTGGATCTGTTGATGCAATCATCTCCGGTTGCGTGAAAACTTCATATTCCTCTCCGTTTACAGCCAATTCGTCGCGTTTAACAACAAGAGTCACTTGCCCCGCCGATATTCCCTGCAATACACTCTCTGTTTTCTTATCCCGCAGATATTGCATCACAGGATCCCACACAAATAACACCGCTGCGATAAGCAAGAAGAGTACCGCGCCGGCTGTTGCGATCCTCTCCGGAATCGAGAAACGGGACTTCGGAGACCGTGTCTTTACACTTTCCTCGCCGCCGGATTCAGGGTTCCTTTTCTTCATGTGGATCTCCTATCGACGTACTTCGCATTAAAAGCCTATTTTTCTTCACCTATTATAACAAATAAGGGTCCCGTATGCTTTCCCTTTGACCGGATTTCTGCTATCATAGGTTTACTTTTTGGGCTTGATATTGGGGTTTTTCCGCGTTTCGCGGTAGTAGGAGAGCGTAACACATATGCAAGAAGCTGAGATGACGGGTCTGTGGAAGAAGGTAACCGATCTGCTGACCAATGAGCTGTCTGAAGTCAGCATGAAGACCTGGATTCTTCCCATGCAGCCTGTGTTTGCCGATGATAAGGTCTTCATCCTATCCGTTCCGGATTCTTTCTCCTACTCGTATGTCATACAGTGGAAGAGCTTGATTTCCAACACCTTTCAGATTGTTACCAAGAGGACGCTGGAGATTCAGATCGCCGTCAGCGGATCACAGGAGATTCTGGATGCGATTCGTCGCCAGACGACTCCTTTGCCTGTGGCCTCCGGTTCATCGACCGAAGTCTCGCCGAAGATCGCGGATCGTTTGAATCCTCAATACACATTTGATGCGTTTATTGTCGGTTCCGGCAACCGCTTCGCACATGCCGCGTGTGTTGCCGTAGCAGAGAAGCTCGGCGGTCGCAACTACAATCCTCTCTTCCTCTATGGTGGCTCCGGATTGGGCAAGACACACCTCATGCACTCCATCGGTAACTATGTTACACATCGACGCCCGGAGAAGAAGGTCATTTATGTTCAGTGCGAACAGTTCGTCAATGAATTTATCTCCGCAATCAAGGAGATTTCTTACGACGATTTTCGAGAGAAATACCGTAACGCCGATCTTCTTCTGATCGACGACATACAGTTTATCGAGGGCAAAGAACAGATGCAGATCGAGTTCTTCCATACATTCAACGCCCTTCATGAAGCTGGCAAACATATCGTAATGACCTGTGATAAGCCGCCGCAGAGCCTTGCCTCGCTCGAAGAGCGCCTTCGCACCAGATTCTCCTCGGGACTGATTGTCGATATTCAGCCCCCGGACTATGAGACGCGCTTTGCTATCCTTACGCGCCGGGCGCAACAGAACAATGTGACTGTCCCGGAAGACGTCCTCGATTATATCGCCGCGAATATCGCGTCCAATATCCGGGAACTTGACGGAGCGTTCAACACGGTACTGGCCTATAGTTTACTGGCCGGTTCCGTAGATCTTGAAGTCGCAACTGCCGCGCTTAAAGACATTATCCAACCCAAGCCGAGTCGCCAGCTGACCGCACAAATGATTATGGAAGTTGTTTCAAGATACTATAATGTCTCTGTCGGAGAGATTCTTTCAAATCGCAGAAGTCAGGACGTCACCCTGCCCCGTCAGGTTGCAATGTATATGTGCCGTTTTGTTCTCAATATGACATTCCCGAAGATTGGTGAAGCCTTTGGCGGTAAAGATCACACTACGGTAATCCATGCCTGCAACAAGGTTTCCGCAGATCTCAACAGTATTACATCCTCCCTTTCGAGAGATATTGAAGAGATTAAGAAAAGATTGCTGGCCTAATTGTTATCCACAGTTTTCTGTCGACATGTGGATAACTTCCGGTGGATTCTCTGTTCATGAATTGAGGACAAAATCACCCCTGTGAAGTGCTCGAATAACCCCTCTCTTTTCCCCTGTTAATCCCACAGGTATTTCACATGGGAAATACCGTTATATCAGCGCTTTTCAGGATTCTCCACTGGATTCACACACCATAAGAAGAAGGCGAAGATAATTCTTTATCTTTTTGTATATAGCGAAAAGCTCCACGAGGATTTTTCTTAAGATTCTAAAATTGACAACATAAGAATTGTGGATAACTGTATTTCAAGAAAATCAATAATACATTTCATTTTTATTACAAGAATAAAACAAGATAATCTCGAGGAATAAACCAATCATTCGAAGTTTTTACCTAAGAAAGCTGATTTTTGACAAAATTTTTCGTATAATAGATGAAATAAAAGCGTGGAGGTACTCCAATGAAATTCATATGCTCCAGAGATCGTCTGGTAGAATCGATATCCATTGTGCAGAAGGCTGTTTCTACGCGTTCTACATTGCCGATTCTTGATGGAATTCTGATCGAAGCTGTAAGCGGAGAAGGTGTCAAGCTTACCGGTTATGATCTTGAGACAGGTATTGAGAGTTCACTTGAGTCGGATGTGACAGAGAGTGGAGCGATAGTAGTTAATTCCCGTTTGATCGGTGAGATTGTTCGCAAATTACCCGATCAGCAGGTTGTGATTGAGAGTAACTCTTCTCTTCAAATCAGCATAGAGAGCGGATCCTCGGTTTTCTCGATCAAGGGAATGTCCGCGGAGAGTTATCCGAAGATTCCTACGGTTCTTGATGCCGAGAAGATTTCGATCTCCCAGAATCTTCTGAAAGATATGATAAGACAGACGATTTTCGCGGTATCTACCGATGAGAGTCGCCCCACACTTAACGGCTGCTTCTTCCGATGTGACGGATTCGCAATCGAGATGGTAGCCATTGATGGGTTCCGTCTTGCTCTTCGTAAACAAGTCGTCGGTGAAGGATTACCTTCCATGAAGTTCATTATCCCCGGCAAGGCCCTGCATGAAGTAGGTCGTATTCTTACCGGCAAGGATACCGAAGTTGTCATTTATTCCTCTCTGAACCATATTCTCTTTGATACGGGAAGTGTTCGGATTGTATCCCGATTGATTCAGGGCGAGTATATGAATTATCAGGCAATTCTGCCCAAGACCTCGAATACGACCATGCTCGTAGCTCCTGCGTCCATGTTGAATGCTATCGAGAGAGCATCTCTGATCATTCTCTCCGAAGATCGCAGATGTCCTGTCCAACTCTCCATGCCGGATGATGAGACCTTGGTGATCAATGCCAGCACAGAGGTCGGTACCTTGCACGAAGAGATTCCCGTTACCATCAGCGGGGAGAGAATCGATATCGATTTCAATCCCCGGTATTTTATCGACGCGTTGCGCGTTATTGATAAGGAAGAGATCTCGATTATATTCAACGGAAGCAACGGACCCTGTATTCTGAAGCCTACCGAGGGTGAAGATTTCTCGTATCTCGTACTTCCCTTACGACGCTAAGCGACTGACTTATGCAGATTACTCAGGTTCAATTAGAGAATTTTCGCAATTACAGAAGGCTCGACATTTCCGTTGGGCCTTCTATTAATGTGTTCTTTGGGGAGAATGCTCAGGGGAAAACAAACCTGATCGAAGCAATTTACCTTTGCGCCTGTGCAAGATCCCATCGCACGGCACGCGACCGTGAGATGATTTATCATGGGGAAGATGGATACAAGGTCACCCTTTCGATACATTCTGATGCTCGAAAAGATTCTTCAGGGCAGAGAAATGAATACGAAGAGACAGTCTTTCTCCAATACATTGATGCGGTACAAACTCCCGAAGGACTTCGTAAGGCAAGACGGGTTGTGGGCCAGGATGGAGTTCCCTTTGAGAGAATCAGCGATTTCATCGGAATTTTTCACGCGGTTATCTTTGCGCCCGAAGATTTGTTGCTCATCAAGGAAGGACCTTCCGTACGCAGACGGTATCTTGATCTGTTGATCTCGCAGGTTCGTCCGACGTATTTTTTTGATTTACAGACCTATGCCAAGATTCTGATGCAGCGTAATCGTACATTGAAGATGCTACGCCAACAGAAAGGGCTGCATGAACTATCTTCATTAGAAAAGAGTGAGATCGAAATATGGGATTACCCTCTGGCGCAGGTTGGCGCCAGGATGATCAGGGAAAGAATCTATTTTGCACAGAAGGTACAGCTCTTCGCCGGGGAGAAGCATGAGCAGATATCCGGTGGCAAAGAGAGACTTTTTGTAAGGTATCGGACGATCTCCGGTTTATCTACGGAGGACGACAAGACAACCCAAGAGATTGAAGAGATCCTCTTAAAACGCTGGAAATCAACGCATCAAGAGGATTATGAGAAGGGTAGTACGACGTTCGGTCCTCACAGAGATGACTTGGAAATGTCACTCGATGGGGATGGTCTTCGCTCTTTCGCTTCCCAGGGCCAACAACGATCCGCCGCACTCGCGATGAAGCTTGCGGAGTTAATGATTCTTCGTGAAGAAACGGGTGAGAATCCGGTTCTTCTATTAGATGATGTTTTCAGCGAACTGGATTCCGGTCGCAGATCCTGTCTGTTGCAGAACATCGGCGATGCGCAGGTCTTTATCTCCTGTACGGATCGGACGTTCATAGAGAGAGAGCTTTATGACAGTTGCGATAAGGATCCGGTATGTGACGTAAATCAGAGAGTTATCCGCTTTTTCGAGGTATGCGATGGCTCGGTGGAGGCACGTTAGTCAGACAGATATGGTATAATCTCCATAGGATTCATGATGACCTTGGTCGACATGAGAAGGATGAGGAAGAATGTACGTACATGTAGGCGGAGAATACTCTATATCGGATCGATTCATCATCGGAATCTTCGATCTAGACTCGATAACGCCTCAGCAGAAAGACACCGTACATTTTCTCTCCAAAGCGGAGAAGGACGGGAGGATCGAATATATCAGCGAAGATATACCGAGATCTGTGATCCTTACACTTGACCGTGTTTATATTTCGCCGATTTCCGTTGCGACAATACGTAAGCGTATTTCCGAAGGTCCTCGAGGAGAAGATTAGATGCAAATCACTCGTTGCAAAACGATGTAACATTGTTACAAATCAAGAAACGGCAGACTTTATCAGAGTTCTGCCGATCATACAAGAAGTTACGACGACCAACAGGAAGGAACGAGTAAAATGAATGATCAAACCAACCGGAACGACAATAACAAGGAAATGAAGGCAGCTGACCTTCTGGAGATCGATCGTTCCGATTCGATGGACGGCCTGTATAACATGGCTGAAGATCCGCGTGCACTTACAGATGATTATCAGGAGGATTCGCTCGAGGAGTTAGCCGGTGCCACAGCCGGACAGGATGATTTCGATACGTCCAACACTTCTGCGTACAGTGAATCAGATATTCAGGTTCTGGAGGGCTTAGAAGCCGTCAGGAAGCGTCCGGGCATGTATATTGGTGATACGACCCTACGCGGTCTTCACCACCTCGTATATGAGATCGTAGCGAACTCTGTCGATGAAGCTCTGGCGGGACGATGTGATACGATCGACGTATCAGTTAATCCGGATGGATCGGTAACGATAATTGATAATGGTTCCGGTATCCCGGTAGGAATGCATCCCAAGATGGGAATACCGACGGTCGAAGTCGTCCATACGGTGCTACATGCCGGCGGTAAGTTCGGTGGAGGCGCATACAGCGTGTCCGGTGGACTTCATGGCGTTGGAGCATCTGTAGTAAACGCATTGGCTGCCTGGATGACCGTCGAGGTCAAGAGAGAGGGGAATATCTATTCCATCGGATTCGAGCGTGGAATAACGACCACTCCGCTTTCGATTGTCGGATCCTGTGACCCTTCCGATACCGGAACGAAGACAATTTTCATGCCGGATGATCAGATCTTTCCCGATACCCACTTTGATTTTGCGACAATGATCACCCGATATCGCGAAATGGCCTTCCTTAACCGCGAGATTACGATAAATCTTACGGATTTACGAGATTCTGAGCCTGCTGTGAAGCATCTTCATTACGATGGCGGAATTATTTCCTTCGTCGAGTACTTGAATCGTCATCGTGAAGCGCTTCACAAGCCGCCGATCTATATCGCGCAGAAGAACGGAGACTGCTTTGTCGAAGTGGCAATTCAGTACAACGACTCCTTTGCGGAGAATGTCTATTCCTACGCCAATAATATCGCCACCATAGAGGGTGGAACTCACCTTACAGGCTTCCGGTCCGCCCTTACGAAGGTCATCAATGACTATGCGCGTAAGTATAAATTCCTTAAGGATGCGGATAAGAACCTTCAGGGAGAAGATACGCGCGAGGGAATCGGAGCCATTATCAGTGTTAAGCTTCCCGAACCGCAATTCGAGGGACAGACGAAGTCGAAGCTCGGAAACGCAGAGATCCGCACCATGGTTGAGTCCGTAGTAAGTGATAAGATCGGTCAGTATCTCGAAGAGAACCCGTCGATCGCACGAATTGTTATGGATAAGTGCTTGTCCGCTTCCAGAGCAAGGGAAGCCGCCCGCAAAGCGCGTGATATGACTCGCAGAAAGAGCGTATTCGAGTCGACGGCACTTCCCGGAAAGCTCGCTGATTGTCAGGAGAAGGATGCATCACTATGTGAGATATTCATCGTAGAGGGAGACTCTGCCGGTGGCTCCGCAAAACAGGGCCGCGAGAGGAAATACCAGGCAATTCTACCTCTCTGGGGTAAGATGTTGAATGTAGAAAAGGCCAGAATTGATAAGGTCTATGGAAATGAGAAGCTTCTTCCCGTTGTTATGGCTCTTGGAGCAGGAATCGGTGAGGATTTTGACGAGACACGTCTTCGTTATCACAAGGTAATCATCATGGCAGATGCTGATGTCGACGGTTCGCATATCCGGACACTTCTTCTTACCTTCTTCTTCCGATATCTGAGACCACTGGTTGATAACGGATATGTATATATCGCTTGTCCCCCTCTCTTCCGTGTATATCAGGGTAATGAAGGATATTATGCGTATGATGAGAAAGAGGTCGAAGAAATCAAGAAAATGACCGGTTGGAGGGAGCCGAAACTTCAGAGATACAAAGGCCTTGGAGAAATGAGCTCTGAGCAATTGTGGGAGACAACAATGAATCCACAGACGCGCAAGCTCTTGCAGGTCAAGATTGATGACGCTCAAGCCGCTGATGAGGCTTTTACACTTCTCATGGGAGATAAAGTAGAGCCTCGTAAGGAATTCATCCAATTGAACGCGAAATACGCCAAAGCTGATATCTAGAAAAAATCAGAACAACATTCACAGAGAGCTGCCTTGATGAACTATTGCAAGAGTTTGTCAAGGCAGCCTTTTATTGTTTCACGTGAAACAATTTGAAAGCTTTCGGTAAAAACTTTCTAAGAGACAGAATGATTCACTTCCATGATCTAATAAAGATCTCGAAAGAGAATGTTCAATTAATTGCGTTAATGAATTGTTTCACGTGAAACAGTTCTAAAAATCGAAAAACCATATTGTTTGTAATCGTCCTTAGAGCAAGCCCGATGATTCATGAAGAAAAAACTCAAAATCAATTGTTTCACGTGAAACAATTGAGAATTAATGAAATAATAACTTCTTTCTCCTGTGATTATCGCTCAATGTCTGTTAGAATAGAAAAAGAATGTGCAAGAATGGTGAGGGTAACATAATGGCAAATGTTCTGTCTATCGTAAATCAGAAGGGTGGCGTCGGAAAAACGACGACAAGCGTCAATCTGGCGGCGTATCTCGCGGAATTACACAAGAAAGTGCTGGTCATCGATCTGGATCCGCAAGGAAATGCAACAAGTGGGTTTGGAATTGAGAAACCCTCGTTAACCTCGTCAATCTATGACGTTCTTGTCAATGACACGCCAATTGAAGAGGTAATCCAGAAATCGACGTGGAAAAATTTGAGTATTTGTCCCACAAATATCGATCTTGCCGGTGCAGAAGTCGAATTAGTTACCGCAATGTCGAGAGAAACCATCTTAAAAAGGGCGATAGCAGGGATCCAGGACAAATATGACTATGTTCTGATCGATTGTCCGCCATCTCTTGGTCTTCTGACCGTAAATGCATTGGCGGCATCCACAGGTGTAATTGTTCCCATTCAAGGAGAGTATTACGCAATGGAAGGACTTACACAGCTCGTAGACACGATAAATCTCGTTCGCAAGCACTTAAATCCGCAAATTGGAATCTTTGGTGTTGTGATAACGATGTTTGACGGACGCACGCAGTTGACACGTCAGGTTACTTCGGAAGTAAAGTCCTATTTCGGAGACAAGGTTTTCAACACGGTGATTCCGAGAAACATCCGACTGGCAGAAGCTCCGAGCTTTGGAAAGTCAATAGCGGAATATGATCGCAAGTCAAGAGGCGGAGAGGCTTACTTAAGTCTCGCAAAAGAAGTAATCGCAAGGGTTAAGAAACAATAAATAGATGCAGATCAATATATGGAGGATCTTATGGGACCGTCGTCAAAAGGTTTAGGAAAAGGTTTGGGCGCATTGCTGTCCGTTGAAGGAATTCCGGAACAGATGAAGGATTCTGTCATAGAACTTAAGATTACCGATATTAATCCGAATCAGGACCAGCCTCGTAAACGATTTGATGAAGACGGACTCAAGGAACTGGCAGACTCGATAAAAGAGAACGGATTAATCCAACCGATAATTGTCGTAAAAAAAGGCTCCGGGTACCGTATTGTAGCCGGGGAACGTCGCTGGCGGGCATCCAGACTGGCAGGGATGTCTGTGATTCCCGCCATTGTTAGAGACCTTACGGATCTTCAGACGATGGAACAAGCTCTAATTGAGAATATTCAACGTCAGGATCTCAATCCACTGGAAGAAGCGTATGCGATGGACCGCCTTATGAAAGAGCATGGCCTGACACAAGAGAAGCTTGCGCAGACTCTTGGCAAGAGTCGACCGGCCATTGCCAACACAGTTAGATTGATAGCCATCGATGAATCGATACAGGACTTCATTCGAAATGGGGATCTGTCCGCCGGTCACGCCAGGGCGTTATTAGCGCTTCCGACAGCAGAGGAGCAGAGAAAGGCAGCAGATCATATTCTCGATAAAGAACTTAGTGTTCGAGAAACGGAAGAGTATGTTAAGAAGTTACTCGAACCCAAGACTTCAGTTGTGGATACGAAGCAGGAAGACGATGCATCTGACAGTGCCTATGTCCTCAGTGCTAAGGACGTTGAGCGTCGATTTACGAAGTACTTCGGAACGAGATGCAAACTTAAGGTTAAGGATCGGGTCAAGGGCAAAGGAACGCTTGTAATCGAATATTATTCATACGATGATTTAGATCGTGTTCTTGAAATCATCGATAAGAAGCAGTGAGTGATAAGAATCAGTCTTAAATAGAAAAAATACTCGCAAATATTTAATCAAGAGATCTGTAACACTGTTACAAATCCATATAAATAAGGGTTTTTGTTCATGCACAGAAAAAGATGTGCTTGTATAAGCATGTCTGGGGATTGTAATCGAGGAGTACGAGATGGGACGTTTTCAGAGAGATGATGAACCGAAGTCACAGGGAGATCGTTTTCCTTTCAACTCGAAAGGAGCCAAATCAGACGAGTTGTCTCCTAAAGAAAACATGGTCGAGGTCTACGACGCCAATGGTCGTAAGTTTCTCATCCCCAAGGCGACCCTCGTCGAGAAGATACTCCCGGGACAGATCAAACAGAACTGGAATGATCCGGAATCACTTTACGGAATTATTCTTATGGCAATAGAGGATGGATTCGCGGAAGAAGTAATTGAAGCAGCGGAGCATCAACAATCCATTGATCCCAAGCAAGAACGGGGAAGCACGATATTAGCGATCGTCTACCTGAAGAACCAACGGTATAACGATTCACAAAGAGTCCTCGAAGAGTACATTGCTGCCCACGGAAAGACAGGAATCATTATGACGAACCTTGCGAAGGTGTATTACGCACTTGGCAAAGAAGAGCTGGGGGAAGATACACTTTGGGAGGGCCTTGAGATCGACCCGAATCAGGACAATGGTCTGCCGTTCTGGATTTCACTTCAGGCTGAGAAATGCGGAGTCGAGTGCGTTCCTGACATGTTGAAGAAGGTCGCCAAGCTACCCGGCAGTTGGCTGGCGCAAATCTATCTGGCATCGAATGCGCTGGCGCGAAAAGATCTCGACGAGGCGATGTACTACTACCGTTCCTCGATGCTTTTCGCACAACAGCATCCCGGGGTCTTGTATCGAATCAGCGGCGACCTCGGACGTTTTGGCTTCACAAAGGCCAGTATCGAGAAGATTGCTCCGCTTTATCGACCGGAATTGGACGATATCAGGACCGGATTGAACCTATTGTCTGCATATAAGAATGAGAAATTGCCGCAAGAAGGCCTGAAGTTAGTTGCCGCCTTGAGAAAGCTCGATCGTAAAGATATCTCTGACCATCTGGATCAGACGGAGAAGGACTTTCGCGGGATGATGAATGTACCGGATAATTCTCCTGAGGAGCCGAAAGTCACATTTACCTTGTCCCTTCTGGACAAGCCGGTGTGGTATTACGGGCTTTCCGATCCAAAATGGCTGGTTCCCACCAAACCTTTGGCATCAAAGATCGGGTTTTTGGCCTTCAGTGACGCAACGGTCAGAACCGGAGACACGTTGAGCGCAATTCGTGAAGATGAGTCCGGTCGACTTACCAGAAGCTTGCCCTTGTATCTCGCAGAGGGTATTCAGTTCTTTTCCGGGATGCAACCTGTCGTCATGATACCGGTAGCCATGAACATCGGACCCGTAGTAACGAACCAGGAGACAGACGAAGAACAGATGCTTCAGCTCTGTGGGAAGCATAACCTTGATTATATTCTGACAGGATCTTTATATATTGATGGCGGTATATATAATATAAAGACAATTCTTTTCTCTCGCGAAAAGAAACAGACGGAGCAAATTACCACCACATCGAATGAGAAAGATATAGCACTAAGTATTCGTCGGTTGCAAATTCAGTTGCACGAGCGCATCGGATCACCCTTGCCTAAAGATGAGAGTACTCGAGTCGGACATTACACGCTGCCGGGAACATCGATATTGATCGAGTATCTTTCTGCACTCGGACAGTCGCTGATACAGACATTGGCAACCAATCAACTCATCGATGTCCAAACCATACGGGGTGAGACAAATATTCTGGATGCGTACCTGCGACTAGCTGCAAAGTCCCCCGGGAACCTGATTAACGAAGCCATTCTTGTTTCCGGCCTGGCGAAATCGAAGAACTACGGATCCGATCAATACAAAGGATATCAGAAGAGTACCCTGATGCAGTTGCGGGCAGGGAACAACGAGAACGATAACAGTTTATTGCTGCCGGCAGCGTATCGTCTCTTTGCACGCCTCGATGAAGCGACCCTGGTAACAGAAGCAACGCGAAAAAGGATAAAAGACACCGATTACATCGAGTGGCTTACCCAACTGGAGTCGTAATCGAAAGATGGGATGAGAACTCAAGGTCGAAACATTGACATCTGCACCGAAACTTTGTAAAATATCGTAGCGTATCTTCATCGAGCGCATACCAGCAAGATGTGGAGAGATGGTCGAGTTGGTTTAAGGCACCGGTCTTGAAAACCGGCGAAGGTGAGAGCCTTCCGTGGGTTCGAATCCCACTCTCTCCGCCACATATATCATAAAAGTTCGGCATGGAGAAGTACCCAAGAGGCCGAAGGGGAGGCTTTGCTAAAGCTTTAGGCGGGGCAACTCGCGCGAGGGTTCGACTCCCTCCTTCTCCGCCAAATAAAACAGCCGTCCATCAACAGATGGGCGGCTGTTTTATTTGGCGAAAAGGAGAGGAGGGAGTCGAACCCTGAGAAGTTCGAAATCTCTTTCCCTCAGTACGGACAGTCCTCGGAGCTCTAAGGAGCTCCTGCGGAACTACTTCGGGAAAGAGATTTCTCACTGAGGCGGATGTACCATCCGCTGCGGAAATGGTGTTTGCAATAAGCGAGCATTATTCGAAGGAACACTATCCATTACTCACAATCTAAAAGTGATATTTAAAGGGGAAGATCGATCGTTTTCCGAAGCCTCCGCAGGCAAAGCCGAGGACAGATTCGGAAAACGATCGGCTTCCCCAGTACGAACAGTCCTCGGAGCTCTTAAGAGCTCCTCAAGGAACTACTTCAGGAAAGAGATTTCTCACTGAGGCGGATGTACCATCCGCTGCGGAAACGGTGTTGCAATAAGCAAACATCATTCGAAGGAACACTATCCCTTTCTCACAATCTAAAAGTGATATTTGAAGGGGGAAGATAATTCCAAGATAACAGACTATGAACGCATTCACAGAAAAATTCACCTGTTTAAAAATATATCGATAAACAATAAATAATTATTGCAATACGAAGTATTTATGATATGCTGATAGCAAAAAGGAGGGTTTGTTCTATGAGAGAAAAGATCGATATTGGTATCTCATATGTATTGACAGGTATACTGGCGTTGACGTTTGTCACCTTGCTGATAGCTTATATTGTGATCCCGAATATAATGTATCTACTGTTGCTCATTCTGAATTTTATCTTCCTGATCATATTAGTGACTATGATTGTAAAGAAGAATCATACGGCGCTGTTGAAGTGTTCGGTCAGTTTCTTGATCGTCTTTGTCCTGAGTACTCTTTTCTGGGGGCAGTTTCGTATGCCAATCAGTGTCACTTCGCGTTGGCAGTATCCGATGGCGATGAAATATGCGTATGGTTTCCAAACCGCTTCGACTTTCTTGCCAGAGGAGCTTCCCTCATCGGCAAGAGATGTCCGATATGACTTTTTCCCTACAATTCTTCAGGGAGATGGTCACGTGTGTGTCGAATTCACGGCAGACGAAGTTTATGTAACGGAACTTTCGAATAGACTTGAAACGGAGGCGATGTATGTTATTAATTACGGAGAACTTGATTCCCTTAACGCGGAGTTAAATACAGAAGATTCTGATTATAAAAAAATCACTTTATGGGAAGGAAGCTTTGGTGAAGAACACCCGGATTCGACAGTATACATTATCGATACGAATTACAACTGGAATCATCCGCGCTACAAAGCTGTATTTATCGACGGAAATCATGTATTTTTCTCACAGCAATGATGAGTTGATCAACCTAACAACACGACACGTACTACTTTTAGCGAACATACATTACAAAAGGTGTTCTTTCCCTGTCCAACTTTCTATTAACGCTCTTACTTGTCAAGGCGTTTAGAAATTCGTGTTTTGTAGCTTGATCTTGAAAGAATCGTCTGATAGCTCTATGTCCGGGATCAAATTGGACTCGCGAGAATAATCAATTTGTTATGCATTCTAATCACATTTGCAACGTAAGAGATATGTTTCAAAGGAGAAATCTCTTCCGGAAGCCCATCACGTTCTCTGTGTACCCCACACTCTCGTAAAAACGATGAGCTCCCGTGCGAAATCCGGAAGAGACTAATATCGAGTACGCACATGATTCTTCTATGGCGATCTCTTCGATCTTCTCGAAAAGTGCCCGGCCGATCCCGGCGCGTCGTTGGGTGTCATCGACGATGACGTCTTCAATGACGAGAAAAGATTCATAATGGGCGGCGAGGGATTTGCAGATTATTCCGAGGATGCTGCCTACCACGACATTATCATCGTTTACGGCGACAAGAAGATGATACGCGCTATCCGACTTCATCTGTGCAAAAATCTCCTTGTACCGGGAGGACAACCCGTGGTCATTTCCGCTTAATTGCAGATAGAGTCGATCAAGGCCTTCGATATCCTCCAGCGTTGCTTCTCTTGTATGTATCATTTATTTTCTCCTTTTCGAGTCAGGTACAATCTGCGATTTTTTCAGCAGATGATCATAGTGTATCATTCTTCATTATTGTCTTGGATCGTTCTTTCCTTCTCCAGACGATATTGTGCGGGACTTAATCCACAGTAGTGCTTAAATCTTTTGCTGAAATGGAAGGGATCTAAGAATCCCACCATTTCTGTTATCGTTTTTACAGAAAGAGAAGTGTCACGAAGAAGTTGCGTTGCGATCATCATTCGATAATTGTTAAGATACTTACTCGGGGTCGTTTGTAGTTGGTCTTTGAATACTTTCGTAAGATATGCGGAGGAGAAACCAAAGGCGTCTGCAATTTCAGACAGATCAATCTGCTTCGCATAATTCATATGGATATACGTTTCTACGAGAGCAATAATCTCTTCTGGACTTTTCATATCATCGACGGATGGCAAATGACCATTGCTTGCACGTTGTTCGGTCTGCAGATTTTTTAGTGTTGACTGTAATTCCAGAAAATTGATCGGTTTTAGCAAGTAATCGAAGACATTATTTTGAATCGCGGATTTTGCATATTCAAAATCATCATACCCACTAACAACGATGATCTTAATGAACGGAAAATTGTCGTTTACCTCCTGAATTAGCCGTAGTCCATCCATTACAGGCATTTTGATATCTGTGAATAAGATGTTCGGCAACAGAGTGCGCACGAGCTCATAGCCCTCCTCGCCATCATAGGCGACACCGATAACCTTAAAATTGGAGTTCGCGTTCTCAATATTATTAACGATGCTACGCGCAATGATCTTCTCATCTTCGACGACAACTGCGGTGATCACTTCTTTATTCTTCATGCCATCCTCCTATGGTAACGGATGCCCCGCCACTCTCCAGGTTCTCCAACCTGAATGTGAAGTTCGTACTGTTCAGTATCTTGAGACGGATATATATATTCATCAGACCCATACCCTTAATCTCGAGAGAGGGTAGAAGACCACTCTTATCTATTTGTCGAATTTTCTCTTCGATGGTTAGAATCGTCTCCGGATCGAAACCGGGTCCATTATCAATTACAGAGATGTAGTAACTGTTATCAACAACGAAGCCTCTGATTTTGATATGCCAGGGAGGCTTGATCGATGTTGAGAACTTAATAGCGTTCTCGACAAGAAGCTGGATACACAATTTGGGTATCTTAAGCGGTAACATCGATTCGGGAACGTCAACGGAGTAGGATAAATCTTCCTGATAACGGATCATCATACATGTTAAGTAATTCTCGGTATGCTTCAATTCCGTCTGCAGCGGCACCAATTTATCGGAATCAGAGGAAATATATCGAAGCAGATTCGCAATGGCCTGACACATGACGATAATTTCCTTGTCCATTCCTTCCTCGGCCATCGATTGTATCGCGGAAATCGAATTGAAAAGAAAGTGCGGATTCATCTGCGATTGCAAAGCGAGCATTTTTGATTGCATCTCTTGGTTCTGCAAAAGCAATTGTCGTTCGATGGATTCACGAAGTTTCTCTTGCATATCGTAAAATCCGTCATTCAAGGAGTTGAGTTCATAGATGCTCGTGTGGATATTAGCTTTTGTGTGTGCCTGATCCAGTCGAAAAGCAGCTACTTGTTTATAGATCGCGTCGATAGGATTCGTTATATGACGTGCAGCAAAATAAGCAATCACCATACAAGCGAGAATCATAAAAATGGTTATTACTGCGGTGTTCCTGAAATACTCCCATGCGTTCGAATACAAACTCGACTGCGGAAGTGCAACGATGGTTGTAAATCCGGAGTAAGCAGAATAACTGCAGGCAAGGACTTCGGTGCCGTTCGCTGATTCTACGGTCTGCGACGAAGCACCATCGGCAAGGATTTCTTGTGATCTCAGATAATAGAATGTCATATCCTCGGAGGTGATCGGGAAAACAAGATTTCCCGAAGAATCAAAGACATATATGTTTTCGCCGTAGATGGATTTATGTGTGATTGCGCTCGAGAACACCGAGTTCGCGGACTTTTTCGCCTCAACAATCCCTTGCGGATTATTAAAAACATTGTAGTAAACGCGGAATAGCGAGATGAAGGATCTCTTGTAAATACCGTTGTAATACTTCGAGAGCTTGTCATCTTCGCCGGTATTGATAATGACCTTGTATCCGGAAGCTCTCATTACTTCGTCGTACCAATACATATCCTTCGTATCGTTGGCGTAGTAACCGTTATTTACTCCGGAAGCAAAAACACCGTTATCCAGTGAATAGAGATTGATCTGATCCGCGGGAAAATTCGGACCGATTATTGCGATCAGCAGATCGCCCAGCATCTTGGTGTTGTTGAAATAATCGCTATCCTCAACGTTCGTCGACTGATTATACTCCGCGAAGGTTGTCTTAATAATATTTGAATAGGCCACATTCATGGTGACCATATTCAGATCATCAAGCTGATCATCAATCGAGTTTCCGATGGTCGTCGAATTCTGCGATATTGTGGCAAGGGTCTGCCTTCCGACATTCTGAACTTCAAATACGACAAACAGAGCATAGTAGATAAAACAAGCAATAATCAAAATGATTGCATAGGTATAGAACATCGAAGTACGAATTGTTCTCGCTTTCACAGGGTTTTCTCCAATTAATTAATGACATGTGCGCAAAACAACCAAACAATGGTTAAAAACACACATGTCATTTGTGCGAATTTACATTCCCAGAAATAGCGGGTCTATATATTATTGAACTCGTACAGCAAGTTCATTCTATAAGATGAAGGAAAAACATGTCAACAAGATTCAAGGAGGGAAAGATGAAAAGATTCTTATTAGTAGCTTTAGCCGCTGTTATGTTGGTAAGCTCGGTCGCTTGCTCAACGACGACAAACACGTCTGCTACATCGGCTGTGGCGACTGCCGCCACAACCGGTTCTTCAACAGATTCGTCAACAACAACAGAGGCGACGAAGCAGGACGTAACGATCACCTACATGGTCAGCCAGGATCAACTTCAGGACGCAGAGATTGAGCTTGGTCAGAAATTCACTGAGGCAACCGGAATTAAGGTCGACTACCAGGTGATTCCTTCGGATCAGTATGTTAACCTCCTGACCACCAAGATGAATGCCGGAGAATGTGCAGACATTTTCTCTTCACAGGGTGGACAGTTTGATATTGTTACACAGCTGAATGTTGAGAAGAATGCGGTTGATCTGTCCGGCGAGAGCTGGTCATCCACCGTTGATCCTCTTGCGGCGGCCGAGTTATCTGTTGACGGAAAACTCTACGGACAGCCCATTCAGGATGTCTCGAGTGTTTGGGCGATTGCCTATAATACGAAGATTTTCGCGGAGAACAATCTTCAGGTTCCGACAACCTTTGCTGAGTTCAAGACCGTATGCGAAACGATCAAGACAGCTGGCATAACGCCGGTGTATGAATGTGTATCGGACGGATGGCACCATGTGTTGTGGTTTCCTGAAGTAGGTGCGGCCTACGAGGCAGCAGAACCTGGTTTGATCGATAACCTTAACAGCAATACCACAACATTTGCTGCGAGTGCTGTCATGAAGCAGTCTCTCGATCAGATTAAGGAAATGGTCGATGCCGGCTACTGGGGCGAGAACTATATGTCGAATGCGTATGCGGACGCTGCCAAGAGCTTCGCAAGCGGCGAGTATGCCATGGTTGTAGCCAATCAGGGATTCGGAGCGGAAGTAGAAGCGATAGGAACGGAGCTGAAGGCCAGCGATGTAGGATACTTTGTCATCCCGCTTGTTGACAATCAGATCTTGAATGTCAATCCTGTCGGACCGTCAAGATTCATCTACTCCGGAAGCAAGAACATTGATGCTGCCAAACAGTACCTTGCCTATATCGCACAGGCGGAGAATCTTCAGTACCTGATCGATAACGTTTCGAAAAACAATACTCTGCCTTTCAGCGGTGTTACGGATAAGTACTCCGAAACGATCAAGACTTTCTATGCTACATATGCGACACACGGCACGGTTATGCAGACTACTGTCAAGTACTTGAACCCGCAGTGGATGGAAATCGGTAAAGAACTGGCTGCACTCATCTTGGGAGACTCGTCCTCTGAAGATGTACTCAAGAACATTGATAAGAACAGAGCGGATCAGGCAACCGCAGCCAAAGATCCGGCTTGGAACGAGTAAGACAGAATAATAAACAGTAATAAGGTAGGTTGCTCCGGGAGCAAGCTCTCGGAGCAACCTATATTTATAAGGAAGTGGATGCAGATGAATGAGAGGAAAACATACCCTTTATACTTCGTATATGGAGCACTAATTCTCTATGTAGCATTGTGTGTCATTCCCGGTGTGATTGGAATCGGATACTCGTTTACAGATTGGTCTTCGTATTCTGATGAGATTAACTTCATTGGTTTGAAGAATTTTGCCATTATCTTCTCACCAGACGAGAACTATATCGAATACCTGAGTAACACAATCCTTTTCACACTGGTAACGACCATCTGCAAAAGCGTTATCGGGTTGTCACTTGCAGTCCTCCTTACGAAAAAAATACGGGGTTTGAACATTCACCGAGCCATTATGTATATGCCGGCCGTCATCTCAACGCTTATCGTCGGTATGACTTTCAAGAGCATATTGAACCCTCAAATTGGCCTTCTGAATGAATCCCTACGGTCGATCGGCCTGGATGTCTTCGCTCTGAAGTGGCTGACAGATTCGAAAATCGCGTTCTGGTCCGTTATGGCCGTCGATATCTGGAAAGGTGTCGGATACATCATGACGATATTTATCGCGGGGATTATGGCAATCTCGCCGGCGTATTTTGAAGCAGCTGAAATTGACGGTGCGTCGCCGTGGCAAAAATTCAAGTCGGTGACTCTTCCTCTGCTCATGCCTACGATCGCGGTGACAACGGTACTCAATGTTCTCTATGGATTGAAGGTGTTTGACATCGTGTATTCCCTGACCAATGGAGGCCCCGGTTATGCGACGGAAGTCTTGTATACCGGCGTTTATAAGGAATTTAGCGAAGGTAGATACGCAGTAGGAACAACCCTTTCATCGGTTATGTTTGTCGTGATGCTCTTCGTCGGTTATTTCATGATCAAGATTATGACTAAGAAAGAGGTGGAAGAGTAATGAAGCATAGAAAAATTGCGAACTCTATTGCCGTGAATGCGATAGCCTGGATCGTATCAGCGATTCTGATCATTCCTCTTCTTCTGATCCTGATCAATTCCTTCAAGACAAGCATTGCAGCCTCCGATATGAATCTTCTCCTTCCAAGTGAATGGAGATTCGACAATTTTCTGGTTGTAATCGAGAAAGGAAAGCTGGATACCGCCTTCTTGAACAGCATGATTTATTCAGTCGGAAGTGTCACCCTGTGTACATTCTTGGCATCTTTGGCATCCTTTGTCCTTTCGCGAAGAAGAAAAAGAGCAAGTAAATTATTGTACCTGTTCTTTGTTCTTGGCATCACAATGCCGATAAACTTCGTTTCTCTCATGAAAGTGATGCAGGTTTTGCACCTGTACAATACGAGGTTTGGCGTAATCCTTCTGTATGCTGCATTACAAATGCCCTTCACGATTTTCCTGACCTATGGATTCATCAGTAAGATTCCAAGAGATATAGACGAGGCAGCTGTTCTTGATGGGTGTACTCCGTTGCGACTGTTCTTCTCGGTAATTCTGCCGTTACTGAAACCTGTTCTCATCACTGTAATGGTTCTTACCTTTCTTAATACATGGAATGAATTTGTGCTTCCGTTATACTTCACCGGAAGTACAGAAAAATGGCCGATGACGCTTGCAGTTTATAACTTCTTCGGCATTTACTTCAAGGATTGGAATCTGATCTGTGCTGACATCGTGCTAACGAGCGTACCGGTTATCATCGTCTATTTCCTGGGACAGAAATATATCGTTTCAGGCATGACATCCGGTGCCGTGAAAGGATAGCAAATGGACCAGTATATACGAAGAATCTCAGATACGATTACTCGGTTTGTCTACACGCAGAAAGGGAGTCTCATAAACAACTCTCTCTTGATCGATAGTCCCTCTGTTCATCAAGACAATTCCGCCGATGCGGCTTGTGAGACTCCCTTTGCAATACATGATGTTCAACTCATCGAGAAGCCGGTTATACAGTACACGACAAAGAATGATCCCATAGTTGTGACGATGAAAACTGTTGATGGAGATCGCAGTTACATAGAGAATCTGGAACCATACGAGGCCGGACTCGCATACCAGGCGCGTATCACTATTTTGCTTTCTCCGGATGAAGCCATTTATGGCCTCGGCCAGGATGAACTTGGTGTTTATAACAAGAGAGGAACCATTCAGTATTTATACCAGCACAACATGAGGATTCCGATGCCGTTTTTTGTCTCGAGCAAGGGGTATGGTGTTCTTTTTGACTGCTGCTCATTGATGACGTTTGATGATACATCCGATATGACAAGGATAACGCTGGACTGCGTGGATCAGCTCGATTTCTACATTATTACCGGAGATTTCGACGAGATTATTGCAGGATATCGAGAATTAACGGGCAGAGCCTCGCGTCTGCCCGCGTGGGCCTTCGGATATATCCAGTCGAAAGAAACCTATAAAACACAAGACGAACTTGTCGCTGTTGTCGAAGAGTATCGTCGAAGACAAATTCCAATCGATGTTATTGTACAAGACTGGAAGACGTGGGAAGGCGAACTCTGGGGAGACAAAGTACTGGACAAATCCAGATACCCGGACGTACGGGATGCAATCTTGCGAATTCATGAGATGCACGCCCATACGATGATATCTATCTGGCCAAACATGAGAGCAGGCGGGAAGAACCACGAGGAGTTTGCCCGAAAAGGAATGCTTCTGGGAGATTATTCCACCTATGACGCTTTCTCTCCGGATGCCAGACGACTCTACTGGGAGCAGATCATTGCGGAGTTGAAGGACTTCGACAGTTGGTGGTGTGACTCTACCGAGCCATTCTCGTCACCTGATTGGGGTGGATCCGTTCTGCTTTCCGAAGAAGAACGCTTTGCTCTTGTCGGTGATGAACACAAGAAATACCTGGGGCCCCATAGGGCAAACACATACGCTTTACTGCATGCTAAGGGGATTTTCGAGAATCAAAAGAAAGATTTTCCGCAGAAACCCGTGCTCAACCTAACGAGATCCGGATATGCGGGAATTCAGAAGTACGGCGTCGCGTTGTGGGCCGGAGATACATCCGCTACATGGCGGGAGCTAAGAGCCGAGATAGCGAAGGGGCTTAGCGTCAGCTTGAGCGGATTACCCTACTGGACGGTCGACATCGGTGCGTTTTTTGCCGGGAATGTTGAATGCTGGAGAAAATGGAAGGGAGATCCCGAAGCAGAGGCGGTATGGTTCTGGGCAGGAGAGTACAACGATGGGGTCGCAGATCTGGGGTATCAGGAGTTGTATACGCGATGGCTGCAATTTGGCGTGTTCCTCCCGCTGTTTCGTTCACACGGAACCGATACACCTCGCGAGATATGGCATTTCGATGGCATCTTCTATGATGCGATCGTCAAATTCATTAAGCTCCGCTATACGCTCATGCCGTACATCCTCGAGATGGCAGATCGAGTGAGTGAAGAACATTACACGATCATGCGAAGTCTGATGTTTGATTTCCCGGATGATGAGAATGTGCAGAATATCTGCAATGAATTTATGTTTGGAGATAGCATCCTTGTTTGTCCCGTAACGGTTCCCATGTATTTCGAAAAGAACAGCCGCCCGCTTGATTCGGACAAGCAGATGGATTGTTACTTGCCACGAGGAGCGGATTGGGTCGATTTCTGGACGAATGCGTTCTATCACGGCGGACAGACGGTTACGGTAAATGCTTCTATTGACGCAATTCCGTTATTCGTTCGGGCGGGAAGCCGGATTCCGACACAGAGAGAGCTCCAATATGTGGGTGAGGATCAGCCGATCCAATGGATTGATTTTGGGACAGACAGTAAGAAGTAAGGAATGGAGGGTATAAGCATGAATAGATTTCTCTTGGGAATTGATATCGGAACTTCCGCATGCAAAGTTGCCCTCTTCACGCCGGACGGTCATGTTGTTGCCCAGGAGAGCCGTCCATATCAGGTTTACTATCCGAATCCCGGTTGGGCGGAGCAAGATCCTGAAGATTGGTGGAGAGCGGTAAGCGAAGCATTGCGATCTTTGCTTGTTACATCTGGAGTTGATCCGAAGGAGATTTGCGGAATCGGCATTGACGGTCAAGGATGGTCTGCTGTAGCGATCGATGCAGAAGGAAACGTGTTATGTAACTCGCCGATATGGCTGGATACACGTGCCGACGAGATATGTGATGAATGGAATCGCGGACATGATCCGCGTAGGATTTTCGATGTCTGCGGCAACCCTCTTCGAGCAGCATACACGCTGCCGAAAATTCTTTGGATGAAGAGATATAAGCCGGAAGTCTACCGCCGGATCCATAAAATTCTCCAATCGAATAGTTATCTTGTGTATAAATTATCAGGAGTTCTAACACAGGATATAAGTCAGGCGTACGCATATCAATGTTTCGACATGAGAAAAGGGCAATGGGACAAGTCCATGTGTGATTTGTTCGGGATCGATATGAACATACTTCCGGACATTTCTTCATGTCATCAAGTGGTTGGACGTGTGACCGAAGAAGCGGCAGTCATTACGGGTCTTGCCGAGGGAACGCCGGTAGTTGCCGGTGGACTCGACGCTGCATGCGGTGCGCTCGGTGTCGGCGTTATTCATCCGGGCGAGACGCAGGAGCAGGGCGGTCAGGCGGGAGGAATGAGCATATGCATGGATACATACAAAGCGGATCCTCGACTCATACTCAGTTTTCACGTTGTCCCGAATATGTGGCTTCTTCAGGGAGGAACTGTCGGCGGAGGCGGCGTCTATCGCTGGTTTGAACAGGAGTTTGGCGCCCAGGAGCGAGTTGATGCCGCCCGGTTGGGTACAGACGCTATGGAAGAGATGGATAACGAAGCAGAAACGATTATGGACGGAAGCGATGGAATGATTTTCTTGCCGTATATGGCGGGAGAAAGATCGCCGATCTGGGATACAAAAGCGAAGGGTGTCTATTATGGCATCGATTACACAAAGTCGCGCGCGCACTTCATACGATCCAGTATGGAGGGGGTTGCGTTCTCGCTAAAGCATAACATCGATGTAGCGGAGAGTGCCGGCGTAGAGGTGGGAAACCTGCGCGCCATGGGAGGCGCCGCCAACAGCAGGCTGTGGACGCAGATTAAGGCGGATATTACGGGGAAACGTATTGTTGTGCCATCCTCGGATACCGCGACAACCCTCGGCGCCGCAATTCTGGCAGGAGTCGGTACCGGCGTATATGAGAGCTTTGAAGCAGCCGTTTCTCAAACCGTCAAAATCCAGCGCGAACATAAGCCGGATCCATTGAAGCACGACAAGTATTATGCGGTGTACAGGAAATACAGAGAAATTTACTCCTGCCTTGCAGAAACAATGCACGAGTAACTTCTTTGGGATTGATAGGTTAAGGGGAGGACAATAATGAAAGCAGCTGTACTTTATGGAAATCAAGATATACGATATGCGGATTTCCCTACGCCCGAGGTGATAATGGGTCACGTCAAGATCAGGGTGAAGGCGTCGGGAATCTGTGGAAGTGACGTCCCCAGAGTGCTACATCATGGAGCGCACTATTACCCCATCGTGCTTGGTCACGAATTCGCGGGTGACGTTGTTGAAATCGGAGAGGGTGTAACCAGTCTCAAAGTTGGGGATACGGTCTCCGGTGTTCCGCTGATTCCCTGTATGAAGTGCGAAGACTGTCAGGTTGGAAATTATTCTCTTTGCAAGTTCTATCGTTTTGTCGGATCCCGCGAGCAGGGTAGCTTTGCCGAATATGTTGTTCTGCCCGAACACAATGCGGTGAGGTATGATGCAGCGATTCCGTATGAGCAAGCCGCTTTGTTTGAACCTTCGACGGTGGCGTTACATGGATTGCTTTGTAACGATTACCGAGGCGGCGAAGATGTAGCTGTTTTGGGCGGCGGAACAATCGGACTTTTCATGATGCAGTGGGCTCGGATATTCGGCGCTCGAAAAGTTGTCGTTTTCGACATTGATGAAGGACGACTGGCACTTGCAAAGAGACTTGGCGCGGACGAAACGGTTCTGACAAGCAAAGAGAACTTCATGCAAGACGTAAAGGACATTACCTCCGGAAGAGGTTTCGGATTCGTGTTTGAGACGGCCGGTCTTCCGGTAACCATGAGGATGGCATTTGAACTGGCGGCGAACAAAGCAAGAGTTTGTTTCGTTGGCACACCACATGTAGATCTGACGTTCTCGCCGGCTCAATGGGAACTGATGAATAGAAAAGAATTCAAGCTTACCGGCAGTTGGATGAGTTACAGCGCACCCTTCCCCGGCAAAGAATGGGCGTTGACCGCACACTATTTCTCGACCGGTCAGCTTGCCTTCGATGAAGAGATGATTTTTCGAAAATATCCTTTGTCAGAGGTTGCCGAAGCATTTTCCTTGTACAAAGATCCCTCACAGGTTCATGGAAAAATCGTCCTACTAAATGACGAAGAAAGAGGTTAGCAATGATTACACCTGTAAATCCTGACACCGTACCCAAGATTACTCTGTCTTCGGGTGAGAATATTCCTTGTATTGGCATGGGCACATTTGGCTCCGACCGCTTTTCGGCGCAAGAAATTGCAGGAGCCGTCACCGGTGCAATCCAATTCGGATATCGCATGTTCGACTGTGCGTCTGTTTATGGTAATGAGGATTACATCGGAAAAGCCTTTGCAGGAGCGATGCAAGAGGGCACTGTTACGAGGGAAGAGCTCTTTATAACATCAAAAGTGTGGAATGACATGCATGGGAAGGGAGATGTTCTCATCTCATGCGAGAAAACACTCCGAGATCTTCAACTGAATTATGTCGATTTGTATTTTGTTCATTGGCCTTTTGCCAATTATCATGCTCCGGGATGTTCCGGGGATGCCAGGAGTCCTGATGCTACGCCGTTCTCTATTGGGAGCTTCATGGGAACATGGAGACAGATGGAGAGTCTCGTCGATCAAGGACTGACTCGGTATATCGGAATGTCTAATATGACGATCCCGAAACTCGAAGCGATTCTGCCCCTCTGCCGAATACAACCGATCGCCATCGAGATGGAACTTCACCCAAGCTTCCAACAAGAGGAACTGTTTCGGTATTGTCTTGACCGAAAGATTCAGCCGATCGGATTCTGTCCGATTGGTTCGCCATCCCGACCGGATCGTGACAAGACAGATACGGATGTCTCTGATACGGAACTTCCGGAGGTTGTCGCGATTGGAAAAGCACACAACGTTCACCCGGCAATTATTTGCTTGAAGTGGGCCGTTCAACGCGGACAGATACCCATTCCCTTTGCCGTGGATGAGAAGTACTACGTAAGTAATCTGTTAAGCGTTATCAATGATCCCCTGACCGAAACAGAAATGCAACAGCTTAAGAACGCTGAAAGAAATTGCCGCCTTATTAAGGGGCAGGTCTTCTTGTGGAGCCATGCACAGGGATGGGAAGACCTGTGGGACATGGATGGAAGTATTACGAGATAAAGGAGAATATTCAAATGTTAAAAGGAATTCCAAGCATTCTAACACCTGATCTGTTAAAGATTCTGATGGAAATGGGTCATGGCGACGAGCTTGTTCTGGCGGATGGAAACTATCCGTGCATGGGGCATCCATCGCGTGCTGTTCGCCTCGATGGTCACGGCATTCCTGAAGTGCTGGATGCGATTTTACAGGTTATGCCCCTGGATACATACGTAGAATATCCGTCGGTCCTGATGGCCGTCACACCGGGAGACTCTTATGTGCCTGAGATTTGGGAAAAATACAGAAATGTCGGTAGAAAACATGACACCGCAGGTCTTCGCGAGACGTCGATTCCGCGTTACGAGTTCTATGATCGCGCTGTGAAAGCTTACGCGCTTGTCGCAACCAGCGAGAGTTCTTTGTATGCCAACATCATTCTAAAAAAAGGTGTCGTCAAGTAATCGGAGGCAAATGATGAGTAGCTATTTGATGAATGTGGTCAAACTTCAAAAATCCGGTTATCCGGCTGGGATTTACTCGGCTTGTACGGCGAACCGGCATGTTCTGAAAGCAGTCATGCAGCGTGCGGCGGAGTCCGGCATTCCCGCGCTGATCGAAGCAACGGCAAACCAGGTAGATCAACATGGCGGATATACGGGTATGACTCCTGTTATGTTCGTGAAATACGTCGAGGATATTGCAAAAGAGATGAATTTTCCGATGGAAAAAATCATTCTCGGAGGTGACCACTTAGGTCCGCTAACGTGGGCAAACAAACCGGAACAGGAAGCCATGCTCCTCGCTGAGGAACTCGTGCGACAGTATGTGCTGGCCGGGTTTAAGAAGATTCACTTAGATACGTCTATGCGTCTTCTCGATGATGATGCTTTCGTGCCACTCTCTGACACCGTCATCGCGCGGCGTGGCGCGCGTTTGTGTGCCGTCGCTGAGTTAGCCTACAATGAGAGATTGAGAGTATTTCCTGATGCAGAAGCGCCGGTCTATATTATCGGCAGCGAAGTTCCGATTCCCGG
This sequence comes from Bacillota bacterium, assembly GCA_023397475.1. Lineage (GTDB taxonomy): Bacteria > Bacillota > Clostridia > Saccharofermentanales > Saccharofermentanaceae > Firm-13. The sequence continues at coordinate 56,069 of JAEWUD010000043.1, forward strand.
TGGGGCGCAGGAGCACGAGGAAGGAATCAAAGTAACGTCGCCTGAGGATTGCAAGACGTCTCTTGCCGCTTTCGAAAAGGCATATTGTGACATAGGCCTTGCGGAAGCCTGGAAGCGCGTCATAGCAATCGTCGTTCAGCCCGGAGTTGAATTCGGTGACAGTGACGTGTTTGTTTATGATCGGAAAGCGGCTGTTGATCTCATCGCATCCCTCAGAGATTGGCCGCAAGGTGTATTTGAAGGTCACTCAACCGACTATCAACCGAAAGAGGCGCTTCGCGCAATGGTTGAGGACGGCGTCGCCATACTGAAGGTTGGTCCGGCACTTACATTTGGACTTCGCGAAGCGCTTTTCTCTCTTGAGAAAATGGAGAAAGAACTCTACTTTGGTAAGAGTTGCCATTTCTCCAATTTTCAGGAAGTGTTTGAACAAGCGATGCTGGATGAGCCTCAGAACTGGCAGAAGCATTACCATGGGAATGCCTGGGAGCTTCATTTCGCCCGGAGGTTCAGCTACTCCGACCGGGCCCGGTATTACTTGCCCAACAATGAAGTGGACAACTCCATTCATCTGCTGATAAAAAATCTCAATCAAGTACGCATTCCGATGACGCTGTTAAGCCAGTACATGCCTTTGCAGTATCAGGCTGTACGCTCCGGAAGAATAGAACTGAACGCAGAGGCGATTATTGAAGATCGTATCGGAAATTATATTGACGATTATCTCTATGCCGTCATTCCGGAAAAACAAAACTTGGCGCAGGCATAGTTCTGAGTGTAGCGAAATTGAACAACTGTTTATGCGCGGTGTTGCTGAATGCTTTAATACTTTCTAACGATTATAGTGATATAATCGAGAAAAAGTATGGGTGAGGTACATCATGCAAGCTGTTCGTTGTCCAAGTTGCGGAGCCACGCTTGATCTTGATAACAACCTAATGACGGCGAAGTGCAAGTTTTGCGGCAGTACCGTCACTTTGTCGCCGGCGGATCTCGGTGTGGATCAGACAACCGTCGGAGTGCTCGCGGAGATGTTTCACGGCGATGCTGCCGGGGTCTTTCTCAAGAAGAAATTGGAAGAACTCAACATGGATGAGTACTGGAAGCATCACGCGCAAACGGTCACGTTTGTCACCGAGGATGACTCCGTCGTTGAGATCTCTTATATTCATAATGTTACGGTCGAGAAGACAGAGATCTTCATGGGACGGTCGAATGTCTTTCTTTTATTCAATGCGCCGGAGGAAGCGAAGCACTATGTCGACGCAGCTTCTTCTGTTCAATTGCCTCCCGATGATAAACACAACATGAAGCAATTTCTGCCGGAGATCACGCATCAATTTACGCTTCGTGACCGCCGGGTTCTCCTCGTGATTACCCGAGGCAGATATGAGTATCCGCTGGTTTCTTTTCGCGGTCTTCCGGACGTTCATGCCGCATGGATTGTAAGTCGTCTGGAGAATCTTTGCTGCCTTCTTCAGTACAATCATTTGACGGTACCGGATCTGGATATCCGTGACATTTATATCAATCCTGAGACACATCAGGCGTATCTGTACGGAGGGTTGTGGCGGGCGAACCGGATTGTTGGGGCCCTGTCGAGCGCAAAAACCTACGAGGCTGAGCTTCGCAGTGTGCGTAAGATCGCGTCAGAGGCAATGGGCTTCTCCGAAATCGAGAATGCACAGAAGGCAATGCCGGAAGCTTTTTACGATTTTCTGAGAGAGAAACCAAAGGATGACGCATTTTCTGATTTTGCCTGGTGGGATGTCTCATTGACGCTGGCCTACGGCAAACGTGTTTTTCGAGATCTTGGACTTAAAGAAAGTACATTATATTCATCGGGCACATAGAAGGAGAGGATAGCAATTATGGGAAGCGGAAGTTACAGCAGCAGTGATTGGGCCAAGCTTAAGAGCAGTCGCAATATTCACGCGGATTCGAAGGTCAGCGATTTGTATCAGTCCCGCGGGATGAAGGCGGCGTACGATCCGTCGAAGATCAAGGTCAGAGAATCGCGCGATTCAACGGATAACCCGCTGTCGACGGCGATCATCGTCGGTCTCGACGTGACCGGATCCATGGGATATCTTTCCGAGGAGATCGCGAAGAACTCTCTCAATAAGACCATGCTGGAGATCTACGACAAAGAGCCGGTTACAAACCCGCATATCATGTTCCAGGCGATCGGCGACTCGAAGTCGGATCGTGCGCCGCTGCAGGCAACGCAGTTTGAGGCAGATATTCGTATTGCCGAACAGCTCCTGGATGTCTTTTTCGAGAGCGGCGGAGGCGGTAACGGCGGAGAGTCGTACTGCCTGTCCTGGTACTTTGCCGATATGCATACGGATATCGACTGCTATAACAAGCGCGGGAAGAAGGGCTATATCTTCACGATCGGCGACGAGCGTTGCCATGAGACACTAACGCGCGAGGAGATCAAGCGCGTGTTCGGCGATGACGTGGAACGCGATTACTCGGCGAAGGAGTTATATCAGTCCGCCGCGAAAAAATACAATATTTTCCACATCGTGATGAAGGCCGGGTCGTATAAGAATCAGAACAGCGGTAAAGGCTGGGAGCTGCTGATTCCCGGACATGTAATTGAACTTGAACCGGAGCAGCTAACCTATCTTGCGGAACTGTTTGTGTCCGTCATGCAACTGTCGGAGGGCGGGAACAAGAAGGATATCGTTGCGCAATGGAAGGACCAGGGGGCACAGCTTGCCGTTGCGGAGGCGCTTGGCAGACTTTCTGTAGGCAATCAAAAACTGGGCTTCTTCAAATTCTGATGGATCGAAGAATTACTGTTGTCATCGGCAAGAATTTCGGCGACGAAGGGAAAGGGCTCGCGACCGCGTATTTTGCCGGGCAGTCTTCCCATTCACTTGTTGTTAAGCACAACGGTGGCGCGCAAGCGGGACACACCGTGGATCGGACAGATGGGAGATTTGTCTTTCATCAGCTTTCCTCGGGGTCTTTCTGCGGGGCGTCAACCTATCTCTCTTCGACATTTCTTCCGGATCTGCTTAAACTTCCGGAGGAAGCGGAGGCGTTTCGCATTGCGGCCGGTCATATGCCGACGGTTTATCTGGATGCGCAATGCCGGTTGACGACGGTTTTTGATGTGGTGCTGAACGCTCTCGCTGAGAGCTCGAGGGAGGGGGCGCGGCACGGCAGCTGCGGGATGGGGATCCACGAGTCGATTCTCCGGAACGAGACGCCGGAGTATGCACTTTCGCTTGGGGAATTTGAGACATTCTCGCCTCGGGAAGCCGCCCTTTTTCTGGAAAAGGTCCGGACGGAGTATGTTCCGGTGCGACTTCAACAGTTGTCCAGGAAGGTACAAGAAGATAATGCGTGGTGTGACCTGCTTCGGGATCCGAATGTCGCGAGGAATGCGGCGGAGACGATGAAGTCGGCGTCCAGCTACTTCTCGATGATCCATGACGCGAAAGAACTCATCCTGACTGCGGAAAATTTGATTTTCGAAGGGGCACAGGGGCTGCTTCTGGATCGGAATAACCGCACGTACTGGCCGCATCTGACGCCGTCAGACACAGGGAGTAAGAATCCATTCGCGCTACTGAATCAATGCGGCATTTCCTATAACAAGAGCAACACAGAGGTCTGTTATGTGACGCGTTCTTATGTGACGCGGCATGGAGCCGGTCCGTTGCCGCATGAATGTGATCGAGAGGAGATCTCGCCGTTGATTCACGACCAGACGAATGTGGAGAACCAGTGGCAGGAGACGCTACGCTTCGCACGACACCCCGGAGCAGGAGAATTCGTGCGCGCCATTGAAGAAGACCAGAAGTATTACGTAAATTCAGACGATCCGGAGACGCGAGAGAAGGCCTCCGTTTCGCTCATGATTACGCATTTGAACGAGACCGACGGGAGAATCGTAAACGAGGACGCGGAACTTGGCTTTGAGGTTTATCTGAGCCATGAAGGGATGGCCGCATTTTTCGATAAAGTCTATACCGCATATAGTCCTTTTTCGGAGAGTATCCAGCGCGTAAAGTAACCAAGAAAATTCGGATAGAATCGGTAACTCGATGCTTTTTACAACCTCAATCAATGCTATAATAGCATCGTTTTATCAGATAAAAGACAACAAGAGGGAGAATACGTACCTATGAAAAAGGGGAAGCTCAAGTACATGTTTGACAATCTGATGTCCAAGGGGCCATTGGCACTCATTGGATGTCTGGCACTCATTTCGACCGTTATCATAGCGATCATGTCTGGTATTGTACTGGCTACGAACTCTCTTGAAGGTGTTGGATTCCCGGAACTAATGTGGATGGGATTCATGCGCACGCTGGATTCCGGCACGATAACCGGTGACAGCGGCTCCCCGATCTTTGTCGCGAGCATGCTCATCGTCACTCTCGCAGGTATTTTGGTGTTCAGCATCCTGATCGGTATTCTGACCACGGGTCTTCAGGACATGATGGACTCCCTCCGTAAAGGCCGTTCCAAGGTCATCGAGAGCAATCACACAATCATTCTCGGATGGTCGGATCAGATATTCACAATCATTTCTGAACTCATTGAGGCAAACAGCAACCTCAAGAAGTCCTGCATCGTTGTCATGGGCAACAAGGACAAGATCGAGATGGATGATGAGATTCGCAGCCGGATCCCTGATTCGGGAAAGACGAGAATCGTATGCAGAACCGGAAATCCGATCGATGTGAATGACATGCGCATTGTGAACATGGCGGATTCGAAATCGCTGATTCTGATCGAAGATTCCGACGCCAACACGATAAAGGCGGTTCTCGCCATTGTAAACACGGAAGGCTGCAAAGAGAAGGACTTCACGATTGTAACCGTGCTGAATGATGCGAAGAACTTGGAGGTTGCGCAAATCGCCTCACAGGGACGCGTCGAGTATATTCTTTACAATGACATCATTTCCCGCATCATTGCGCAAACCTGTCGTCAACCCGGGATTTCTGCGGTTTATCTTGACCTGTTGGATTACGACGGAGACGAGATCTACATTTCGGAATGTAGTTGTCTTGTCGGTAAGACATTTAGTGAAGCGCTTTTCTGCTTCATGGATTCAACACTCATGGGCGTTAAGCGCGGAAAGGTGACGCAACATAAGCCCCCGATGGACTATGTGATCGAGGCCGGAGACGAGATTATCGCCATCGCGGAAGATGATGATACGTTGATCGCTGATGCGGATGCCACCTACACCATTATGGAAGAAGCCATCGAAACACAACGGATGATCTCGGCTTCGGAGCCTGAATATATCCTGATCCTGGGATGGAATGAGAACGGGACAGCGATCATCGAGGAGCTTGATGCCTATGTTCCAAAGGGTTCTTTTCTGGCGGTAGCATCAGACACTGAAGATACTTCCTCACAGTGGGAGAAAGCCGGGCATGAACTCCAGAATTTGACGGTCGAATTTTATACGGACGATGTCACGGATCGCAAAGTCCTCGATGGACTCATGGCGAAGAATTTCCACCATGTTGTTCTCCTCAGCGACAAGTATACTGAAGACGTGCAGAAGTCGGATGCCAACACACTTATAACGCTGCTTCACCTTCGCGATATCTCGGAGAAGACAGAGTATGTCTTTAACACAGTAAGCGAGATCCTCGACAACCGGAATCGACAGCTTGCAGAAGTTGCAAAGGTGAATGATTTCATTATCAGTGAGAAGATTATCAGCCTGATGCTCGCCCAGATCTCGGAGAATAAATATCTTGGGCCGGTATTTCAAGACCTTTTCGATGCCGACGGTTCTGAGATCTACATGAAACCTGCGCAGAATTACATCAAGAAGGGTGCCAAGGTGAATTTTTACACCGTTGTTGAAGCAGCCCGACGCAAGAACGAGATCGTCATCGGTTACAAGATTCAGTCGCAACAACATGACAGCACGAAGTCCTTCGGAATCTACACCAATCCGAAGAAGACGACCGAAGTCTGTTTTGAGGCGGACGATATGCTGATCGTCATCGCGGAAGAACAGTTCTGATTGTTCGGATAGGACGAACGGATATAACGACGAGAGACATTACTTACTGTCAATTCATCAAATAAGTAATTAAGTAAACGACACCCGAGATGGAAAAAGGAGAGGGAAAGACAACTTTCTGCCCCTCCTATCATCTCGGGTGTATAATTAGTATGGAAAACAATTATGTTTTCAGGTATTCGGGGATCCCGCTATTGGGAAACCAGTAACCCGATTCTTTGTGTCCGGCACGGGTCGTGGCGAGAGCCAAAGGAGATGAGTATGGAAGAAACAATTCTAAGATCAGATGTAAGAGTAGGAAACGCAAAACAAGTCAGAGATGCAGGGCTTACACCGGGCGTGCTCCATGTCCCGGGAGCGGACTCTGTCTCCGTTCAATTTGAGACAGCTCCCATCAACAAGATGCTCACCCAACATGGCCTTAACGCGAAGGTATGGGTAATGATCGGTGGGGAGAAGAAGTTCGGATTTATCAAGGAAGTACAGAAGAGCCCGATCGATTTCAAGATCCTGCACGTCGTTGTTCAGATTGTCGATCAGAATGCGTCCGTTATTTCGGAACTTCCCGTTGTTTTTCGCGGACGTGAGAAGCTGGAATCGAGACAACTCGAAACACATATGCTCAAGACGGAAATTAAGGTTGAGAGCAAATCGTCAAGTCTTCCGGAAGCCGCCGTTGTTGATGTAACCGCGAAAAACCTCGGCGATAACATCACCGCTGAGGATTTCAAGTTCCCGGCGGATGTCACTGTTCTTGATCCTGCAGATACCGTGTATGCCATCGTGAAGCACGTGCGAATGACAGGAGCTGACGCAACCGGGGAAGATGTGGCGGCGAAGTAAGTCGTTACCCTACACTGTCTCAGCGTTATCAAATCGCGAAAAGGCTTGTACCCTGTCAACACAACAGGATGCAAGCCTTAGTTCTTCCGAACATACTCCTGCTCGGCGATAAAGATACTGTTTCCCCGTTGGGAGAAGGAGAAGTCGGGGACGATGGTGTTTCCCAAGTCATTGAAGAGATCGTCGCCAAAATCGAACTCAATATGGAGCCTGCCGTTTGAGATCTCGTAGGTGATGTCCGTTGAACTTCCGATCCTGTGGATCAAAACGAATATATCCGGCGACAACGTTATAGTTAAATGTCAACTCTTCGCTACCTTCAACGACCATTCCCGAATTACTTGATTGAAACGTGATTCTGTCAAGGATCTTTGCCTTAAAAAGACTTATTGTTTTCTTATAAGAAAGGCAAAAAGAGGAGAATCAGAAGGAGAAGAAGAGTCAAAAATAAAGAATAATTGTTAAATGCATTACAAGAAAATAATAATGTTTATTTCTTACTAATAACTTTCTGAAAACGCGTTGAAAACAATTTGTTTCCGTGGTAAAATTTGTTCTAATTTCGTATTTATACCGTGAAATGCGTCGCAAATGCGACAATGTTGTTAAATTCCCCGGAGATTTGTTCGTGAAAATTGATAAACCTTTGATAGAAACAATTTTGCAGGCACAGCGCGGTGAGCGTGATGCTTTTGAAAAGTTGTATAAAACCTTTTATAAAGAGGTTTATTCCGTCGCGCGCTATCTTCTCGGAAGTGATAACAAAGCGGAAGATGTTTTACAAGAGACATTTCTCAAGGCATATTACCGACTTCCCGAACTGAAATCTCCGGAAGCATTCTCCTCCTGGTTGTATCGCATCACACAGAATGAGTGCAGAATGGCCATGCGTAAGAAGGATGAGCGCATTCTCTTCGTCGATACAGAGGCGGAAGAGTTCTCCGGAATCGTGGACATCGAACCCGTACTCCCGGACTTTGACTTCGAAACCGACGAGGATCGCTCCGTGATCCGTCGTGAGGTCGAGAATCTTCCGATCCAATATCGCACCGTCATCGTATATTACTATTATTTAAACTTGTCCGTTAAGGAAATATCCGCTCTTCTGGATACGAATGAGAATACGGTGAAAAGTCGGTTGTTTGCGGGACGAGCGATGATGAAGAAGGGTCTTCTGCTCGTTCAGAAGCAAATCGGATACAAGCTCGCATTAACCGCAATCCCGATGACACAACTGCTTCATGCAGATATTCTCACCTGGAGTCCTGCGGATAAGGTTGCCGCAACGATGTTTGCAGCAATTCTTGGCAAAATTACGCTCGGAGCTTCCCTTTGGGGCAGGATCCTACTCTCGGCTCGTCAGTTGACTCGAAACATACTCGGGAAGAGTCGTTCGGGCGTCGTTGGAATAACGGCGGTGGTCGTGGTTCTTGTCGTCGCAGGAATCGGTTTGGCGTATGCAAATGGCCGAACGGGTAACCTGAGACCCACGATTTTGTCACAACCGACATCGGCAGCACAAGAAGTGATTTCTTCGATGGAAGAGTCTTCCCTGTCGGCGGGAGAATCACTGTCATCCATTTCATCGCTTCAAACGACGACACAGCCAACCGAAGAGAGTAACCCTTCCGGTACAGAGATGGCAACAGTGTCTTCCGCGAAAGAAACGACACAGGAAACAGCGAGGGAAGAGATGCCCGATCTAACGCTGATTCCCACGCCTACGAGAGCCCCGAATACTTCTCCCAAGCCTGCGGCAACGCCGACGCCGACACCCAAGGCGATGCCAACATCGGCTCCGTCGCCGACAGTTGCGCCGATACCTACATTGGCACCTACAACGATTCCTACCCCGACACCCATGCCCACGGCGACACCGACACCGACGCCGACACCGGTTGCCCGAATCAATATGGAGGATGGAACGACGACGGGATGGGTTGTAGGCGAAGGAAATGGTCAAGTAACGAATGTAAATAACACACTTGTCGTCAAAGGAAAACCATCCTGTGTTATTTATTACTCAGAAACGGATGACATCGCTGATGGGTCGTTGTCCGCTTCGGTAACCCCGACAACAGCTAATTGCCAAGTCGGTCTCGTTTTTCGTTATGTTGACGAGACACAGTACGCAATGGTCGGATATGAGAGCGGTCAATGGTACTGGAGAAATGGAAGCGGTGGAGAAGGAGTTATATCCGCGGCCGGGACGGGATTAGTCAAAGATGTTCCCGTAACAATTCGGATAGCTTACGTTGGCTCTGCGGTTACTCTTTGGGTAAACGATATCCAGATCTTCACGGATACATTTGCTGAGTTACCCACTGATGCCGGGAAGATCGGTCTTTGTTGTTCCTCCGGAGGAGAATTCGTCGTGGATGATGTGGCGATTTACTCCGAGTAGTCGATCATTCTTCCATAGAATGCCAAAGGTCAAGAAAGTTTAATATAAATATTTGCAGAAAATTCAAACCTTTGTGTCTTTCGATGCATCTTATCATTGAAGCGAAACGTTTTACACGAGTTGCGGATCACAAAAGAACGAGTTTTTCGAAAGGAAAAAGCAATGGAGAGATCCTTACAGAAAATGTCGAGACTGGAGCTCCTGGAGATTCTCCGTTCACAGGAAGAAGAGATTGATGCTTTGCGACAGGAGATCTCTTCGTTGCAGAACCGTATCGAAGACAAGACGCAAGCTGTTGACAAAGCTTTGTCAATCGCCGAAGCGGCTCTCGCAGTAAATAAGGCATTTGTCACTGTGCAGGATGCATCACAACAGTACCTTAGCTATGTGCAGAGGATCATCGACGAGGATACGGGGAGATTTGTTCGCATGAGAGATGACGCAGAGAAACATCTTGAGGATATTCGACGGGATACAGAGAAGTCTTGCATGGATCGCGAGGAACGCGAACGGATATATGTCGAACAGTTATGGCACTCTCTTGAGATGAAGCTGGAGGATTATGGGCAGGCTCATCCGGAAACGAAACCCATCATCCTCGCGGAGATTCGCAAAGAGCTTCGCTCGGATCGTTCGCATACACCGTTGTCCGGGGAGGAAGCGATCTGATGCAGGAAGTCCCAAGACGCCCGTCTATCGATCAAATTGACGCAGAAATAACGCGCCGAAGATATACGATGGATTTCCGTAAAGCCATACTTACAATGGCACGAGTATTGGTTGTTGTAGCAGCGATTACCGTACTTCTTGCAATGCTCTGGTTGCCGATCCTTCGTATTTATGGAGATAGTATGGCGCCAACCCTTGGAGATATGGATGTTGTCGTATCTGTAAAGACAGGGGATCTCGCTCGAGGCGAGATCATTGCCTTCTACTACAACAACAAGATTCTCGTGAAAAGAGTGATGGCAGTCGGAGGAGACCAGGTAATTATCGACGATCAGGGTGCGGTATACGTGAACGGCGAGAAGATGGAGGAACCTTACCTACTCGAACAGGGAACAGACAAAGGAGATCTGACCTATCCAATCGTTGTACCGGAAGGATTTGCCTTCGTTCTCGGAGATAATCGCGGTGTTTCACTGGATAGTCGCTATGAGGAGATCGGTATGGTCTCGGCGGATCAGATTGTTGGTCGCGTCATATGGCAGGTCTGGCCACTCGGAGAAATGGGTTCTGTCGAGTAAGTAAGATATCGAAAATAACGGGAAGGGAGGTGCATAGAATGAGAGAAATGCGGCAACGAAGAACATTTGAATCGCAGAAGAAACTGCGCAATCGTTTTCGCGTCATTACAGCGATGCTGTCGCTCGTGGTTTGCTTCGCAACCGCCTATGCACTGATGATGCCCGGTGTGACGATGGAGAGCACAGTAACGTCTGCGGAGGATTCTGTTGCGACACAACAGGGAGACACCGTGATCGAGACAGTATTGACAACGTCCCCTTCCGGTGAGACGGAGAGTGTTCCTGCGTCCCTTGCGACAGATCCGGCGGGGATTACGGATCCGACAGAAACCGAGCCCTCCATGGTGTCTGAGACATCGGAAACCAGCGTCGCCTCGGATCCCACAGAGTCTACAGAGTCTACAGAATCTACAGAATCTACCGTTGTGACGGATGTGACAGATATAACGGAACCGACAGAATCCTCTCAGGATCTTGTTGACGCCACGATTCTTCCTTATATCTATGAGGACGACAAGCTCGTCGTCACCGCGCAGCCGAATGATCAGTTTGCGCTTCCCGAAGGCGCTTCGTTTTATGTTAAGGAAATATCGGCCGTGACGGACGCCGCGCGCTTCGCCGAATTTGTCATGTTGGTTGAGGAGAACGCAGAAGCCACCCAGGAAGTCGTGACCGATCCGAGCGAAAGAGAGATTCTCGCATACGATATTGGATTCGCGGTGGACGGTGTGGAGGTTGAGCCGATCTCCGGTGCAGTTACCGTGACGATCGTGTATAAGACACCTGAGATCACCGCGGAGAGCGCCGAGAATGTGACCATGTTCCACGTTGTGGAAACGTCAGAAGAGGTAATGCTCGAACCGGTGGCGGAGACCAGCCCGGTGGTAGCGGAAGATGGAACCGTGGAATCCGTCTCCTTCGAGGCGAGCTCCTTCTCTCCCTATCTGCTGACAAACGGATACACAATGAGCACATCGCTTCACTATTCCATCATCGACCTGCCGGGCGAGACGTTTACGAACACTTCGTACTATAATGCGACAAGTCCTCTGGGCGTCGCGGGTAGTTTCCACCTTTTCGCTTGGGATACCTTAACGCTGGAGGCTCACACAAACGGTAATTTCGCGGCAAAGAACGTGAGAGCCTATACGAACTTCGGAACAAATAATTACGGAGCGGAGCTCAGCTACGTTCAGAATTATCTGAACGTCACCAGTACGGACGCCGCAGATATGGCGGACATCCTCGTGCTCGGCTCATCGAATACCGTATCTCTTGTTGACAACGGAAATGCATTTGCCGTGAACGGTACGAAGATCGATAAGCCGCAGACGATCTGGATCGACTACGATACGACGGTAATGCCTTTTGTCGATATGGCGGCGGCAAAGGCGAAGCTGGACTCGGTTGCTACGATGCTGTCCACGCAACCGAACGGAAATATGTCATCAAATCTCACAACAAGCGGAGACCCGACCAACAGCTACCTGACACTCACGAATGTCGACAAGATCGGCGTCTACAACTTTACGGCGGCACAGCTGATGTCGTACGCGAACGGATTCAGCGTTCGAGGATTTACGGCGAGCAAGATGGGTTCGGTCATCATCAACATTAACTGTGCAGGACAGACGGTTGTGAACGTTCCCAAAATTCGTATGTACATCGACGGGGTAAATATGCCTTTGTCGGAGATGACAACGTTCACTTCGGGCAAGATTCTTCTGAATTTTACCAACTCCTCTGGAGTGACACTGAATTTCAATGAGACCTACGCCTCGGTTCTCGCTCCGGACGCGAATGTTTTCTCTTTGCAGAATCTTAACGGATCAATTTTCGCGAAAAACATCACGATTCGCGCGGAGAGCCATCGTACAGATTTCACCGGATCGATTCCTGTTTTCGGTTCGATCCGAGTGACAAAGGCATGGAACGCCATCGACAATACTCCGCTTACAGGAACGGCGATCGCCGATATGGCCTGCTCCGTACAGCTTTATTTGAATGGATCTCCGATGACGGGTTCAGCGTACACGGTCACATTGAACCCGACGAATTCCTGGACGTATCAGTGGACAGGTTTGCCGCTCGATAACAACCAGAAGTATTCGGTCCGAGAAGTCTCGATCAGTAAGGGCGGCGTTGTTATCCAGACTGGGGACGCTACCGGTCGCTACGCCGTTTCCTACACAAATAATGCCGGTATCGGCGACGGACAGATCGGCATCTTGAATACTGTCGCAACGGGAACAATAACGGTCGAGAAGAAGTGGTTCGCGAGTGACGGATCCGTTCTGTCGTCGAGTGACACAACGTCTCTGGCGGTATCTGTGCAGCTCTACTGTAATAATGCACCGATGACGGGTCCGCCGTATACCGTGACATTGAATGCAGCGAATTCGTTCACCTGGACATGGTCCGAGCTTCCGATGAACACGGGCCAGAAATATTCTGTGCGAGAAGCACCCTACGGGGGATACAGCACGACTTACGAGAATAATGACGGGATCTCGTACGGATTGATTACCGTTAAGAACTTCAAAGGACATCCTGATGTTCTTCCCGCTACCGGTGCGGTCGGGACAGAGGGGTTCCAGATAGCCGGAACTGCAATGGTAATAGTTTCTCTGCTTCTTGCCGTAAACCAGAAACGGCGATACGGATCAAAAAGGGGGGAACGATCTGGATAGATGCGGCAGTTAGAATCGACAGATAACAGCCAGACCGTAGATTGGAATGAACTGAATAGTTGGGTTTAAAAATAATAGAACAACAAGGAGAACACACATGAAGAACAAGAAGCTACTGATCACACTTATCACCATCCTTACCGTAGTTTTCATGATGACTGCGAATCTTTTCGCGGCCGGCGAGGGCTCGATCACGATCACGAACACGAATACCGCAGTCTCGATCTCCGGGAATACCTTCTCGGCGTACAAGATTTTCGATGTTACCTACAATACGGACAAGACATCCTATGTCTATACCGTTGACCCGACTTTTGCCGGACTTTTTACCTCTCTCGGACTTGTCGGCGATGAGGCTGCATACAATTACGTAATGGCAGCAAATCCGACAACTTTTGCAGCAGCGGCGTTTGCCTATGTTGAAGCAAACTCGATTGTTGCGGATGGAAGCCAGACGGTAGCCGCCTCATCGGAGACCACGACGATCAACACACTTGATCTTGGATACTATATCGTCGAGGGCACGGCTACGGCTCCGGACAGCCAGACGATCACATCTCTGTGCATACTGAACACAACAAATCCGAGCGTTACAGTTAATCCGAAACTCGATGTTCCGACGCTGGATCTGCAGGTTCTTGAAGATTCTCTCAACCAGTGGGGAGAGGTCGCGGATTACACAGTCGGAGAGGATGTTCCATACCGTCTGATTTCTGACGTTCCGAACATGAACGGCTACACAGATTACACCTTCACTGTGACAAACACGCTGGCAAACGGACTGTCTTTTAACGGAGACGTGACGGTTACCATCGGTGGTGTTGTTTATACAGATTTCACGGTTATTTCGAATGGACAGACTTTTGAGGTTGTCTTCGGCGACACATTCATCAACCAGACGCCTAACGCTGCGATCGTGATCAGCTATACGGCTACACTTGACGATGATGCCGCGATCTTCTCCGGAAGCAACGCGAATACCGCGTACCTTACCTACAGCAGTAACCCGTATGCTCCGACAGAGACAGCGGTTACTCCTTCTGACGAAGTTCTCGTCGATACGTATCGCGTAGATATCATCAAGTACACGGGCGAGTGGATCTCCCCTGAGTATCTTGCGGGCGCTCACTTCTCCTTGAAGCTTACAAATGACACGGCTGCCGCGCCGATCGCATTTGTTCTTGAGGCTGACGGAACCTATCGCGTCGCAACTGCCGCTGATTCTGTTACAACAACGGATCTTGTTTCAGATGTTAACGGAAGAATTCCGGTTACCGGGATTGACGAAGGAACTTACTATCTTTTCGAGACACAGGCTCCTGTCGGATATAACATTCTTGACGGCGCCGTGCAGATCATCCTGACACGTGACTTTGATTCCGGTTCATACTCCACCGCGAATTCTGTTGTTCGTACCTACACGAACGGAACAGAGAACGGAACAGTCAATGTTCAGAACAATGCCGGACTTATGCTTCCGACGACCGGTGGCATGGGTACGACGATCTTTACGGTTGCTGGTATCGCGATCATGGCGATTGCCGCGACGATTCTCGTAGCCAAGAAGAAGGCCTCTGCAAAGAGCAAGTAAGATTATATATAGAATCGTAATCACCGAAGGATGCGCCGGGGCTTCAACCTCGGGCGGAAGCCCCGGCATCACGGAGAGAGAATGAAGAAGAGAAGCACAATTTCAACCGTCATCCTCATACTGGTGTTTCTCATCGGTCTCTCCGTGATGCTGTATCCGACGGTCAGCGATTTTCTGAATTCTATCAGTCAGTCCCGGTATATCAGCGGATATAAGAACGAGGTTGCCGAACTGAATCAGCAAGAATATGACAGTATCCTGAAAGCAGCTCGCGACTACAATGCCGGATTACTCGGGAACACAGCGCGATTTGAACCGACACCCGAAGAGACCTTGCGATATGAACATCTGCTTCGCGTAGACGAAGCCGGCGTCATGGGATATCTAGAAATCCCGAAGATCGATGTATATCTGCCAATGTATCACGGGGTCAGCGAAAGCGTTCTTGAGGTAGGCATCGGACATATCGAGGGATCATCGCTTCCGATCGGCGGAGCGGGAACCCACACATTATTGTCCGGACATCGCGGCTTACCCTCCGCGAAAATCTTCACAGACCTCGATAAACTGGAGATTGGCGACAGCTTCTCCATTAAGGTCCTAAACGAGACGATGACCTATGAGATCGAGGAGATTCAGACGGTTTTACCGTCTGAGGTCGAGGCACTGGCGATCGCGCCGAGCCGAGACTTATGCACACTTGTTACCTGTACACCGTACGGCGTCAATTCACACCGTCTTCTGATCACCGGCGTTCGAGTCGACACAGAAATCGTGCCGGGAGAGAAGACAAAACTCCACGTGGTGGCCGATGCCGTACAAATTGATCCGATCTATGTCGCTCCTGTTATGGGTGCACCGATACTGATTCTTATTGTTGTGTATATGTTGATACGTGCCGGAATTACCAGAAGAGGTCTTGCGGAGAAGTCCCGGGATAAAGAAGAGTCGAGGAAAACATGAGACGAGCGATCATTAGCCTATTTACTATTATCTTCATGACGCTCTTCCTGCCCATAAATGCAGGTGTTTTTGCCGCGCCCTCTGAACCGACACCCGGAACTCTCACGATTCACATTGAGAATTACGAAGGGGAAGAAATCGAAGGCGCAGGGTTTGCCATTTATCAGATCGCCACATTGGCATCGGACAACGGGCACACATCCTTTGTGCCTACTGCCCTCTTCGCTTCCTATAAAGGATCTCTGCCGGTCTCTATGACCGCCGGGGAGAATCAGGCCTTAGGACAAAGTCTTGTTCAATATATTGACGAACAGAAGATATCGGGTCTGGAAGTCATTGCTGACGCCGACGGCGAAGTAGTTCTGTCAAATCTTACACCTGGACTGTATCTGATCCGCCAGACCGTATCGGTCGAAGGATATGACGATATCGCCCCGTTTCTTGTCGCCTTGCCGATCACCTCCGCCGATGGACGGACACTGCTCTATGACGTCACCGTCGCACCCAAGATCGGAAGTACGACAACACCGACTTCCCCGACGGATCCTACTTCCCCGACCGACCCGACAACACCGACGGATCCTACCACGCCTACGGATCCAACATCTCCAACGGATCCGACCTCGCCAACGGACCCAACATCTCCTACGGATCCGACAGCGACCTCGACGCCGGACGATCAATCCGGAACGTCGACGGGTACGAACAACGGCGGCGGTACGAAGAAAACCGGTGTTCTCTCGTCAAACAAGTTGCCGCAAACAGGGCTTCTCGTCTGGCCGATTATTACGCTTGCCATTGCCGGCTGTGTCCTCTTGATTGCCGGATGGGCTGACTTGAATCTCCGGAGAAGATCGAAGTGAAGGTGCGCGGACGAATTCTGATGACTCTGGGGAGTCTCATGATTCTCGCGGCGATGCTTGCCCTTGTCCTTCATTTCACGGAGGAGAGCAGCGCAAATGACGCCGCCTCGAGAATCGCCGATACATTAATCGCAGAGATTGCACACCAAACCACAGATACTACGGATCCCTCCGGGATCGGTGCACCGGGTGCCGAGGATTCCGGTGCCGAGGCCATTCTTGATCCCACAGCCGAAATCCGCCGAACCCTGACCGATCCTTCGCTCGCAACAGAAGTAATCGACGGGATCGAATACATCGGATATCTGACCATTCCGGATCTCGAATTGACACTGCCGGTTGTCGGCACCTATTCCGAGGAAGTCCTCAAGACAGCTCCGGCCCGCTACTCGGGTGACGGAGATTCCTATGGCCTTGTTATCGCCGCACATAATTATTCCCGTCATTTCGGACGTATCTCTACACTCGGTGAAGGCTCCGTGATCTACTTTACGGATACCGGCGGCATCGTGTATTCCTTTACCGTGACTGAACAGCAAGTTCTCGCTCCTGAGGATATCGACGGCATGGTGAATGCGGAGTACGATCTGACACTCTTCACCTGTACACCCGGCGGCGCTGACCGCGTAACGGTGCGCTGTGAGTACCAGGGAGCGCGTTCCTAAGGGGCATGCGCGCTTTTTTCTTTTCGCGAAAAAATCTCTTGACATTGACGTTACGTAAACGATTATCCTAACAGTGAGCCGGTTGGACGAACATGTCCGGTCAGCGAAAATGTTGAGGGGATTTTTGTGTATCTTGCGATGGTTTCTGTTCGGACAAAACTCGAGGAAGATCTGCGCGTACCGGAGGATGGAATATGAGTCGTGTCGAATATCGGATTCATGAATTGGCAGAACTCGCCGGAATCTCAACCCGAACGCTTCGATATTATGATTCGATCGCTTTACTGAAGCCGGATCGGGTGGATATGAACGGGTATCGGATCTACGGTGGTGTCGAGATCGATCGGCTGCAGAGCATCCTATTCTATCGGGAACTCGGCTTGCCGCTTGAGCAGATCAAGGCGCTTCTTGCCTCGGCTTCATTCGATCAGGAGTCGGCATTACGCAGCCACCTGGAGATGTTGAGAGGGAAGAAGGAGAGACTTGAACAATTGATCCGAACGGTCGAGAAATCGATCGCAGCAAAGAAAGGAGACATTGATATGTCGGACAAAGAGAAATTTGAGGGATTCAAACGCAAACTTATACAAGAGAACGAAGAGAAGTACGGAGAGGAAATCAGAGTGAAGTATGGGGATCAGACGGTAGACGACAGCAATGCGCAAATGATGGGGCTGACACCGGATAAGTATGCGCGTGTGACGGAGTTATCGGAGAGAATCAACACCTTACTCGCGCAGGCGGTTGTGACCGGCGATCCTGCCAGCCCGGCCGCACAGGAAGCG
Organism: Bacillota bacterium; assembly: GCA_023397475.1. Classification (GTDB taxonomy): domain Bacteria; phylum Bacillota; class Clostridia; order Saccharofermentanales; family Saccharofermentanaceae; genus Firm-13. Next base: position 74,136 of record JAEWUD010000043.1, read on the forward strand.
TGTGCGCTCCATCGGGAGTGGCTCGGGTACTTCTGGAAGTCGTACTCCAAAGAAGCCCACAAGAGCCTCGCGCAGATGTACGTCGAGGACGAGCGCTTCCGAACGTACTACGACGCTATCGGTGAGGGTTGTGCGGAATATTTTCGCGATGCTTTATTGGTTTTCTGCGGTTGAGCCATCGAATCGGGTTTGCCATAACATTACGAGAAGAGGTATACTTCATCGTAAGATTCGAACGGATCTCTGACGTAATGTCACAGGTCCGTTTGTCATAGGGAGGCATCATGATACAGCTCGATCGAATTGATGAAGGCAAGCCTTTCGACTGGGGGCGCACATCCCAGGATTATGCGAAGTTCCGCGATATCTATCCGGAGGAATTCTTCCGGCGAATTGTGGATCTCGGTCACTGTACAGAAGGGCAACGAGTACTCGATCTCGGGACGGGAACCGGCGTACTCCCACGCGCGATGGCGCGCTACGGCGCCGCATTTACCGGGGCTGACATCTCGGCGAACCAGATCGCCGAAGCGAACCGACTGTCAGAAGAGGCCGGGCTTGCGATCGATTATCTTGTCGCGCCGGCTGAGGAAGTGCCTTTACCCGACGGATCATTTGAAGTTGTCACCGCTTGCCAATGCTTCATGTATTTTGACACGGAGGTAATTTTCGAGAAGATACATCGACTGTTGAAGCCGGGCGGACACTTTCTGATTCTCTTCATGGCGTGGCTGCCCGACGAATCCGAGATTGCGTACCGGAGTGAACAACTGGTTCTCCGTCATAATCCGGTTTGGAACGGGGCGAGATTCTCTCGCTTCATACCGCAGCCCGCGCCGGAGTCCGTAGATTTGTTTACGGCAAAACCTGCAATCTGCTACGATCTGCCGGTCCGCTTCACGCGCGAGACCTGGCACGGCCGGATCAAGGCGTGCCGCGGCATCGGAGCGTCTTCTCTTCCCGAGGAGACGATTCGGGCATGGGAAGAGGAGCATCTCGCGTACATGCAGACGTTGCCGGAGAGCTTCGAGATCATTCACTACTGCACGATCATGGATCTGCAAAGACGAGATTAGAAGAGTTTCAGAACGCGATTCACCCCGCGGACAAGATGCAACGCAGGCGTCTCGAGATCCTTCTTCGCCTTCTTGAGCTCCGCGCGGATGGCGATGGATTGGGGACAATGTTGCTCGCACTTCCCGCATTCGATGCACAGTGAGGCATAGCTAGGCTTCGTCCGCAACACGGTATTCTGCATATATTCTCTTCGGGCATTGGATTTTCCCTCTGTATAGACCACGTTATAACAGCGAAAAACACCCGGAATATCAACGCCGGCCGGGCAGGGGAGACAGTAGCCGCAACCGGTACAATTGACCCTTATGGCCTTGTTGATCTCTTCCTTGATCGATCGAATCAATTCATGATCCTCTGTGGCAAGGGAACCGGGCAATGTGTCGTTCGCTATGCGGATATTCTCGAGAAGCATCTCCTTCGAGTTCATCCCGGAGAGCACGGAGGTGACTTGCGGCTGATCCCACAACCATCGGAAGGCAAACTCCGCAGCCGTGCGGTGCGCGGGATCCGCGGAAATAAGCTTCTTGGCTCCCTCCGGCAACAGGTCGACGAGCTTGCCGCCACGCAACGGCTCCATGACAATGACGGGAATTCCTTTGGCGGAGGCATAGTCAAGTCCGCGACGCCCGGCCTGGCTATTCTCATCCATATAGTTATACTGGATCTGGCAGAAATCCCACGGATATGCGTCGACCAGAGGAAGGAAAGCCTCGCTACCGCCGTGGTAGGAGAAACCAACGTTCCGGATCTGGCCGGACGCCACCTTCTCGGATAGCCATTCCTCGACGCCCAGCTCCTTAAGGCGATCCCACGTGCGCACATCGTTCAGCATGTGCATCAGGTAGTAATCGATTCGATCCGTTCCGAGACGCGTGAGTTGTTCACGAAACTTCTTCTCCATGCCCTCACGGGACTTGATCAGATAATACGGTAGCTTCGTCGCGATGTAGACCTGGTCTCGACAGGCGTTCCGACGAAGAATCTCGCCGAGTGCGACCTCGCTTCCGGGATATACATAGGCCGTGTCGAAATAATTCACACCGTTATGAATCGCTTCCATCACCTCTTGCTCGGCCTTGTCGAGATCAATTGCGTTCCCTTTGCGCGTAAAGCGCATACAGCCATAACCGAGGACAGAGATATCATTGCCCTTCTTATCTTTCCTGTACTGCATATCGAATTCCTTTCTGCTGTCCGGTGAAGAAGTATCCTGCGAATCCCAAAGGATTGCCGACCGACGACTCTCTTATTATAACGCCCGCGAGGATATTTTCGCGAAAAAAGGACTGCCTCGTCTGACTTTGTAACAAGTCGTCTGAAACAGTCCGATGGATCTGATTCTCCCTGTGGTGTTCAGGCGAAATACTCCGGATAATGATCGCGAATCTCCTGGATGTCGAGATCGAAGCGAGCAAGGTGCTTGTGCAGAGCCTCGCGTGCGGCATCTTTGTCACCGACCTTAATCGCCTCGAAAAGCATGCGGTGATCGGCGACGATCTTCAGCTCTTTGACCGAATACAAACTCATATTCCGGACGCGGTCAAAGTGCAGACTCATCAGGCGAACCATATAATAGCACTGCATCTTGTTGCAGATGCGGTAGAGCATCATGTGATATTCATTATCCAGCTCGAAAATCTTCTCCGGTCCCGGATTCGCCAGATAGAACTCCTGCAATTTGAGATTATTCTCAAGTGCGCGGAAGTCCTCTTCCGTTGCCAGAGTACAGGCCATCTCGACCAGCGCGGACTCGACCGTCGTACGAAGAAATCTTGCCTCCTCGATCAATGCCGAATCGATCATGGAGACGCGGCATCCCTTCTGCGGAAGAATGTCGACGATCTTCGACTTCGAGAGCTCAAGAAGAGCTTCGTGAACGGGTGTCCGGGAGAGTCCCAACTCGTAAGCGAGCTCTTGCTCGCCGATCAGGCTGCCCGGTTTGATCTGAAGATGGATGATGTTGTCACGAATGACGCGCAGAGCGTATTCCCGGTTTGTCTCGTTGGCCGTTTTCGGAGTTACCTGCATATGAGTATCCTCTTTTCTTTTCGCAAAGATCAGTGTACTATACAGCATTTTAAAAGTCCACAACTAGCATGGTAGTTAGAAGAATCATGCGTGTCAGTTACCTAAGCGGGAACGTTCTCCGCGGGATGACACAGTTCATGAAGAATACGGCGGACCGCTCCGTTTCCCTCGAGCATACGCCCGAACATTGCATCAATCTTCGTTGCGAGGCCGGCGGCGACAAGATCGGTTCCGAAAAGAGATTCATTTCTAAGAATCGCGAAAAGAACTTCGCCTCGACTACCCGGATCTCCAACGCGGACATTCGACAGGGCTTGGCGCAACATCGGAAGCTGCGGATCGGGGCTGACCTCCATCGGTTCACCCTCGTCATCTGTTCCGACCAGATAACGGAACCAGCCGGCAATCGCAAGCGGGATATACGTAAGGTCGGCTGCGTCGAGAATGTCGTCCGCGAGATATGACTTGATCGTCTCGCCATATCGGATCGGCAGTTTCAGACTCGTATCTGTCGCGATGCGCTGCGGCATGTCCGGGATGAAAGGATTCGGGAACCGCTCCTCGAGAACTTCGCGCAGAAATTCGCGAGGATCCATGATCTTCGGATCCGTAACGACGGGCAGGCCTTCATTGCCGATTGCGTAAACAAGACTTACAAGATCCGGGTCCTTCATCTCATCAGAGATTCGCGTGTAACCGAGAACACACCCGAAAACAGCGAGAGCGGTGTGCAGCGGATTGAGACAAGTCGTCACCTTCATCCGCTCCGTGCGATTCACCGTATCGCGATCGGCCAGATAGACGGAAGCTTTCTCGAAGGGAGGTCTCCCGTTCGGGAAAGCATCCTCAAGAACCAGATACTGGGGAATCTCCGCGTTGACAAAGGGCGCAATATACGTCCCCTTGGATGTAGTGATCGGCGACATGTTCGCGATGCCCATCGCAGTCAAACGACGCGTGACCTCATCGGCCGGCCGAGGTGTAATCTTGTCGATCATGCTCCATGGGAAGGAGACTTGATCAGGATCGCGAAGATAATTCAGAAAACCCTCTCCGGCAAAGCCGCGACTCACCCAGGCGGAAGCGATCGCGACCACGCTGTCACGAAGCTTGTCGCCGTTATGACTGCAATTGTCCATGCTCGACATCGCAATCGGCACAGCCCCGGCATGATATCGCTCAAGGAGAAGCGCCGTGACGACGCTCATCAGATGACACGCATGTTCCGGTCCCTCGAAAATATCCCGCTCGACGATCGGAAGAAGCTCCCCGGAGAGTCCTTGCAAAGAGTATCCCTTCTCGGTAACCGTGAAGCTCACAACCTGAAGAGAAGGAGAGCAGAAAATTTCCTTGAGCTTCTGCCACTGTAACGCGTCGGAAACATCCGCGCAGATGGCATCGGCAACACTGCCGATGATCTCATAACCGATGTTCCCGTCGGACGAGAGGTCCGCCATCAGGGTCAGATGGTCAAACGGACGGTAAATCTTCTCAATGATCTCATAGTCAAAAGAATCCACCGCGATGATTCCGGAGGTGGAGAGACCCTTATTCAGAAGATCCTGTCCGATTCGCGCGACAAAGCCGCGAAAAATATTGCCCGCACCGAAATGCAACCAGGTCGGAGATGTAAGTGTGGCCTCGATCATCGCTTTTCGGTCAAACGCGGGCAAACGGACGCCGACTTGTTCCCAGTGGCTTCTGTCAGACAGTGAATTCGCAGTAAGGGTCAGCATATTTATAGCCTCCGTTGCTCGAAATGAAGGTGGTACTTCCCATTATTGCAAGGAACCGACGATCCGTGTAACCAGCACGGATCATCGGTCTTACTGCAATCAAAGAATTATGTCCGCATTGGTTTAGAAAAGCCGCCATGTGTTTGGAGGGACTCGTGTCAGCTCATCTTCTTAATCGCTTCCCATAACCCCAATAGATAGTTCGATCCGAGAGCCCGATCGTACAAGCCGTAGCCGGGACGACCCATCTCTCCCCAGATCATCCGCCCGTGATCCGGACGAATATATCCGTCAAAACCTGAATCCGACAGGGCCTTCACGATCTCAAACATATCCAGATCCCCACAGGAAGAGAGGTGCGCGGACTCGTGAAAATCCTGCCGTGACGTGTGCTTCAGATTGCGAAGGTGCGCGAACGGAATCCGACCCGCGCCGGCAAACTCGCGAATCATCGCGGGGAGGTCATTGTCGAGATTCGCCCCGAGGCTCCCGGTGCAAAATGCGATACCGTTGCGGGGACTCGGATTAAGTGCGATGAAACGCCGGATATTCTCCGCGGCGGTAATCACCTTCGGAAGACCGAAAAGCGGCCACGGCGGATCATCGGGATGAATCGCGAAATCAATATCCAACGCCTCCGCGTGCGGGATGACCGCATCGAGAAAGTATGCGATATTGCGAAAATATTCATCGATCGAAACGTTCTTGTAGAACTCGATATCCTTGGCCATCGCGGGAAAACGCTCCGGCTCCCAGCCGGGTAAGGCGAAATCGTTCGAGCCGCTTAGCATGGAGTCTGCCATAGATTGCGGCTGCATCTGCAGAACCTGCGCATGATTGTAAGCCATCGCCGTGCTTCCGTCTTCCAGAACCTCAGCAAGGTTACTTCTGGCCCAATCCATGACGGGCATGAAGTTGTAACAGATGCACTTGACTCCCGCCTCGTGAAGGTTGCGCATCGTCTCGATGTAATTCGAGATATAGCGATCGCGCGTGGGCAAACCCTTCTTGATATCCTCGTGGATATTAACACTCTCAATGACTTCCATCTCGAGTCCGACAGCATGTACTTCGTCACGTACAGACAGAATGTCCGCCAAGGGCCAGATCTCTCCGACGGGGATGTGATAGAGAGCCGTAGCGACTCCGGTCATGCCTGGAATCTGCCGAATGTCCGAGAGCTTCACACTGTCGTTGCCATTCGGGAACCAACGAAAAATCATCTTCATATATTTGCCTCGCAAAGGGCCGCAGCCCGTCTGATATAACTAGAATACTAGATGACTAGAATAGCGTCAAGCCTAATTCACCACACCAATGCAAGAATATGCGTTTTCTTGTGAGATAAAGAAGTACAGGCACCTTCGCAGAGCCACAAGGCCGATGCGTACTATGTGGGATTATGTATGAATCTAGAGGATAGATAAAACGTCGACAAGAGCCTTTTCGCGATTCCTATAATTCGAATGTATAAATTGTGAAATTAGTTCTTAGTCGCGTTTGTCTCGCGCACCATGAGCGCGCAACTTGTTGATTAGAAAGGGAAGAAACGCCGTGAATCCGACGGTATACGCACCCTGAAGAAGAGAGGTCAAAGCGATTGTGGTCGGGACGGCCGTCGTACCTGCCGGCAGATTCAAATAATTGGAGCAGAATCTGTAAACGACAAAGAAAAAGATCCCACCGACAATGGTAATCGTGTTCTTCTTGACCGTCTCCTTCGGAATTTCCTTGGTGCGATCCTCTCGGGACAGCGCCTTGACGCTTCGCAGAAGGCCCAAAAAAATCAGCACGACGCAGAGGACGATGCTTACAATCTCGAGGATACTCATCAGAAGTCTAGGATTCATGTGTGTTGTCCTCCGAATTTCTGGCTTCCTCTCGCCGCAGGTTCTCCGCAAGAATGAGCCGGAAATCCTTCTCAATAAGACGGGAGATCAGATAAGCCGCAAGAGCAGGTACAAGAAGTAAACAGGGGGGGAAGAAGAACATCCCGGCACCCGACGCGCAAAGAATTAGTAAAATCCCGAGCGTATGAAGCGGGTGCATGGCGCAGAAAGTGAAGCTGTTCTTCAGTACGGTAAGCACCTTTGCCCGGAAACGGGCGTGATATGCGAAGGTATACGGCACCGTCAGGAGAATCGGAAGCAGAAGAGCGATCGAGATTTGCTTCATGATATCCGAACGCATGAATTCAACAGATCCGCCAAAGGCAAGGTAGATGTCGAAGGCAACAAATGAGCTATAGAGAAGATAGATGGACGAGAGAACGATTCCCTGACGAAGATTCTCGCGAAAAGAGTGCCAGAAATCTCGAAAGGGAGTCTCGGATTCCTTGTCGAAACGCTTGTAGATTGCATAGTATAGTGCCGACGTGGCCGGACCCGCGGTCAGAATCGGCAAAGAGAAAACGGCCCAAAGGACGCTCAGAAGCATCAGGTCGGCGAGTTTCTCTCCCAAGCGGAAGAGCGGGTTGGAAGTGAATTTCTCATGCGATGACATTCTTTACCGTCTCACCTTTCTGCGGAGAACTTCTTTGTGCGTTGCCGTCAGTATAGTCCGCAAGGCATGCACTCGTCAACGACTATTGAACTAGTATGCTAGTTATCGACGCAGGACGCTGTGCTATAATGTTGAGAAAACTACACAGAGGTGCCAAGAATATGGGGACGCAAGTAGCAGGAATCTTCGCGGATGGAATGATTCTTCAGAGAGATCAGATCAATCAGATTTGGGGAACAGAAACGGCAAAGGATCACGTGACGGTAACACTGGACGGCAAGGTCTATTCGGTCGGCGTTGTGGGGCAGAGATTTCGCGTTACTTTGGATCCGCACGAAGCTGCGGGCGGACTCATACTTCGCGTTGAGGGTTCGGAAATCGTAGAGATTCGCGATGTCGCTTTCGGCGAGGTCTTCCTTCTTGCCGGACAATCGAACATGGAGCTTCCCGTCTGCCGCGTGTTGGACGAGTCTGCCTCTGAGATCGCCGCGGCAAATGATCCTTTGATTCGACAATACCGCCTGACCCCACAGTACGTTTTTGGGGATGACATGGAGGCAGATCTTCCGTCTGCCCGTTGGACGGGAGCAATCCCCGGCGAGATCGACGAGATGAGTGCGGCGGGGTATTTTTTCGCGGTCAAGATGCGAGAACACCTGAAGGTCCCGATCGGACTGATTCTCAATGCGCAGGGCGGAGCTTCAATTGAGGCGTGGATGCCGGAGGCGTCACTCGGCGATTTCTGTGATTGTGAGAAGGAGCTCGCTGCGTTTCGCGCACCCGGAAGTCTCGAGACTTTCCTCGCGGAGAGGGAGAAGCGTATCGCAGTGTGGTATGCGGGAATTGAGGGCGAAGGCCGGGCGAAGATGGCAGAGGAAATACCGGAAACGGCAAAAGAAATTCTTCTTCCGCAGGTTTTCGAGGGGCCGGACGGTGATCCGTTCTCGGGCAGCATGTGGTTCTATAAGGAGTTTACGCTGGAAGAGGTACCTGCGGGCGAGGGCTTACTCTATGCGGGCGAGCTGATTGACTCGGATGTGACCTACATTAACGGGGTGAAGGTCGGCGAGACGGGATATCGATATCCGCCGCGCAAGTATTTTTTCGACGCGGCAATTCTTCGGAAGGGCAAGAATCTGATCGCAATTCGACTTGTGACGGAGAATGACTTCGGGGGATTCATCCCGGAACATCCTTATTATCTGGAAGTTGGAGCGCGGAGAATTGAGCTTAGCGGAACGTGGTTGTATGCGATGGAAAAGCGTGCGGCTACACGCGGAGTCGAGGGATTTCTCTCGCAGAAGTTGCCGTCGGGACTCTTCCGGGCCTCTATCCTGCCCTTGGTTGGACTGCGTTTTCGCGGTGCACTCTGGTATCAGGGAGAATCCAATGCGGGAGAGCCGGAGCGGTATGATGAGAAGTTCGCGATCATGGTTGCGAAGTGGCGCGAGGCGCTCGGGTTTGCGATTCCGATTGTCGCTGTCGAGCTTGCGGACTATCTGGACCCTCAGGCGGGCGCCGGAGAGGGATGGACGAGCATTCAAGAACAACAGCGTCGGGCACCGGAGACGGTCGCCGCGTGCGGCGTGGTGTCGGCTAAGGATCTCGGCGCGCCCTATGAACTTCATCCGCAGCGAAAAAAAGAACTTGGCGAACGATTGGCGACAGAATGCTTGCGATTACTGTCGTAATTTCAAATAAAACGAACGATTCGGGCGGAATTTGAGCAATTCTATACTTAGGAAGATCCGTTTCTTTCTTCAATGCATTGACCGGGGCTGTTGCAAAATGAACGTAAATGTTCAGGATGTAACAGCCCCTTTTCTTGCAAGAAACTGAAATGAGCGCCACCTGCCGGGCTGATTTCTATACTACCTCGGAGTGTCGGAGACGAGATCTGCCTATTATGGCGGAGCACCGAGTCGCGGCGCGACCCTTCATCCGTGCCGGACCGCCGGCGTTCCTTCACATTTCAACAGCCGGATTTTTTGTGCAAATTGATCACTGTTTCTTCGAATCAGCAGATTTTTCCATTGACAGAGCACAGAAGTGGTGATAATCTGTGGCTAATAGTCAACTAGCATGCAAGTATGGAAACAAGCCGCAGATGACTTTTTCGAAGGTCAGAAGCAAGCGGAATCCATCACAAAGCATGGTGGCAGACAAGGAGTCATTCGAGGGAGAACAGCTGATGGGTATGAGCGATGGTTCGGGCGCGGGTAAGCTCGGCGCCGAGGGAACAAAGATTCTGAAGCCGGAGGAGATCGGTCTTCGCAAGAAGAACCGGTTCGGAAAGCATATGAGCCAGAACTGGCAGCTCTATGCTCTTCTTATTCTTCCTGTTATTTTCTATCTGGTTATCCGATATGTTCCGATGCTCGGAAACATTATCGCGTTCCGCAAGTATCGTGGCGGAGGAAGTATCCTCGGAGATGAATGGACCGGTTTTCGGTATTTTAATCAGTTTATAAAGGACAAGTCCTTCTGGAGAGCATTCGTAAATACACTTATTCTGAATATCTCCTATCTGGCGTTTCGGTTTCCTTTGACACTTCTCTTCGCTCTTCTTCTGAATGAGGTTCGCCAGCTGCGCTGGAAGAAGTTCGTACAGACGGTCTCCTATCTACCGCACTTCATGTCGATGGTCATTGTCGCAGGTATGCTTCGAGAGCTGCTTTCCGCAAATGGCCCGATTAATCACCTCATCGAATCTCTTGGGATGGAATCGATCACCTTCCTCTCAACGGCCGAATGGTTCCCGACCATCTTCGTCTCTTCCGGTCTCTGGCAGAATCTCGGCTGGGGTACGATCCTCTATCTTGCTGCGATGGCGAACATCAACCCTTCTCTGTATGAGGCGGCGGCTGTTGACGGAGCCGGTCATTTCCAACGCGTTCTCAACGTCACAATACCCTGTATCCTACCGACGATCACGACTCTCCTGATTCTCGACTTCGGAGGCCTTGTCGGATCCGGAGCATCCTTCGAGAAGGTCTATCTTCTGTATAATCCGATGATCTACGATTCTGCGGACATCGTATCGACGTATGTTTTCCGCATGGGTATCGATTCGGGAAACTACAGTTACAGTACGGCTGTCGGCCTGTTCGAAGGTCTGATTAATCTGACCATGTTGTCCATAGCCAATTTCACATCGAAAAAACTGACAAACAGTGGACTGTGGTAAAGGTGGGAATGAAGATGAATGACAATCAACATAAGGTGGATATGGAGAAGGACGCCGAGTTGAAGGGCGGAGCGGCATCCGCACGCGACAGTGCGAAACGCTATCAGGAAGGTTTCGTCGGAAAGAAAACCTACGAAACCGGACTGGGTGTGTATAAGTCTGCGGCAGATATCAAGCTACGTACAACCAAGATGAAGGAGTCGACGCGGTATCGAGTCTTTCAGGTTCTTAACGTAATTTTCATGGTGATCATTTCGGCGGTTACACTCTATCCTTTCCTCTATCTGGTCGCACAGTCTTTCTCGTCCGAGGCGGCGATCATCAAGGGTGAAGTTGGAATCATACCAATCGGGTTCAACATAACGACGTATCTCTCGGTGTTGGCGAAGGGTGATTTCACAAACAGTTACAAGAACACGATTATCTATACGATCGTCGGAACGATTGCTTCTCTGGTGATGAGCTCCTTCATGGCATATCCGCTGTCGAAGTCTCACCTCAAGGCGAACAAGTTCTTAACTCCGTTCATTATCTTCACGATGTATTTCGGCGGAGGATTGATCCCAACCTATGTTCTCATGGTGAATCTCGGATTGAAGAACAATATCGGAGGATTTGTCATCCCGGCGCTGATCAGTACGTACTACGTCATCCTGATGAAATCCTTCTTTGCCGGTACGCCCAAGGAGCTGGAGGAAGCCGGAGAGATTGACGGATTAAGTAAGTTCGGAGTTTTTACACGTATTGTTCTTCCGCTTTCGAAGCCGATTCTCGCTACGATGACCCTCTTCTACGCCGTCGGATACTGGAATAACTGGTTCAATGCACGTCTGTACCTGCAGGAACGATCCAGTTGGCCCGTCGCTTACTACCTGCAGACCTTGATCGCGGGAGCGACGACGACGGCAGATCCCGGTGTGGCGAATGCAGATACACAACAGATAGCCGCGAACATCCGGTCATGCTCGATGATTCTGATGATCATCCCGATCGTGCTGATTTATCCGGTTGTCCAGAAGTACTACGTACAGGGAATGATGCTTGGCGGCGTCAAGGAATAAGACGCCAATCGAAAAGAATGTAACCGGAGTCACGCAATGAAGGGTGTGTGTGCCGGTGCAGATAGCAATGAAGTTAACACGCAGGAGGTAAGGTTAATGAAAAAGAAGCTATTGAGCGCAGCCCTTGCCGCGATGATGCTACTCAGCGTAGCCGCATGCGGTACAACACAGCCCACTGAATCCACCACAGCCGGAACCGCCAAGGCGACGGATGCGGCGGTGACGACGGCAGCCCCTACGGAAGCGGACCTTCCGTATGATTTCGGCCTCGACGCAACATTCCATTCTGACGAGCCGGTCAATTATTCGATGTATTTCAGCGATGCCAGCTGGTACCCGATGGTTGACACATGGAAGACCGAGGGTGTTTTCGCGAAGATCACCGAGCTTACGAATGTAACGCTCGATATCACTTCGTATGACAGCTCCACGTACATGGACAGCGTCACGCTGGACATCAACGCCGGTGCCTCCAAGTACATTGTCCCCAAGATCTATGACGAGTCCGCATTCATCGACGGCGGTGCCGTTGTCGCGGTTTCTGATTACGTGCAGTACATGCCGTACTATCAGAATTTCGTCGAGACCTACAGCATGCAGCCTGAACTCGACTCCATCACGCGTGCCGACGGCAAGTACTATCGTCTGCCCGGTATGCATGAGGCTCCCATTCAGGATTACACGCTCCTGATCCGCGAAGATATCTTCAAGGCTGCCGGATATGATATCCCGTCGCTCGAGAAGGATTGGACGTGGAATGATCTTTGCGACATCCTTGTCGGCGTAAAGGCCTACATGGTTGAGCAGGGAATGTGTGAAGAGGATGATTACATCTGGTCTGACCTCTGGTGCGGATCTGAATCCGGTCAGGGCAACGGCGGTAACCTCCTCAAATTGATCGGCGCGTCCTATGGCGTCACGGCCGGTTGGGGAATCGAAGACGGAATGAAGTATGACTCCGCAACGGATTCCTGGTATTTCTCTCCGATCACAGAAGATTACAAGGAGTTTGTCACAGTTGCGAACCGCTTCATCAAGGAAGGCATCCTTGATCCTGAGACCTTCACACAGGAAGATGCGACAGCTACGGCGAAGTTCTACAACGGCGAGACAGTTATAATCAGCGTTAACCGCGGACAGTATGCAACCTTCACGGACAGCCTCAAGGAGATCCAGAAGGATATCAATCCGGATGCTTCCACCTATGTTACGGTTTATCCGCAGGGATCCAAGGATTATGTTGCCACCAACTCCCGTCTTGAGAACGGCGTCATGATCTCCAAGAACGCTCTTGACGATCTCGGTGAAGAGGGCTTCATCCAGATGATGCGCTTTGTCGACTGGCTCTGGTATTCTCCCGAAGCTTACACACTCATTAAGTGGGGCATCGAGGGTGAGACCTTCGAGTATGTGACCAATGATGCAGGCGAGACCGTTAAGGCTCTCCTTCCCGGCTTCAAGTGCGGTGGTCTCGGAATCTCCGGTGCGGAAGAAGATGTCGACATTCGTCTTCAGTGGGGATATGCCGGCGGAAACTTCTGGTATGGTCACACAACAGCGGAAAACACCGATAACTTCATCCCGGTCATCCGCGATTTCGTGAACCGTACAAGAGAGTACAGATCGTATGAGCCTCTTGAGCCCGGTGTTCGTACTTCGGAAGAGCAGAACGAGCAGCTGAACCTCTGGAAGACACCGTTGATCGACAACGTCAACGCATGGACGCTCAGTTTCGTCACAGGCCAGAAAGACATCGCTACCCAGTGGGAAGAGTATGTTGCTTCTTGCCAGGGCCTGAGCTGCGAAGATATGGTCGCTCTGTATAACGAGGCCTACAAGCAGTAAAGAAAAACATGCTAGAATAAGAACGGGAAACCGTACAGTATGGAGGGGGTTCTCAGCGATGGGCACCCCTTCTTCCTGTTCGGATGAAATGGGAGATGTAGATATGGATGAGATGATTTTGGCAGCTACCGGCAAGAAGACCGTGATCGCGGTCGACCGCAGAAACTCTGGTCTCTCGAGGATCGCCTCATATGTTGCACGGGATTTTCGGGCGATAACGGGAAACCGCCCTTGCGATATCCGCGTGGCGGGATCAGAGGATCCGGATAACGGTGCGTCGGCGAATGCCGATGTGGTCATCGTCGCGGGTATTCTCGGAGACGAAGGATTCATTGATCGCCTCGTCCGCAACGGCGCGATTGAGGGTAAGGCACTGGAAGGGAAACGGGAGAGCTTCCTCTGTACAGTGTTGCCGCGAAAAGGTCGGGAGATCATCGTTGTCGCGGGAAGTGATTTGGTCGGAGCGGAGTACGGCCTGTTGCGCTTGTCGGAATTAGCCGGCGTGTCGCCCTGGCAGTACTGGGCAGATGTTACCGTCACAAAACGCGAGAAAGTCACCGTCTTGCGCGAAGATTTGGACTATCAATCTCCGGAGCCGTCGGTTCGGTTACGCGGATTTTTCCTGAATGACGAATGGCCTTCTCTGGGAAATTGGGTTCATACGACATTCGGCGGATTCAACGAGAACTTTTACGAGACCGTTTTCGAGCTTCTGCTTCGCCTCAAAGGGAACTTCCTGTGGCCGGCAATGTGGACGGGCGTGTTCAGTGAGGACGGACGGGCGTATCCGACTGCTTCTGCGGAGTTAGCGACGCAGCTCGGCATCACGATGGGAACAAGCCATCATGAGCCGCTTTTTCGCGCAGGAGAGGAATTCTCTCATCTGTGTACCGATTCTAATGAGATCGGCTATGGCAAGGATTGGAGCTATTACAGCAACGAACGCGGACTCTACGATTTCTGGAGTGACGGGGTCGCGCGCAATAAGGATTACAAATCGCTTGTCACGATCGGCATGCGCGGCGAGCGCGACAGTAAGATCCTCGGAGAGAATGCGACGCTCGGCGACAATATTGAACTGTTGAAGAAGACGATCCGGGACCAGAAGAAGATCCTGAGAGATGGAGGGCTTCCCGACGCACAGAAAGTTCTCGCGCTCTACAAAGAAGTCGAGGACTATTATTACGGAGACAGTAAGACGGAGGGGCTCGCAACGTGGGAAGAACTCGACGATGTGATGCTTCTGTTGTCTGACGATAATTTCGGGAACCTGCGGACGTTGCCAACCGCAGCGAACCGTGATCGCAAGGCCGGCTGGGGAATCTATTATCACTTCGATTATCACGGCGGACCGATCTCCTACGAATGGGTGAACTCGACGCCGATCACGAAGGCCTGGGAACAGCTCACCTCGGCATATGCCTACGGGATTAAAGACCTCTGGGTTGTGAACGTCGGCGACCTGCGACCGGTAGAACTGCCGTTGTCGTACTTCCTGTCGCTGGCATATGATTTCGGGAAATGGAGCGAGCCGAACCGGACGCGAGAATTCCTTGCCGCATGGACGCGCCAACAGTTCGCGCCGGCTTGCGATGAGGCGATATGTGAGAAGATCGAAGCGATCCTTGACGCATACACGCGGATGAACGGCGACCGGCGGCCGGAGGCGACGCATCCGGATACGTTTGATTTCGGTGCGGATCGCGAAGCTTTTCGAGAGTTGGATCGGGCGTCGTCAATAGAGGCACGCGTCGAAGAGATTCGCTCGTTCATTCCGGAAGAGAGACGCGACGCATTCTACGGACTTGTCGAATTTCCCGCCATGGCCTCGGCAAATCTTCGACGCATGATGATTCTCACCGGATGGTGGGAGAAACTTTACGCATGGAAGGCGAGTTACGCCGACGTGATTCGGGAGAGAATTCTCTCTTGTGTTGTGACGGACAAGGAACTGGTTCGTCGATATAACGAGGAGATGTCCGGCGGCAAGTGGCGGCATGAGATGTCGTCGAAGCATGTGAACTTCCAGGCCTGGAACGATGAGGGCTCGGAGTATCCCGCACCGGTCGAACTGCCGGAGACCACAGGGGACGGAGAACTTCTCGTTGTCGTGGAGGGGAGAGATCCGATCACGGAGGGTGAGGCAGAGATGACGCCGTTCTCCTCCAGTGAAGAGACGGTTCGTGAGATTCTCCTCCTAACAACTTGTGGAGAATTGCCGCCGGTTGAGATGGTGGCATCGGAGGACTGGATTCTCTTGCCGGAGAACAAGGATGGGCCGGCTGCGTCGCGGATCGAGGTTCGAGTCGACGCTACGGCAATCACGGAAAATCGACAAGGATTCGTGATCCTTCGCGCGGGTGACCGGGAGATTCGCGTTCGCGTGAAGGCGGTTGCCGCGAGAAAAACGGCACTCGCTCCGGGTGAATTCGCGGAGTCTGTGGGCGTGCTCTCGATACCGGCAGATGCATACGCGGTCATGCGCGAAAAGAACGGCGCCTCGTGGGTCCGGATTGCTGATTACGGCAAGAACGGCGTCGCGATGAAATCCTATCCCTGGGCGATATCTTATGAGAATGCCGGGGAAGGACCGGAGCTCGAGTACCACTTCCATGTGAGTAATGGCGGAGACTATACCGTGACGCTCTTTATTGCCCCGACGAATAATCCCGTGAAGAACCGGGGGCTGCGGACTGCGATCCGCGTCGATGACGAGGCACCGGTGACTCTCGATACACTGCCGGAGCGTTTCGCGGCCGGAGATACAGATGATGCCGACTGGTGTCAGTACGTTCTCGACAACGGCCGGAGGATTCACGTCCCGATTACGCTGGCGGAGGGTTCCCATCGACTGGCCGTGCTGGCGGTTGACGCGGGCGTTGTCCTGCAGAAGATTGAGATAGCCAAGGAGACATCGACGAGCTTCTATGGGTATCCCTTCACGTACGATAAGAAAGAGAACTGAGAGGCGGGCGTGGTCGCGCCTCTTCACACGAGACTCCCGGCGCGGGATTCTGATTGAACTTTTATGGGCGAAATGGGCTGCAACCCCCGGTTTCGCCCATACTCATAGCCGGACCTGTATGGGCGAAAAGGACCGATGACCTTGATTTCGCCCATAACTCCTCTCCCTAGCGCAGGATTCTGATTGAACTTTTATGGGCGAAACGGG
>JAEWUD010000027.1 GCA_023397475.1 Bacillota bacterium
TATGATACCATCCGTTCCCGTCTCTGTCAACCACTTTTTTAGCGATTTTTTTGCCGTTCTCGGATCCTTGGTACCCCGGCCGCTGCTCGCTTTTGTTTGCCTCAGCCGGATATTTACTTTATCTCACAATCGCCTTTCTGTCAACCGATTTTTAACATGTTTTTGCATTTTGAAGAAAGTCCGTTCCAGGCGAGAATTCTTCATGCTTTTTCTCGATACATCTTCTGCGCTTATATAGTAGTATTCGTGCGCGCGAATAATTAGCGTTGTTTTTGCCTCAATGAATTCGACCATGTTTCAGAGTCAGAAGAGATGATCTGCCCGATCCACGCACAGAGATTCACAAGTGCACGGCAAGGCATGCTCTTACCTCCTGCATTTTGTTTCGGATTCCATTTTTTCGCGCTGAATACATCAATGGTCGGAAAACGTTCTTTATCCATAGGTAAAACGTGATTTTTGACGGAAAATCATTGCATTCGATGTCGCTTTTTTATAGAATACGCATTGCTGGTTTTTTGCGTCTTTTAGCCTCGATTCGAGTATAATAAGAGTAAGAATAAGGTTTCGGGTATCAGTGTGTGTGAATTGCAAGAATCGATGAAGCATTCTTTCATTATTCCATGTGCTGACGATCGATGACAAAGATGCCGAGCGGAAGAGCCGCCGGGACAAACTTATGAGAGTGGGTGAATAAATGAATAAGAAGCATGGTTCTAAGGTTGCGATTATCGGAGCTGGAGCCGTCGGATCGTCAATCGCTTTTTCGATGGCGATTCAGCAGATGTGTTCGGAACTTGTCCTGATTGATGTCAACCAGGATAAAGCTAAGGGTGAGGCTCTCGATATCAGTCATGGTCTGCCTTTCCTGGGACAAATGGAGATTTACGCAGGAAGTTATGCCGATGTGAAGAATTGTGATCTGATTATTCTCACAGCCGGAATTCCCCGCAAACCCGGCGAGACACGTCTGGATCTTGCCAAGAAGAACGTCTCTCTCGGCAAGACGATTACAACAAGCATCATGGAGAATTACACCAGTGGTAATATTCTCGTGGTCTCCAATCCTTGCGACATCCTGACGTATATGGTAACCATGTGGTCCGGGCTTCCCAGAAATCGTGTTCTCGGTTCGGGAACCGTTCTCGACAGTGCCAGATTCCGCACACTGCTTTCTGAGAAGCTGAATATCGACGTCCGCAATGTCCACGGCTATATTATCGGTGAGCACGGTGATTCTCAGCTTCCTGCCTGGAGCGCTACGAACATTGCCGGACTCTCGATTGACGATTACGCCAAGACAACGGGAATCAGCTTCACACAGGCCGATCGTATCGAGATCGCCGAGAGAACACGTTACTCGGGCGCGGAAGTCATCAAGCTCAAGGGCGCTACCTTCAATGGAATCGCTGTTTCTGTTTCTACGATTGCCAAGTCACTCCTCAAGGGCGAGAATACCATCCGCACCGTCGGAAGTGTTCTGAACGGCCAGTATGGTATCCGCGATGTTGCCACCAACGTTCCGACCATTATCGGTTACGACGGCGTTGAGCGAGTTCTTGAAGTTGAGCTCGACCCGCAGGAGCTTCGTTTCCTCCAGAACTCTGCTGAACAGGTTAAGTCAATACTGAACGAAGTCAAGGATCTCTAATTCCTTCTTCTTCTACCATTAAGAAATCCCCCCTGACGGATTACCGTCGGGGGGGATTTTTTTGATAGGCGATTTATTCGTTTATCTGGCGGAGAAACGGTATTCCGTGATGCTCTCGAAAACATCCCATGCCCGAAGAATGGGTTGAGGGAAATGAGCGTGGCGAAGTGAATTCGGAAAAAACTGAGTCTCCAGACAAAATCCGCTGTGCCTCCCTCCGGGCTTGCCGCTCGGATAGGAATACCCCGCAAGAAAATTACCGGAGTAGAATTGCAGACCCGGCATATCCGAGTAAACTTCCATGACAACACCGGATTTCGGTGCCGCAATTGTCGCAATCCGGCGGGGACCGGAGCCCCGCAGCACAAAATTGTGGTCATATCCCGCTTCAACCGGAGAAAGCTGGTCTTCAACCGCTTGGCCTACGCGGCGTTCCCGGGTGAAGTCGAAGGGGGTGCCGCTAACCTTGAGAATCTCTCCCGTGGGTATGGCATCGGGCGTAACCGGGGTATAGAAATCCGCCTCAATCGTCAACGTATGATCGAGTACGCTACCGCCGCTCTCAAGGTTAAAGTATGCGTGGCTTGTCGGGTTGAATACCGTATCAGTGTCGCTTACCGCTCGATAGGAGAGCAGCAATCCGTTCTCTTCTGTCAGCGTGTATGTCACGACAAAGTCCACGTTTCCGGGAAATCCCTGATCGAAAGCCTCGCTCCGCAGCGAAAACTCAACGCCGTTTGCTATCTCGCGTCCAGAGAAAACGCGACTGTGAAATCCGTTTGCTCCGCTGTGCAGACTGTTGTCGCCGTCGTTCTTCTCAAGGTTATAGGTATGTCCGTTGAGCTGAAACTCGGCATCCTCGATACGATTGGCGTGTCGGCCGCATATAGCCCCCAGAAAGAATATATTCTTCCGATAATCTTCGAGAGTTTCCAGTCCGAGCGCGACAGAGACCGGTTGATTGTCCCGACCCGGCACAACGATTGATTTTACCGCCGCACCGTACTCGATGAGGCAAACTTCCATCT
Source organism: Bacillota bacterium (assembly GCA_023397475.1). Lineage (GTDB taxonomy): Bacteria > Bacillota > Clostridia > Saccharofermentanales > Saccharofermentanaceae > Firm-13. The sequence continues at coordinate 2,680 of JAEWUD010000027.1, forward strand.
GATCATTACTTAACGTAAAAGAATAGACGTCCTTCCCGTCAATTGTTCCGAATAGATCCCTAACTACTTTCACAAGTCATACCTCCAGTAACGATTTGCGGCCAGTCGTCGCCGCGCTAATGATTGTATCTCTTCACGCATATGATCTACAAGGCAATTCGATCAAACTTAAATGCGGCGTATCCCGCTGTTCTTCGGGCGTCTGCGGCTGCGGTTGGCGATCAGATATACAGCCACCAGAACAATCACGATCAAGAGCACGGCGCCGATAATAATCGAAAGCACGGGCTGTTCCCGCACGAAGCGGAAGAGAACAAAGTCATCCGTCGCGGGAGACGGTGTCGGCTCCGGTGTCGCAAGAGGCGCGGCGGATGATTCCGCTGTCGTCGTCTCCGCAGCGGACGGCTCTGTCATGGCGGTCTCCTCGGGTGTCGAAGGATCGGTTGTGATCCCTGTCTCACCCGTCGGCTTCATCGAAGCCGGCGCGTTGGTCGGTTGATTATCCAGGACATTGCCCGCGACCCGGACAACGGGATCACTCTCGAAACAGATCCGGGCACCTTCCTTGAGAACCGCAGCAACGTATGCCGTCTGACGGTTCGCATCGACATAGGGAATTCCGCAAACCACGGTAATCAACTCGTCACCGTTCTGATCAACTGCCAGAACCGTCATGCCTGTGCCGCCGTCTACCGTGGTTCCCGTCTTCCCGCCGACGATCTGAGCGACCTTCGCATCGGCTCCGAGAATCCATGGATCCGTCAAAAGACAGTTCGTATTCTTGACAATGCTCCAAGCATCGAAATTGTGTTCCTTGATGTTCGTCGCTTTGAAGACATGGGTCGGGGCGGAGATTACCGTCCGGAAATCCGGTTTTTCCAATGCATAATCGAAAATCTTAGCAAGCTCAGCCGCTGTCGTATAGTGGTTCGGGTCATGAAGACCGTTGGCATTTACGAAATGCGTCGAAGTAAGTCCGAGTTCTGCGGCCTTCTGATTCATCAGATCCGAGAAAAGACCGAGCTTCGAGCGATCGGGATTAGCGGCGTCCGAATACGCTGTCGCATCGACGATTGCTTCACCCAGGACATTGGCCGCATCATTGCCGGAAGGAAGCATCAGTCCGAAAAGAAGTTCCGAAACCGTCGTCTGTTCTCCAATGACAAGCTTCATCTTCGTCGAGTTCGGTGTAATCGCATTGATTGCCGCATTGCTCGCCGTCAGAATCTGATCCGTCTGGAGCGTATCGAGCGTCAAAGCGGCTGTCATGATCTTTGTCATACTCGCGGGATAGATCTTCCCGTCTGCGTTCTTCTCAATGACAATCTCATCCTTCGTCCGATTGTAGACGATATAGGACTCGCACTCGACTTCGTCAATCAGAGGTAATTCGATCTCTTCCTGTCCGATATCCGCCAACGCGGGAAAGCCGATCGCGAGTACTGTCATCAAAAGCGCCGCCGCTAATCGTGCCGTCCGCATCATGTTGCTGCGGAGGCCGTTACGGCCATGCATCTCCCGAAGGATCTTCGTGCCGGGCATCGAGGCAGTTGTTCTTCTCTCAAGAAATGTTCTCACTTGTTGTTCCTTCCTTCTCGCCGGCACTCTCGCCGGCAAACGGTCTCAACGTAACGCTTATCGCGGATTACTCCTCCGTATTCGTTTCCGAATCGTCGTCGGCACGGTATTCCGCGTCAAATAATTCATCTGTGGCTGTGTCGATTACATCCGATTCCGTCGGGATTACCTCTTCGATCGCTGTGTCGACGTCCGAAGCATCGGAATCCGTCTCCTGCGATTCCTCCGCAAACTCTTCTTCCTCCAGATGGTCTACCACGGCGATGTCGACGACGCGAGCATCCCGGGTGCGCATCAAGGTTACGCCTTGTGTGACACGCGACAGCACGGGAATTTCTGCCGCACTGAGACGGATCACAATTCCGGAATCGTTGATGAGCATAATGTCCTTACTGTCATCGACGAGAGCAAGCTGGACCAGCGGTCCGGTCTTCTCGGCGACTCGATAGGTGATCAGACCCTTGCCGCCACGTGTCTGAACACGGTACTCGTCCATCTCCGTACGCTTGCCGAAACCCTTCTCGGAAACCACCAGCAGGTTATGGCCCTCGATGATCGGTGCCATTCCGATAACCTCGTCGTCGTCGGAAAGTGTAATTCCACGGACACCCATCGTATTGCGACCGGTGTCACGGACGTCGTCTTCACCGAACCGGATCGACATTCCTTTGCGGGTAACAAGAACGATGTCGCATTCTCCGTCCGTCAAGCGGACGCCGACAAGCTCGTCATCTTCACGAAGATTGACGGCAATGAGTCCGCTCTTATTGATGCGGGCGTACTCCATGAGTTCCGTCTTCTTCACGACGCCGTTACGCGTCGCCATCATAAGGAAGCCGCCCTCCTCGAAATTCGATACGGGAATGACGGTCTTCACCTTCTCTTCTCCGTCCAATTGCAGAAGGTTAACAATCGCAGTTCCCTTGGCTTGACGACTTGCTTCGGGCACCTGATATCCCTTGAGGCGGAAGACGCGACCACGATTCGTGAAGCACAGCAGAACGGCGTGTGTTGACGTTGTGATAATATTCTCGACAAAGTCCTCTTCGCGCGTCGCAAGTCCCGAGATTCCGCGACCGCCGCGATGCTGGCTCTTGTAGGTATCGATCGGCAGACGCTTCACATAACCTAAGTGCGTCAGTGTGACAACGACTTCTTCTTCCTGAATCAGAGATTCGTCGTCGATATCATCATCCTCGCCGGCCTCAATTGCCGTACGGCGAACATCGGCATAGCGATTCCTGACCGCCGTGATCTCTGTCTTAATGACGTCGTGCAGGAGGCCTTCATCTGCGAGAATCTTCTGGAAATACGCGATCTTCTCTTCCAGATCGCGATATTCCGCCTCCAGCTTCTCGCGTTCGAGTCCGGTAAGACGTCCGAGGCGCATGTCGACAATGTGCTGTGCCTGCTTCTCTGAGAATTCGAAGCGTTCGGAAAGGCGTAGCTTCGCCTGATCCTCCGTGCGGGAACTCCGGATAATCGCAATGACCTCGTCGATATGATCGATTGCCTTAAGAAGACCCTCGACAATGTGCTTCCTCGCCTCCGCCTTCTCCAAATCGAAGCGCGTGCGACGTCGGATTACATCTTCCTGGTGACGGATATAATGCGTCAGCGCATCCATCAGTGTTATTGTCTTCGGCTCTAATCGGCCGAGTTCATCCGGTACAAGAGCAAGCATGTTCGCGTTGAAAGCGTCCTGAAGTTGCGAATTCTTATAGAGTTGGTTCAACACGACATTGGCATTCGCGTCCTTCCTGAGCTCGATAACAATACGAACCGCCTCATTACGATCGGACTCGTCACGAATATCCGAGATTCCCTCGACCTTCTTCTCTTTGACAAGATCCGCGATTCTCTCGATCAAACGAGCCTTGTTCACCATATAGGGAAGATCTCGCACGATGATGCGCTGACGATTGTTCTTCATCGGTTCAATGTCGGTATGCGCACGGACAACGATCCGGCCGCGGCCCGTCGTATAAGCGTCACGAATCCCTCGCTGTCCCAGAATCGCACCATATGTCGGGAAATCCGGTCCCTTAACAACCGTCATCAAATCGTCGATCGTCGCGTCCGGATTGTCCAGAAGCATAATAACGCCGTCGATCACCTCGCCCATATTGTGCGGCGGGATACTGGTCGCCATACCGACGGCAATACCGACGGAGCCGTTGACGAGAAGATTGGGGAAACGAGCAGGCAACGCGATCGGCTCCATCTCGTGTTCATCGAAGTTCGGGCGGAAATCAACGGTGTTCTTGTTGATATCGCTCATCATCTCCATGGCGGTCTTGGCGAGTCTTGCTTCCGTATAACGATACGCAGCCGGCGGATCACCGTCCATGGAGCCGAAATTACCATGACCGTCGACCAACATATGTCGCATCGAAAAATCCTGCGCGAGGCGAACGAGCGCGTCATAAACCGAAGCGTCACCGTGCGGGTGAAAACGACCCAGAACATCACCGACGGTCGTGGCGCACTTACGATATGCTTTATCGGGCGTGAAGCCCTGCGTAAACATCGAATACAGGATACGTCGATGTACCGGCTTCAAGCCGTCACGAATATCCGGAAGCGCACGATCCGAAATAACACTCATCGCATAATCGATGAAGGACTTCTTCATCTCCGCTTCGAGATCGACCGGAATGATCGTATTCTGTGCGGAACGGAATACCTCGTCCACCTGTGCTTCCTGTTGTTTGCGAAGATCCTTGCCGTCAACTGTATCGCGGCCCTTCGGACCCGATGAATCTGCCATTTCAACATCCTCCCGACGTCTTACAAAGACAATATTGCGTCTATTATACCAAAAATTTCTCGCGCACGCGCGCATACACGCGAATAATACTTATTAACGTAATTCCTTATCGCGAAACGTTTGGTTGTTCAGAAAGCAAATTGCGGAATTGTTGCAGGTGCGAACCAATCTGTCGATATTATTCACAAGAAAATCTGTTATATTTAGAGTGTTCAAAAAGTTTTTTATCGGGCGGAAAATTTTTCCCTGAATTCTGTAACAAATTTTCGCGCTCAATCGTCATATGTGTAGAGAGGTTATCAATATGCACACGGAAGATTCGTCGCTTCCGGCTGTCACGGACAGTCCGGCGCTGGATATCGAGGAATTATACAGCCTATACGGCAATGATGTTCTTCGGATCTGCACCGTTTATCTCGGGAAGCAATCCCTAGCCGAGGACGCTTTTCAGGATGTATTCGTGAAGGTCGTCCGCAAGGCACACACCTATCGTCAGGATACGCCGGTCAAATACTGGCTTCTGGCCATCGCTCGTAATGTCTGTCGCGATTATCTGCGCTCTGCGTGGATGACCAAGGTTGTGTCCTTCGAAGCTTGGCGCGAGAGTAAGTCCGCCGATGCGGAGCCTCCGCGGAGGAAGACACCGGTAGCGCCTCGCGAAGAGGAGAGAATGGTCGGCCGTCTTGACAGCCATTCGGCATCACCGCTTATGCAAGCGGTCTGCAAATTACCGGCAAAATATAAAGATGTTGTTCTATTGAAATTCTACTACGACCTTTCGAACGAGGAAATTGCATCGACGCTGCGCATCACGGAGGGAGCCGTAAGAACAAGACTGTTCAGAGCCCGCAAGGTTCTGGCCCCCTTCACGGAAGGAGAGGAATAATCTATGCTCAAGGATGATTTGAGGAAAGAACTGGAGCCAATCGAGGTGAGCGAGGATTTACTCGCGAGGACGCGCTATGCCGTGGCCAAGGCACGAACGGAGGACGTTTCCATGGAGAAGAACAAGAAGAAGAGTTTTAAGCGCATTCTTGTGCCGGCACTGTCGCTCGCGGTGTGTGCGTTTATTGGCGCTGTTGGCTTTTTTATCATTTGGCCGGCGCTTCAGAGGAATTTATCGAGACCGACAAACTACGCGTCCGTGACCATGGCAGATGAATCCGTCGCGGATGCGACGGAGACTTGGTGCACGACTTCCGATGAGACGACGCCTACGACCCGGGACACATCGGAGTCACAGGGTGTTACCTTGACTCCAGACGAGACGACTCCGTCGGCAACGGAAACCACCCCGGCTCCCACCGAGACGCAAGCGCCGGAACCGACGTCGGTTCCGGAAGAGACGTTCACATTCGACAGCGAAGATGTTTTTGTTTACGAGGATAACGAGGATCTTCTTCTTGTACTCGGAGAATGCCGAGAGAACGCCGGCAGGAATGCATCGTACGGTGACGGATGGGAAGAAGAAGGCGCGGTGTCGGAAGATTCCGCAGGAGAGCCGGCTGCGACTACCGGAGCAAGTCCTTCCATGACACCCTCCGATTCGAAGGGTGATTATTCCGAGACCAATATCCAGGTCGAAGGTGTGGATGAAGCGGATATCGTTAAGACCGACGGCGAGTTCATCTATTACATTACAAATCAGGTTCTTTTCGTTGTGGATGTCCGTGACGAGAGCAATATGGAAGTTGTTGCCACCATTCCGGGATTGTCGGAAATTACTTCCGATCGTTACTACGTCGAATTCTACTATGATCCCGAGACGAAGACCGTAAGTGTCATCGGAAACGTTTATAATTACTATTATATGTATGATTATTCCTATGAAGAGGATGTTGCTCAGGATGATACTGCCGCAACGGAGCCCTATATCTATCAGCCGTATGAGTACGTTTTTGTCGAGTCGTATGATGTATCGGACCCTTCCGAACCGGTCAGAACTCGCAGCTTCTCCCAGGAGGGGTACTACGTTAGCTCGCGTCGTGTGGATGATATGATTTTCCTGGTCACATCCAAGTATTTCTACATGTATGGTGAAGTTACAGAGGATATGTTACCGCGTGTCACAAACCAGGACGGCGTGTGGGAGATGATCCCCGCGAAGGATATCTATATCGCGAACACGATCAACGCGGATACGTTCACCGTCGTTTCAGCAATCAACGTAATGGATGAAGATTCTGATGTGTTGACCAAGGCCGTTCTCGGTGCGGGCAATATTATCTACTCGACTCAGGATACGCTCTACATTGCCGGCACTATCTGGGATACGGACATTTATAAGACGTTCGAGGATTTCTACGAGGATGCGGAAGATCAGGACACGAAGGCTTCAGCAGATGACGATGTCTACAAGACACGCATTCTGGCATTCTCGATCGGCGAGAACTTGCTTGCGCCTAAGGCGATGGGACTCGTGAACGGTACGGTTCTGAATCAGTATTCGATCGATGAGTATGAGGGTGTGCTTCGCATCGCGACAACCTCCGGGTCTTGGAGCGGTTCAACATCCAATAACATTGTCGCTCTTGAAGAGGATCTCTCGATTATTTCCGTTTTACGCGACCTTGCGCCGGGCGAGACCATTTATTCGGCCCGCTTTAATGGGGACGTTATTTATCTGGTCACTTTTGAGCAGATGGATCCGTTCTTCGTCATCGATGCCTCCGATCCTGAGGATATGAAGGTTGCCGGCGAACTGAAGATTCCCGGTTACAGCAACTACCTGCATATGATCAGCGATACGCTGGTCTTGGCAATCGGCAATGAGACGTACATGCAGGGCGGTTCCGTGCGAACCGCCGGTCTGAAGATCGCGGTTTTCGATGTCAGTGACCAGGAAAATCCCGTGATGGTCAGCAAACTCATTTATGGAACAAGTTACGGATATTCTGAGGTCCAGTATAATCCGAAGGCTCTCCTCGTCGATCTGGAACGTGGATTTATCGGTCTGCCTCTATCGTTTGATATGCCTGCCGGCGAATTCGGCAGTGAATACATCGACGGATATGTCCTGATCGGAATCAATGCCGGCGGTGACTTGAAGCACCTAAGTCTCTTCAAGAGCTATGATGCGAACATCTCTTCGGGAATCAGCCGCGCCATCTATATCGGAGATAAACTCTTCCTTCTTGGATATACAGAGATCGCCTGTTACGATACCGACGATTACTCTTTTGTAGGGTTTGTGAATCTGTTCGATTATGTTGAAGAGAATATCGAGGAAATCGTCCCCACGGAGACCTTCAATCCGGGATTCGAAAGTACGGGAGTCATCACCTGAGGCTATTCTTCCTGACACATCGGTTTTAATTGATAAGGGACTGCCTCAGAACAGAAGTTTTGAGACAGCCCCTTTTTCTTACGTAATGCCAAGAGGAGTACCACATGACGGGATTATGGGCGAAAAGATCAGCTGATCACCAATCGATTCAGTATCTCGACCCAAATCGGCAAGGTGACGATCGACAGAAGGGTCGTAAGAAAGACACATTGTGCGGCTTTGGTAGCGTCGCTCTGTGCTTTGATCGCCAGAACAGTGGTCGTCGCGGCGGCGGGCAACGCGGCGTAAAGAATCGAAACTTTCGCGACTACCGGATCAATCGGCATGAATCTGGTGACCGCGAGGTAAAGTCCGAGCAACAAAGCCGGAGCCGCGATGAGGCGAAGTGCAGCGATCAGGAACAGTCTCTTTTCCTGACGGATTCGAGACAGAGGGATCGCCGCGAGCGTTATGCCACAGAGGATCATGCCGAGAGGTGACGCGGTTCCCGCGAGCTTTTCGATTACCGTATTGAAGGGCTCGGGAATCTCTATGCCAAAGAAGTAAATCAGAAGACCTACAGGTACGGCGAGAACCGGCGGCGACAGGATCGCACGCATCACGCCGCGAGCCACTCTCCGGATGCCGGGGTCACCGCTCTTGTCATTGTCTTTGCCGAGAGTAAAGATCAACGGAGTCGCGATATAGAAGAGAATGCGCACGGGAATTGTATACACGGCGATATAGAATCTTCCGATATCTCCATAAAGAATCTCCATGATCGGGAAAGCCATATACGTGAAGTTCGTGAACATCAGATTAACCAGAAGAATGCGTGACATATCATCGTTCTTGCCGGAGATTCGATTCACGACAAGACCAAGAAGCAGCATGACGGCCATTGATATGACACTGATAACAAGTAGTGCGCCTCCGTTCACGAGTTCTTTCGGATCATACTCGGACGACAGAGATGAGATAACCGCGCACGGGAAGATGAAGTTAAAGATCAGCGCCGCAAGAGAAGCGGAGAACCGATCATCAACAATGCGTCGTTGTCTCGCAAAAAAACCGATGCATACATAGATTGCCATCATCAAGGCTAAGTTTACGGCGATCATATGAGCGGCTCCTTTTCCGGTTTGCCGGCCTGCCGCGGAAATTTCGGCGGTGTCGACCGAACTTTGCGGATAACAATGATCGAACGGCGCATATCCGTACCGGGCAGCGTAAAATCGAAGCGATCTTCAATGGTTCCGCCGAGGGTTACCACCGCTTTGCGGGCAGCCTCAACTTCTTCGTCCGCATATCCCTTCATCGCCAGAAAAACACCGCCGATTCTCACAAACGGCATACAGTATTCACACAGGATCGGCAGCGAAGCGACCGCCCGGGCTGTCGCAACATCGTAGTTCTCACGGTGTGCCTTGGATCGGCCGGCGTCCTCCGCACGTCCGTGGACCGTCGAGATTCCCCGAAGAGAGAGCGCCTCACAAACCGCATCGAGAAATCCGATACGTTTGCGTAAAGAGTCGAGCAAGGTAACTTCGAGCTCCGGTATGGCAACTTTGAGGGGGATTCCCGGAAATCCGGCACCGGTTCCGACGTCGATCAGCGACAGCGGCGATCCGTGCTTCCTTTTGATCTCCTTCTCGATATGCGGAACCAGCGTCAGAGAATCAACGAAGTGCCGCAGTGCAATTCCCTGATCATCGGTGATATTGGTGAGGTTCATCCGTTCGTTCCATTCCTTGAGCATCTGGGCGTACAGGGCAAACGCGCGGATGTTCTCCGCGGACAGCGGGACCGATATCTCCGCGGCTCCGGACGCGACCAAAGGAAAATCCGGATTCACGACCGTTGGCTGGACCGGCGCATCAGAAACACCGCCTGGATCCGGCATCGTTTTCGATATCACGTGATCGGATACCGGGGATGTTTTATTGGCGGCCTTCTTGGCCGCGTGATCCGGCCGGATTCTCTTACTCTCCATCAGCTTCCCTCCCGTCTTCTTTTCGCGTCGATGTAAACCAGAAGCACCGCGATGTCCGCGGGAGATACTCCGGAAATTCGCGATGCCTGCCCGACATTGACCGGCCGATGCGACGCGAGTTTCTGACGAGCCTCCAGACGAAGGCCGGAAATCTCCGTATACGGAAGATCCTGCGGAAGACTCCGATGTTCGAGGGAAATAAACTTCTCAATGCGGTCTTTCTCAAGACGAATGTATCCTTCGTATTTGATATTCACCTCGACGCCAAAGGTTACCGATTCCGGCAAAGTTCCCCGGCCCGGGTCGACAGGCGCAAGATCCGCGTAATGAATCTGCGGACGGCGCAGAAGTTCCGCAAGTGAAATTCCGGAGGACGGCGGAGTACTGCCGAGCGCAAGAACGATCTCGGACAATTTCTCGGACGGCGGAAGATGTGTGGTGCGCAAGCGATTCTCTTCCGCGGCAATGGCCGTACGCTTCTCGACAAATTTCTGATACCTGTCTTCAGAAATCAGGCCGTATCGATATCCGATCTCTGTCAGGCGCTCGTCGGCGTTATCCTGCCGCAGACAAAGGCGATATTCCGCGCGCGAAGTCATCATGCGGTACGGCTCCGAAGTCCCTTTGGTGACAAGATCATCAATCAGTACGCCGATGTATCCCTGCGACCGATCAAGAACAAGCGGACGCTCGCCAAGAACATACGCCGCAGCATTTATTCCCGCCATAAGTCCCTGCGCGGCGGCCTCTTCATATCCGGAGGACCCGTTGATCTGCCCGGCGGTAAACAGTCCCTCGACATGACGTGATTCCAGTGTCGGGTACAGAGATGTCGGATCGATGCAATCGTACTCGATCGCATACGCGGATCTCTGGATCCACGCGCGGGAGAGGCCGGGAACCGATCGAACGATCTTCTCCTGAATCTCCTCCGGCATACTGGTGCTCAAACCTTGCAGGTACATCTCCTCCGTATCGGATCCCATCGGCTCGACAAAAACCTGATGCCGCAGCTTATCCTTGAACTTAACGAATTTGTCTTCGATCGACGGGCAGTATCTCGGCCCGGTCCCCTCGATCACGCCGCTGAATAACGGAGACCGGTTCAAGTTTCCGTTAATGATTTCACGGGTCTCGGGCGACGTCCACACATTCCAACACGGAATTTGGTCCGGCTTGGGACCGATGCCGTCCATCTCGTGCTGATACGAGAACGGGGGTATATCTGTCTCGCCGTCTTGTCGTTCCATCTGGGAAAAATCCACGCTTCTGCGATTCACCCGAACCGGCGTCCCTGTCTTGAAACGTTGCAAAGCAATTCCTGCTCTTGCAAGAGAGGCGGAAAGACCGTGAGACGGCGACAGTCCGTCCGGGCCGCTCTCACAAATGACTTCCCCCATAATAATTCGGGACTCCATGTAGGTTCCCGTGCTGATGATTACGGCAGAACTCTCATAAACCGCGCCGGTACGTGTCATGATCCCGCAAGCGGATATTCTGCCGTCTTCTTCCTCTGCCGTAAGAAGTTCGACGATTTCCGCCTGTCGTAACAGCAGATTCTCCTGCTTCTCAAGAAGTTCTTTCATCAGACGACTGTACAATCGACGATCGATCTGCGCTCGCGGCGAGAATACTGCCGGCCCCTTGGACCGATTCAGCATGCGCATCTGTATCGCGGCATGATCCGCGGTAATGCCCATTTGTCCGCCGAGTGCGTCGATCTCTCGAACCAGTTGTCCCTTTGCCGTCCCCCCGATACTTGGGTTGCAAGGCATGTTCGCTAAGGAATCCATCTGCATCGTGAAAAGCACCGTCGACAGCCCTTTCCGGGCTGCCGCGAGAGCGGCTTCGCAACCGGCATGCCCGGCTCCGACGACCAGAATATCATAACTTCCGGCCGCGTACGCGCCGGGAAAACGATAAGCTTCTTGGAGTGTTGTCATTCGTTCCTGTCCCCTGTTTCTTCTTCTCTATGGCTTGTTCACGAATCATTTATCCTACGTTTCGCTTGAACTCCGCTTATGACCGCCGATCATTTTCCTACGCAAAAACGCGCGAATATTGTGCTTACCAAGGCGTCGCTTACCGTGTCGCCGGTGATCTCGCCCAGAGCCTCCGCCGCGACACGCAAGAGCGAGCATGCCATATCCGGGTAGCCGGACTCCTCGAGAACAGCAATGGCTTGTTCCAGAATACGACGCGCCTCGTCGATCTTCTCAAAGTGCCGTCGATTGGTAACCAGGACACCTGCGGTGTTCCCCTGCCCCCGCTCTTCGTAGATTCCTTTGATGCGTTCTCCCAGTGCTTCGATTCCGGTTCCTGTCGCCGCGGAGACGATCTCGTAGAAGGTAACTCGATCGGAAAAATTCCACGAGGATATCCGTTCTTCGATGCGCATCCTGGTTATCTGTGCGTCTTCCCGGGTCATCGTGTCGGACTTGCTGATCAATATGCCGAACGAGGTGTCTCCCTGTGAGGCAGACAGCGCCGCCCGCAATTCGTCAACCTCGCGTTCGCTGATCTTCCCTTCCTCGGGGCTGGCGAGCCAAAGGACAAGATCCGCGCGCTCCAAAGCATCCAGCGCACGCTTTACACCGATGCTCTCGACCGCGTCGCCGGTCTCGCGAATTCCTGCGGTGTCCTCCAAGCGGACAGGGATACCGCGGATGGTGACCATGACCTCGAGCGTATCTCTTGTTGTTCCCGGCACATCGGTGACAATCGCACGATCATAACCGGCCAGATGATTAAAAAGCGATGATTTCCCGCTGTTGGGAAGTCCTCCGAGTACGACGCTCAACCCGTCTCTAACAATTCTGCCCTGAGAGAAGGACGCCGCCAGCGCCGCAAGTTGCTCCCGTTGTGCAGACAACTGCGCGATGATCGCATGACAATTCTCGGGCGTATCCTCGTGCTCCGGGAATTCCACAATCATCTCGAGCGCGGCAAAACTACGAAAAATCTGTGCGCTGATCTCCCGAACCTTCTCCTTGAGAACTCCGCCCAGCTGCGTCTCGGCAGCATCGAGGGCCATCCTGGATTCGGCAGAAATGACGTCCATCACGGCTTCCGCCTGTGTCAGATCCAGTTTGCCGCGAAGGAAAGCATTCCGGGTAAATTCGCCCGGTTGCGCCGCCCTCGCTCCGTTCTCGTATAAAACGCGAAGAATCTCCTGTCGAACGGCAATGCCGCCATGACAGGAGATCTCTATACTGTCTTCACCGGTGTACGAATGAGGCGCCGCAAATCGAGTACAAATCGCCTCATCGATGGTGTGATTATCCTTCGGATCGAAAAGAATTCCGTAAGCCGCGGTATATCCGGGCATATCAACCACAGATCTTGCATTCCCAACGGTACGGACGATCCGGAATACGCGATCAAGAACCTCCGCGGAGCCGTCTCCGGACATGCGGATCACCGCAATGCCGCTCGTGCCGGGCGGCGTGGCACATGCCGTATAGGGGCGATCGGACGGCACGATTATACCTCGTTACCGTTTGCCTTGGCAGAAGGAGAAACGATGACCTTGCGATTCGGCTCTTCGCCCTCACTGTGCGTAGAAATACCTGAAACTGTCTGCAAGGAAGAGTGAACAATCCGGCGCTCGGCAGGATTCATCGCGTCCAAAGCGACCGGTCTGCCGGACTTGACGGCACGGGATGCGGCCTTGTGCGCCATCGAAACGATAACCGCTTCGCGGCGACGCTTGTATCCGCCGATGTCCAGAGATACACGTACATGTTCTTCGCTGTATTTGTTCGCGACCAGAGAGGTCAGGTAAGAGATCGCATCGAGTGTCTCGCCGTGACGGCCGATCGCCGCACCGCAATCCTGACCGGAAATGTTGATGAAGATCGTATCACCCTCGCGATATGAATCCAGTTTGCCGTGAATGCCGATGCCGGAGAGAATCTCCGCAACGAATGACACCGCTTGATCCTCCGCCTCGGAGATGGCGTCGCCTTCATAGGTCTCGTCATCGCCGTAATATACCGGAGCTTCATCCTCGATCTCAACCGTTACCTTAACCGATGCATCCTTCTTGCCGAGCCCGAAAAGGCCGCCGGCAGCGCCTTCTTCAAGAACCTCGATCACTGCTTCATCCTCGGCCACACCAAGCTCCTCAAGAGCCAGTGCAATTGCTTCTTCAACCGTCTTCGCGGTCTTTATAACAGACTTTTCCATAGTGCGCCTCCTGCTCTATTCAAACGCCTTAGGAGCGTTTACCTTTTTTCTTAGCGCCGAACCCGGACTCTGTGACAGCTTCCTCCACGGGGGCGGACTTGTTAAACGCGTTTGCCTTCAGAATCTCCATCTCCGCTTTCTTATGTTCGAGCGGACGGGAGAACATGAAATATACGACAAACTGCTGGATGATCGCCATGATGTTACCGATAAACCAGTAGAGGCCCATTGCCGAAGGCATGGAGAAGGTCGTAACAAGCATGATGATCGGCATGGTCCAGTTCATGATCTTCATCGTGTTTTCCATGCTGTTCTCAGGAACCTGATCCTTACGGGCGGGATTAACCTTGGCTCTCTCCTTCGCTTCCTTATCCGACTTGTAATTCGGGCGAAGTAGCGTTGTGATTCTCATCTGAATCAGCGTGGACAACAGAACAAGCACCGGAAGAACGAGAAGAGGAACATAGGTCTTCCAATCGGGTCCGAATACGATCGCGGGATTGTACTGCGGTGTCATCGAGAGATCAATGCCGAGGAAATCGAGATTCACAAGCTGTCCCATCTTGATCAATCCGTTGTTGACGGCTTCCGGAAGAAGATTGGCATTCTGCTGGAACGCACGAAGAATCGGGATATCATCATCGAGAATTCGGGACGCCTGGTCTGCGGCGATCGCTCCCTTCTCGGACAGGAAGGCGGCCAGAGAAGTAATATTCGCCTGAGACACCTGCGAGACATAACGGAGCGGACAGCGTACAACGTAGAAAATCGGCCAGATGAAGATCAACTGAATGAAGGGGAGGATACATCCGCCCATCGACATCGCGCCGCCCTCTTGCATCATCTTACTGATCTCTTCATTCTGCTTCTGCTTGTCATCGGGATACTTGCGCTTGATCTCCGCCTGTTTGGAGGCGAGAGCCTGCTGCTTCATCATCGACCGGGACGAACGGACATTCAGAGGAATCAGAAGTCCACGGATCAGGACGGTGAGCCCGATGATCGCGATACCGTAACTTCCAAAAAAATCATAGAAAAATCGTGTGATAAATCCAAAAATATCATTCAGGATATTATCATTGAGTCCAAACAGGATTGCGGCGATTGCGACAGAATTCATTCGTTACTCCTCGTCATGGGGGTGTCTTGCGTAAAAAAAGACTGTTAGTAGTATACCACAAAGAACGGACAGCAGTCGCCTCCGTTCGTCATTTCACTGGATCATACCCGCCCTTGCTGAAGGGGTTGCAACGCAGGATTCTCCAAATCGCCATCAACGTGCCCTTAATGGCACCGTACTTCGTCAAAGCGTCGATCGCATATTCTGAACAAGTCGGAATATACTTGCACGACGGAGGCAATTGCGGCGAGATGTACTTGCGATAGAATCGAACGAGTCCGATCAACATCTGACGGATCATTGCTCATTCTCCCGTATCAGAATCCCTGCCCTCCGAAAAAGGCTCTGCATCTCCCTTGAGACCTCCGAGAAGGTCGGAAGCGGATCGACATCCTTCATCGTGAGGATCAGATCATATCCGGTGGATAGCCGGTGTTCCTGCAGTCGATAACTCTCCCGAAGCAAACGTCTGGCCCGGTTCCTGACGACGGCATTCTTCACCTTGCGGCTGGCTGCAACACCGATGCGGTTCAAGTCCTGCGGGACAGGGAGACGTCCTCTTCTGAGATTCGGCGAACGACGGAATGCGTGCAGGACGACGGTTCGCCCCGAAACATACGTCCCGCGCTTGTATACACGCGCGAATTCATAATTGAAACGCAGCGGCATGGTCGTCTTCAACAGTCCGGCCCCCAAACCTAAGAATTACGGTTATCCGCACATGGGACAGAAAATCACGGCGCGGAAAAAAGAAGGACCACAAGGGTGGTCCTTACGCCGTAAGACTCTTTCTTCCCTTAAGTCTTCTTCTCTTGAGAACGTCTCTTCCCGTAGCGGTACGCATTCTCTTGCGGAAGCCGTGCTCCTTGGCTCTGTGGCGCTTCTTCGGCTGATATGTCATCTTCATAAGGTAATTCCTCCATCTTAAAGGACTCGTGTCATCGAACATGTCACGCGTCCTGAGTGACATGAATAGCGATAGAATTATACCTGTGTTTTTGCGGTTATGTCAACCATCTTCCGTAAACCCTTTCTTTTTCTTATGTCTTTTTTTCAAGAAATCCACCAGAAGATAGATTACGTAGAGTTGAGCCGACACGGGATTCATGCTCACCGCAAAGGAGTTGATCTGATTCTGCCACTCTGTCCCGTCGTTGACCATATAGGTTCTCGTCGACGCCGGCCCCCGAATTTGGGCTTCCTCCAGAGCAAATTTGCCGTCTGCGACACGGATTTCCGAGAAAATCCGCAAAATCGTCTCACAGATACTCTCTTCAAGCTGTCCAAAAGCCTGATCCATCTTCTGCGCGAAATCCGAAGCAGGATCTCTTCCCAGTCTCGCGATCACTCGGACCTCATCGAGCGCATCATCCGCCGTCACCAGATGGTCCGACCAGCACCGGTTGACGGCAAACAGTTCAATCTTACGTTGGGCCTCAGCAAAAGCCTCCGCTCCGACCGCAGCGACAAAATGTTCATACATCTCCGGCTTCGTTTTACGAAGAACATCGATTCGTCTCTCTCCGTTAAGGATCTCGTCTCGTTTCGCGGCTATGATCACCCGTTGCGACTCAATAATGCGGGAGTACTTCGCGAGGGTGATCTTCGCGTCTACGTTCTGTCCTTCCGCAATTCTCTGGGTATGGGCGATCGCCCGATTCACGGATGGATAATCGATCAATCCATCCGTCGAGGTAGTAAGTATCTGCGTCGGAAGGCTCTCCGCCAAATGATATCGAACCATAAGTTCATCGGTAAGGCTTACGAAAAAACATGTCTCTCCGGGGTCGCCCTGTCTTCCCGACCTTCCACGCAATTGGTTGTCAATTCGGCGGCTCTCCTGCCGTCCGGTCCCGATGACGTAGAGACCGCCCAATTGTCTTACTCGATCAGCTTCTCGCGGATCATCTCCGCCAAGCCGGATATCCACTCCTCTGCCCGCCATATTGGTCGATATTGTGACGGCCCCCTGCCGCCCCGCCTGTGCGATCACCCTTGCTTCGTCCTGATCGTTCGCCGCGTTGAGAACGGCAAGATCAGGAATGGATGTGAGCAAACGTCCTGCCAGCAGGGTTGAATCCTCTACCGACATGGTGCCAACCAGAACCGGTTGACCCGTCTTGTGCAGCCTTTGGATCTGATCTGCCACCGCGTCGATCTTCTGTTCTTTGGTCGCATAGACCTTATCCGGATGATCTCTGCGGATACACGGACGATTCGGCGGAATCACCGTTACTATTTTATCGTAGAATGTGAAAAAGTCTGCCGCGGCGGGAGCGGCCGTTCCCGTCATGCCGCACAGCTGCGGGTAGAATCCGAGAAAATCGCGAAGAGGTATGCGGTTCATCACGGTGCCGTATTCCCTGGGCGCAAGTCCTTCCTTCTGAAGAACGGCCGCCTGCAGCCCGTCGGGCCATTCGCGATTCAGAACCGTTCGTCCTGTGAACTCATCAACAAGCAGAACCTTCCCGTCGCGTACCAGATAATCCACGTCGCGGCGGACGAGATACTCCGCCTGCAGAACCAGTTGAATCCTCGCGATTGTGCCCGCATGCGTCGCGTCGTAAAGATTCCCGATGGCCAGGGCGCTCTCCATCCGACTGATTCCTTCCTCGGTGAGAGATATCGAGTTGCCGTATTCATCGACAGAGAAATCCTCTGTGGGCCGAAGTGATCGTACCGCCTCGAAAAGACGTTCATCGAACGAGATGTGATAGGTGTCATCCCCGGCGAGTACCAACGGAATTCTCGCTTCGTCGATCATAATCGAATCTGCTTCATCTACAATCGCCGTGTGAAACGGTCGTTGTACCCGTTCTGACGGATCAAAATGAAGAAAGCTGCGAAGGAAATCGAATCCGGCTTCTTTGGCGGTAATATAGGTAATATCCGCAGCATAGGCAACCCGACGCGCATCCGCGTCGGACGACTCCCGGATAAAAGCGACGTCTCGTTTGAGGAGACGATAGACAGGCCCCATCCACTCGGCGTCTCTCTGTGCCAGATAATCGTTGAAAGTCAGGACATGTACACCCTTCCCCGCCAACGATGCATGCGCAGCCGTCAATACCGCCGCAAGTGTCTTTCCCTCTCCGGTAGGCAACTCCGCAATTCGTCCGTGTGACATCGCGATAGCGGTCAGGATCTGTGAAGGATACATTGTCAAATGGAGTGCTCTCCGGGCCGACTCCATCGCCAAGGCGAAGGATTCCGGCAACAGATCGAGTGCCGGTTCGCCGCGCTTAACCCTCTCGCCGCATTGAAGGAAAGCGTCGCCAAGAGCTTCATCCGAGCCGGTGAACGCGGGAATCCCACGAATTCTCGCAAGAATTCTCTGGTATACCGTTAGATTGTGTTCGACATATCGCTGAAACATTTATGTGTCTCCGTTTCTGGCCTTCGAAAATCCCCCGATAAAATTCCGACGGGACGCAGCGTCTGATGCGGAACGCGCCTCGCAAGGATCCGTCGGTTTATGCGATTTCGCAGGTTGTTGCCGGATAAATCGCGATCGAAGATTCCAGTTCAGCTCGCAGCTTTGCTTCTGCGCGATTCCGCATCTCGTCCGAAGCGAAAACTCCGAATATCGTACTGCCGGACCCGCTCATGCGTGCGGCGATCGCACCGTTCTCCCGAAGCTTCGACAACAAGACATCCATCTCGGCGTATTTGTTCCCGACAACCCGTTCAAAGGAGTTCATAAGAAGCGGCGCTGCGGCAGCAATTCTCTCCGCAGGCCCCGAACTCGTCTCGCTAAACAGAATTTGCAGCAGACTTTCCTCGGCTCTTTGTTCCTGTGAGCTATCGATCACGAGACGGTCGATTTCCGAGAACGCCCAAGGTGTCGATACGCCGAAGGGCGGCTTGATGAGAAGAAGAGGCACTCCGGCAAGAGATTTTTGCGGGTACAATTCGTCCCCGATCCCGCGACAGAGTTGTGTCCCTCCCTGCAGACAGAAAGGTACATCGGCCCCGATACCCGCGGCCACCTTGTGTAAATGATCTTTGTCGATACAATCGGGGAAAAAACCGGAAAGCACGCGAAGGACTGCCGCCGCATCAGCGCTCCCTCCTCCCATGCCGGCTTGCGAGGGGATTCTTTTCGCGATGTGAATACTGATGCCGATGTTCGGCATGCCAAGGCAATCCAAAAATATCCTTGCCGCCTTATATGCCGTGTTGCGTTGATCGGTCGGAATGCCTGCCACGTCGCAGGTAAGAGATATGCCCGGTCGTATTCCATCCTCGGATGCCTTATCGGAACACAGAATCACAAGATCATCCGAGAGAGAGACCGTCTGCATGACCGAAGAGAGAAGATGGTAACCGTCCTCTCTTCGACCGGTAATACGCAAAAACAAGTTGATCTTAGCAAAAGCTCTCTCGTTTGCCTGATAGACGGCCATGTTCTGTTCCTCCCTTGAAAAAACCACCCGCGCCCTTGACGCGCGCGAGTGGTTAGAATTCATTCATTCCGGGCAGTGCAAACAGCGCCGTCCTCAGCCAACAATCGCAGCGACAGGAACCGCCGCAATCTCGACGACCTTCGTCAGGACATCAACGTAACTATAGGATATAACCTCGCTCACGCCGTCCACGTTGCGTCGATTGCAACGAATGGTGAAAACATTCGGATAGCAATGATCCAGAACGCCCTCATGAACGATAATACGCTTGCGGCCGCCGTTGGACGTGAGCCGGATTCTTCTGCCGACAAACGTCTCTAAATCATGCTTACATGCTTCAAGATCTGTCTTAACAATCATGTTCCGTACCTCCGTAAATTTCCGGTTCTCTATATCCGATATGAACAAATCAGGTATAGAAGCCTTGCTGTAACCCCATCTATGTCAGACAAATCCGTCGAAAATCGTTGCTACTTGCCGGACTCCCACGCTTGCCCTATACTGAGTTACAAAAGTACCCAGAACACCAGCAAATGCGGCGGCTACTGTTACAGAATTATATCAGGTATAATAAGAATTGTCAACGAAAAGCACTAGTTGTTGTGGTTATTATGCCGATAAAACGCCAAATATTGTGGTTTTTTTGCGGCAATTCTGACAAGCCGACGAAGTGTATAATTATTACGTTCCGGTCACAGCGCAGGGCCCGAACGGATCGTCAAGGGAGGATCTATATGTTATCTGACATTGAAATCGCACAAGATGCAGAACTTCTGCCGATCCGGGACATCGCTTCCAAGCTCGGGCTTCCCGAGGAATCGATCGAGACCTATGGTCGCTACAAGGCAAAGCTTCCCCTCTCGATTCTTGCCGATCGCAAGGACCAGCCGGACGGCCGTCTCGTTCTCGTCACCGCCATGAATCCGACACCTGCCGGCGAAGGTAAGACCACGGTCAGCATCGGTCTGGGACAAGCGCTTTCCGCGCTCGGACACAAGACCATTCTCGCTCTGCGCGAACCCTCTCTGGGTCCGGTTTTCGGTGTCAAAGGCGGCGCGGCGGGCGGCGGTTACTCGCAAGTCCTGCCGATGGATGATATCAACCTGCATTTCACGGGAGATCTCCATGCGATTACTTCGGCAAACAATCTTCTGGCCGCAATGATCGACAACCACTTGTTCCAAGGCAACCTTTTGCGTATTGATCTAAATCGAATTCTCTGGAAACGTTGCCTTGATATGAACGACCGCGCTCTGCGAAGAATTCACGTCGGAGTCGGGGGCGGAACGAACGGAGTCGAGCGGGAAGAATCTTTCAACATCACGGCGGCTTCGGAGGTCATGGCAATCCTGTGCCTCGCGACGGACATCGAGGATCTGAAGATCCGGCTGGCGCGCATTGCGATTGCGTATGACGAGGACGGAAATCTTGTAACCGCCGGGCAGCTCGGAGCACAGGGTGCGATGGCCGTACTGCTTAAGGATGCCATCTTGCCGAATCTTGTACAGACGGTCGAGCACACGCCGGTCGTTGTTCACGGAGGCCCTTTTGCCAATATATCCCACGGATGTAACAGCGTAATCGCGACAAGAACAGCCCTCAAGCTCGGCGATATCGTAGTGACCGAGGCGGGTTTCGGAGCGGATCTCGGCGCGGAGAAGTTTCTTGACATCAAGTGTCGAGCCGCGGGAATCTGGCCGGATGCCGTCGTTCTTGTCGCTACAATCCGTTCCCTCAAATACAATGCCGGCATCGCGAAAAGCGACTTGTCGCGTCCGGATCCCGAAGCGGTTCGCATGGGATTCCAGAATCTTGAGAAGCACATCGAGAATATGGCTCAGTTCGGCATTCCGTGTGTCGTGGCCACCAATCGCTTCCTGTCGGATACACCGGAGGAAATCGCCGTGCTGCATGAACTTTGCACGGTCAACGGAGTGCGTTTTGCCCCGGCAGAAGTCTTCACGCGAGGCGGCGAGGGTGGCAAAGAGCTTGCCGAAGCTGTTCTCGCGGCGATGGCGGGAACCGCCGGAAAGAAGCCGAATTACATGTACGATCTGGAGGATTCGATCGAGACCAAGATCCGCAAACTGGCGACGAAGGTCTACGGTGCCGGAGAAGTAAATATCCTCCCGGAGGCCGCCGAAAAGATCCGGTCGTTTACGGAACTCGGCTTCGGCCAGCTTCCCGTCTGTGTTGCCAAGACACAATACTCACTTTCTGACAATCAGCAGATGCTCGGACGCCCCCGCGATTTTGTCCTGACAGTACGCGAGCTTCGACTGTCCGCGGGCGCCGGTTATCTTGTCGCTCTGACCGGTACGATCATGACGATGCCCGGACTTCCCAAGAAACCGGCGGCCGAGTTGATCGACATCGACGTCAACGGTGTGATTGACGGCCTCTTTTGAGCCGTCGATGAGAGGTGACATACATCCATGAAGAACCCTGTAACATTCTCGGTATACGAAGCGCGCTCGGTCCAGAAGAAGCGTCAGATCCGACAGATAATCTTGCTTTGCGGCGTAGTACTTGTACTTCTCGGAGGAATTTTCTTTCTCTACGTTCTGATGCAGAAAGACAAGATTGACAAGGCCTTCCCTACCGGGGTGACCGCTGCTGCGACATCCGGAACTTCTTTGCCCGGTACGGATCCGAGTCCTACGCCGACACTGGCCGTCATAGCGGAAACCGACGGAACTTCCGAAACCATAGCGGCCACGGAGACGACAGGGGAAAGTACGTCAGAAGAGACAACGCAGCCCCCCGATGCTACCGGCGAGAGCTCGGATTCCTCAACTGAGACGACCGTCGCCCCGATTGCCGTGCCTGCGATTGAGTTTCTCATACCCGAGAACGATGCGCTCCAAACCGTGTCTCACAAGGTGCGAGACGCGGCCTTCCACAAGCTCCAACAGAAAATTCAGGAATATATCGACGAGCAGAGAGACGCGCGCATCGGTTTCTATTATTTGAATCTTCAAGGGGGCGAAGCATTCGGGTATAACGATATGGAGCCGTTTGTTCCGGCCGGAGCATTCTCGATTCCGATTAATCTTTGCCTGTACGAGACCTATACCCAGGGTTCTGCTTTGCCCACGGAAATAATGACCTATACGTCCGCCGACAATGCTCCGGGCGACAGCACAATTCCCTCGGTGAAGTCGTACGACTTGCGAACACTCAGTTATCTTTCGATGGTCGAGAAAGATAACACGGCGATTCAGATGCTTCTCCGGCGTCTGGGTGGCATTGATCTTATTAACAGCCGCTTGCAGACGATCAGTAACATTATCGATTATCGAACCGCGGTAACCTACGCGGATTATAAGGGACAGATGTTCTCGGGACGCAATCGTTCGAGCGCGCAGGATATGGCCAAGTATATGGAAGCATTCTATCTGGCCTATATGACGGATTCGGTTGCTTATCAGCCGATGTTCAACGACTTGTGCCTCTCTCCGGATCAATGGGGAGTCGGCTCGAGTTTTCCGTCGGATGTCCTTGTCTGCCACCGTACCGGCTCGGACGCAGGTCTCGGATGCGAGACAGATGTTGCCCTTGTTTTCGCGCAAGAGCCATTCATTCTCTCTGTCAGTGCAGAGTGCGCGGATCAGGATCGCGCCCGCGAGATTCAGAGCGAGCTCGGCAGTATGGTATATGAATATCTCCTGTCCTGTTATTCATAACAGCTTTGCGTTCTAATTTCCGGTGTGATATACTAACGAAGCATTTTATACATCCCGTCTGGTCTGCAGTCGGCGGCGGGTCCCGTGCGATGTGACCCGTGAACCCTGTCAGGTCCGGAAGGAAGCAGCAGTAAGCGGATTCTCACAGGTGCCGCGGGGGTGCCTGTCCCGGCTGCAGTCCAGACGGGTTGTTTCTTATTGTGAGCCTCTCTCTTCGGAGGAGGCTTATTTTCGAAGGAGGCCGGTTTCTGATGGGACATGTTGCGCTTTACCGGCGGTTTCGTCCGGCTGACTTCGATGAGATCGTCGAACAGAAACATGCGGTGGTCGCACTGCGACAGGCTGTTATTTCCGGCCAGATTGCCCATGCGTATCTTTTTTCGGGCACAAGAGGCACCGGCAAGACTTCGATTGCGAAGATTTTTTCACGAGCTGTTAATTGTCTTTCGCCGCGCGACGGCAACCCGTGTAACCAATGCGAGATCTGCCGCGGGATTCTCGACGGCACACTCCTCGATGTCATCGAGATGGATGCCGCGTCCAATAACAGTGTCGATAACATCCGCCGAATCTGCGACGAAGTCATGTTTCTTCCTTCCCGGGCCAGATATAAGGTATACATCATCGACGAGGTCCACATGCTGTCGGGCGGCGCGTTCAATGCGTTGTTGAAGACGCTTGAGGAACCGCCGGCTCATGCGATTTTTATTCTTGCCACAACGGAACCGCACCGGATTCCCGCGACAATCATTTCACGTTGTCAGCGCTATGACTTTCGACGAATTCCCACGGAGAGTATGATCGAGCGTTTGAGCTTGATTTGCGATACCGAAGGGTATGCGGTGGATTCCGAGGCGCTCGCGACGATTGCCAGCCTTTCCGACGGAGCGATGCGTGACGCGATTTCTCTGTTGGATCAGGTCGCCACCGGACGAACCGGCTCCGTCACGCGTGATGATGTTCTTCGAATTACCGGCGTCGTTGATGACGAATTCCTTTCCAATATGGCTTACGCACTCCTTTCGGATGACGCGGTCGCGATGATTCGACTTACCGATCAACTTCTGATGGACGGACGCGATCTCATTCGCTTCACCCTTGATCTTGCCCGATATTTTCGCGATGTTCTCGTTGTATCCTTGGCGCCGGATAAGCCATGGCTCGTTACGGCAACTTCTGATTCGATCGCGCGCATGCGCGAAGTCGGGGCGGCCACGGATGAGCGTACACTGACCGATGCGATCACGCGCCTGTCTTCGCTGGTTTCAGAACTTAAGTGGTCGCCCGAGATGCGCACATCTTTTGAGATCGCGTTATTGAGCTTCGGCACCTCCCGCCGGGATGCCGAGGGGGTGAACGGAAGTCCGACGGTATCCCCTTCCCGCCAAGCGAATGCACCCCTTCCGAAGCGTGAAATTCCCGTCGCCGAGCCGGCTCGTGCGACGCCGCAGGCACAAACGGTTCCGGCCGCGGCACCCGCGCCCGATGTACCTGTCATAACAACGGTCTCTGTCTCGACTCCGGTAACGACGCCTGCAAAACCCACCGCTGCGGAATCCGTGGCTGCTCCCGTTGCACCTCACATTGCGCCTCCCGTGGCTGCTCCCGTGGTTACTCCCGTGGTTACTCCCGTTGCGGCTCCCGTGGCTGCTCCCGTTGCGGCTCCCGTGGCTGCTCCCGTTGCGCATCGCGAACCAGGTTCGATCGAGTTCGATTACATGGCTCCGCCGCCGCTCGATATTGTTCCCGGCGTCGCCGTAATCTCCGCTTCACCTGTGCCCGCTCCCGCATCCGACGAGATGACGCCTCCGCCGATTCTGCCGGGTCAGCTCAGTCTCTTCGGAGGCGCGGATGACCTCGATTCGCCGAACAAACCAGATACCCAGAGTGATCTTGATTCGCCGGAAGTCCTCGCTTCACCGGATGACCGGAATGCTCCGCCCACGGACTCCGACGATGCGCCTGATCAGGCTCTTCTCGAACCGGCAACCCCGGATTTGTCCGAACCGCTCCCGATGGCACCCGCATCCGCGCTTCCTTTACGGGAGCTGTGGGAAGTTCTGCTTACCCGTTGGACGGACTCGATCTTTTCCGATGTGCTTCAACTTCGCAATGCGACGGTTTGCCGCGAAGGCAAAGATCTCCTGATTGTTTTTCCCGATAACGCGTCCGGTTACGCGCGCAGTTTGACAGACCGGCCGGAATATAAGAGAATCATCAAGGATATACGAACGGTTATTCCGGACGTCACCGACATACATGTGCGAACGGTTTCCCAGATGTCCCCCGCAACTTCCGCGTCGTCGGAACGCGCACCGGATACACAAGTTTCCCCGGCGGCGCATCCATGGATTTCCGAGATTATCTCCTACGCTCAGGAAGCCGGCATTCCCATCGAAATGCCGGATGAATTATAAGTATCTATCATAAGAATTGGAGGATCAGGTATGGCTAAGGGTGGTTTTCGCGGCATGCCCGGCATGGGCGGCGGCAACATGGGACAGCTTCTTCAGCAGGCGCAGAAGATGCAGCGTGATATGGAGAAGGCACAGGAAGAGATCAAGAACGCGACGGTGGACGCTACGGCCGGCGGCGGAGTGGTCTCAGTAACGATTAACGGCAATCACGAAATGGTCACCTTGAAGATCGATCCCAAAGCGGTCGATCCCGAAGATGTCGAGATGCTTCAGGACCTTATTGTTGCCGCTTACAACGAAGCGTCCCGCAAGCTTGAGGAGTTATCCTCGACGAAGATGAGTCAAGTCACCGGCGGCGCGAAGCTCCCGTTCTGACGATCGGAGATCATCATGGCACGATACTCACCTTCTGTCGCCCGGTTGATCGCCGAACTCGGCAAGCTGCCGGGCGTCGGACATAAATCAGCACAGCGATTGGCCTTTCATATTCTATCCATGCCCGTAGATCAGGTTTCCGAACTCTCCGCCGCCATTCTCGCGGCGAGGGAGTCGACGAAGCTCTGTTCGGTGTGCCAGAATTTCACCGACAAGGATCCTTGTGAGATCTGCGCGGATGCGCGCCGCGACCGGGCGACAATCTGTGTCGTCGAGAATCCTCGCGATGTCTCAACTATGGAGCGGATGCGAGATTATCAGGGCCTGTATCACGTGCTGCACGGAGTCTATTCTCCACTCACCGGGGTAGGTCTCGACCAGATCAAGCTCAAAGAACTGATCACACGTTTGCAAAGCAACCCGGATGTTAAGGAATTGATCCTTGCGACGAATCAAACCGCCGAAGGCGAAGCGACGGCCATGTATATTTCACGACTCGTGAAGCCTTCCGGTATTCGGGTCACAAGAATCGCTTCCGGCCTTCCGATGGGTTCCGATCTGGAGTTTGCCGACGATATGACTCTGTCCAAGGCCATGCGGGGACGTCACGACTTCTAATTCTCACAAAGCCGCAATGCGCAGCTCAAATGTACCGTTATTCTCAGGAAGAACTGTCTGTATCGAAAATCATCTCGCCGGTCTTCACCATGCCGAGTTCATTTCTCGCGATCTCTTCAATAAACGTATCGCTGCCAA
Source organism: Bacillota bacterium (assembly GCA_023397475.1). GTDB lineage: Bacteria > Bacillota > Clostridia > Saccharofermentanales > Saccharofermentanaceae > Firm-13. Next base: position 29,234 of record JAEWUD010000027.1, read on the forward strand.
CCTTATCCGCAAGCGCCTGAGCCTGTTCATTGTCGGCAATAACCTCAGCCTCGAGATCCGCCAACTCTTCCGCTCTGGCGTCGACACGCGCCTTCTGCTCATTCTGGTTCAGGATCATCGTCGCACCGACGGCGAAAAGCAGAAGGATAACCAGCATGACAACCACCCGGGTTACCGAGGCGCCTTCCGGTTTTCCATATTTGATCCGGGTCTTCCGGACTTTTCGCGCAGATCTCATCGTCATACGTACAATCCTTTGTCAAGTATTCTTTCTGTTTGTCATTGTATCCGACGTGCATAGGCATCTTCAACCGTTCCGCCGGCAGAAATCGCCGCAGAATTCATAATTTGTTCGGTTTGGGGCGAGATGTAAACCCCGTGTAAAGATCGGGTAATATTATTGCCGCGTAACGCGATTCATTCTAAAGGTAGAATCTCATACATTGCAGCCGCGTTCTCCTTGCGCACGATCTCTTTAATATCCAGAACGCGAATTCTCGTCGTGCCGTTTCCAAATCCGATCTCAAGGATATCCCCGACCTTGAGCTCCGTGCCGGGCTTCGACGGTTTACCGTTGACGGACACACGACCGGCGGCACAGACCTCGTTTGCGACGGTCCTGCGTTTGATGACACGCGATACTTTCAGAAATTTATCCAATCTCATCGATTCTCTCTCTCCTTCTCTTTGACCTTGTCCCACAACACGTCCATGTCCGCCAGCGACATCTGCGTGAGTTCCCGGCCCGATTCATCCGCCATTTGCTCGACCGCCGCAAAGCGACGCACGAACTTGCGATTTGCCGTAGTAAGCGCGAGTTCCGGGTCGATTCCGATGAGTCGTGCATAGTTAACTGTCGCGAAAAGAAGGTCGCCGACCTCCTCTTCCACCTTCGAGTACGCCTCCGGATTTGTCTCGGGATGAATCTTTGCCTCTGTGGGAAGTTCCGCCTCGGTCATCGCCTCGGAAACTTCGCGCAATTCCTCGAAGATCTTATCTAGGGCCCCGCTCGCGTCCGGCCAGTCGAACCCGACCTTGGCGGCGCGCTTCTGCAGCTTATCCGCACGCATCAGAGCAGGCAAGCCCTCGGGGACATCGGCAAGGGTTTGTGCGGCTTTCGTATGACCCTTCTCTTTATTCTTGTTCTTCTCCCATACCGACAGAACATCATCGGGAGATGCCGCAGTATCCTCTCCAAAGACGTGGGAATGTCTTGAGATCAGCTTCCTGCACAGGTTATCCGTGATATCGTTCAGAGTGAACTCATGATCGCGTTCGGCCAGTGCCGCATGAAAAAACACCTGGAGCAATACATCGCCGAACTCATCCGCCATTCGCTCCGGACGGCCGGAGTCAATCGCGTCGACGGCCTCGTAGGCTTCCTCAATCATATTCTTGCGAAGCGACTCATGGGTCTGAACTCGATCCCATGGACACCCGTCCGGCGCAAGCAATCGTACAAGTATCTCGCGCAATTCTTCTGTTCCATACTGGTTGCCGTTCTTCGGCAAAGGAATTCCTCGTGTCATATCTCTCTCCTATATATTCCCATATCATCCGTTAGCGTTATCTCATATGCGGGAACCCGGTTCTCGCTAGTCGGCAGCGTTTATTTATAGCATCTTGATCTGAAATCGGTCAAAGCGAACCGTTTCCGTGTATTGATCCGCGAAAAACATTGTCTGCCGGAAAGCCGCAAACTCATGCGTATTCTTCGACAGCCACAGCGGAATTGGGATCTCCAGCTGCCGGCATAAATCGATCAGGTTGGTTTCCAGTTCTTTGACGAAAGACATCTCCGGTGCTTGTATCGAAGATACCGCCTGAGCGATCATCAGGTTCCCCTTGAAAAGTTTACCTTCAAGCTTCATTCTGCGCCTCCAAATCATGCATTTTTCGATCATAATTACCGTTATTTTCGAATATTCGAGCAAATTTGCGGCAAAATCCACATTTCTGCCGAGTTCAATTCACATTTTATTCACCGGATCAGCACCTGTTCGAAACAATTCGCTGGTAAGATAAAGATGTCTCCCGAAGAGAGACGCTCCTTACTTCATAACACCCTCCTTAACGGATACCGGCGCCCCCCGTCGGTATCTTCTTTTTTGGAGGTTTTCCGCAACAATAGTATACTGCATATTTTGAATAATCTATGCTATACTTTTCTTGAACATTTGAGAAAATCAACCTCTGCGGGAGGAGATACAAGGTGGTATTTTTCGAGGCCGGAGGTGCTACTGCGGCAGATTCGATTAATCGAGAAACACTTTGGGATCGATATCCGATTCGGTATCGTAATCCTTCGCGCGTCCCGGTACAGTTGGTCATTCGCGGGAACCGTTTACAGATTCGTATCTTCGTCAAGTATGCCGCCAATATGTTCGAGCAATTCCCGGGGACAAACCTCACCTACGCCGATATTGCCGAATCCGGCATCCGCAAGAACTGGGCCGGACTTTTTGAGCTTCCCTGGTTGAAGGACGACGGTTTCGAGAGAGCGCACGCCCGTGCGAGCGCTCGTGTGTTGACCGAGTCTCCCGATCCGGATGACCGTTCGCTGCAGCCCAAGGCACCTTCCATCCGGGTATTTGTTGAGATTATCCGGCATGGCAATCGCGCCTTCGAGAAAGAGTACCCGCAACAGCGTTGCGTCAAGATTCGGCTGTCGAACGGAATCCTTTTGCCCGCACACGTCAGCAGTCCGCTTTGGCGTTGGGGTTGGGGATTTCTCCCTACGTTTCAGTTTGAGGCTACTTCTCTCAACTGGTCCGTCCGGCACCCGGGCGACATAACATTGCACAAGGAGACCAACCGGTATCTTTTCGAGCAGATCTCCGCGCACGAGATGGGGCATGTCCTGGGATTGGGAGATGCGTATGGGGCAAATTATCGTTTCTTTTACGAAGCACCGGGCACCTCAGAATATATGATGTGCCATAACCGCAAGGTTCAGCCGGAAGAGATTGAGCACATGTTGCTGGCTCATATGACAAACCGGATGCAATATTTCCCTCGGCGTTTCGACTGGAAGATCTTCAGCACCGGATTCAAGAGGGAGTTCAAATTACAGTTCAACACTTTGTCCAAGAAGGCGAAGCGATAACTTTTTGCCGGGTGTCGGGTCTTGACGAACCATGCCCGAGATTTCTTGAACCGAGGATTATGCAATGTGCTAATTTTTCGAGATTTTATACAGCACAGTGCACGAATAACCACAATATCAAGAATATTTGTTTGTGAAACTTGTCAGTTTCTTTACATTTGGAAAAGTCTTTGATATTGTATGAGGCCGCATTTCGTTGTAGAATGTCTGTAGATATTCCTATAGAGAGTGTAACTGCTTTTGATTTCTTCAAATCACCAGCAGTGCCGAGGAGGAGGTTCATATGAAGAAGTGTCCTGATTGCGGAATGGTTATTGCGAACCAAGCCATCCGCTGCCCCAAGTGCAAGTACGATTTCACCGATGGTCAGGGTCAGGTTCCGGGCGCCGCTCCGGTAGCGGCCAAGGCTGCATCTACCGCCGGGTTGCCGATGATCGCCGTCAACCGTGATAATGTCGACGAGTTGTATGCCGATCTTAAGTCACGCATCATTAAGCGCAAGACAGAATTCGATCACTTCATCGATTTCCTGGAGAACCGGACATCCTGGATGACCGCTCCGGCGAATACGGAGGGATCTCTCGCGCATGAGAAGGGTCTTCTCATCCATTGTGTAGGTGTTGCCAAGCAGCTCCTTCGCGTCAAGGAAACCCTGATGCCGCAGCTGGACGACGAATCGGCGATCATTGTCGCCTTGTTCCACGATGTCGGCAAGGTCGGTGTCGAGGGCAAGCCTCTTTATCTTGTCGAGGAGAAGGTCACAACCTCCGCGCTTGGTCTGGGCCTCGGACGCAATATCACTTCCTCTTCCTATATTGTTAACCCCAAGCTCGTTCCGATGAGCGTCGGTGTCCGGAGCCTGTTCCTGGTTTCCCAGTACATGCTGCTCTCGGATGACGAAGCGCAGGCAATCTGCTATCAGACGAATTCCGCCGAGATCCAGAGTAAAGAGATGCCTCTTGCGATGGTTCTCGAGGTTGCAAACAAGTGGCAGACCAAGATCTACGAGAACGATGAGATGGTGCGTCAGTACAGCTTTACTGTGGTGAACACTAACGCATAATCTTACGTCTCCACGCAATTCGCAGGTTCGCCGCAAGACGATCTCTGCATTTACTCCATGATGTATTTACGACAAGGGGCTGTCTCAAAACGAAAGTTGAGAGACAGCCCCTTTTTATTTTCAAACGACGATGGTGCAGACTAACATAATATTCGCTTCCGTAGTTCGAGAATCTTCGATTCTATGGAGTGGACGCTAATCATTTCCTCGCTTTCTAAGTAATGAATACCGATAGAATGAAAGCTTTAGTGATTTGTAGCGGGCTAAGTCGGGCCAGCCGGATATATATCAATGATGCACATACGAAACCGGCTCCTTCTCGGGTTTTCGTATGTGCGCTGGCCATCCCAGAGCGGTTATTCGTCATTGATGCACATACGAAACAGCCACTTTCACACGTTTTCGTATGTGCGCCAGCCTTCCAGCCTTTGGGTAGAGAAAGTTCTCAGGAAATCGCTAACTATTTGCGTCATTAATGGAAAGCAAGTGTTGAGAGACAGCCCCTTTTTCGCGTACTAACCCGCATCTGTCGTAAAATTTATCGATAACAAAGTCGTAAAAGGACGCGTGCCCTTTATGTCGGTATTTTGTCCGACGGGCATGCGTCCTCTTCGTTGATCATTATTCGATTCTTATTCGTTTATCGCCTGATAACCGAGGATGTTGTCAGCGATTCTCTCTGCGCAGCCTCTTGAAACTCGCTTCAATGGCTTCCGGATCAATTGACTTACCGTCAAGTGTCAGGTAGATTCCATCACCGGCGTGATTCTCTTTGAGGCGGATCGTACGAGCCTTCACAAAAGCATCCATCTTTGTCTGGATCAGTCGGCCGTTGATCTCGGCATAAAGATCCGAGGATCCCTGCTCACGGCAACGATCACAGGTGCAAACCATGAACTCATGGATCACGTATGCAGAGTCAGCCATCGGACGGATCGAACCGCAAACGCCGTCTCCACCGTGAACCGTATAAGAAGTATGAAGCAACTCATGCGCAAGATGTGAATTCGGCGATTCGTAGAATTCGTCATAGAGGCGAAGGATATCCGGATTCTCCTGTGACTTCCTGTACGTCGAGGTCTTGTCGATGTTGACGAGGACCTGCTGTCTCTTGGCCATGGTTCCGATCTTCTCCGGAACGGGGTGACCCGCGCCGTTAATGCAGCCGCCGGGACATGCCATAACCTCGATCAGATCGTAACCGACATCCACGCCGGCGATAATCTTCTTAATAATGGATTCAGCATTGTGCAGGCCACTGATGACCGCGACACGAACCTTCTTGCCGCCTGCTTCGACCGTTGATTCTTTCAGTCCCTCGAAACCCCGGATCTCTTCGAAATCCAGATGTTCGGTCATCGGCTCGCCGGTGAGTTTCTCGACCGCCATACGCAAAGCCGCTTCAGCGACGCCTCCGGATGCTCCGAACAGAACACCCGCGCCGGAAACCTGCTTGTACGGCTCGTCGAACTCCGCCGGTTCGAAATCTTCGATTCTCTTCAGCTTCACCATCTCGAGAAGTTCGGTCGTTGTGAGAACCGCGTCGACATCACGATTGCCGTTCACGGCAAACTCTGGACGAGCGGCTTCATGCTTCTTCGCGATACAGGGAACGATGGAGACGACATAGAGCTCTTCTCTGGGAATGCCAGCGAGTTTGGCATAGTGATTCTTTACCGTGGCTCCCATCATCATCTGCGGAGATTTGCACGTGGAGAGATGAGGAATAAGCTCCGGATAGCGGCGCTCGACGAAATTGACCCAGCCGGGGCAACAGGAGGTGAACTGCGGCATAACGCCGCCCTCACCGACACGTGTCAGGAATTCTGTCGTCTCTTCGACGATCGTAAGGTCGGCCGCAAACGAGAAGTCAAACACCTTATCAAAGCCGACCGACTTGAGCATACCGGCCATGAAAGCGGCCGCCTGCTCGAACGGGATGCCGTAATGCGAGGAGATGACGCTGCGAACGGCAGGAGCTACGAAGCCGACGACTTTCTTCTTCTTGTCATTCAGCGCGCGGAAGACCTTGCTGCGTTCGCGATAGTAGTTGAGCGCACCGCACGGGCAAGCGTTGACGCATTGTCCGCAACTGACGCAGTCGGTGTCCTTCAAGGGCTTGCCGCTCTTGGTTCCGACGAGCTGACGACCGTTCTTCATGTAGAAGGTCAGTACATCCGGTCCCTCGATCTCGGCGCAGGCCGCGATACAGCGACCGCAGGAGATACACTTGTTCTGATCACGGATAATGAACGGATGGTCATTGACAATCGGGAAGAACGGCCGCTCATGCACCGGATCCATATATTCGATATCGTGTTCGCTTGCCTCATTTCTAAGGTCGCAGGTATATCTCTCGCCGCAACCGCAGCGAAGGCAACGACGGGCTTCATTCCGGGCGATATCTTCGGGAAGACCGAGCTCGACCTCGTTGAAATTGTTCTCGCGCGCAGAAAGTGGAATCGAAGGCATTTTCGCGCGGGCGAATTTCGGGATCGCCTCGAATTCCCACTTCGGAAGATCTTCCATCGAGCCGCGGCTGCAGCTGTAGTCCGTATGACTCTCGTGAACATAGCCCTTGACCAAATAGCTGTCCATCGCTTCGGCGGCTCGACGGCCGGCTGCGACCGCCTGAATGACCGTAGCCGGTCCGGTGACGCAGTCGCCTCCGGCGAAGATATTGCTCTCCGAAGTCTGGGAGGTCTTGCCGTTGATCTCGATATCGCCCCATTTGTTGAGCTTAACCGGAAGGTCGTTATACAAGAACTGGGTATTTGTGCTCTGACCGATCGCGCCGATGATAAGGTCCGCTTCAATCGCGACATCGGTTCCCTCGACGGGCACGGGTCTTCTTCTTCCCGAACGGTCGGGTTGTCCAAGCTGCATCTCGATGCAGTGAAGCTTCTTCAAACCCTTCTCGTCCATCGTGATCTTGGTCGGAGCCCTGAGGAAAAGCATCTCGACGCCTTCCTCGATTGCCTCTTCAATCTCATATGGTTCCGCCGGCATCTCGGCCTTCGTACGGCGATAGATAAGCTTCACGTTGGCCGCCCCAAGACGCTTTGCCGTACGTGCGCAGTCGATCGCCGTATTGCCGCCGCCGATGACGATAACCGTCCGGCCGACATCCGTTGTCTCCCCCTTTGTGACCTGTTCGAGAAACTGAATGCCGAGCTTGACACCGGGTAAGTTCTCTCCTTCGATCTGCATCGGGGTTGCGCGCCATGATCCGATCGCCAGATAAACGGCATCAAAATCCTTGTGAAGATCTTCCAAGTGGATATGTGTTCCGAGCGCCTTGCCGGTCATAACCTTCACGCCGAGCGACTTGATCGTGTCGATCTCATGATCCATCGTCACCTTAGGAAGACGATACTCCGGAATTCCGTAACGCATCATGCCGCCCGCCGCCGGCTGGCGCTCGAAAACGGTCACGTCATGACCGTTGATCGCGCTGTAATATGCAGCAGAGAGTCCGGACGGTCCGGCGCCGACAACCGCGATCTTCTTACCGGAGGACGCCTTTGTCTTCGGAGTCCAGGGCTGCTCCCTGGCCATATCCCAATCCGCCGCGAAACGCTTGACGTAGTTGATCGCGATCGGAGCGTCGACAAGACCTCTGCGGCACTCGGCTTCGCACGGATGCGGGCAAACGCGTCCGCAGGCAACCGGGAAAGGGTTGCGGTCCTTGATGATGCGGAGGGCGGTCTCAAAGTTGCCGTTCTTGACGGCACTCAGATACGCCTGGATATCAATATTCGCCGGACAGGTCTGTACGCAAGGCGCAACACAATCCGCATTATGGTCCGAGAGAAGCTGTTCCAGACGAACCTTGCGATAGCTCGCAAGCTTCGGGCTGTTCGTCGTGATCACCATGCCTTCTTTGATCGGAGTCTGACAGGCCTTCACGTCCCGCTTATCTTGATCGCCGAGTTCGATGACGCAGAGTCCGCAGTTTCCGTTGGATCTCTCGAGACGAATGTCGTAGCACAGATGCGGAATATGAATATCCTCCTGTAACAGAGACTGGAGGATGGTTAAGTTGTCATATACCTCCGTCTCCCGGCCGTTGACGGTAACCTTGATTCTTTTGTGTTCGGATAATTCTTTCATATGATTCCTCTGCCTTTCCCTAGTTCCCTACGGAGCGTCATCGTTTTGCTATGTGTTTTACCGCAAAAAATTATACACGATTTTCAATCGATCTCACATCCCATTTTACATTCTTTTCACCAATCCGACCATAAACCTGATATTTTTAATCATCTTATACTTTCCCGGCATGATTTTTTTCGTTTCCGCTCCTTCATCGCGAAAAAATCCGCAGCACACCTTCTTTGGCATGTTGCGGATGAAAATCATTTGAAACAAGTCGAAGAACCTGGTCGCAGCAGAATTGCGAGGTCAGTCTTTCTGCTTGGCGAGGTAGCGCAGAAACGCTCCGACCACATCGGGATCAAACTGTGTGCCGCTGTTGCGCTTAATCTCTTCGACAGCCTGCTCGTGATACATTGCTTTGCGGTAGACGCGGTCCTGTGTCATCGCGTCAAATGCATCGGCTACCGCGAGGATTCGGGAGGGAAGCGGGATCTCATTGCCGGCAATTCCCCTGGGATAACCGGATCCGTCCCATCGCTCATGGTGGGTCAGGATGTAGTCGGCGATCTGCATGAGATCCGGAGATGACATCGCGATGCGGTAACCGATCTCTGAATGGCGGCGCATCTGCATCCATTCCTCATCGGTCAACTTGCCGGGTTTGTTCAGAATTCCGTCCGGAACACCGATCTTGCCGATATCGTGAAGCGTCGAGAAGAGCTCGAGTTCGTTGAGCTCCATCTGGGGGAGATTAAGGATCTGACCCATACTCTTGGTCAATTTAATTAAGCGTTCCGCGTGCTCATCCGTTTCCTGGCTTCGCTCGTTCATTGTCGTTTTGATCGATTGCACGATGGAGCTGTGATAGCTCTTCTTTTCGAGAAGCTTACGTTTGCCTAAATAATCATCCGCAAGCTTGAATGTGGAGTCAATCAGTATATCCGGAAGATCCTTAACCGCGTATCCGATGGATAGATTGATGCCGAGAAGATCGTTGTTGACCTGCCGGTTATATTCGGCGATTACGGATCGAATACGCTGAACAAAAGCATCCGCCGCCGGTTGATCATGATTCGGAAGGAGTATGCCGAATTCATCGCCGCCGATCCGGCCGATGATGTCATTCGGTCCAAGGGTCGAACGGAGAAGTTCCGCGGTCTTGCGTATCAACGTGTCTCCGACATGCTCACCCAATGCGTCATTGATCATCTTCAGGCCGTTAATATCACTGATGACAACGGCTAAAGGCAGATGCTCCGTGCGGTCGAGACGGCGCCTTTCTTCCTCGAAAAAAATGCGGTTATACAGTCCGGTCAGGCGGTCATGTCGTTTCAGATATTGCGCAAGCTCCTCGTTGTTCTTCTGCTCGGTGATATCAAAGACAACACCCTCGACACTCTCGATCTCGCCGGCCGTATTATGCACAACCACGGCGTGCTCTCGAACCCAGAGAAGATTTCCTTCCTTATGACGGATTCGGTACTCCACCTGAACACTGCCGTTCGAACGAAGTTCCCTCACCCAACGCTCACGAACCTGCGTAAAGTCTTCCGGGAGAATCCGGTTATAATAACGCTTACGGTCTGCCACAACCGCCTGTGCATGTATGCCAAAAAGTTTGAGGCAACCTTCCGAAACATAGCTGAGCGTAAAATCCGCATCGCCTCGGCATACATAGGTCATACAGGGAAGCTGGCGCAAAAGTTCGCGCACATTCTTCTTATGCGCTTCGAAATGAAGCTGACCCGCTTTGTGTTCGGTAATGTCCGACAAAAAAACCGCGACGCCGTTCTCAATCGGTGTAGCGCGATGCAAAATCCAACGGTCCACATGGGGATAATACTCTTCGACATCAATGAGCTTATTCTCGCGTTTGGCATTCTCGTAGGCGGGGAGAAACAACGGGCCGAATCCGTGCGACATGGCTTCCCAGATATCCCCTCCGACGACATCACGTGAGGAGAAACCGAGAAGCTTCTCGGCGCTCTTATTTACGAAGGTATACTTCCATTCCGCATCCAAAAGGACAAGTCCATAGGGCAAGATGTCGCGAACGAGGTCACTCGTGTGCAGGGCCGTTTGCGTCTCCATTATTCCCCCCATGATGTCTGCTCCTGATTTGAGAATATCATATCATTCTGGAGCAGATAAAAGCAACGTCTCAGGGTCCCTTCATGATATAATCAGTTTATAAAAAGACAGATGTTTTTGCAAGTCCGAATATATCTATCATTGGCAAGGTGTAATCATGGATACAGCTGAGATTCTCATTGTCGACGACGAGCCGATTAATCTAACCGTTCTACGCAATCTGCTGACGCGGCATTATATTGTTCGCGCCTGTAAGTCAGGCTCCGATGCGCTCTCCCTTATTGCCTCCGGGCGGAGACCGGATCTCATTCTGTTGGATATCATCATGCCCGGTCTTTCCGGTTACGATACACTAACGCGCCTTCGGGAGACGGAAGAGAATCGCGATATTCCCGTCATCTTCATTTCCGCACTCGACAACGTTGTTGATGAGGAGAAAGGATTCCACTTAGGCGCCGTCGATTATATCTCCAAGCCCTTCCGGCCCGCCGTCGTTCTCGAACGAATTCGCGTTCATCTGGAACTTAAGAAGTCCCGGGATCTTCTCAAGTCACGCAATGATCAGTTGCAATCCGAGGTCTGTCACCGCGTACACGAGAATCTGAAGATTCACGAAGCGGCACTCACGATGGTAACGCAGCTCGTTGAGACCCGGGATGGCGAGACGAAGAATCACATTGTACGAACGAAGTCTTATGTCGACATTCTGGCGCGACGGCTCCGGACAAATCCGAAGTATGCGTCATTGCTGTCGGACGAGGTCGTCGCGAACATCGTCAAGGCGTCGACTCTCCATGATATCGGCAAGATTGGCATTCCCGATTCAATTCTGTTGAAGCCTTGCGGACTCTCCTCCGAAGAATTTACGATCATGAAGGGGCATTGCCGCATCGGTGCCGAAGCCATTCAGAGCATGCTGGATAAGTCTTCTCTCAACACGCCTGTTTCGGAAGCCGGTCGTTCGGACATCCCCGCGGATTTCTTCACCGAAGCCAGTTATATTGCGGAGTATCATCATGAGCATTGGGACGGGTCGGGTTATCCGCGCGGACTCTCCGGCGAGATGATCCCCCTGTCCGCCAGAATCATGGCTCTTGTCGATGTTTTCGACGCCCTTACCACGCGACGTGTTTACAAAGAGGCTTGGCCGCTTTCCCGCGCGGTCGACTATATTCTCTCCCAACGAGGTTTGTATTTTTGTCCTGACATCGTAGACGCCTTCATCGCTGAACTACCTGCTTTTCAAAAGACACACAGGGAATTAGATGATGCGAAAGGAAACGATTCCGATGAATAAGCCAGCACACAAATCACGCACAGACGCAACAGCAAGCGGTCGGGTTCCCATGGATTCAACCGTCATCGACGATGCCCTGTCACCCTTGAGCGAGAATATTCTCGCGTTGATGTACCGAATTCTTCCGGATCGCCTGTATCTGACGAGTCTTGACGGCAGAATCAAGGATTTCCGACGCAGTGACAGCGGCGAAGTCGCCGAGATCGCCGCGTCGCCGATCGGCGATCAGATCGAGACCGCGCTCCCCCCGGATGCCGTACTGGCGTACCGGAACGCGGTTAAGGAGAGTCTTGCCACCGGCCAGGCTTCCTCGTTCCGATACTCGCTTCCCGTCGGGGATCGTGACCGGACCTTCTACTGTCGCGCCGTGGTATCGGAGAAGGACGACACCGTCCTCTTGATCGTGCGGGATATTTCGGAGTTCGTTGATGCGAAGCAAGCGCTCGAGAAGAGCGAGGTCCGGTACCAGACGCTTCTGGATAACGCCCCTTATCCGATTATCATCACCGATGAAGCTACGGGGAAGTTTCTCTATTACAATGCCCGCACGCTCTACGAGTTCGGACGATCCGGAGGAGCCCTTATCGGAAAGAACTCCTCTGTATTCTATGTGGATCCGCAGGATCGCGACCTGTTTCGCTCGATCATTCGAGAGGAAGGCGAAGCGACCGACTTCGAACTCCAGTTATATGACTATGACCACAAGCCCTACTGGGCTCTTATGTCCGGTGTTCGCATCGATTTCCAGGGGAAACCGGCGATTATGATTGCGATCAACAACATCACCGAGCGTAAGATCGCCGAGCTCAACCTGCTTCGGGAGCACGAGATACTCACCCAGAAGATCGCAGCGCAAACCTTACTGCCCGCAGAGATTTTCGCGTTCGATGATCGGGAGGAATCGATCGATGTAATCATCCAGAAGGCCTTGAATTCCGCAGCGCTTCGATTCTCCGGCAAGGATCCATTCACTGTGACGGCCGAATATGACGGGAGTTCTATCACATCTTCGTATCCCGGAGAGACGGGCGTTTTCGAGACCAAGAAACCGCGAGAACTGACCATCAACGGTCTTACGACTTTCGGCAAAACAATCTCTTTGCGATTCACTTTCTACCGTCATACCGCAAAGGAGATGTCCAAACCCTCTCTTGAGCAGGAGAAGCATCTTGCCGGTTCTCTCTTGATGCGACTGACCGACATTATCAATCAGCGAAATGCCGCCGAACTACTGACGGAGCAGGATGATTTCCTCCGGATGATGCTGTCGCAGACGACATTCGGGATATCTCTGGTCGATCCGGAAAGTCTTTTGTTCGTACATTGTAACGAGACAGCCTACCATTCTCTCGGTTTTACGCACGACGAATTCATGAAGTTATCCATCTGCGATATCCAGAAAACCTGCACGCCGGAACAAGTCCGGGAAATATTCTCGCGTGTATCATCGGGCGAGATGGTGCAGCACGAGGGCATTCACTTGGACAAGAACGGGGGGGAACACGCCGTTCTGACGCATCTGTATCCGTTGAAGCTCAAAGGCAAGGCCTATACCTGTCTGTACTGGCGCGATATTTCGGATGAGAAACGCAGAGAACAGGAGCAGAAGGAACGTACGGACCGGATCCTGCTTTTCGCGCGGCTGATTCGCAAAATCAGCACCCTGCGATCGGGTACCGACGGCGAAGTTGCTCTCTATATCCGCGAGGTCACGGAGATTCTCGGGAGAGAGACCGGTCTTTCCGGTGTCTCGATCTGGATTCAGGACAACGGCGGGGATAGCCTGACTTGTCTCTGTTCATATGATAATGCTACGGGCAAACTCGATCACGGCAAACAGATTAGCAAGAACATTTTTACGGAAGATGCAACCTATCTGCAGACAGAGCGATATTTCGAGTCCGCGGATACCGCCGGCGACCCGCGTTTAAATCTATCGACGCGCAAATATCTCAATGAAACCGGGATCACCGCATTTATCAGTACGAACATTTTTTTCAAGGGGCATTTTCAGGGAATACTGGTCTTCTCCTACACGAACGGCCCGCATCCTTGGGACGCATCGGAGATTTCCCTGTGCTGCGAGGTTGCCGATCAGATCGGCATGGCCTATCTCAACCATGAACGGATCGAGGTAACGCGTGCGCTCCAACATAGCGAGTATTTCCTTAAGCGCGCGCAGGCGGTTTCCAAGACAGGCCATTGGTTCTATGATATCGCGGGAGATTTCCTCTCATGTTCGGAGGAAACATGCCGGATTTTCGGCATTTCTCAGGGGAAATCCCGGACGTTGTCGAGTTTTCTGAAGCGGTCTCACCCCGATGACCTTCTGATGGTGCGCGATGCTTTTCGCGCGGCCAAGAGCGGAACTCCCTTCCATCTGACCCAGCGGATTCTCGTTTCCGGAGAGATCCGTTGGATCGAAATGCGTGCGGAGATTGAATTCGACGCAGACAATCAACCGATCACCTTCCTCGGCACCGTACAGGATATCAGCGAGAAGATTGAAGCGGCGAATGAGCTCGACAGGTATCGCAAGCACCTCGAGGAAATGGTACGGATCCGCACGTCCGAGCTGGAAGAGGCGACGGAGGCGGCCAAGAGCGCGAACAGGGCAAAGAGCTCCTTCCTGTCGAACATGAGCCATGAGATCCGCACCCCGATCAACGCCATCGTCGGTTTCGCGTACCTGATCCGGCGCGACCCCTTAACTCCAAGGCAACTCGACGAGCTGAACAAGCTCTCCGCCGCCTCGGAGCATCTCCTGCAGATCATTAACGACATTCTCGACCTCTCGAAGATCGAGGCCGGCAAGATTGCGTTGGAGACAATAGACTTCGAACCGGTGCGCGTCATCGACAAGATTCTGAACATTGTCGAAGAAGATGCCGTTCGCAAGAGCATTCCGATCTCTCTGGCTTTTGACAGCGTTCCGCCCGTTGTCCGCGGCGACGGAAACCGGGTCGCGCAGATTCTTCTGAACCTGATGACCAATGCGGTGAAGTTCACGGAAAAAGGCGGGATCACTTTGTCGGTGAAGCGAGTTTCGGAGAACAGAAGTACCATTACCCTGGAATTCCGTGTTCAGGACACCGGTATCGGTATCACAGGCGAGCATATGGCCCGTCTGTTTGACGAGTTTGAACAGGCGACCGATGCGACGACCCGCAAGTATGGCGGAACCGGCTTGGGTCTTCCGATCACGAAGCGTTTGACCGAATTGATGGGCGGCACGATTCATGTCGAAAGTGCTGCCGGCAAGGGAACCACTTTCTGCGTGGTCATCCCCTTCGCCAAGAGCCGGCAACCGGCCATGCGTCCTGCCGAGTTGTCACGACTCGAAGGAATGCGTGCCCTCATCATCGATGATTCCGGGGACGAGTGCGAGATTCTTGCCTCCCTGCTGTCCGAAATCGGAATTCGTTCGGATTTTGATCGCTCGGGAGCAACAGGACTCGGCCGCCTTCTTGCGGCGGATGCCGAAGGAGATCCGTATCGCTTACTTTTCGTCGATTATCGGATGCCGCAGACCGACGGTATCGAGGTTCTCCAAAGAGTCTCCCATTCGAATTTACGCCATAAACCCTTGCTGATTATGGTCACGGCGCATATTTTCGCGTTGAAAGACGACGACCGCAGAAATGACCTTCCCTTCACGTTGCTGACAAAACCGGTTACTCCCTCCCGTCTCAAAGATGCCCTGAACGCAGCCCTATTGAACCAGCTCAGCGCGCGTCGAGGCGAGGAAATGGAGAACATTCGCCGGGAGTTACCGACCTTTACAGCCGCGAAAATCCTTCTCGTCGAAGACAATGCGATCAATCGCGAGGTTGCCGAGGGGCTCCTGGCGTCGGTCGGTCTGCGTGCCGACACGGCACAGAACGGACGCGTCGCCGTAGAGCGGGCTCACGAAAAGCATTATGATCTGATCCTGATGGATCTCCAGATGCCCGAAATGGACGGCTATGAAGCGACCAAAGAGATCCGACTACTCCCGGGATACGATAAGACACCGATCATTGCCATGACGGCGGTTGCCTTCGAGGAAGATCGCGAACGATGTTTCGAGGCCGGAATGTCCGACCACTTACCCAAGCCTGTCGATCCCGACAATCTCTTCTCCACGTTGGTGAAGTGGCTGCCTCCGACGCTGAAGAAGAACGGTTCTGCCGATCCGGCAAAGGAACCGGACAAGACCGTAATGGCGACTTCGCTATCCTCGGCAGATGGCGGCTCGACACAGGCCGCATCCGAGCGCGGCCGCGGCGCAAAGATTAGCAAATCCGGCGATATACAGGAGCCCGGCAAGAAGAGTAAGAACACGCTCTCGCTTCCTACGGATACCGAGGATATTCTTACCAGCCTCCGGACGATCGACGGCCTTGATCCGGATTTCGGGCTCAAGAATCTTCAGGGCAATCTGATGTGGTATGTCAAATTGATCGATCAGTTTATCAATCGGCATCGCGCGGATGCGCTTGATATGGCGGACTGTCTGGACCAGCATGACCTTCTTTCCGTCAGCAAGATTGCGCACGGCCTGAAGGGCACCGCCGCGACCTTAGGTTTCCAATCCATTCAAGAGCAATCGAAGGCGCTTGAGATCGCGGCACGAGAAGAGCGGTCGGAAGCTGAGTTGAAGCCGATGATTAAGCTTCTCGGCGCCACTCTCAGTACGACAGCCGACGAGATTCGCCGCATCATCTTCTCGATCCGTACCTTCTCTCCGGATATCGAGACGGGCAGTGCCGATCCTGTCAAAGTTCGGGAGATCGTCAAACGGATCCTACCGCTGATCGAGAGCTATGATATGGAGGCAAACACTCTTTTCGAGGAGAATCGCGACCTCTTAAGTCGAGCATTCGGTTATCGTGTCACGGCGTTGGAACAGCATCTTCAGCTCTTCGATTACAAGGATGCCTTCAAACTTCTCGGCGAGATGTTGGATCGCTGGGAAGAGAATCTTCCGAAATGAGGACCTGACACACGTGTATTACTACGCTCTGGACGAGTACCTGAAGAAGGTATTCGGTGCCAAGACCTATAAGCTTGCTCTGTCAACCGGATGCTCATGCCCGAATCGCGACGGTACCCTCGGCACGTCCGGCTGTCTCTTCTGCAGTGACAGCGGCGCGGGGGAGTTTGCGCAATCGAATACACTTTCGATCAACGAACAGATCGAACGCGCGATTTCTCTTGTCTCCGGAAAGGCGAAAAGCGACTCGTATATCGCCTATTTTCAGAGCTTCACAAACACCTACGGGCCGATCGAGCGGCTTGAGCCGCTGTTTCGCGAGGCCATATCCCATCCGAGTATCGTCGCTTTATCTGTCGCAACCCGGCCGGATTCGATCCGCGAAGAGATGTACGATCTGCTGTTCTCGCTCTCTCACCAAAAGCCCGTGTGGGTCGAGCTCGGTCTGCAGACATCCGATGAAACGACAGCGGCCATGCTTCGCCGCGGATTTGATAATGCGTGCTTCGAGGCGGCCGTCCGTCGCCTGCGTCAAGGCGGAATCAAGGTGATCGTCCATTTGATCCTCGGCTTGCCCGGAGAGACGAAGGAGGATATTCTGGGATCTGTCGATTTTATTTCCCGCATCGGCGTTGACGGTGTAAAGCTGCAGCTTCTTCATGTGTTGCGCGGAACGGACCTTGCCGACATGTATGCCAAAGGACTCTTTGACGTTCTGACAAGAGAAGAATATCTCGAGCTGCTCGCGGCTGCCGTCGAGCGACTGCCGCGAGATGTCACGATTCACCGGCTGACGGGAGACGGGGCCAAATCAATCCTGATCGCACCGTTATGGAGCGGCGATAAACGGTCGGTTCAGAACGCGATGCGTCGGTATTTCATCGATCACGATGTCGAGCAAGGTAGAGATTGCCGAATCCTTACCTAGGAGGAATGTATGAGAATATTTACCGGTTACCAAAGAGGCGTCAATCTGGGAGGCTGGCTGTCCCAGTGCAGTCACACCATCACAAACGGTCAATTCTATCCCGCTCACTGTCGGCAGACGGACGGCCCGAAGCCTCCGAACGAATTCTCTTCTTCCAGCAGGTGTGGCACATCGCGATATAACTGTCATTGCCGCCGAGAAAGATCTGGTCCCCGGAGGTAATGACGCGGCCGTCCTGTCCGATGCGGGCGGAAACGATCGCCTTCTGTCCGCAAGAGCAGATGGTCTTGATTTCTGTCAGCGAATCCGCCAGTTCGAAGAGCCGCAGGCTGCCGGGAAAGACATGTGCGAGAAAGTCCGTTCGCAATCCGAAGCAAAGTACGGGTACATCATGAAGATCGACAATATCTCTCAGCTGTTCGATCTGACTTCGCGTAAAGAACTGACTCTCGTCAGAGATGATCACATCGATCGATCCGGATTCCATTTCGCGAAAACGTGCGAGAATGTCGGTATCCGGCAAGATGACTTCGGCTTTCTGTTGCATGCCGATGCGCGAAGAGATGATATCCGTCCCATCTCTTCGGTCCGTCGCAGGCTTAATCAGCCACACGCTCATCTGGCGCTCCTCATAGTTAAACTTTGCGATCAGTGCCCGCGCGGATTTGCTGCTGCCCATCGCTCCATATTTGAAATACAGCTTAGCCATTAGTCTCCCCCGGTTGTTCGCATTCGAGATTCGGATGTGAAAAATACGTCGGCACTTCTCGTTCCAGATGATCGGGTCGTCGCGAAAAGAATATACTTATCTTAGCATGAAGCGTGTCTCCTGCCCACGTATCCGAACAGTATTTTTCATCTCACATGTATGTGTTTGTGTTATAATAACAAACATTAGAGATTAGATCGGAGGATCAATCATGTCATTTCGTTTACTTGCCTCGGTCATCGCCTTCCTAATGTTCCTCGGACAACCGTTTCTCGCGTTTGCCGAGCCGACGGGCGATCCGGTTTCGACAACCGCGGAGAATCCTTTTGCCGCTGTGGATCAGGCTCGAGATATTGCTCTTCAAGAGATGTCCGGTTCCGTCGTCGAGGCGGCAACCAAGGACAACGCATCGGATATCGATGTGCTTCTGACGGCTCTTCCGGATGAGGGGGATCGATCCTTCATTATTCGCTTCACTGACGACTGTCCGCTTGCGGAGATGGCAGGTTATCTGGAAGGTGAGAACTATACCTTTCTCGGATACAGTACGGATCGCATGATTCGTCTTGTCACCGCAGATATCAACGCCTTTCTGACCAAGGCCGGATCACGGATCAAATACTCGGAGACCGATGATCTCATGTACGAGGAATCCATTCTTCCCTCCGATCTGGCAACGGAACCTTTCTCCCGACAGGCCGATCCGATCGGTGAGGATTCCCTCGCGGCACCGACGGACACATACTACGCCTACCAATACCAACACGACCTTCTGAATATCCCCGAAGCCTGGTCGGTCACTTACGGAACCAATGACATCGTCGTTGCCGTCATCGACTCCGGCGTCTCGCGGACACATACGGATCTCCCGCAGTCCCGGATACTTCCCGGCAAGAATTATCTTGTTGGTGGAACCGTCACCGGGGACGTCCGAGGCCACGGTACGATGGTGACCGGTGTAATCGCTGCGACTGTCGATAATACGATCGGCGTTGCCGGTATTTGCAACGCTGTGACAATTCTCCCTCTTCAGATTACTTCCGACTACGGCAACATCACGGAGTCTCGTCTGATTCAGGCGATTAAGGATGCCGCCGATGCGGGCGTTCGCGTTATTAACATGAGTATGGGCGGACCGACCTCACTCGCGGAGGAGGAAGCGATCAACTATGCGTTGTCGAAGAACGTCATCTTGATCGCGTCTGCCGGCAACAACGGTTATGAACGCCTCAATTACCCCGCGTCATACGATACGGTTGTTTCTGTCGCGTCTGTGAATGACTACGCGGAGTGGTCCGACTTCTCGACCTATAACGAAATGGTAGACGTAGCGGCACCCGGCGAATGGATCTATACGACCAACACCTCCGGCAGCTACAGTACACCGGACGGCACCTCATTCTCCGCACCGGCGGTGTCAGGTCTTGCCGTTCTCGCGCTCACCGTCAATCCATCGCTCACCCCCGCTACCTTCCAGCAAATACTCCGGTCGACAGCGACCGATGTTGATGCCTTTGGTTTCGATAAGTATACAGGATATGGCATGGCCGATGCCTATGCGCTCGTCAAGGCCGCGGCAAATCAAACACTAACGAAGTATACAGTCACTTTCGTAGCGGATAACGGCAGCACACTCGGATCCAGAACAATCCCGACCGGTCAGGTGGTATATGAACCCTGGCTTCCCTCGATGCCGGGATATAACTTCCTCGGTTGGTACAAGGATGCCCAGTATAAGACACTCTATTCCTTTAATTCTCCCGTCACGTCCTCTTTCAAGCTCTATGCCAGAACGCAGCTTTCCGGCGTCGGCAATTTCGTCTCACGGTTCTATTCCCTTTGTCTCGGCCGAACGGCGGATCCCACAGGCCTTGCCTATTGGTGCGGCCAGCTTGAATCATGGGAGATGAGCGGAGCCGACGTCGCCCACGGCTTCGTCTTCAGTCCCGAATTCATCGGCGCCGGCAAGACGAACGAACAATATATCGACATCCTGTATCAGGCTTTCTTCAATCGCGCGGCGGATCCGGGCGGCAAAACGGATTGGCTTGCGAAGCTGAACAGCGGACTCAGCCGTTATTATGTCCTGCACGGCTTCACAAACTCGACAGAATTCAAGAACCTTGCCTCCTCGTATGGAATTTCCGTAGGTTCACTTACACTGACCGAACCGGAAGACCTCTATCCGGAGACGACGAAGTTTGTCACGCGCTTCTACTGCGAATGTCTCGGTCGCACCCCGGATACCACGGGATTACGCGATTGGGTCACCTCCCTGCAGAACGGAACCAGGACCGGCGCCAGCGTCGCATATGGATTCGTATTCAGCGCGGAGTTTATCAGCAGAAATGTATCGAACCGCAGCTATGTCGAGACACTGTACCGAGCCTTCTTTAACCGCCCCGCCGACACGGCCGGTTGCGACTACTGGTTGAACCGTATGACCGCAGGCGCCTCCCGTCGTGATGTACTCGCGGGATTCGTCAATTCGGCGGAGTTCGCTCAGCTATGCGCGCAGTTCAACATCCAGCCGGGATCCTTATAATTCCCTCCATTCTCGAAAAGAAGAGGCCGTTGCAGTTTGAACGTTAAAGTTCAGGATGCAACAGCCTCTTTTCTTTTGCGCAGCAGAAATGAGTTCCACCTGACGTGATTATGGGCTCAGGGCTCGGCGCCGGGAGATATTACCGCTCTGCCTCTGATGGCTTCTTGAAGGGATTCGGACCCTCCGGGTCATATTCCGGAAGATCGTCATTCGGCGCCTTGAATATCGGAAAATATGGTTCGACAGCTACATCATTCGAAATATCTGTTTGGGTCACCATCGATCTCGACAACGCATCTCTTCTCTGATGATCCGCGAGAATCCTTGTCTCAGGGTCTCCGGACATCATGAACTCAGCCATCGTCGCTGTGTTGACATAGGTGGTGTGATCGACCGTCGACTGGTTCGTTTGAAATTTGAGAACGATCTTGGTGATCGTGATCGTCAGCGCAAATGGCAGGATCGCGAAAAGAACCACACCGATATACTGCATAATCCGGACAAAAAGCGCGATGTCCTCGGGATCAAAGCTGCCGAAGTTCCGAAGCAGAAAATAGAGAATATATAGGACGACTCCGCCGATCGGCAAAAGAAGCATCAACCGGTTCTTGATCGTCGTCTTTACGGTAACCATCTTCATAGGAACAATCCTCCGAACATCATAAATCCGAGAAGTCCGAACAGCAAAGCAAATCCGGCAAACATGCCGCCCACAAACAGAGCGATCTTCCATCGGCTGATCGGCTGCTCGCCCGCAACCTTACCTGTCTGGCCGTTGAGCGCAAAGGTATATGTTTTCCCGTGATAAACATAATTGAGAAACCATACCGGCAGATATACATATTCAGCCGTCGGCGGATGGTAGATGCTGTTGTCTGAGTAGTCGACGCGTCCGGCGCCGCAGGCGCTTTTCACGAACTCCTTAACACGCATGAAGATACTTCGCAAGAGTTTCTCTGCGGGAATATCATAGTTCTCCGCGTAGAATCCGGAGAGAAACTTCGTGTTGAAGTCAATCAGCTGTTCATAATTATAAGGTTCGATGCACTCCATAAGTCCGTCTTTAATGTGCGAGGAGCCGTCCAGGGGAACCTTCTCCCAGAGAAGATAACCGCGTTTCGAATTCTTCACATAGCGGACCGATGATCCGCCGTCCTCGGTCTCGACGGTCTCGACATCGAGAAATGTACAGTTGAGATCCACCGGATAATCGAACAGCCAGAACGGCACATAAATACCCGTCAACTTCGCAATCTGCTTCTTGGAGGTAAAGCCGTTAGGTAGGAAGAGACTCTTCTTACACCACTCGATAAAAGCTTTCTCCGCCTCCTCTCGTCCGTACTTGAACGGGATGATCCGCATCGGTTTCACCCCGCCCTTGGTCGTTAAGGAGAGTGAAGGCGACCCGCAGAACGCACAGAACGTCGCGGTCGTATTCTGATCCGTGATTGATTTGGCGCCGCAGTTACCGCAAAGAAAACACGATGCGTCCTCTTCCCAGGTCTCACCCTGAACAAATCCATCCGTCGCCTCGAGCGAGAGAACGTCATCCGGAGATATTTGGCTTCCGCAGAAGGCACAGGCCATCTTCTTGGCATCCGGATCGAAAACAAGGCTCGCGGCACAGTTCGGACATCGATAGGATTTTGCCATAGTAAGAATTCCTCCGTTACTTCGATTATACCTGTTGTTATCTTCTATGCACTCAATATCTCGCGTATTCTCGTTAATAGTGCCATGTTACGTAAAGGAATCACTTCTTTTTGAATGGTGACGGCCCGTTGGGATCATATGCCGGAAGCTCATCCGGAACCTCCACGGTCGGATAATCGATCCTTACAAATCCATCATCTATCGCATCCGGCTGATAATCTGTAATCCCCAAGCTCTCTAAGAATTCATTCTTGGGTATGGGCTGCTGCCGACATCGTTCATTGATAAGAAAGTTTGTAAGGGATGCCGCATTGATATAGGTCATGTGATTTACCGTCGATTGATGCTTCTTAAGTCGAAGGATAAATTTTCCGGTCGCAAATGTTAATAAGAAAGGAATCATGAGAATAACAGTCACGGATATGATTTGCAGAACGCGAATGATCGTCAAGGCATCTTCCGGGCTTAAGAACCCCGCATAGACAACCAACACAAGAACGACTCCCATATTGATTTTCGCGAAAAAGATGCTGTAGTTCATGAAGCTGAAGCTCGCCGAAAAAAGCAAGCCTGCAACCGGCAGCAAGAGCATTATTCGGTTTCGGAACATTTCGCGCAAATTCTCGATCATAGAAACATTCCTCCCAGAGCACGTGTCCCGAGAAAGACAACTACAATCATTAGAAACACAAACACCGCCAGCAGGAACAGACACAACTTCCAACGGCTGATCGGCTGGTCTCCCGCTACCTTACCGGTTTGACCGTTCAGCGCGAAGGAGTACGTTTTACCGCGATACGTGTAATTCAAAAACCAAACGGGCAGATAGACATACTCGGCCGTCGGCAGATGATACGTACTGTGATCATTGAAGTTGACGCGTCCCTCGCCGCAGAATCCCCGCACGAAGTCCTTTACGCGGAGATAGCCTCTTCTCAGCAGATTCTCGGCGGGAAGGTCGTAACTCTCCGCGAAAAAACCGGCGAGATACTTCGTGTCGAATCGGAATAACTGCTTGAAGTCATACGGTTCGATGCATTCCATCAAATCATCACGTATATGGGAGGACCCGTCGAGAGGAATTTTCTCCCATAACAGTCGACCCTTACGCACTCTTTGGATATAGCCGCCGATAACCGATCCGGTATCTTTTTTGCGTGCGACATCAAGATACGAGCAGTCCACATCCACAGGCCAGGTAAACAACCAGAAGGGAACGTACATTCCGGTCAATTTCTCAATCTGTTTCTTCGAGGTGAAGCTGTTTGGCAGAAACCAACTCTTGCGACACCACTGCAAAAAGGCACGCTCCGCCATTTCGCGACCATATTGAAACGGCAGAAGACGCATGGGCTTCACCCCGCTCCCGGTCGTTACGGACATCGACGGCGCTCCGCAAAAGGCGCAAAAAGTCGCGACGGTGCTCGCATCAGTAATCGACTTGGCTCCGCAATTCGAGCATAGAAAACACGCTGCATCCTCAGCCCACTCTTCGCCCTGGACAAATCCGTTCACGGCTTCGTGTGATACAACATCGTCCGGTGATATTCTTGTACCACAGAAGGCACACGCCATCTTCCGTGCATCCGGATCGAAAACAAGATTCGCGGCGCAGTTCGGACAGTGATAGGATTTCGCCATTTATCGATTCCTCCGTCTGGCGCTATTATATCTTATGCAATACCCAAATGCAATTAGTGATCTCACCATTTCATCGCGTCCTTGGTCCTCGTGGCTCTACTTCGGGGGGTGTTCTCAAAATGATCGCCTCCCGGCTAAAATCTATGTATCGGCTAATTCGCATCTTCACGTGCGAAACGCACTTTCAAAGAAGCACGCACGCGGACTGCTGAGATTCACCTGCATTGACGCACCTATTAAACTCCCGTTGTGCACGGTTGAGTAGGATCGGCATCTTCCCGGCGCGCGTTGAAACTCACTGATGCACCGACGAGACGGGGCGCTGAGTATGGTAACTTCTGGCAAGGCCGTCGAGGGAAGGGTTGCGGGTGATCGCGCTCCTTGATTTGCTTTCTTCTGCGTCCGTCCAATTCTACGGTAGATCGCATCCATTCGCAGACAGCGTTCACCGGTTCGATCCATGAATAAAGAGTCACAATTAGAAGAGTCTGTAGCAATGTGAACGTAAATGTTCAGGATGCAGCAGTCTGATTTCTTGCAAGAAGCTGAAATGAGCGCCACTTGCTGGGCTTATGGGCGAAAAGATCCACTTCCCTTAATCTCGCCTATTATCGTGTTCGATGGAGTCTATTCATTATTGTTTGTCAATGATAACCACCAAAATTCGATGGAACTCGCAAATTTATACTTCCTCATTGAGCAATAACCACTTTATTTATCAATGATAACCACCAAAATCGAAGGGCAGGCGGATTTTTATACTTCCTCAATGAGAAAAAATGTGATTTATTATCAATGATAACCACCAAATTGTAGTGTAGGCGTATTTTTCTACTACTTCGAGGTGTCGGAGACGAGCATTACCCATTACATTGGAGCGACGCGTCGCGTCGCGACTTATAATCCGCGTCGGCTCCGCCGGCGCTCCTTCACTTTTTGCAACGGCCCCTTTCTTATTGTGGAGCCTTTAACCGGAATCGAACCATGACCTCATCCTTACCGCGGTCTCGGATTTTCCTCTCGTTTTGCGTCCTCGGATCTTCGATCCTGCGGAAAAAACGCTCGCTCAAACCCTCTCCCGCTGAGTACGGTAACTTTTTGTATGGCGATTCGCGGGAGGGTTTTCACGATCTTATCATTTTCAGGCGATTACTGAGTAGGGAGTCCATAATTCTTCTATAGCTCGTACCTACGGTAGAGCGCATCCATTCACAGACAGCGTTCACCGGTTCGCATCTGTTCGAAATCCCACAATAAGAAAGGCTCCCCGTTTGGAGAGCCTTTCTTATTGTGGAGCCTTTAACCGGAATCGAACCGGTGACCTCATCCTTACCATGGATGCGCTCTACCTACTGAGCTATAAAGGCGTGATGGTTTGTGGAGCGGATGACGGGAATCGAACCCGCGTGATCAGCTTGGGAAGCTGGAGTTCTGCCATTGAACTACATCCGCGTCTTTTTGGACGCACGTAGAATTATACTAGCGAAATTCCCTGTTTGTCAATATGAAACAGAGGAGCCTGCGAAGGGTCCTTACTGTAAAAGCCGTGTTGTTAGGTCTGTTTAATTTATTTTACTTGGGGCTTGCAATCTATAGGCTACAACTGCCACTGTATCCGGGGGCCTTCGGAGGCAAAGCAATCACTCACAGTTCTGCAAACTGCCCGTCCCGCAGATATAGAATTCGCGAGCAGGATGCTGCGACCATCTCATCGTGTGTTACCATCAAGATTGTATTGCCCCCCTGGTTCAATTTCTTGAATAACGAGATAATCTGCTTTCCCGATTCCTCGTCGAGAGCTCCTGTAGGTTCATCGGCCAGAAGGATGTCCGGTTTGCGAATCAGTGCACGAGCAATCGCAACGCGTTGTTTCTCTCCGCCGGATAATGTTAGTGGATACGCATTTCGGAGAGAAGCGATACCTGTTTCTTCCATCATGATCTCAACGCGTTCTCGTTTCTCCCTACCGGACAAGCGATCTGTCCACAGCGGCATGGCTATGTTTTCGAAAACCGATAAATCATCAAGCAGCGCGAAATGTTGAACAACTACGCCTATGTGTTTTTTTCGAAAGGCTGCCGCATCATTCTGGTTTCGCAAGCGGATCTCTTTTTCGCGAAAAGTATAACTTCCGCTGTCTGGGTAGTCGATTCCTCCGATGATATTCAGAAGCGTCGTCTTGCCTGATCCGCTTCTGCCGCGAATGGCTACCATCTCGCTCTCGTCGATCCTTAGGTCGAGGTTTGTCAGAATGTTTCTATGCTCATTGCCTTGCTGAAACTTCTTGCAAATGCCCTTCAATTCGATGATATTCATTCTGATTTCCTCCGTAACAACTGATCGATGTTTATCTTGGTGATAAGTCTGTATGCGGGAAAAGAAGACAAGAACAGAACGGGGAAACTTATCAGGAACAGTTGCCAGAACGGAATCACCAGCATCCGGAACCGCAAATAGGAGATCCAAATCGTCGGCACACAAGATAGAGCTGCCATAAGAAGAGTCTCAAAAACGACAACGAAGATAAGCCATCTTGGATCGACGCCGCACAACACATAGGTTGCATATATCGAGAGGTCCTTCTCAACTCGTCTTCGTATAACCATACTAATCGTCAGTATGGAAAGAAGTCCAATCGCTATGGCAAGCAGACCCAGCAAAAACACATTGCGCGTGGAAATGTTTGACACAGACTGCATCTGAGTTCCCGTATACTGATCCGCCCGCAAAGGCGGGAATCCTAACATATTGGTAATTCGATTTAGATCGTCCTGAACCGATATTGATGCGTCTTGAAGTTCGATCGTTCCACCTTCAAGATATGATGTGTTGATATCGAACCAGTTCTCAAAAGGCATTTCGCCATCGGAGGAATTCACAAGATATGGAAAAATGATATACCGGTCTATGGAACCCAAAGGACGATCCGGTTCCTTCATATCAGCAAAAAGCGTACCCTCTTCAAGAAATCCAATGACAAGTAACGTATCCTGCTGCGAGAAATGATATACAGGAATGCGATCGCCAACATTGAAGTGCTCCCGATACTCGGCTCCTAAAAGTACGGGATAATCCATCCCCGTCGTATAGGTGAAGTCGGAATTCGTAAACATCCGACCTTCTGAAATCTTCATGTCGTAACAAGCAAAAACATCCGACGAGAAAATATACGATTTAAGAACCTGTAACCCTTCATTGTAAGGGATGTTCCCCTCTTCATATCCTGCTTCAAAAATCTCTGGAAGCATTTTCCCTTCATCTTGCGTGTAGGGTATGGCAACGGAATCCACCATATGAGTATAAATAGATAATCCTTCATTCTTTCTGATCTCCCGGACGACTTTGGCTGCATCTTCGTCACTGTAGTTCTCACTATCTGCCATAGATGGATCGGAAAAAGAGAGTATATATCTGATCTCATCACCGATATTTCCGTAATAATGACGAGCCCGTGCATCGGACTGAATCGCATTAAACAGGAGGGCAAATGTTACAAAAACGAAGAGGGATAACTCTAAAAAGATGAGAAGTTGAAGTTTCCAATGGATCACCGTCCTCGCTAATTCCTGAAAAAAGATTTGCATATCATTCCCTCAACGACTGTGCTACTTCTATTTTTGTCATATATAACAGAATGGGTGCCAGCCAGAGACACAATGCTGTCAAAGCTACGGCAGAATATAGGCTCGCTTCTCTTACGAGGTATAACGACGGAAGAGCGAAGATATGGAGAGAGTCTATAAACAGAAAGATGAACCACGCACTGACAATTCCCACAATCCCGCTGGGTGCGCACTGCAAAAAGACTCGAAGACTCGTCGTCCAATAGCCTTCACCCCCAAGAAGAGAGACTGCTATAAATTTTCGCCGGGACAGAAGAAAGAATACAAAAACAGACAGATAGGCGCCGATTAAGAAGATCGCAATGACTCCTTGAAGCAGATCAGAAAGAAAAAGTCCCCCCGCGACAATATCTGTCGGTGTTTCCGGAAGAAGGATCTCTTGAACTTCCGTAATCCCATATGTCTTAGCGTTACAAAGAAATTCTTCATAATACACATGAGCATCTTGTGTTTGACTGTCCAAATAGAATCTGCCGGACATCTCTTTCCCGACCGGGATCGATCCAATGTTCACATATATAAGATCATCTATTGTTGTTACAGAATCCATCGCCATGACGCCAATCACAGCATATTCTATTCCTTCGATCTCTATGAACCGGCGAGAGTCTCCCGGACGTGTTATTGTCTCCTGAAGATGATTTCGACCGATTACGGCCATCGGTTCCGTTGCGAGACAATCTGCTACGGAGAAAAAATCCCCGCTAAGAAGAGGTGGAATATTGTTATTTCCCTGATAGAAAATCGCCCGGACCGCGCCTTCCTGGTATGCAAATATATAACCTCGTATGGGCGTCGTATGAAGCAGTGTCGAGAAGATAGAGCTCGATCCGATCGAATCAGACTCGCTTCCCGTTGTATGAGAAGTGTTATTATCCTCCGCGAGATCTGACGATATTGCGGAGTTGGAGTCATTCAATTCCATACGAAAAAAACTGCATGAGAAGAGATAAATCCTCGATCAATCCATTGATTGTAACTATATTCACTCATTACAGCCGAATAGAATGTCAGAAAAAATGAAATGCAAAAAAACAAAAGGAAACTGCCGAGTCGGTTGGTGTAAAATATTCTCTTTTCTCTCATGTGTTTCTCACCCCGGAATTTCTCCTTATCATCCAAAGTATACCATGAGTATATGGCATTTATATCTCCACATCGGTTCCAACGTAAAAACACCATCCGGATTCTCACATATCCAGATGGTGTTTTCGAGCTTAGTGCGTCACATCCATGGCTCTCTTACGCATTAATCGCCTTCACCGGACGAGCCTCGATGTATCCGCGATAACCCAGCGGGGACAGCTGGATCCGCGGTGCGGCCTCGTCGTCCCACGCGTAACCGTAGAGGGCCGGATCGAAGTCCTTCATCAGCTCCCAGATGTCGTTGATCGCGGATTCGAATTTCTCGTCCTCGAACGGAGGCCCCTGAAAGACCATCAGCTTGCAGGGTTCGGCGATGATCATCTCATAGCCTTCCGGAATCGGCTTGTCGTAGTCGAGCGGAAGCTCAACGCCCTGAACATAGGAGGAGGTTCCGGCGGGGATCATTGAGGCTGGCAGCCACATGCCGACCGGCTCATAGATCGCTTCTTTGACGCTCGAGAGGACGCCCCAGACGTCGCATCCGACTTCATCGCAAAATGCGAAGTACTCGGTTGCTTTGATTCCGCGGCGAAGAAGGATTTTGCGGTGGGGTCTCTCGATTACTTGGATAAATACGGTGTTCATTTTGTTCATTGGTCTTCTCTCCTTTTCGGGGGCCGGTGTCCGCAGGATGCGGTTGGGCAGGAAGAACGTGACCGCGGGTGTCTCCCGTCGATATCGGCGCGGCGCCATGCCGAACTTCCGGGTGAATGCCTTGGTGAAACCTTCGTGTGAGTCGAAAACATAGTCAAACGCGACGTCGATAATCCGATTCTCCGGATTCCACAAGGCTTTGGCGGCCGATGTCAGCCGGCATTCGCGGATGTAGTCGAAGGGCGTTTTCCCGGTAAGACTCTTGAAGATCCGTTCCGCGTGCCACGGCGAATATCTCGCCGCACCGGCAAGCTGGTGTAACGTGATCGGTTCGGTCAGATGCTTTTCGATGTAGTCCTGCATCCGGAAAACCGCGTCGATGGATTCATCGTTTTGCATCTGTCTCACCTCCCGATCTCATCCTACGCCGGAGCGGGAAAATAAACTTGACCGGAATTGCTCGCTTCGACGACAGCGCGGTCAGACGTTATCCTGATTCAAGGTAATATCCATATACAGAAGATCACGGCGTTCTTCAAATCCGCAGCCTTCCCAGAAGGCGATGCCGGACTCGTTCTCGGTCTTGACGAGGAGTGCGACCTTGTTGATCTTCTCGTCGGCCATTGCCTGTACCACCGCGTCGATCAGCGCTTTGCCGACTCTGCGGCCGCGATATCGATTCGAGACCGCTGTGTGGTAGATATAGCCGCGGCGGCCGTCGTGTCCGGCAAGAGTCACGCCGATGACCTCTCCGTCCTGCTCCGCGACGAAGTTCGTCGTCGGATTGCGGGCGAGAAATCGCGCGATACCTTCCTTCGAGTCATCGAGGCTTCGCATCCCGATGCCGGGTGTGCCGGACCAGAGCCGGAAGACTTTGTCGTAGTCGTCCATGGTAAAGAGTCGTACGTTCATACATTAACCGTCCTTTCGTGCCGTGAGAAGGAATAATGCATAGGGAACCAGGGTCTCGCCGACGGGCTTAACATCTTCGTAAATTCGGCGGGATGTAATACGCGAGAATCCAAGCACAGCGAGATCTCTCCCCAGTTCCTCCGGATCAAATCCATGATGTCCGGCAAAGTCGGTCTCTCCTTCGTGGAACTTGGTGTCGACCGGGTAAAGATCGATGATCATCAGCGCACCGTCAGGTCGCATCGCATCGCGAAATACCGAAAGC
This sequence comes from Bacillota bacterium, assembly GCA_023397475.1. Classification (GTDB taxonomy): domain Bacteria; phylum Bacillota; class Clostridia; order Saccharofermentanales; family Saccharofermentanaceae; genus Firm-13. Next base: position 59,880 of record JAEWUD010000027.1, read on the forward strand.
AGGGCGTTCACGTCGCTTACGTGATGCATCGCCATGGAGAGAAAGATCAGATCGTACGTCTGATCCGGGATATCATCCTTCGTATAGTCGACACAGATCGCACGGGCATTTGTCCGTCCGGAGGCTTCGATCTTCTCCCGGACGATCCGTATCATCTCCGTCGAGCTGTCCGCAAGCGTCAGTCGGGAGAATCGGTCGGCGACGGATAGTCCGACGAGACCCGTACCGCAACCGTATTCCAACGCGTCCGGACCTGTTCCGAGCAGCGCGTCGATCTCATCTCCAAGTTCGCCGGAAAGGATCTCCGTCCGACGCCGCCGAATCTCTGTATCCCAACCCGCTGCTTTCTGATCAAAATTCATTCGACCACCTTCTTCCCTCTGAGAATTAACTCACATAACTTCTCCACATCTGTTATCCGTGACGCCCAGCTCGTGCAGAACCGCACCGCAGTTCGCTCTTCGTCGATCTTCTCCCAGAAAGAGTATGTAAATTCACGATCCATCTCTGAAAGAAGCGAATTCGGCAGGATCGGAAAGACCTGATTCCCGGTCGTCTCCGCAAGGAACTCATATCCTGCCATACGCACCGCGTTTCGTATGTGATCGGCCATCTGATTGGCGTGCATACAATAGGAGCGGTAGAGCTCGTTTGTTAGGAGGGTCGTAAACTGCAAGCCCAACAGCCAACCCTTCGCAAGCAGGCCGCCCTTCTGCTTCAAGATCGTGCGAAAGTCGTTTTGCATTGCCGGATCGCGAAGAACCAAGGCTTCCCCAAAAAGCGCTCCGATCTTGGTCCCTCCGAAGGTGAACGCGTCGCAACACGCCGCCACATCCGCAAGCGTCTTGTCCGAATCGGCGGCGCAGAGTGCGTAGCCCAAGCGGGCTCCGTCAAGGAAAAGTCGAAGGCGGTAATCGCGGCAGATCTTGGATATCGCGTAAAGTTCTTCTCTCGTATATGAGGTCCCCATCTCGGTGAGATCAGAGATGTAGACCATGGCCGGATGAACCTGATGTTCGCGCGTAGGATCGCCGGCAAAGGCTTCCATCGATTCGGCAATCGCTGCCGCCGTGAGTTTCCCGTCTCCGGACGGCAATGTCAGAACCTTATGCCCCGTGGCCTCGATCGCACCGCTCTCATGTGTGGATATATGACCGGAAACCGCCGCGATCACCCCTTGATGCGGGCGCAAGGCAGCGGAGAGTAATGTCAAATTCGTCAGCGTGCCCCCGGGGATAAAGTGCACCTTCGCATCCTCGCGGGTAAGGCCGCAAAGAGCAAGCAGAAGGCCTTCGGCCTCCTCGCACAAGGGATCCAAACCATACGTCGGCGAGGGAGTGAAATTTGTCCCGGCAAGTTGCGCGAGAATCTCCGGATAGGTTCCCTCGCTATAATCGTTTTCGAATCGCAGCATATCTGTCCTCCAGCACCTGATATGTTCTCTCCTTATTGTGCCACAAGCACGGGCATACGACACGCGGATTGATCGTTTTTTCTTGGCGAAAAGCTTCGTTGTCACCGGAGATTCCCTGCCATTCCCCCTCGGTCTATCGAATCCGTCGAACACGCTTTTTTGCAGTCTCGCATCGCTGCCTCTTCGAAATACAAGCATTCGACAAGAACCATATTCGTCGGTAAAAATGATTGTTTACCCTACGCGCTCTAATGATTTTAGATTATTTCTCATTTTCGTATGATTTTCGCATATGCAACTCAGCATGAATTTTTTTGCATATTTTGCGAAAAACCATTTGCATTTCATCTTGTGCGCGTTATAATCATAGACGCTTAGCCTTCACAATGATTCTCTTCAATGGCGAAGTGAGTATTCAGCAGCAATATTTTAGTGATGGAGGATTAACTATGTCTTTAACGAATGCGTATCTGAAGCGTGTCTATGAGAGTGTTCTCGCAAGAGATCCGAACCAGCCCGAATTCCACCAGGCCGTTCTCGAAGTACTTGAGTCCTGGGAGCCCGTCGTTGAGCGTCGTCCCGACCTTGAGAAGGAAGGCATCATCGAGCGTCTTGTCGAGCCCGAGCGTATGGTTATGTTCCGTGTAGCTTGGACAGACGACAGCGGCAAGGTTCAGGTGAACCGCGGCTATCGTATCCAGTTCAACTCCGCCATCGGACCGTATAAGGGCGGCCTTCGCCTTCATCCTTCCGTCACTCTTTCTGTTATCAAGTTCCTCGGCTTCGAGCAGATCTTCAAGAACTCCCTCACCGGTCTCCCGATGGGCGGCGCCAAGGGCGGTTCTGACTTCGATCCCAAGGGCAAGAGCGACCGCGAGGTCATGCGTTTCTGCCAGAGCTTCATGACGGAGCTCGCCAAGCACATCGGTCAGTTCACGGATGTTCCTGCCGGCGATATCGGCACGGGCGGACGCGAGATCGGTTACATGTATGGCCAGTACAAGAGACTTCAGAACGAAGTCGTCGGCGTTCTCACCGGCAAGGGTCTGTCTTTCGGCGGATCTCTGGCTCGTACCGAAGCTACAGGTTACGGCCTGTGCTACTTTGTCGATGAGATGCTCAAGGCTAAGGGTACTTCCTTCGCCGGCAAGACCGTATCGGTTTCCGGTTCCGGTAACGTCGCGATCTACGCGATCGAGAAGGCAACCGAGCTGGGCGGCAAGTGCGTCACAGCTTCTGACTCCAACGGCTATATCTATGATGCCAACGGAATCAATCTCGAGATCCTCAAGGATCTTAAGGAAGTGAAGCGCGCTCGTATCAGCGAGTATGCCAAGCTGGTTCCCGGTTCCGTATACACCGAGGGCAAGGGCGTATGGTCCGTTGCTTGTGATATCGCTCTTCCTTGCGCAACGCAGAACGAGCTCAACCTCGATGACGCGAAGATTCTTGTCGCCAACGGCTGCAAGTATGCCGCTGAGGGTGCGAACATGCCCACAACTCCCGACGCTACACTCTACCTGCAGCAGAACGGTGTCTTCTTCGCTCCCGGCAAGGCTGCAAACGCCGGTGGCGTTGCTACCTCCGGTCTCGAGATGTGCCAGAACTCCGCACGTCTCTCCTGGACCTTCGAAGAGGTCGATGCTCGTCTGAAGACGATCATGCAGAACATCTTCGCAGCTGCTTCTTCCGCCGCTGCCGAGTACGGTGATCCGGACAACCTTGTCAAGGGCGCCAACATCGCCGGCATGCTCAAGGTTGCGGACGCGATGATCGCACAGGGCGTCGCGTACTAAGAGACCTTTTTGCTCAAATAGATGGAGCTGTCTCAAAACGAAAGTTGAGAGACAGCCCTGTTTTTTTGGGGCGATGGTACAGACTCGCATATTTCTCTCTTCTGTAGATCTAGAATCCTTGATTCTATGTATTCGATACTAATTATTCCCTCGCACCCTGTGTTGTGAATACCAAGAAAATGAGGCCAGTTGTAATTTTTAGTGGCATAAGTCGGCCTTGCAGGGATATATTTCAATGATGCACATACGAAACAGGCCACTTCACGTGTTTTCGTATGTGCGCCAGTGATGCCAGAGCGATTATTTGTCAATGAGGCACATGCGAAACAGCCACTTCATGGGGTTGCGTCTGGCATAGCGAAACGTTCTGCTCGCGAAAATACAGATATTATCGCGACATGGCTATAATTTGTCCGTACTATCAGCCTCATAGAGAGTTCTTTTGTCGAAATTATCCGTATTCCAGTGACTAATATCTTTCTTACATGCCGCCTTCTGTCATCTCCAAGGCTACTAATGTCATCATCCCCACAAACCTGAATGACCACCATCTTCCAGGACGCAACAGTCTCAAATGCGGCACTCACCCGAGTAAGTGATCTAACTGTAATGAACCTCGAGCACCGGGGTGGTACTCTCTGTATCGTGCGTTGAGATGATGTTTTTCGGGTTGACTTACTCGATCCGGGCGAAGCCTTTCTGGTTATCGAGGTCCAACGTGGAGAAGTATGACGTCGTCGACATTATTCAAGACCTGCCTTATTGATAAAGGAACAAGATGACAACCCATTCGTGATTCCATATCCGAACCATAATCAGAAAGCGATGCGATTCTTCCCGTTTCTCTTGGCCTCATACATCTTCTCGTCTGCTTCCTTCATCAGGTCGCGCATCGGTTGCCCCCGGTATTCCGAGATACCTCCGCTGATCGTGATACGAATTCCGTTCTCGAACAAGGCATTCTCAACGCGCTGACGGATCTTGTCCGCGGCCATCCAGGCGCTCTCTCCGGCCGTCTCCAGGAAAGCGGCGACAAACTCTTCCCCGCCATATCGTCCGGCAAGGTCGGTCTTGCGCACACCGCGTGCCAGAATATCCGCGACGCGCTCCAGTACACCGTCCCCGGCAACGTGCCCGTAGGTATCGTTTACCTTCTTGAAATCGTCGATATCGAAGATCGCGACAGAGATTGGCTGTCCGTCCGATTCGCGGATTCGATCGCCGAGCATATCAATAAAGGCGCGATGGTTGAGAAGTCCCGTCAATCCGTCGTGGCGCGAGATCTCCTCAAGTTTCTTGTTCTTATCCTCGAGCTCGCTCTCCATTTCTTTCTGTGAAGTAATATCAAAGACGATCCCCGCGAGGAAAACCGGTTCGCCTGTGGGTGTCCGCCGCGTTATCTTTCCCCGGTCGTAGAACCATTTCCATTTACCGTCCAACGTGCGGATGCGGTACTCGACTTCATAAACCGGAATCTTCCCGGACATATGATCGCGCATCGCTTGCATGGTCTTATCGTAGTCGTCCGGATGCAGGCGACTCGTGAAAAAATCATAACCAATCTCTTCGGGGACTCCGTCGCGATTGTAGCCCAATGCCATGACCTTCATCGGGTTACAGATAACCCTGTTCTGTGTAACATCCCAGTACCACTGCCCGAGATTTCCTGTCCACGGGAAATTAAGAGAGACCTCCTGCTCCTTCTCCAGAAGCAACTGCTCTGACAGTCTTTCCAGCTCGTATACGCGCGCCTTCAGCTCCTCGATGGTAGCTGTCTCCGGGTCGAAATGCCTGCTCATGATTACCTCCGTATCTTCTCGGATCGGATCTATGGGAGCAAATTACTTGCACAGGATTCTCTGCGATTCAATATCCGCACAGAGCGTCAGTCCATTCGCTTGGACCACCCGGATTACGTCCTCGAAGCCGACAGCTTCCGGAAGAAATGTCGTCAACAGGTTCGGCGCCGATATGATTCTCGTTACATTATATCGCGCTCCGGCGCTTCCCGCATAGATCGCCGCATAAAACACGCCGGTTTCGACGAGATCCTGGAAGAAATGGCTTCCGTAGGAGACTTCCGGCATCATCCCCGTCTCCGGCGAGGCGACCTCGCAAAGCACGGTCATCTTGCTGATCTCGGTAAAATGCACGGGCACTCCGAGGGCTGATGTCGTCGTGCCCCACCGCCCCGGACCGATCAGCATCACGCGGTTTTCGCCGATCGCTTCATTAAGCCGGCCGATGATGCGAGCCGTCTCATAACGGTCGGATTCTTTTCGCGCAAGATAATCGGAGGCGGATACATAGATCACATAATCGAGCTCTACACGGATGTTGCCTCCCATGAAGTTTCCGATCGCACCGAACAGGCAGTCTTCCCGCATCTCTTCCGCCGAGATGTGAACGCTGGTGCCCGGACCGCGAGTCTGAAGCGGACGGCACTGCAAGAGGTTAATCGTATAGGCTCCGTCAGGCGCGAAGTTCGCCGTGAACTCGATGTCGACAGGATACTCGTAGACCTTTTCGAGAATCTGAAGAATCTCTCTCATGCGCTGAGGGAAATCCGTAGTTCCGAGAAGTTTCGAGAAATCCACAATGATCGGCCGGGTCGCCGGCACACGACCTCGTTCGCGCAAGGCTCGCATCGCCTCGCTGTCCTCACTTGCGAAAAGCGTGGTGTCGGTCTTGATATCCGTCATCAGGAGGTCCTCAACATAGTAGTCCGTGATGGCATTCTCGGTGATCGACAGGACGTCCGCCCGATGTTGGGAGAACTTCTTGCGATCCGACAGGTTGGTCGCGGGGAGCCTCTGCGGCTGATCGAGCGTTACGATGCGTGCATAATCTCCCTCCGTGCGATCAACGGCTCGAGTACCGAGACCGAAGACCATGCGAAGCATGCCGGCGTCCATGTCGATAGACGGATCCCAGACGTAAAGATTCGAGGAGTTGCCGACCCCGGCGACATGCGGGAAATACTTATCGCCGTGGTAATCACCGGACACGCGTTGGACCAGAATCGCCATCTGTTCGTCGCAATCCGCCAAGCCGCGGTTCTTGCGATAGGCAAGGGCGTCCGGGTGCATGGAACTCGCATAGACCCGTCGTACCGCGCGGGAGAAGGCGGAGTAGCGTTCTGCCGGCGTTCCCTGATTAACACAGAAAACACTCTCGTATTTGCCGGCAAAGGCGTTGCCAAAGTTATCTTCCAGGAGCGAACTCGATCGGACAATGATCGGGGATTGTCCGAAATACTCGATCATACGGATGAATTGCTCCCGGATATTCTCGGGAAAATCACCATGCAACAGCTTCTCGCCGAGTTCCGGCGCCCGTGCGAAGTATCCTTCCTCGGTGCGTTGCTCGACGCGAAGTCGCCACCAGCCGTTCTGTACAATATAGGTGTAGAAAACATCCGAACCGACAAAGAAGGAATCATGAGGTTCGAGAACCGCAAGCAGCGCATCACTTCCGTGCGTCTCACAGATCTTACGGGCGAGGAGCATGCCGATGCTCTTGCCTCCGATTCTTCCGCTGCCGATCTCACGGGACGCCAACGAGAGAATATCCGCCAGATTGAAGTACTTCCGGCACAGACTCGACATATGATCGTCGCCTCCGGCCAGCATCTCGAGAAGCAGTTCTTTGATCTCGCGTTGATTCTCCTCTGGAAGACTGAGAGCGGCTCTTGCATGCGCGAACATCTCCTCCCAGTGATCCGGTCGATCCTCGCCTCTCTCCAGCGTCGCGAAAAGTTCCGAAGCCTTGGCGCTCGATGTGATACACGTTGCCTTCTCGCCCTCAATCAGGTGCGGAAAGAACATCGTCGGCGAGTATCTCTGCCACACGCGTAGCGGATGAATATACCGTTTGCCGTGAATCCGGTAAAGATCCAAGAGAAGTTGCGTAGTTTCCCGAATTCCGGCAATCGTCTGAAACGTATGTTCATTCCGCTTAATGCCGAAGTATGCGACCGTGTCCAACTCGTATAGATATGGACAGGTCACTTTGAAAAAATTACCGATAATCAGATCGGAATGCCAGTCAAGCAGCAAGTCCGACAGACAGTCGAAAACATAGAATGCACGGAGACCTTCGTCCCGGATCAAGTTGTGAATCGCCGTCGCAAATCCCTCGAACCCCAACTTGGGATCGACCTCATAGACGGCGATTCGGGGATCCGCTTCCAGAAGCGGCGGATGTTGTCCGAAGCGGATGTAGACGAGCCTGCGTCCGTCAGCTAATGACCTTCGCACATACGGATCAACGACTTCCCGGTAATCTGTCACACTGTCGACCTGCCAAACGACGTTGTCACCGAGACGAAGATCGTCAATAACATGATCAAATCCGCTCATTCCGGTACTGACTCGTTCCTTGATCTCCATAGACACATCCTTTCACCGCTAACTCTTGCGGCCGGAAAATATCTGACGTTAACTCTTTTCGATATTCGTATTCTCTGGGGTGGTCGAGCGAGGTTCTGGTGTCTTCGAGGGTTCGATAGCCCAATTGTCAGATGTGCTCGAAGGCCGGTCAGCGTCCCGTATGTCAAAGGAGGCAGTTGTGCTCGAAGGCTGTTCGGCTTCCCGTATGTTACCGACGACTTCGGGTTTGTATCGACCGCGAAACGTCTCGAACAGCGAGCAAGCCTTATCCACAAGACAGACAATCCACGCCTCTCTGCTGCGCGGAATTCGGGTAATCGTAAGAGGCCACATGTGTGACAAGATAATATCGGCCTCTTTCCGGCTGACATCGAAATGCTCCCGGGCGTTCGCCAGGGCCTTGTCCGGATGGTAAAAACCGTGGAGCTTATGACTGTCATCGGGAATATGCCAATCATAGAGGAAGTAATCGTGCAACAAGGCTCCCCGGACGATACTTCTCACATCCACTCGCAGACGAAGCTTCCCGCACAACCGATCAGAGTAGTACGCGACCGCGCGGCAATGTTCATACGTCGACGTATGCCCATGTTGGCAGAAACCATGCATTGACCGCACAGTATCCGCGGAGGTCAAATCCGCAATCATGTCCTCGAAATCACCGGGTCTTGTCACCGCTGTCATCATCCTCCGTCATTTCGGGATCCGTTCTCGCTTCGAGCATCGCCCGGCGCGAGATCTTATAAAAATATTCTATCAGAAAAGCTCAATGCACACGATGTCAAAGGTGCGGAAATCATGCGTCCGAATCAGCACCAACGGTTCCACGTATTCATCAGATCCGCCAGAAGTTCGAACAGGTCGCCGTTATCCTCTTCGGGGTAATATTTCCGAGAGAGGTTGCACAGAATCGAGCCTGCACTTGGTCGCAAAAGCCACCCGCGTGCTTATTACGAGGTGGATCAGTACGAGGACGCGAAAAAAGACGGGATATGTAATGGGAAATGCTCGTCTCCGACACCTCGAAGTAGTATAAAAAATCCGCCTACCCTTCGTTTTTGGTGGTTATCATTGATAAATAACGCCATTTTTACTCAATGAGGAAGTATAAATTTGCGAGTCCCATTGAATCTTGGTGGTTATCATTGATGAATAACGTCATTATTGCTCAATGAGGAAGTATAAATTTGCGAGTCCCATTGAATTTTAGTGGTTATCATTGACGAATAACGTGCTTATTGCTCAATGAGGAAGTATAAATTTGCGAGTCCCATTGAATTTTAGTGGTTATCATTGATAAGAAATCACATTTCTTCTCATTGAGGAAGTATAAATGCACATACGAAAACCCAGAGAGTGGCTTGTTTGGTATGTGTCTCATTGGCAGATATCTATCTATTCGTTTATAGTGATCGATTACGTATGAGACCTCAGGACCTGGTTTCTTCGTACGTAATCATTGATGCACAACGACCCTCAGACTCCCCAAATAATACAAAATAGCGAGCCCAAACGATTCTTAACGGTAATCCTAGGCGAGTAACCGTCCCAAACCTCCATTGATAATGCGTCGCCGAAGTCCCGGGAGCGACTCAAATACCGAGACCACTCCTCAAACTCCACATGCGTTCGCCCATCTCCGCTCATCCTCACGCGAAAAGGACCGTCGCCGACGGTCCTTTTCACAAGAGAATATTGGGGTAAGGAGGGCTTATTCTTTGAGAGCCGCACGGCGCTGCAGAAGAAAACTCCCGGCTCCGCAAATTATGGACGTGGCACAAGCGAATAGGATCGCGAAATAGGGACGTTCTCCGTCAAAGAGTCCAAGGGCGAATTTGATTACGTCGATGATAAACATCGTGACTTGGCCGCTTAGGAAGAGCACGTCAACCATGGGAAGAATCCAGAAGACAAGAATCGGTGCACTGATCGCAAAGCCGACCTTGCCCGCCTTGTTCAGTCGGAAGAAAAGGGTACTGATCAGATAACCACCCATGAAGACCATGAAGTAGATCGCGAGAAGAAAAACGATGGTATAAAGCGCACGCAGGGGCAGCGCAAGCGATGCGCTTGTATTCTCATAAAGCATCCCAAAGACAGAGATATATGGCATGCCAATCCGTCCAAGCAGTGCCTTCACGATCAGCCCCAGAACAGTATCCGCCAGAGCCGCAACTCCTGCGAATCCGAGAGCGGATATGGCCATGCCGAAGAAATGGCTCTTTCTTGTCATGCCATTCTGCAGATGCATGCGAAAGGTATCCCGGAAGCTGACGAGTCCGGTCACAAAAATATAGATTATCGTCGTAATTTCAACACCACTGGTGTGAATCATGAGCGTAAAATGCTCCGGATTGGTTCCGCCGTTGGTAGCTGTCATATACGTTATGGCACCAAACGCAATGAACGTAGCCAGAATGATGAGAAGAATAATATAGTATGATCGAAGACTTTTCAGTAGCATATCTCCAATATAATGAACGGAAGCTTTCTGTATCACTGTGCATCCCCCCTTACTGATTCGTCAGTTGCACGAAAAGCTTCTGCAACTCTGTTTTACTGATCTCAAGGCCTGCCGGGACCGAGGAACGGTCAATAGATCCCATGAAATACGCGCTCTTCAGTCCGCCAAGAACATCCTGTCCGATCACTTGCTTATCCCGGATAAAGGTGTCGACGAGAGCTGCGGGTCCGGTCGCCGTGTAGGCCTCCGCCAGAAGCTCATCGCGATCCTGATCCTTGATGATTTTACCGTCCTTGATGATAATCACGCGTTCGATGACGCCCGCGACCTCTTCAATCAGATGGGTCGAGATGATGATCGTCCCCTTCGGTTCGGCGGCGCGCTCGACAAGCACGCGGTAGAACATATCGCGGTGATTCGCGTCGAGGCCGAGCACCGGCTCATCCAAAAGAATGTAGGGCGCATTCGAGGAGAGCGCCGCAATAAGCTTGTAAATCGACTGGTATCCGGTCGATAAGGACTTGATCTTCTTATTCACCGGCAGTCCGAATCTCGCGGTCAGATCTTCGGCATATTTCGCGTCATAGGATGGATAGAATTCCGAGGTCCAGCGGAGCCCTTCTCTCACCTTCATCGCTTCCGGAAAGTAATTCGTCTCGCTCATCATGTAAATCTGGCGAGACGCCCTGTCATTCTCCGGCATCTGCTCCCCGTTCACCGTGACCTGCCCGCAATCTGCAAAGATCCGGCCGGTGATCACGTTAAGGAGCGTCGATTTGCCGGCGCCGTTTCGGCCGAGGAGTCCGTAAATCTTGTTTTCTTCGAAACGAACGGAGACTTCCGACAAGGCCGGGACGGAGCCGAAGCTTTTCGAAATTCCCTTGATGTCAATCGCATTCATCTGTTGTACCCCCTCTCAATCATCTCCAGAATCTCCGATTTTGAGAGCTGAAGCTTCATGGCTTCCTCCGTCAAACGGCGAATATAATTGTCGAAAAACTGCTCCTTACGTTTCGCGCGGATCACCTTGACCGCGCCTGTCGATACAAACATACCCAAACCTCTCTTCTTATATACGATTTCTTCATCCACAAGAATATTAATGCCCTTCAAGGCGGTGGCCGGATTCAGTTTATATGTAACGGAAATCTCGGTCGTCGAGGGGATCTGTGTCTCTTCGGGAAAAACGCCCGACAAGATCCCGTCTTCGATCTGTTCCGCAATCTGCACGAAAATCGGCCGTACATCGTCAAATTCGATCTTCAATCTCTTCGCCCTCCTCACTTGTTATATGGTTAGCTGGTCATGTAACTAACCATACACCCAGAACAATCCTTTGTAAAGAGGGTTTGCGAAAACTTTCTCTCGATTTCGCGCGGAGCAACAAGGACTCGGGACGTGAGCATAGTCTCGAGTACTCTCTCCCTCGGCCCGCTACACAAAAAGCTACGATCCCAAGGCGGGCTTGGGTTTTCCCGAGCATTTTTTCCGCAGGATCGAAATCCGAAGGATAGAAGATCCGAGGACGCAAAATGCGAGGAAAACCCAAGCCCGCCTGTTATAATGCAAATGTACCCCCTCTCGAAAGGAATTCTCGCCGATGCTTTTGATCATCACCGCCCTCCCCGTCGAGGCAGATCCGTTTATCCGATATTTCGGCATGCGTCGCGATGCATCCTGTTCGGCCTTCCCTCTCTTTGTGTCCGAGGATGCGGCCCTTCTCGTATGCGGTACCGGGAAGCTCTCCGCTTCGGTCGGCGCGACATGGCTCCTCTCGCATTTCGACCGGCCAGAATCGCCGGCTCTTCTACTGAATGTCGGTTTCTGCGGAGCCGTTGATCCGGTACTTTGTCCGGGCGAGCCGGTCTTCATTCATAAAATTCACGATATCGACACGGGGCGGGATAGGTATCCCGAGGTATTGCCGGGGATATCGATTCGACAAGGCTCCTGCGGATGCTTCTCACGCCCTGTCACTCGCGATGTTCTTGAAGAGACCCGCCGCGCGAATCCTACTTCCCCGGAACTTACCGTATGTGATATGGAATCCGCCGGCATCATGGCTGCGGCCGGCCGTCTTCTGCCGGCGGATCGTGTCGTGTTGATGAAAGTTGTTTCCGATACTCTCGAACCGCACGCACTCGACCGGCAGCGCCTTCGTATTTTTGCGGATGTATCTCTCGAACCCGCGCTGGAACTTGTATCTCTGGCGACATCTCTTCGGTCTGCACCAAATTCAGATTCCGTCGCAAAGAGCGTCTCCGGCTCCTCGTCGGATGCCGCAATCTTCAATTCGGTCGCCGATGCCTTGCGACTGTCGGTGTCGATGCGTCATCAGCTTGATCGAGATATCCGATATTGCCGTGCGATCGGTCGCGATCCTTCGCCGGCACTTCGAGAGATACTGAATGATATGACTCCGATCCAATCCAAAAAAGAGGGGAAAGAACGATATGCCAGGCTCAGGGAGCAACTCGTCCTCGCCATTTCGGGCGATCTACGTAGAGGATTCGGCGCTGACCAGTGATTTCACGCGACGAATTCTCGAAAAGCATGACGCGAGCCCGCAGATCGGCGTCCGTAGTTATCGCGATGTCTTTATGCGTCCGCGACAAGATTTTCGCGCGCAAAAAGAGAACCCCGCTCTTCTTCTCGCCGTCAAGGAGCCGCCCTTCCTGTATGCCGGCCCCGAGGTGTGCCAAGACTTCGGCGCGGATCTGTTCTTCTATGCGACGCTCTTACTCAATTGTCCGTTCGCCTGCGATTACTGTTATCTTCAGGGAATGTTCCCCTCGGGGAATCTGGTCGCTTTTGTGAATGCCGAAGATGTTATCGCGGCAATACGCGTTGTGTGTCGGGAGAATGACGGGAAATCCGTCCTTGTCGCGTTGTCCTACGATACGGACCTATTGGCCTTCGACGAGGTTCTGCCGTATCTGGATGCATTATATGAGGGTTGCGCGGATCTATCGAATCTGACGCTGGAGATCCGAACCAAGAGTGCGTCGACACGATTTGTCCGGCGCTATGCCGGCCGACCGGGACCGTTTACGATTGCCTACTCTCTTGCGCCGGAAGAGGTGATTCGCGCATACGAGAAACGAACCCCCTCGTTGGACACGCGACTTCGCGCCGCCGTGCAGGCTGCGGATTTCGGTTTCCCGATCCGGCTTTGCTTCGATCCCGTCTTTATTGATCCTCGCTTTGACGATCTGTATGAACCGTTTTACCGCCATGTGTTCGAGACCTTGCCGGTCGGGGCGATTCGCGACGCAAGTCACGGGTTCTTCCGAATGGGGCGCGATTTTTTTCGACGTGTTCGCAGGAAAATGCCGGGCAACGCCTTATTCCTCGCGGATTACCCGAACCGGGATCCCGTGACGTTCGATCCGGAAGCGATGCATCGGATTCGCGAGAAGCATCTGTCTGTACTCTATGAATATCTGCCGAAAGAGAGGATCTTCTGCGTATGAGAATTGCTGTTGTCACCGGGTCGTCGAGAGGTATCGGTCAGGCGATCGTAACGACTTTATTGGCATCGGGATACCGTGTTTACGGGATCTCCCGAACACCGGGCGAAGAATCGTCCAAAGAGTATGTTCACCTCGCATGCGATCTTCTGGATACCCGTTCGCTGACGCGGTTGGCAGAAGATCTGATCCGCCGCGAAACCTCGATCGATCTGCTCGTCAACAATGCCGGGATCGGCTGTTTCGGGCCGCACGAGGAGCTTCCTATCGATGCCCTGCAGCGTATGATGCGGCTGAATCTCGAGGTGCCCGTTCTCCTGTGCCGGCTTCTTCTGCGCTCCTTGAAGGCGTCCGGCGGACAGATTATCAACATTTCGTCCGTGACCGCGACCAAGGAAGCGCCGCACGGCTGTGCGTACGCGGCGACCAAAGCGGGACTGTCGCATTTCTCGGAGAGTCTTTTCGCGGAGGTGAGGAAATCCGGCGTCAATGTGACGGTGATCGAGCCGGATATGACGCGGAGTGATTTCTATGAGCCGTTAAATTTCACCTGCGCCGAAGGCGAAGAGTACGCGCTTCTCCCGCAGGATGTCGCCGATGCTGTGGTGTACGCGGTGACTTCTCCCGGCTATGCAAATGTGTCGCGCGTGACGTTGCAACCGCAGAAGAATCGCATCGCAAGGAAAGAACCGCGCGCGCCTTCGCTCTGATTCTCGCATGGTAAACGAAACCATATTCTCAGAAACTCGTATCCGTCGCGAGAATAAGTTGGGCCGTGCGCATGCCGTCCAAGGCGGCCGAAAGGATGCCTCCCGCGTACCCTGCCCCTTCCCCGCAAGGGTAAAGACCGGCAAACCCCGGTGCTTGTCCGGATTCGTCGCGCAGGATTCGAACCGGAGAAGTGGATCTGGTCTCGGCACCCGTGAGAATGGCATCCGGATGAAGATACCCGGGCATCCACTCGCCCATTTCCGGAAGTGCAGCTCGAAGGGCCCGGGCAATTCCGGACGGCAGGTACGAATCCACGCGGCTCATCGTCGTTCCGGGCAGATACGTCGGCAGGACTTCTCCGAAGCCGGAAGTCTCTTTATCGTTCATAAAATCTTCGAGCCGCTGTACCGGTGCGCGAAAACTACCGCCTCCGGCAGCGTAGGCGGCTCTCTCGATCCGCTGTTGCAAATCAAATCCCGCAAGAACGGAGACCCCTCCGATATCTTCCGGAAGAACGGAAACAAGAAGAGCGGCGTTCGCGTTGCGTCCGCTCCGCGCGCGATAACTCATTCCGTTGGTAACGATCGCGCCCGCTTCGTTTGTCGCCGGCACAACAACGCCGCCGGGACACATACAGAAGGTATAGACACTTCGCCCGCTGGGCAGATGAACGACCATGCGGTACGATGCCGCCGGTAACTCGGGATGGTTTCCGGTCTTATAGACCAACCGGTTGATATGCTCCTGCGGATGCTCGATACGAAGGCCGATGCCGAACGGTTTCGCCTCCATGGGAACCCCTAGCTCGTGAAGAATCTTCACGGTATCCCGCGCACCGTGTCCCGTCGCGAGGATAATCGCGTGCGTGCCGATTTGGCGGACACCTTCCCCGTCCCGGAACTCAGCACCCGTCACGCATCCGTCTCGCACAAGCAGACGCTCGAATCGCGTCGAAAAGCACACCTCTCCGCCCAACGTCCGGATCTTACAGAGAAGAGAGGAGACGACTTTGCGCAGGACGTCTGTACCGACGTGCGGATTCTTGTCCACCAGGATGTCTTCGGGGGCGCCGGCTTCCACAAGCGTCTCGAGGATGAATCGCTTCTGTGGATCCATGCTCCCCGGCTTAAGTTTTCCGTCGGAATAAGTTCCGGCGCCGCCCGCACCGAAAGCGATATTACTCTCGGGATCAAGAACTCCCTCGCGCATCAACCGCGCGACATCTCGATCACGCTCCCGGATATCTCGCCCACGCTCGATGAGCATCGGACGCAGGCCCGCGCGTGCAAGAAAATATGCCGCGAAAAGCCCCGCCGGACCGGATCCGACGACAATCGGCCGATCCCCTTCCTGCGGTGTTTTTCGGATATTCGGACAATGAAATACTTGTAGTTCGGGAAGCAATGTCACATTCCGATCTCCACGACCCCATACGAGGGGTTCCTCGGCACCGATTATCGTGATCGTAAGCGTCGCGCGATAACACATTCCGGAATCGCCGCCATCGTGTACGAGTTCGCGTTCCGATACCCGCACGCTCCGGATCACGGCGGAATCCACGCCAAGACGCGAAGTGACAAGAGAGACCAGAATCCGTTCATCATACGGAAGCGGAAGGAGAACGCGTCGAATCTGAATCATCCTACGGAGTCGATCTCCAGCGCGGAGCGAAGCAGAGGAAAGAACCGGGCATCTTCATCTTCGACATGCGAATAGACCAGTTCCTTCGTGAGGAACAAGTAGAACGCGGGCGATTTCACCTGTTGGCGTCGTAACGAGGAAACCAGAAAATCAATCTTACCGAGCAGCTTCTGGTGGATCTTACTGTGCTGGCGGTATTCTTTGTATTTGAGCCGGGAAATCAGCTGCTCTTCATAGATGAAATGCTGCTTCACGAGTTCAACGAGATGTTCGACGACCTTGATGGTCTCCGCATAGCCGACATTTGCGATTGCCATATCGATCAGTTCGCGGCCGACCATCAGAAGTTCCCGATGTTGCGCATCCAACTCCCGGTCCCCGCTCTCAAGCTCGGGCTTCCATCCATATCGCAATTCCGGTGCGATGAACAGCGCGTTCGCTTCCGCCGTGGATATACAGTTATGTCCTCTTGCTTTGGCGGCCATTAATGCCGCGTCCGCGCGCTTGTACCAGATCGGCAACGGCTCATCCTGCCCGCGTTCCGCGAGTCCGTAGGAAGCGCTGACCTTACCGGTCTTCGTGCGAATATTCTCCGCGAGAATTCGCCGGAGCTTGTCCGCCGCCGCCGTGGCGCCGACCGCCGTTGTCTGCGGCAACAAGATCACGATCTCGTCGCCGCCGAAATGCACGGCGATGTCCGCCTTGCGAACGGTATGCGAAATGAGCTGCGCCGCCTGGCGCATAATATCGTCCGATACCGGATGGCCCCAAGTATCGTTCACCGTCTTCAGGTGCTCGAGTTCTACGATAAGGATGGAAATTTTCTCGTTGTACAGAAGCGCGCGATCCATCTCGGCCGCAGCGGACCGGAAGAAGAAATCGCGATTGAATAAACCCGTGCGTTCATCGATGCGGCTGGCGGCATCCGTCTCCGCAGACTTTCTGGAGCTCTCGTCTCCGTCCTCAACCTCACGACACGAAGCGAATATATGAGCGTCAATCAGGCTGAAGCGCCACTCTGTATTGCGAAAAACACCGGACTTACAATGCAAAAGGCACCGGAAGCCGAAAATCTGCCGTTTCTGCGCGATGCTGCGGACGATCTCCATGGCCTGCGGTACATCGTCGATATTCATCATGGTAAGAAGACTGATATTCTCAATGTCCTCTTTCTCATAGCCGAAGGCGCGAGTAAATGCATCGGAAATCTCGACGAAACGAAGGGACAGATCGAAGGAGCAAAGAATATCCGTCGATACATTCAAAAGTCCGGTCGTTCGACGCCGGAGCGTCTCCGTTCTCGTAACATCGGTATAGGTTGATCCGAAAAGTTCGTCATCAATGCCAAAGGAACTGATACGTATCCACTGTTCATGCACCGGGCGCTTCTCTGACTCTCGAACCACGCGGTAGAGGAGGATCTCCATATGATCCGACAACAGCGTCATCTCAAAGCCGTTATCCTGCGAGAAAACCTCGGAGAAAAGCTTCCCGATAATGTCGGCGGCACGCAGACCGGTCAAGCGTTCGAAACTTCGATTCACGCTGACAAAAACCATATCCGAGACAGTATTCGAATCACTTCGCAACGCTTTCTGTCGCGATAAGCCCGTCGTCGCTCTGTCAAAAAAGGCATCGAGTTTCGGTTCGGTCATAAACCCTCCCATCGGATCTTCTCACCAAAACGGCGGTGTCTCTGCATGTTCTCTTTGTGCCGCATGATAAAACACTATGATTATAACCTCTTTTTCACGAAGTAAGAACCATTTACCCGCGAAAATTACTCGAAATCGCGCAGCGATCTCTGGGTCTTTTCGCGTCGGCATACATAAATCCGACTGCGAGAGCCACGCATAGGACGACCATTGTCAGCAGATAAGCGACCGCCGCACCCGTATCTCCCCCGAATGCAATCAAAATTCCCGAGAGTATGGCAGTTGCAACGGCGACGGCGCCATAAACGAGGAGGAGTAATCGCATCTCCCGAAGAAGAACCAGAAGATTGGAGAAAACCGTCGCGACGCAGAGAGCACCGCCCGCGACGCATGCAAGAAGAAGCGAATCGCGAATGGTTGGCGGGTCGACGTGAAATACCGAAGCCAGAAGCCGGTCCCCGACAACGTATAAGAATACAAACAACACCCCGCACAGTGCCGCCGCACCTCCGACAAGTCGAAGGGTAATGGCAAGAAAAGCTCTCCTGTCGTTCGCAAAATAAAGCCCGGCCAACCGCGGCAACTTCGGCGTCAGAAGGAGCAGGTAGAGTGCCCACAAGAGCGATGACGGGAGAACTGCGACGGAGAAAGCGGCCTGCGCTTCCACCGTGCCGAAAAGCTCGATCGCAAATCTTGAGGCGTTCAACAGATAGGCGTACAGAATGGAGATCAGAAAGAGCGGCATGGATGTCCAAAGAAGGTTCACCGCTTCCCGTGAGAAGCCGAAGCGACTCTCGGGGCACAGTTGCCGGTAATGGCGAACATCGTAGAAAGTGAAAACCGCGATACTTGAAGCAGCCAACAGGCCAGAGGCCAGAAGAAGATTTCCCGTTGTCATGATAGCCATAAGGAACGTAACGCTGCACAGGACACCGCGAAGAAACAACGATTTCCCCGCCAGATCGAGGCGCCCCTTCATCTGAAATGTGCCGTGCATAACGTCGGCCATCGATTCCGGCACGCGCCAAAGACCTTGGAAAAGAAGGAGCCAGCAGATTGTCGGATCTGCGATTCGTCCGAGGGCAAACGCAAGCGTGGCCAGCATCATCCACCCCGTCGAGATCAGACGCGCTTTGAGGTAGACCTCGTCGCTGTGTTCGCCGCTGATGTCGGTGATCTGGTAACTGCGCACGCCGAACAGACCGATGTTGGACAGCATTAATCCTGTCGCATATGCCAGAGAAAAGTAGCCGGCGGCGCGCAAATCGAGGAATCGCGTAACGGCGAAAAGGAACAGCGGCGAGTGCAGGCTGTTGAGACCCGCGCCGACAGAGTTCCATAAGAAATTCCTGCGACTCTCCTGGTGCTGCATCCGTTGCTCCTCTCCTGTTACCGGGACCAAATAAGCGAAATTATTATATCACGCACGCGGCATTTCGCCGCAAACCAAGCAGCGCAAAAGGCAGATCGCACCGAGATTATCAACGGTTTGTGACTTTTTCGTGACGCAAGCTTTTCGCGTATGATATTCATGATATTATGCTTGATAGTAGTCACTGACAAGGGAGGATTTTATGCAACGATTTCTTTCCAAAATCAATCGCGGTCTGGTTTTGTTGTTCTTGTTGGTCATTGGTATATCTTTCTATCTGATCTCCTTGGAGGTATCCAGGTATGCGGAGAAGGAGGAGATCATTTCCGCCTGTCAAGAGTATATCGAAGAGAACAGCGATTGGGTAATACTTCCGGAAGAACATCGTTTCCCGGGACCGGGTACAGGCCCGTCTGCCTATCTCTCGTCGATTCGCGACGACGTTTCCGCGAATCTACTGGAAGATGACAACGCACTCTCTTACGAGCTGGATCGCTTAATGATGTGGTACGAGATACAGCAGGCGAATGATCGTTTCATAAAATCAGTGACAAAGGTGGTCGAAGGGAGTCCGATGATATCATACGACGACGATGTCGCGTACGTGAAGTTGAGCGTGCTGACGACAATGACATTTGAATCCTCATCGACGACATCAACGGATTCGACTCCATACAACACACAGGATCAGATTGCGTTGAAGAAACAAGACGGTAACTGGAAGATCTTTTACTCGCAAATAGAATATCCAATATGGTGAGGTGCAATATGGATGTGATTATGCGGATTGAAAATATATCGAAAACCATCGGTCGCAAGAAGATAATCGACAATATCTCTTTCGACCTCCGGCAGGGCGAAGTATTTGGATTTCTTGGTCCGAACGGCGCGGGAAAGACAACGACGATCAAGATGATTATGGGATTTTTTGCCGTTGATGAAGGAAGAATCATCATTAACGGTTTTGATCACCGCAAGCAATACGAGTCGGCTATGGCCGCACTTGGCGGAATCGTCGAGAACCCTGAGATGTATCTTGATCTTTCCGGTCGGGTAAATCTTGAGATGTACGCGCGACTGCATGAAGGGGTTACCGAGGACCGAATTAACGAGGTTATACGACTTGTCGGGATGGAAGATCGCATTAATGAGAAGATTAAACGCTACTCTCTCGGAATGAAGCAACGTGTCGGCTTGGCACAGGCCTTGCTCCATCGACCCAAGGTCTTAATCCTGGATGAGCCGACGAACGGGTTAGACCCGGCCGGTATTCGCGAACTTCGGGATATTCTTAGAAAACTTGCCCACGAGGAGAACGTGGCGGTAATGATCTCCAGTCATCTCCTTTCAGAGATGCAGATGATGTGCGACCGTGTTGCCATCATTGATAACGGACACATCTTGAAAATTCTCTCGATGGAGGAGATTTCCGGTACCGATCAGGGCACGCCTTCCTACTTTATTGCTTGTTCTGATCCGGATCGATCAGTAAGCCTTGTTTCCACCCTACGCGGGGTTGAGATCGTGCGTAAAGAGATCAATGGAATCGAGGTGCGAGTCACGATGGAGGATCTTCAAAAATACCTTCGAATTCTACTTGCCGAAAACATTCAAATCACGGGAATAGAACAGAAGAAGGTAAGCCTTGAAGAGGCCTTCCTTGCGATCACGGGGGGGGGGATGCACATTGCGTAAATTTACGGCACTTTTCTTCAACGAGATCGTGAAGGTGCGATACAAACCTACCGTTATTATTTTTCTTGCTCTGATTCTATTGGCCGGTACGTTGGGATCTTACGGCACAAAGCTTTTCTCTTTGCTTGTGTCAAGCGCCTATTCGTATTACACATCGGACACGGCTACCAAAGAGAACTCCACCAAAGAAGAGATTGCGAATCTCCAGACGCAGATTAATGAGATCAATGTCCGAATGGACAGTATCGCAGAATCTGATTTTTCCGAGGAAGAGAAGACGGGCATGCTACTGTCCATCCGTTATGAACTCGGTTCCGCCCAGGACAATCTTGATGTATATACCCTTGCACTTGAGAATGGAATATATCCCAGCTACGAGAACAATTTCCTGGGGGATACAATCTTTACTCTGCTTTCGATGAAAGCATCTCTTCGAGACGCTCAAATAGCTTTTGAGACCAAGCCGACAGATTCCTTACAGGAAGAGATCGATTTAACTTTATCCCTTATACGAGATTATGAATCCGCCCTTATCAACAAAGATTACATGGGCTTCATTAACACGGATCGGCGGCGTATCGACAGTTCGTCACAACTGACAACGCGCGAGAAAGAGTCACAAACCAAACTCCTGGACATTCGATTGGCCCTCATGCCGGATGGAAATCTCAACGCATCCCGTGATTCTGAAGCACGATTAAGTGCCTTTTACGCCTTCCAAACGAAATTAGCCAGCATTGATGAGGGAGTAAACCCCATGACGGGTGAACCGATGAATCTGGAAGCTCGACAGTTCGCTGAATCTGAATTGCAAGTCATGAACTACAGGATAGAGAACAATTGTTATCCGATTCGTGCCGATGACAACGATCGCATAACCGCCTACAATGCATCCATTTCCATCGGTATGTTTCTCATCACAGTAATGATGTTGATTCTGGCTGGCAGTTCGGTATCGCACGAAATGTCAACAGGGTCCATTAAGTCCCTGATAATCGCCCCTGTAAAACGCTATAAAATATGGTTGGCGAAGATAACAAGCTTATTGTTCGTAGGGCTGGTAGCCGTCCTTCTGCTTTATGTTTCGAGCATTCTCTTTCACGGCTTCGCTTTCGGATTCGGAAGTACAGTTCCGTACGTATTCTCATCGGGAGACTCCATTCAGGTTATTTCTGCCTATGTATACATTCTGCTCAAGATCATAATTTTATACATCGATGTGGTTTTCCTCGTGTGTTTTGCCTTCATGTTTTCGGTTATCTCCAGAAATACCGCATTATCTGTAGCGCTGCCTTTAGCCGCATTCTTCGGAGGTAGTATCGCTAAGCAGGTTATGATGATCTTACCTAATCTGGAGGTTCTGAAATTCCTGCCTTTTAATAATCTTGACCTGACCAGTCGGATCTTCCCCTATGCGGGGTTAATGTCTGGATCATCGGAAATAACATATGAAATGATGATAACTCCGTTTAATTTTCAGATGCCTTCCGCACTATTCTCGTTGATCTACCTTCTGGTGGTCGCTTCGGTCATGCTCTTCATCTCCTTCGACTCATTTACACGCCGCGACATCCGATAGTATTCTATTTCCTTCACAAACAAGAAAGACCGGGCCGCACAGGATCCTGCACCCGGTCTTTCTTCTTGCCGTACTGCATATAAACGAAAAAATAGAACCGGCACGCTAGATGCGTGTCGGTTCTTGAGCATAAAGGAGCTCCAGCGAACCTCTTCGATTTTCCTTTGTACGTGCGCCCTTTACCGCGAATCTCTGTATCCCGCTCTTGAATCCTGTTCGGCTTGTTATGGTATGTGATCCGATGACTCTTGCCAAACTCCCTACTTATTGACTCTCTTACCGGATTGCGACTTGTTTCCATTTGCGTGGCTCGTCAATCGCTATTCGCTCTCCGTAATTACCTTACGGCGGCTCTCCTCGTATGTTCGGAATCTCTTGTGTATTCCCTGGAGCTTGTCTTAATTATAGCATCCTACGCGGGGTTGTCAAGTGGATTTGCACATATTATTGTAAAATTTTCCGGATTTTTTGTGCACATGTGACAAAACGTTTCGCTCTTTGTCTGCGTTCGTCTACTTACAATTTCTTCTGGTCCGGTCGTCGACACGACTCTCCTTTCCGGATGAATAAAGGAAAAGGACCAGGCGGTCCTCCACCCGGTCCGTATTCTCTTCATTGATGATTTGCGGATCAGTTAGATCTCGGCATCCAGATAAAGATCCAGCAGCGCATCGACATCGGCATTATCCGGCGCGTGCTTCTTCACAAGATCGACAAAATCCTGCGTCGTCGCGACTTCATGGGTGTAGGTGGCGACATATTCTTGAATCATGGCATCGAATGACTCGGAACCCATCTGCTGCCATAGACGATAGATGAAGACCTTGCCACAATAATACGCGGAATAGATGTAATCGAAATCTCCTTCGAACTCATTATACGGAGCATTCAGATGGAAATCTTCCTTGGTTAAAGGCATACCTTCTGTCTTCATCGAGTCTTCCACCTGTTGTGCACGCTCGGCTACCACGGAAGGCTCGAGATAGGTACTCATATAAACAAATTCCGCGTAGGAGGCGAGCGACTCGTCAAGCCATGCTTCCCCGTACTGATCATTGCCGACCATGCCGTAGAACCATTGATGTGCCAACTCGTGTGCGATGACCACCGAGAGGCTGCCGTCCGGATCCGGTGACGTTCCAAGATAGGTTGTTATCATGATAAGCGACGGATACTCCATGCCGCCGGCTGTGAGATATGTCTGTACAATGTCAACCTCGGGATACGGATACTCGCCGAAAGAACTCTCAAAAGAAGTTATCGATGCTGTCGCGGCAGCAAGAGCGATGTCTCCCCATGTCGCGTCCTCTGTAAGATAGTAACAGTTCACGGCTACGCCGCCTACCTCACCGGTCTTGAGCGTGAAATTCGAACCGGCGACGATCGCGATATCCCGGACCAGATCCGCCTCAATCGTCCAAGTCCCTCCATCGCCCTTCGTTTCTTCGCCGGAACTGATTACCGTCATATCTTCGGGAGCCGCAAGTGTTACCTTATAGTCAGCCGTTACGCTGTAGAAGCACTCTCCATAAGCGAAATACGGATGAGCCACCCAACCGTCCTCTTCATATACCGCAAGCACCGGATAGAAGTTCGAGAGATTAAACACACCCTCGCTGTTGCCGAATCGATCTCCGATCGTCGGAATATAGGACGTGAAGGTGAAACTGTACGCTCTCGTTTCTCCCGCTTTGAACGGCACGGACAACGGGACGGTAATGATTGTTGCGTCCTTCTCGGAACGCTCAATCGCGAGAACCTCGCCCGTCGCGACATCCGTCAGGGATGATATCTCAGAGATCTTGCCGTCAGATTCTTCTCCGGTGTTCGGATCGATGAGGAAAAGGCTCGGGTAATCGCGAAAGCAAAGATCCGGCCAGTCGAATCCGCTGTCATTGACTATGGTGACCGTGACGGTACCGCCGATACTCTTGTTCTCCGGGTCTAAGGTAAGATCCATCTCATACAAATTGCGATCCACGTCGGCGACAGTTCCCGCGGTAGCATCCGGGGCCGTCGTGTCTGAACCCTCAGCGCCGGATGCATCCGTCACTTCAGTCGTGGCCTTCGTTGTGGCAGCCGTCGGCTTGGGTTGATTCCCACCACAGGCGGTGAGAAGAAAGGTCAGACTTAGAAGAGAGGCCATGAGCATACGATTCCAGTGCGCGCCGCGTGCGACAGAAAGCAAGCGTTTCATAATGGTTTCCTCCGGAGCCGCGCCGTTCGACGCGGTAGTTTTCGATTATTCGGTAAATCCTGACATTATTTTAACACGTAAAAGAATGCTATCGGAGACAAATCTGTAAACAAACATTGTTTTTCCGTCGCGCGGCCGACATGTATTGCGGGTACATGAGGAATCATTTACTCCGCCGATGACGTTCCCGCCTCGAGAATCTTCAGCGAGGCATCTTCGCAGCACAGTTCTGCGACCGCGCCATACGGCAACACCGTCATCGGCTCGGTATGTCCGAAGGGCAGACCGAACAAGACCGGTAATCGATCGAGATCAAACTCATCGAGCACCTGCAATATGGCCGCCTGGTACTCAGCAGCATATTTCCCGTCATAGGGCTTTCCGAAAACGAGTCCGGCAGCCTTATGTAATATCCCTTGAATCCCGTAATTTCGCAGAAAATATGTAAGACTTGTCGGCGTCGGCATATCTTCCGAGGTCTCGAAGAAAATCACCGCACCGTCGAACAGCTCCCGATCCCAAAGGATCGTCTCTTTCATGAATTCCATGACCTCAATACAGCCGCCGATCAGGGGCCCGCGCACCATGCCGGAACCGCGCAGACAGATCGCCGGCTCGCAGGGGTTCATCTTCTTACGGACAGTTCGATTCTCCATCGTCCACGGCAAGTACTCGCTCGTCCACTCTTCAGGAAGGTCGATTCTTCCGATCTCCTCCGACGTGAAAAGCGCCTTCTCGACACTTCTCCTTGTATAAGGAAAGATTTCCCCATTCTCGGCAAATTCGGCCAGAATTGACGGTCCATAATAGCTTCGCACACCCGCCTTAAGAAGCATAAAGTGGGTAATTGTCGAATCCGAGTATCCAAGAAAAATCTTCGGATTCCTAGCAAGGATCTCAAAATCGATATAGGGCAACATCCGTATACTGTCATCTCCGCCGATATTCGAAAAAACCGCCTTGATCGAAGAATCCGCGAAAGCCCGGTTCAGATCCTCCGCCCGTTTCTCGGGATGTGCCGCGACATAGGCGGATCCCTTCAATGCATGCGGCATCGCAACAACCTCGAGACCAAAGACATCGCGCAATCGCTCGACGCCGAGGTGATACCTCCACAGCAAGCCTTCGTCACCGGCTCCACCCCAGGAGAGGCTTAACGAGGCAACCTTGTCCCCCTTCTTCAATCGTTCCGGAATTAACAAACTCCTCATTGTTTCTCTCCTCCTTATCTTCTCACAATGCATTTCACATCAAAACCCACGTCGCACACCGAAATTATCGTTTATAATAGCATGAAAACAGTCGAGGTGATGCATTATGATACGAGTCGATTCTTCGAATACAATCAGCGACGAGACGGTGTTATGCACCTTTGATGAGACAGATATGGCGGAGCTTCTGCGCATCCGCCTGGATTTCTTGAGAGTCGACTTTCGTATGTCGCCAACGGAGGAGGAGTCTCTGCGGGCTCAACTCGAACAATATTACAAGGATCATCTCGGCGTCGATTTTTTCGCATACGGATATACGGTCGGAGATCAGATTGTTGCTTCGGCATTTCTTTGCGTCGGCACCCGGCCGCCGAATCCGATCATCCAAAACGGCTACTACGGATATGTTTCCAACGTCTATACGGAGCCGGCGTATCGATGCCGCGGCCTTGCTTCCCGTCTGATGAAATTGATCGACGAGGAGGCGGAGCGCCTTGGCCTGGACGCGGTTGAGCTCATTGCCACGAAGATGGGAAGACCCGTCTACGAGAAGGACGGATATCAAACGATCGGCGGGACCTTCATGCGGCGACGCCCGATGGCTGAGATCAGTTCTAACGGATCTTGAAGTAGGAACGAATCGTCTGCGAAGGACCCGTATATCTGTACTCTCCGGAGAGTCCCGCCGCGCTGATCGCCCCATGCGAACACCGATTATAACAAGACCAGCATTCCTGGCAAATCGATGTGTCGATGATCGGCACAGGGTCGATTCGGATTGCCTCGACAGGGCAACCGGAAATACAAATCCCGCAACGTTTGCATCGATCTTCGCGAATCCGGAATTCCTTGGGACCGAACTGCTTCGGGAATGTCTTCGCCAGATCACGGGGCATCAACGAGGCGACGAACCCGATCCGCGGTCGACGGTCCGGCAATGTCCCGCCTTCCAGCAATGTCGAAAAGCCGCACCGAAGCTCATCCGCGAACCGTTCATACGCCGCAAGTTCGCGAGAGGTCGGGTGCCCCGCGAAAGCGAGACCTCCCTTGATCATCGGCGGATAACTCTCCGGGGTATGAAGCGCATGTGACGCGAAAACGTTCATTCCCTTGTCTCGCAACAAATCGTAAGCCAGAAGCATCGCGCGTCCTCCGGTTGATCCGAAGGTTTGCAGAATAAATGCAGGCTTCCCCTCGACACCGCTGAGCTTGCGAATATAATCCATGAAGAAACGCGAAGGCCGAAGCTTGTCGGCAAAATAAGCAAAGCCAAGGACATCGTACTCACTAAGATCTGTTATATCAGTTGTCTTGCTGTTTATCGGTATCAGCTCGATGTTGTTCAGCTTGAACGACAACGATCGAACGATCCATTCTGTCGTTCCCGCAGCAGAATAGTATAGAAAAGCACCCTTCATCGATCATTCCTCGCTTTTGCGATTCATCTTGCATCATCGAAATATCTCAAGAGAAGTATACAGGATCGTCCGGAGGATCGGTAGCTCTGACCGACTCCGTTCCGGGATTCGATCGATCCGAATCACCGGATCGCTGATTCACCGCGTAGTTGGAATCGATCGAGGACGACAGCGGGTACTTCTCCGGATGGCATATCGCAAGAAAGATCTTCACGATCTCCGGATCGAATTTACTCCCGGCATCCTTCAGAAGCTCCTCACAGACATATTTTTCTGTCATCGCCTGCCGGTACGGACGATCGTTGATCAACTCGTCATAAACCTCCGCGATGGCTGCGATTCGCGAGAACAGAGGAATTTGTTCACCCTTCAAGCCCTTCGGATATCCCGTGCCGTCCCATCGTTCGTGATGGGCCATCACAATGAGCGCCGTTTGTGACAATTCTTCGATCGAATTCAGTATTCTATATCCCGCTTCCGCATGTCGCTCCAGTTCGACGCGTTCTTTACCTTCAAGAATTCTCTCGGAATTCAGCAGCGCATCGTCCACCGCGATCTTTCCGATATCATGCAGAAGACCTACCGTGCCCAGTTCGACAACATTTTCCTCCGGAAGACCCATCGCCTTACCAATACGGATGCATATCTGTGATACTCTCTCCGCATGAGCTTTCTCATATTTATTCTTCTCGTAGAGCGTGTGAAGTATGACGTTCAGTGTGCGGTTTCTCGTGCTGCGGCTCTCGGAAAGCTTCGTTCGATACATCCGGTCCTCGGCACTCTTGAATGCATCCGCAATGACTTCCTCACTGTTGGTTTTGGTATGCCATCCGAAAGATACGGACAAGAGGACGGATTCGATATTCTTTCCTTCCATCTTCTCGCGAATCCGATTGACGATTCTCTCCGCTGTCTGAGCGTCAGTCCGCGGCAGAATCGCGACAAACTCGTCACCGCCGATTCTCGAAACGGTATCGCTCTTGCGAAAACCCTCACGCAACAACTCCGCCGTCGTCATGATGATCTCATCGCCGAGCCGGTGTCCGAAAGCATCATTTGCCATCTTCAAGCCGTTGATGTCTGCCATGACAAGTGTAAGAGGAAGATTCTCCGGAACGTCAACCCGTACGAGCTCCTCGCGAAAAAAACGACGATTATAGAGGCCCGTCAATTGATCGTGATAACTCAAGTACTCGATCCGACGATTCCTTGTCTTCTCCTCGGTGAAATCACGAAACACGATGACAACCCCGATGAGAGATCCTTCGCGGTCGAGAATCGGCGCGGCACTGTCCTGAACGGCTCTCTCCGTCCCATCCCGGGAAACCAGGATCGCATCCTCCGCTATCGTCGTCGCACTCTGTTCCCGAAGCACGGATCGAACCGGGCTCTCGCACGGCTCCCCGCTCTTTTCGCCGATAATCTGAAACACCTGATCAAAGGCGATGCCTCTTGCCTCTTCAAAATCCCAGCCGGTAAGATTCTCCGCCACATGATTCATCAGTTCGATCCGGCCCTCCGCGTCCGTGGAGATCACGCCGTCCCCGATCGAAAGGAGCGTTGTTTGCAACAGTTCTTTCTCCGCGTACAAAACGCGTTCCATTTGGATACGATCCGAAATGTCATGCGTAACACTGAGCATGTGCGGTTCGCCGCCAAGGTTGATCATCCGACCGCTGAATAAGACCGTATGAATTGATCCGTCTTTGTTATGCATCTCCGTTTCGAAACGATCGCAGACGCCTTTCTTGCGAATCTCGGAGACTACCCTGTCGCGGTCATCCGGACGCACCCAGAAATTGAGATCCAAGACCGATCTCCCAATTGTTTCCTCCCGGGTAAATCCTGTCTGATTGCTGAACTCCTCGTTTATATTCACGATCTTGCCGGTTCGGATATTGCTGATCAGAAGCAAATTCGGGATGAGCGAGAAGATCGACCGGAAGTGTTCCTCTGCTTCCCGGCTCTCGGCGATCAGTTGCTGGTTGTACATCAGTGTGACGCAAAATGTCCAGATCATGCCGAGCGCCATAAAAACAAGAAATGTTCCTGTTTCAAAGCGAAACGAAGTAACAAAGCCCGGAAGACTCAAATTCAGCATCGCAAGTACAGCTCGAACCAGATGCCCGCCTGCGAAGAAAAACAGGCACCCCGCCAGGAAGCGTCCGGTCGTCCGTACCGCGGGCCGGCATTTTCGAATGATCTCAATCGCCGCGAGGATAACGACCACAGCCACGAAGAGGCTCGTCAACACAGCTCGAATGCGATAACTCGGCCACATAAAGGTGAAGAAGACAAGCAGGATCGGAAGAATTGCGATCAGCGCGAGCATCAACAGCCGATTCTCCTGCGTGCCCATGAATCGCTGCATTCCAATAAAAAAGGTAATGGCTCCGATCAGCAAGAGAGCGTTCGCTAATACAACCGAGATCCAGGGGTTCACCCCGACGTCTCGCGAAATGTAAAGCATAAGTCCGAACCCGGTTAATACGTGACTGCCGACAAAGAAGTTGCCGCCGGATAGCTTCCTCCCAAAATATTGCACATAAAAGAATGCGGCCTGCAGAAGGCTCATAAAGAAAACGGAGAAAATGACGGCATTCTGGTCAAGAGCCATAAAGAGTACCTCTGCTTCGAAGGGTACATGCGTATGCGGTTATTTGTAGAGAAGACGATTCGAGGCGCTTGCGTTCATTCTCTCGACCAACAATTACTCGTGATCGGCGACTCCTTCATTCACCGCCGTTGGTTCGGCGCCCTTCTCTGGGGACTTTACTCTACGGAAGATGAGGACGTACAGAATCGCAAGAACGAAGATCGCGATACCGATCACCGTGGCAAGAACGACATCCGGATACTGTCCGTTAAATCCGTTTAGCGAGGTATGTTTGATAAGAATTCCCGCAAAGGCCCAGATGATGACAAGCCCGTAAGCAACATCGCGACCGACGATGATAGCCGCCGTCGCAATAATCGTCGCAACACCCAGTGTCAGAAGCATCATCAGAGCTTCCGACGCTCCGAAGCGATCCCATCCGATCGAGACAAGGAATGCCGAGATATTGGCTACGGTGGCAATCGTGATCCACCCGAAATACGCACTGAAAGGAAGGCGAAGGAAGACTCGCTCTCGAAACGTAAGAAGGTTCTTCTTCGCGATGCGGTTCAGTGTCGCATTGAGATACCCAAGCGTGACAAGAAGCACCAGCATCAGCACTACAGAGAGAGCTACGATGCGATAATGCCAAGACAGAATCCAGCCGATATTTGCGACAGAAGTGACGAGAAAAACGATGCGGGTTCTGGCATCAAGTTTCTCATCCGCCGCGGATGTCTTCAGGCGGAACAGACCAAACTGGAAGAGCACGTATAGAAGCAAGAGCAGATAAATGATGCCCCAGACCGAGAACGTGATGCCGGCCGGAACAAAGAGATTCGGATACTCATCGGAGAGAGCTGCGGTTGTCACGTTATTAAGAAAACCCGTCGTCGCCGCGAAATTCACGCCGATCATCAGAAGAAACAGGATCAGGACCGAAAGCTTGACCGGTAAAGTACTCTTCTCTTCCTTCATAGGAGTTCCTCCTTGCAGGCGTAAGCCGGGAGTGAATCAGAAGTCCGATCGATGAT
The DNA here is from genome assembly GCA_023397475.1 of Bacillota bacterium. Lineage (GTDB taxonomy): Bacteria > Bacillota > Clostridia > Saccharofermentanales > Saccharofermentanaceae > Firm-13. Next base: position 90,524 of record JAEWUD010000027.1, read on the forward strand.
ATTCGTCACGCGTTGAAGAGATCTTCTGACTTCCCGCCACGACATAACATTGTAAGATTATTATACGCCATACACCTCGCTCTTGTCTCAACCGATTTGCGAGCAACCGACATAATATGGGCGGTGTCTCAAAACACTTTCTTTCGCAGGGGGAACAAAACGAATATACTGTCGCAAATAGTTATAGTTAATGATTTTCTTGAATTAAATAATAAAGGTCTGCAGGGGCCCCCGCACTTACGAAAACCCTTAGAGGATCTTGTTTCGTATGTGCATCAATGACGAATAATTGCTCACGGGATCGCTGGCGCACATACGAAAACCTGTGCGAGTGCCTGTTTCGTATGTGCATCATTGATAAATAACCGCTCTGAGATCGCTGGCGCACATACGAAAACCCGTGCGAGTGCCTGTTTCGTATGTGCATCAATGACAAATAACCGCTCTGGGATCGCTGGCGCACATACGAAAACCCTTAGAGGAGCTTGTTTCGTATGTGCATCAATGACGAATAACCGCACAGGATGGTCAGGCACTCGCTCTACAGATGCGAGAAATATGCGAGACGGTTCCATCGTCATTTGAAAATACATTAGGGCCGTCTCTCAACTTTCGTTTCGAGACAGCCCCTTTATGCCCTCCCAGACGGGTATTCCGTTAGGAACCCCCCATTATTCGACGTTCAGTATACTTTGCTTCTCGATCTTTTCTCTCTCCTCGATCCAGGAAACCGTATCTGCGATCGAGTCTGTCAACTCCCGCGGATTGTACATGAGTTCATTATCCGCCTTGGAATGACTGTATCGTGTCTTCGGATAAACCATGAAGAGCGAATACTTCGTGTATGGTGACGGAACTTTGCGAACTTTGTAATAGAAGTTCGCAATCGGACGGATCCGCTTGGCCATCCAAATCGGCAGGAACATCTTGACGGGTCGCTTACCGGAGACCTCCTGCAATCGTCCGATAAATTCTTTCGCACTGATGTATCGATTCGAAAGAATATAACAGGTTCCCATATTGCCGCGTTCTACCGCGGAAATGACGCCGTCTGCCACATCTCTGACATCCGCAAAATCATAGCCGCCCTGTACGATCTTCGTCAAATTTCCGGCGAGATAATCGCTGATGAGCTGTGTGACTTCAGAACTCGTGGAGTAATCGTAGGGGCCGATGATTCCGGACGGATTTACGATGACGGCATTCAGCTTATTCAGCTTCACCTTCTCGAGAATATACTGTGTTGCCTCGGCTTTTGACTTCGCGTATTCACCCTCGACCATGTGTCGATTGAAGTTATCCACTTCCTCGACATAAGCAGAGCCTTCCTGTTGGGGGATCGCATGCGCAGAGCTGACGTAAACGAGTTTGCCGATACGATAGCGAACACACATGTCGGTAACATCAACGGTTCCCTGGACGTTCACCCGGTGGATCAGCGGATTTCTGTAGTCGGCAATATTTACCATTTCTGCCGTGTGGATGACAACTGTTTCTCTCGGGTCGACAACATTGAAGAATTCTTTCATCGAGTCCTTATTCAATACCGTTCCATAACTGACTTCGATCGGCAAACCATGAAGAGCTTCTGTATCGGCGTCCGGATCTACCAGAACGCGAACCCACCGATGTTGCTCCACGAGTTTTCGAATGATGGCGTTCCCCAGCTGTCCGAGTCCATCTGTAACCAGATACTGTCTGATCATCTTACCTCACCCCGTCTCCGTTTATTCTTCTTCCGCCCCACCGCGGTAATTGAATTGTGTCGTAATTGTGCACTTTTTCTTGTTCTCATTTTACATCAAACAGAGGAGGAAAAATATGAGGTTTTTCGTGATTTTTATAGCATTTTTGCCAATATTATCGCATTATGATCAAATTTTTTGCATATTTTCTACATTATTTTACGTATTTTCGGGAATTTCTATCAAGAATTATTTATGATATAACCGAGCTAAACGTTACGTAATTGTGAACATTCCCACCATTTTCGCTCCAATAATTTGCGAAAGTAAAACGCTTGCCCGGGGTATGTCACCCGGACAAGCGTGAATTTCAATAATGAGAAATATCTCAAGATCAGGCAGCGTTGTACGTGTCCCGGTTGATCGGTTCTGCGGTCTTATCACAGTAAACGTCGGAAGTATACCCTCCGGCATAGTTGCCGCAATACGGATCTTCCTCTGCCAAACGTGATGTACCTGCGGCTGCACGGACAGCCGACATCGCTGATCGTCTCTTCAGCCCGGATGCGGATCTGCTCGATTCGTGCCTCTTATCAAATGTCCGGCGAACCCCTCTCGCCACGGCTTCGCCTCGCGAGGTCTTTCGATATCGCGCGTGACTCCGGTCGCGAAGATCGATCACCGCATTGTCTTCCCCGGTGAAGAACTCACGAAGAAGCTCTTCTGCAAACCACAGGATAAATGCCACGATCGCGATAATGATCATCACTGTAAGTACCGTCATACACAACCCTCCCAACGAAAGAACATTTGTTCTATTCGCAGTATATCGAGGATTGTGTCCAATTTCCAGTACTTTCAGAAAAAATCAGAAACATTTGTTCGATTTATTTTAACATAGGGCTCGAAAGACCTATTTCGCGGCTAATAATTCAGCAATCGGTCGATCCGCCGGCAGTAGTTCATGAAGCAGAATCTCGTCCGGCGTCAGGAAGCGCACTTCGTCATGAACGCGAAGATGGAATTCACCCGAGAACGCCGGAACGCGATAGGCCAGAAGAAGAATCGCTCCTGACGGGTACTCGAAAAGGTTCTTCGCGAAAAGCCCGCCAATGAACGCCTCAATCGAGAACTCCTCTCGAAGCTCCCGGGCGAGACATTCTTCCGGTGTCTCATTCGCTTCGATCTTCCCTCCGGGAAACTCCCATCCTCCGGCATGCTTCTGGCCGGGTGCTCGACGGGCGATGAGAAATCGTCCTTGCTGTTCAATAATCGCCGCCGTAACGGCACATGGTTCGCTCATCCGACAACGGTCTCGTACGGCCAGTCAATAATCCCGCCGAACTCATAAACCTTGGTATAGCCCATGGAGACAAGAATTTCCGATGCGGTCTTGCTGCGATTTCCGCTGCGACAATAGACGAGGAGAATCGCATCCTTATCCGGGATCACCTCGGCCGCATTCTGATCGAAAGTTCCAAGTTCAAGGTTCACTGCACCGGGAATGTGCCCTTCCGCGAATTCTTCGGGCGTTCGGACATCGAGAATGATCGCACCCTCATCATCCATCATCTCCTTGGCCTCATCGGGTGAAATCTGCTGATAGGACGCCGTCGTCTCCGTTTCGGAAGCCTGACCTGCGGAACTGTCACCGGATGGTGTGCCCGACGTGGCCGGCGCACAAGACGCGACAAGGACAGTGAACATCAGTAACGACGCCAATAATCCTCTCTTCATAGAAATTCTCCTTTCCGCTTCGAATTAGCCTTCGTTCTTTTCGGTAAAGCGCCAGCTGTCGGCGCACATCTCATCGATCGTTCGCTCCGCGTGCCAGCCGAGAAGCTCCCGGGCCTTCGCCGTATCCGCGTAGCACGAGGCAATGTCTCCGGGACGTCGCCCGACGATCGTGTACGGAACATCTCGTCCGCTCGCCTTTTCATACGCACGGATGATCTCCAGAACACTCGTGCCCTTGCCGGTTCCGAGATTCACCGGCATCGCTCCCGCATTCTCCTTCGAATAAGAGAGCGCCGCGAGATGTCCCTTCGCGAGATCAACAACATGAATATAATCACGAACTCCCGTGCCGTCCGGCGTATCGTAATCGTCTCCGTAAACCGACAAGTTCGGCAACTTCCCGCAGGCGACACGTGCGATATACGGAACGAGATTGTTCGGAATTCCTGACGGATTCTCGCCGAGAAGTCCGCTCTCGTGAGCGCCGATCGGATTAAAGTAACGAAGCAGGACTGCCGAGAAACGCTCATCCGCCCGACAGAGATCAAACAGAATATTCTCGATCATCACTTTGGTCATTCCGTACGGATTCGTCGCCGATGTCGGCATATCTTCACGATACGGCACCGGATTCTGGAATCCATAAACAGTTGCGGAGGAGGAGAACACGATCCGGCTGACATCGTGGCGGCGCATCGCGCGCAGGATGACGAGCGTGCCCGTAAGATTATTCTCATAATATTCGAGAGGTTTCTCGACGGATTCTCCGACCGCCTTCAATCCGGCGAAATGAATGACTGCATCGATCTTCTCGCTTGAAAAGACCCGCTCAACACCGTCTTTATCTGTCATATCTACTTCGTACAGCGTGACCTCGCGTCCCGAGATCTCCCGGATACGATCGATGACCGATCGGTCGGAGTTGCGAAAATCATCGAGGATAATGACTTCATAACCGGCCGCCAAAAGTTCGACACAGGTGTGGCTTCCGATAAATCCGGCACCGCCGGTAACTAGTACTTTTCCCATTTTACTGTCTCCTGTTCATCGTTTATCTACACACAGAATACCACAGATCCCGTCCCCCGGCGCGATGCCGACATCGCGAGTCGACCGAAAAAATAGCAACAAAACACCGTGTGAAAGCGCTAAAATTCGGTGAGAATGCCGTCATCGCGAGGGTTTATCGAGGCACGCCGTGTTCAGTATAATAAAGATAGAGATGAGCTCACAGCGGAAAGCGGGTGGATAAAATGCGTTATGACATGCTGGCACTGGATATCGACGGAACATTGACGAACTCCGACAAGAAAATCACGCCGGCAACGGAAGCCGCTCTCCGCGAAGTCCTCGAGAGCGGCGTAACGGTCGTTCTTGCTTCCGGTCGCCCGACACCCGGTCTCGAAGCATTCGCCGAGCAGCTGGAGCTTGCGAAATACGGCGGATACATTCTCTCCTATAATGGTGCGCGTATCACCGACTGCCGCACAGGCGAAATCATTTTTCAGCAGACGCTACCCGTTGGTATGGTGTCCCGCTTTCACGACTACGCGAACGAGCACGGGCTCGGTATGATGACCTATGAGAACCGCAGTATTCTAACCGGAAGTCCGATCGATTCTTATATGGAGATTGAATCGAGAATCAACGGCATGCCGATTCTCACGCAGCAGGATTTCCCTCAGAGTGTCCCGGAACTTGTAAACAAGTGCCTTCTGACCGGAGATCCGGATGCCCTTGCCGTCCACGAGAAGAAGCTCGCCGAAGAGTATGCCGGCGTACTCAGTATCTATCGCTCCGAACCGTTCTTCTTGGAAATCATGCCCAAGGGTGTCGATAAAGCGTATTCTCTCTCGGTCTTACTCGAAAAAACAGGTCTTTCCAAAGAAGCCCTGGTCTGTTGCGGAGACGGATACAACGACATCTCGATGCTTCGTTATGCCGGTCTCGGTGTGGCGATGCACAATGCACAGCCGGCGGTAAAGGCCGTTGCCGACTACATCACTGAGTCCAACAACGCCGACGGCATCGCCCGCGTTATCACCTCCTTCCTACTCCGCCCGACAAAGAAATCCCGCGTAGCATAAGAACCACCTCGTCCTTTCGCAGCCTTACGGTTTGCGACCCGGACAAAGTGGTTCTTTTCGCGTACAAGCAGGGATATCAGAGGTTCATATGAACATCTCTTTCGTGTTATCGATCAGATGAAGACGACCTTAACGTCACCGAAGTAAACGTTTCCCGTGAGTGTAACCTTCTGATAATCACCGGAAGAAAGGGTCGCGCCCTCGACGTTCCCGGCGAAGACATTGGTCTGATTATCGATATTCCAAGTGCGCGGCACGAAAAGAACGGCGCTTCCGAAACGGCAGTCGACGTTGATAACAAGACCGGCCGGGTCCGGGTTACACTGATCGAAGTAGACTTTGACCGAGCCGAATTCGACACGGACATCGGCGCGTTTCAAGTTCTCGGAGCGGGCATACTTGATTTGTTCACTGAAGGATGCGTCGACACTTATCGTGTCCGCATTGTCTTCCGAAGATGTGGATCGACCGAACTCCGGCACGGGGCCTTCGCGAAAAGAATGCCAGCGGCGCTCTCCGAAGTGTTTGCGGAAACGGTCGCGGATCATGCGTCCGAAGATTGCCGACAGACCGATCGAGATCGCTACGGCGGCAAGAACCAGAAGCCAGAGATTCATGTCGGGAATCCCGAGTTCATTGCGCCAGATATAGGCGATAAACGGCAGCGGGATCAATCCGCCGAAGAAGTTGAGATCGAAAAAGCTCATGACACTGATGCCGACGAGGACAATCGTTCCCAGAACATGGATCACACCGAATCCCGTTCCGATGCCGATGGCGTTCAGAACGATGAACAAACCGCCGAGCACAAAGAGAATTCCCCAGAAAATACTACGTTTTTTCATACAAATGCCTCTCTTCCATTTTTTCTTTTAATACATTCGCGTACATTCTCGACGCATAGACTTCCTTGTGCGTCCCTCGAAAGGTGACGTGGCTGGTGCGGGTGATTCCGCGCTGGATCGAGAAAATCATAAGGGTGTTTGCGATGGTTGATTTCGAAATTCGAACAAAATACGCCGGGAGGATACCGGTGAGTTCGCCGAGTCGCTGCTTCGTCTCGAAGGAGTCCTTACATGTATGCGCATACACGCGCTCCCCCTCCGTCTCGAAAAACAAAACCTCAGACAGGGTCGGATAGTACTGCTCCTCCCCTTTGAAAAACGTCGGTCCGGGACCATCCTTGTCTTCTTTGCCAAGCCGGCGGATCAATTCCTCGATCTCCGGCGTGATCTTGCGGCAACGAATCACCGTTTCGTCAGGTCCTTCCTCTATCATTTCAATCCGTACTCGCATCTTGTCCCCCTCGAATCAACCTTACGTGCTCATTATAGAACTCCCTGTCGCGGATGGAATAGCTTCCCGGTCAAGTGGTCATTTTTTGCCGTCAAGTTGCCCTGTGAGGCGGCTAAGAATGTCGATGACGCCCTTCGATACGTCGTATATACTATAGATAAGAAGTTTCAGAGGAGGCGATGATGATGGTTTGGCCGGCCATTCTCTACGGGATTCTCTTTGTTTTTCTTCTCTGCTGTCATCAGAACAAAAAGCTTATGTGGGCATATCCGTGGGGCAAGCTCGGCATGGGATTGTGCTTCTTCTTTGTGGCGACGCTGGGCGCGCAACTCTCCGGGCGCTGGGACGCGGCATTTTTTCTCCTGCCGGCCTTTACTCTGTCTGCCGGCGGTGATGTCGCCCTGGGTTTCGCCCGGGCGAACAATCGCTTCCACGGCTCCGAAATGGTGGTCGGTTCCATTTTTTTCGCCATCGCGCACATCCTCTTCTATATCGGGTTCTCTTTCTTGTACCCGCCTGTCGCTGCAGATTTCCTCCTGCCCCTTCTCTTTACGGCAGGAATGGCGTGTCTGATGCAAAAAAACAAAAAAGAGTTGCGACGCATGTGGCCGGTCGCACTTGTCTACTCGTATTTCGTCGGTCTTCTGTGGGCAAAAAGTGCGACGGCACTGGTTACGTCGCAGGATTTTACATCGGCCGTTTTTTTCCTGGGTGCTACGATGTTTTTCGCGTCGGATCTGCTTCTCTATTTCCTTAACTATCGCAAAGCAAATCCGAGATATCTGTTCCCGCTTCACCTGGGATTGTACTATCTGGGGATCCTTCTTCTGGCCGTCTGTTTGAGATTATCATAAGGTTTGAAAGTTAATCATATTCTTCTTTCAAAACACGTAATCTGTTTTGATTTTCTGATACAAAGCAGATATACTGAAATTACAGTCAATCACTCAATATATCAAATGCACGATATAGCTCATGGATAGATTTTGAGGGTGACAAGAATGAAGGGTACGCGAGGAATTATTTGTTCTGTCCTGATATCGGGACTCCTTCTTCTCGCTTCTTGCGCGTCTTTTTCGAGCGGCCTCGAGAGTGCTCAGGCGACAACGACTCCTCCTGCGGATATTCCCAACGCGATTCTTCCTTTTCGAATCACATGGAAAGAATACTCCGGGCGCGGCGAAGCGATCCGGTTGATTATCGACGCTTACAACAGCACCCGGGAAGATGGCTTCAATGTATCCGTTCTGGGCGGTGACGAGGATCAAGCGACCGTGGAACAGATGCTCGTCGATCAACCGGATACCGTTTTTGTCCTTCCTTATCGATTTGTGCAGTATTTCGGAGACCGGGGTCTTCTGATGGACCTCACGACAGATTTCGAGCAAGACTCGCAATCCTTCTATCCGGAAGTCTGGTCCTTGGGAACCGTCGATGACAGCCTCTTTGGAATCCCCTGGCTCGGCCACACCATGTGCCTCCTGTATAATCGCGATTTACTCGACGAAGCCGGCGTTGATCCATCCTCCATCACAGATACCGAGAGTTTTGCCGCGGCGCTCGCCGCAGTAACAGAGAATACCGAATCGTTCGGCATTGGTCTGGTGGGGGCCGAGAGCAATGATGTCTCCTGGATGGTGAACCAATTTATCTATGGATTCGGCTCATCTTTGGTCGATGCGACCGGAACACAAGTAACAATTAATAATGACAAATCTGCGCAAGCACTCCATTACTACAAGGATACACTTGCTGCCTACGCACAGCCAACATGGATGGATGATAAGGGCACAGAAGTAATGGAGTATTTTCGCGAGGGCAAGATCGCTTTCGAGATCCAGGGAATCTGGGGTGTTACAGATGTCGAGAAGAATGGAGCCCCATTTCCCGTCGGTGTTCTGTCGATGAGTAACATCGGTATGCGCTCAGAGGTCGGGCCGATGATGGTCGTAATTCCCGCCGGCATGCAAGAATCTCTCGTTTCCGACGCCGTCGACCTCATTCGTTATCTGATATCCAAACCCGCTCAGGAGCAGATCATGAACGGCGAATACAGTCCGGAACATGACACGTTTTATCCGTTCCGCATCCCGATCCGTAAGGACATGAGTGATACGGCATACTTCACCGCTCACCCCGAGTACGCAGTGTTCATCGACGAATTCTCAAACCCGAGTATCGATGTACCTGTTCCTGCTTGGCAAACGGTTAAGGAGACAATTTATCAGAAAGGTTTACATCAGGTGATGACAGAAGAGATGACAGTGGAAGAATTTCTCGCGATGGTTGAAGAAGAGGGCACCCCGCTTCTCTCTTCCGAAGCTTCGTGAAGATGGAGGTAGTCGATGAAGATTCTATTGGTGGATGACTCGAAATCAGATTTATTGATCATCAGCAGTATGTTGAAAGATTATGATACGGTGCAGGCCGCAGACGGTGTAGAAGCGATCGAGTGTATCGATCGTTATCCTGACATCGGCATCATGATTCTCGATCTCAATATGCCGCGGTTGAACGGATATGAAGTTCTGGAGCGGCTGCGGGATCGCTACTTCGGACGCAAGATCTCGACGCTCATTCTTACCAATGTCGACGAGGTGGATAATGAGATCCGCGGTCTGGACCTCGGAGCGATCGACTTCATCCGCAAACCTCTGAATATGCGATCCCTTCGCAAGCGTATCGAATTGCACATCAAATTACGCGATTCTCAAATCGCCCTTGAGAGCAATAATTACACCTTGGAAGTAGCGCTTCTCGATCGCACCAACGAGTGCAATGCGATACGTGACGCCACCATCCAAGCGATGATCGGCCTTTTGGAGGTCCGGAATATCGAATCGAGCAATCACTCCCGACGGACGAAGTGGATGATCAAGGCCCTCTGCGAGTCCATGCGTAGGAGGGGCTTGTACCAGAGCCTTCTAACTGATGGGTATATAGCCGAGCTCTTCAGCACGGCTCCTCTTCACGATATCGGCAAGATCGGTATTCCCGATAACATTCTCCTGAAACCGGGAAGACTGACACCCGAAGAATTTGAGATCATGAAGAAGCATACGACCTACGGCGTCGATGCACTCTCGAAGGAAGAGACGCACGGCTCAAGTCTGTCGTTCATAAGAACCGCGATCGAGATTATCGGAAACCATCACGAGAAATTTGACGGATCCGGATACCCCGCGGGTCTCAAAGGCAAGGATATTCCTCTCTCCGGCCGTCTGATGGCCATCGTCGATGTCTATGACGCACTCGTCAGTGAAAGGGTATATAAGCCCGCCTTCTCACACGAGGAATCCCGCGCAATCATCCTGGCCGATAAGGGCAAGCATTTTGACCCTGAAGTTGTGGACGCATTTTTCGATGCTGAGGACGAGATCCGGGCGATTATCGCCCGCTTCGAACCAAACCTGTAAGCAGAGGACCCATTTATGAAGAAGCGCGTATTTCTTATCCTTTTTCTCGCGCTTCTGCTCTGTTCTCCGGCCGCTTGCGCAACCGGAAAACAGACGGGGGACGATACATCGCGAGATACCGCCGCTGAACGGATCGTATTGACCGCAGAAGAGGAAACTTTCCTTCAAGAGCATCCCGTCATCCGGCTCGGTGTCGATCCCGGATTTATTCCGTATGAATTCATCGATTCCGACGGGACATATAAGGGAATCTCTCCGGATTATCAGCAACTGATTTCTGAGCGCACCGGTATTTTTTTCGAGGCAGCTACAGATCTTACTTGGAATGAGGCGTATGAACTGGCTGTCGAGGGAGAACTCGACGTTTTACCCTGCGTTTCCCGCACACCGATACGCGAACAATACTTCCTCTTCTCCGAGCCGTACTACACGTTTCAACGCGCGATTTTTATTAATGAAGACACGAAGAATATCTCCTCTATCAATGACCTGTTATCGAGCGACGTCGCGGTCCAATCCAACAGCTCCCACCACACCTATCTGCTCGCGCAATACCCGGATATCACCTTAAGTTTATACCCGGATGTGCCCAGCGCGATCCAGGCCGTCTCCGATGGTCGTGAGAGAGCATTTATCGGAAATTTCGCGACGACCAATTATCTGATCAAGTCCTCCGGAACTACAAACCTGAGCTATATCCGTATGGAGGCTGCCGAAGACGGGTCTCAGTCTTTGTATTTTGCCGTCCGCAAAGATTGGCCTCAACTTGTCTCCATACTCAACAAAGCACTGGATGACATTGATACCGAAGAACGAATCGCCATCGACAACAAGTGGCTGGGCGTCGAGAATGCACAGGATTATACCTGGCTATGGCAGGCGCTGCTCGTACTCGCAGTATTGGCCGTTATTGTCACCTCCGTATCTTCCTTCTGGATTCTTCGCCTCAGAAAGGAGATCGCAATCCGCAAGAAAGCGGAGAAACAGATGGAGATCGCGAAAGAGGAAGCCGTCCGAGCGAATCAGATCAAATCGCTCTTTCTTGCGCGTATGTCGCACGAGATCCGAACGCCTCTGAACGCGATCACCGGAATGTCCTATCTGATGAAGAAAACACCCCTCTCGCCGACGCAGCATATTTATGTCGATAAGCTGACGCAATCCTCCAGAAATATGCTCGGCATCATAAACGATATTCTCGATTTCTCGAAGATTGAGGCCGGCAAGATCGATATCGAACGCGTGGCCTTTTCGATGGATGAGATTCTGCAGCGAGCGATCAGTATCGCCTCTGTCAAGGTTCAGGAGCAAGGTATCGGTTTCGAATTCGAGAAAGATCCCTCGATGCCGTCCCGCTACTTTGGCGATCCGGCGAGAATTGAACAGATTGTCATGAACCTGTTGAATAATGCCATCAAATTTACGCCGACGGGATCGGTTACGCTCTCCGTCCGTCTTTTATCGAGAGATTCCGATCATTGTCTCGTCGCGATCGAAGTCGCGGATACCGGAATCGGAATGACCCAAGAGCAAGTGAAGAGGATCTTCACCCCCTTCGACCAGGCAGATTCGAGCATCAATCGCCGATTCGGGGGGACCGGACTGGGATTATCCATTGTGAAAAGCCTCACGGAGATGATGAATGGACGAATTAACGTAACCAGCGAAGAGGGCAAGGGCTCACGTTTCCACATTGAACTTCCATTGGATGCGGATATGTCAATCGAGACAGAGGTCGAACGAACGATGGCAATGGATTGCTTCCGCAATGTCCGATGTCTTGTTATCGATAAGAATGAGATCTCCAAGCGATTCCTGCAAGGCTGTTTCGATGCATTCGGGATATACGCGACGTATGCGACATCCGACACGGAGGCGGTACGCCTGATGCGAAAAGCCTGGCAGGAAGACGTCCACATCAATCTGCTCCTCATTGATGACGAGACACCGGAAGGCGACGCCGTCACATTCGCTACCGAGCTCAAATTTCACTCGCCCTTTGATGAGAAGCCGAAGTGTATCATGATTCTGCCGCTCGGGCGTGAAGATCGTTACGACCAGGTAATCTCCGCGGGTATAGATGCGGCAATTGTTCGCCCGATTGTACCGTCGATCCTGTATAACCAGATTATTGAGTTGTTCGGAATTAAGCCGCCGGTCGTTATGACCGCCGTCGAAACTCCGTCCGTCACCCCTCATCCATATCGTCTCCTGCTCGTCGAGGACAACAAGACCAATCAATTCATTGCGCAGACAATTCTCGAGCAGGCAGGTTTTCGCGTTACAATCGCTGACAATGGCAAGCTCGGCTATGAATATTTCGAGAAGAAACGCGATGATATCGACCTTATTCTCATGGACCTTCATATGCCGGTTATGGATGGTTACACCGCCGCTTCCGAAATACGTAAGATCGATGACGAAGTGCCGATTGTCGCGATGACCGCCGATGCGGTCGCCGGCGTCGACGAGAAATGCAAGGCGTCCGGCATGAATCATTATGTCAGCAAACCCTTCGATCCCGACCGTTTAATCGCGACGATACTGTCGGTCGTAACGGGATATCGCGGCATTCCCGACAAAATAGGCGAAACGGATTCCCCCGTCGATACAACAGAATCTCAGACAGTATATGACCTTGCGGCTGATGAAGGCGAATTGGAAACCCCTGTCAAAGAAGCAGATCCCATCTCGGGAAATGAGAATAAAGAGATCGATGCTCTCCATGCGGAGGATGGTATCACTAGAATCGGAGGAGACAGAGTCCTGTACCGTATGATTCTTCTGATGTTCAAGAGCGAAAATGTCGATACAATGCAGACCCTCGAAGAGGCCCTGGCATTACACGACTATCATCGAGGCGTCGAGATCGTGCACAAGGTCAAGAGCAGCTCGGCGAATATCAGCGCGGTAGCACTCCATTCGGCGGCCTCGAAGCTTCAACAGGCTTTACAAGAAGAGAGTCCCGATATCAGTCCTCTCTATCACCCCTTCCGTGACGCCTTTGATCGGACGATGATGGAGATCGAGAGATTTGTTGAATGATAAGTGAGAGCGGGTATGATGCTATCCCCGGACGGGGATTCGCATCATACCCGCTCTCACTTGGCACTAGAATTTGTGGTTCTATGCGATATTGAAAAAAGGAAGGATATGCTTTCCCCCGGGCGGGGATTCGCATCATACCCGCTCTCACTTGGCACTAGAATTTGTGGTTCTATGCGATATTGAAAAAAAGGAAGGATATGCTTTCCCCCGGACGTGTGGTCTCGCATTCCCCTCGCTCCCGGGCATGACATCTCGCGTACTCAAACGCTCGCTGTTGCCCGATGAGTCCTCGGCTTGTGCCTGCGGAAGGTCGCTCGCTGAATTCTCGCCCACTCGGTATGATGATTTGTAGTGTTGAAGGATTCCCTATTATACGTTCTTATTCGACTGTCGCTTTCTTTCTTTTCTTTCTAATCCGGAGGAAGATAACAACGGAGACGGTGATCACGAGAACGAGTACGGCCGCACCGGCGACCGGCATCGCGATGGACAGTGCCGATGCGGCAACGGTTCCGGCGGATTCCGCTGCGGAGACGACCGGATTGGCAAAGCCTGCGCTCACTGCGGTCGATAGATGATGGACCCCGTTGGACAGAAGGCCCGTGAGCGTAGCGGCTCCGCCGCCGGCAATAATGGCGAGGGACCACTTGAGCATTGGGTCGACATCGGAAATTACGGATGCGGCGACGATGACGCCGGCAACGGCGCCGGCCGGGAGTGCGATCGCGTTTAGGATATTATCGATGTGCGGGATAAAGTAGGCGGCGAGTTCAAGTATCGTCGCGATTCCGAAGACCAGGACAGCCGGCCAAGAGGAGATCCACGCGAAGCCTTCCGAGAACTGCATATAACCGGCCATACCCGCGATACCCATTGCAAGAAGCGGCACGAAAATCCGGTATCCGCAAACGGCGGCGAGCGCGATCCCGAGCATAACCTGTATCATAATTTGTAAGATATCCTGCATTTTGTTTACCTCGTTGTGGCTTATGACTTCCTGACCCATATGATACTACAAACGATTTCGGATGCATATCTAGGGCCAGACGCTCCTCTCATTATGCTTTGAAGAAGATCTCCGTCTCCAGAATCCGCAGCACCTCTTCCGGTTTCTCGAAAACCGGACTGTGTGCGGATTCAGCAATTCGATGAAAAGTTTTGCGCGGCGCTTCGAGTCTCTGGTAATAATCTTCGCAAAGTTCATGATTCACTGTGAAGTCAAATTCCCCGCACAGGAAACACACAGGAATCGACAGAGATGAGACAGCCTCATCGATATTCTGTTGCATGCTAAGGCAAGGATGATGCGTAAGATGTGCCTTGCCGCTCCACAGGCGAAGTTTCTCTGCGGGCGAGTATCCGTCACAAAGAAGGGATTCGATGAAGATCTCCCGGAATACGGACCGCATATTGCGAAGTGTTCCGATCCCCGCACGGTGCATCAGACGATCTCGATGTTTCCGATACGATTTGGATTCGGGCCTATGTTTCTCCAATATGCGCACCGCCCGCAGGTCACTTTTCGCGCGAAAATATTCAAGCATATACGCATGCGCACGCCGCTCCGATTCCGCTTGATCCGTAATCTGCGCAACTCCGATGTACGCGAGGAAATGCTCCGGGCTCTGCGCCGCCGCGCGAATGGCAAAATACGTGCCCCAAGAATGCGCCATCAGATACACGCCCGTTACCGCGAAACGCTTCTTGAGATATACCGCAACCGCAATCGCATCCTCGACATACTGAGAAATCGAGATTGTATTCTCGCGATCGGCGGGATATGACAAGCCGGCGCCCCTTTGATCCCAGAAAACCACATTCATCCGGGCAAAGAACGGCTGCATCGTTTTCGTCGCAAGGAAATACTCCGGCATACCGGGGCCGCCGTGGACGAACATCATCACCGGGTATCCGAGGCCGGGTCCTTCGATTATCATGCCGATCTTCGTGCTGTTCAGACGCACGAAAAGTTTCTCCCGGGGCATTATTCCGCGATCCTCGATAGTTGGACCAGACTCTCCGCCTCGTCTGCCAGTATTGCGTAGGCATAGGCGTCAAACCACCGCGGCGTTCCGTCCTCGTTCGTCTTGAAATAAGCTACTTTGCGGAAGTGTCCTTCTCTTCGCATTCCGAGACGCTCCAGAAGAAGCCATGAGGAAGTATTCTCCGTGTTGCACTCGGCGACAATCCGGCGAACGCCCATTTTCGCGAATCCATAGGAAATCATTGCGCGTGCCGCTTCTGTAGCATAACCCATCCCTCCGAAATTGGGATGAAAAACATAGCCGATTTCCCACGTGCCGAAGGCCTCCGGCTCGTGTCGGCTGAAGTAGAGGTTGCCGATGAGTTGTCCGGTCTCGCGCAGGCAAACCGCGAGAAAAGCGGGATCTCCGGATCGGCGCGCCGCCTCCGCGTTACTCGCCGCTTCATCATATACGTTGTACGGTTCGTACCGTACGACATCTTCTCTCGACAAATAAGCCCATAAGTCCTTGCCATCCTCCGGCATAAACCGGCGGATCAACAGCCGTTTCGTAGTTATCTCCATAAAATTCCCTCCATATGCCGTATCCTCTCCGGCGACGTCTGTTCGGACGCGTTGACGAACGACATGTATTCCTCGCATGAATATCCTTCCATGATTATACCCGAATGGAGAATAACGGGAAATGCGACTAACGAACCGATTATTTTCACGAAAAAAATTATGTCTTTTGGTCTTGCGCGACGAATTTATATTTGATACAATCGAATTGTAATAAATCTTTCCGTCACAAACGAAAGGAGAAAGAATATGAGCATCTATGATTTTACCGTGCAGGATACGCAGCACAACGAGGTCTCGCTTCAAGATTATAAGGGCAAGGTTCTTCTGATCGTCAATACCGCCACCGGGTGCGGATTCACCCCTCAGTACGCGGGACTTTCCGAAATCTACGACAAGTATCGCGATCAGGGCTTTGAGATTCTTGATTTCCCCTGTAATCAGTTCCTGAATCAAGCACCCGGAACCGACGAGGAACTTGCGAATTTCTGCCAGATTAACTTCGGCACCAAGTTCAAGACATTTGCCAAGATCGATGTTAACGGCAAGGATGCACACCCGCTCTACGTGTGGCTCAAAGACAATGTCGTCAATGACACAGAGAACGAGGAGTTCAGCGAATTCAAGAAGGTCCTGACGAAGCTTAAGCAGAACATTGTCGGCAAGGATATCAAGTGGAACTTCACGAAGTTCCTGATCGATCGCGAAGGCAATATCGTTGCTCGATTCGCTCCTACATTCAAGCCGGAAGACCTTGAGGACAAGATCAAGTCCCTCCTCTGATCGGCTCTGTTTTGCATCACGGAAGAGCCGGCGGACCCTCCACCGCCGGCTCCTCTACTTTTACTTTCTTACTTGAGACTTGCATACCGCGCAATCCGCGTGTACAGTAGCAACGAACGTGCTTTTCGCGAGGCGAATTCACACGTATCGCAACAGCGAATCCGCAAAATAAGGGGATGATCACATGACAACGCGCAACAGCAAAGAGCCGGGTTGCATCGGCGATCGTTACGACGGAGAAGATGCTCTTCTTCTCTCCAATCAGTTATGTTTTCCTTTGTACGCTGCGGCAAGGAAGATTGTCCGTTTCTATACCCCTGTTCTTGCGGAATATGGGCTTACGTACACGCAGTATATCGCCTTGCTCGCTTTGTGGGAGACGGACGGTATTTCTGTTAAGTCGCTCGGGCAGCGGCTGTTTCTCGATTCCGGCACCCTGACCCCGCTCCTCAAGAAGCTCGAGTCACAAGGTCTACTAACGCGAACACGCGACACTCGAGACGAGCGCAACGTCGAGATTCGGCTGACCGACGATGGCCGGGATTTGAAGGCTAAGGCTCTGGCGATCCCTGCGCAAATTGCATCCTGCATCGACGTCTCCCCGGAAGAAGCCGCAGAGCTCAAGAGGCTACTGGAGAAATTTCTCGCGGAGGATTCCTCGACCGAGGATTCGTCGGCGGAGGATTGACCGCCTTTATCTCACGGATACGTTCCCGTACAGGAACGGTCCGTTTCTAGGACTTTGAACACAAACTGCAACTCGCACAATCGGAAGGGGAACACCCGATTTTTCCGGTTGTGTTTTTTGTTATCGTGAAATAGGAGTCCTCAATCGAGTACGCCTGATCTTCTTCGTTGAACATCACCGCGGCGTCTTCAAATCGCACCGTCAAGGCCCGACGGATCTCTCTGGCCTCATCCTCCGGCAGAACGGCCTCCAACGGTTTATACCAACGGGCAACACCCGCTTTGTTCTGCGCGAAGATGATGTTCTCCGTCGTACGAACAGAAAGGATTTCGCCCGACTCACGGAATGCCAATGCGTTATCGTCGGCACAGATGCCTACCGCCGCCGCGTCATAAGCGAAGATTTTTCCGATCGGTGTTGCAAGCGGAAAGGCTCGCGCCGGTTCCAAACTTCGCAGAGCACCGCTCTCATAGAGTGAGATTCCGATGCGAACCGGGATAACTCCGACCGGGGTTGGAACCTCAATTTCTTCGCCAGGGAACAGGGTAATGCTCTCGATCGCTCCGCTTCGATAGAAGGAGATCCCGGATATTTTCGCGCGAAAACTCACAAATCCAAGATCAAAGACCATCGGAATCAGAAGTTCTCCTTCCTCCTCCTCGCCGCCGAAGGCATCGAGGCGGGCATCGGTCGGGAATACTCTTCGAATCTCACCTGACTCATAGAAGGTTACAAGTTCGGCCGGAAATTCGCCGATCGGCGTTATGACGTCGGAGATTTCGTCGAGCGCTACGGCCTTCACCGAACCGCCCGCGTAAAACGTGACGGAGGGCTTATACTTTCTCCTCGTTGTCTCACGATAGGCGGGAATCAGTTCCCCCGCGTGTGTGAGAAGTACATTCTGTCCGAAAAGTCGCACCGACCGGAGATTCCCGTCCGGGTACACCTCGTATCCGGACACGTCGCCGAAAATCCCGTAAGGGGTCTGTATATGTTCCCGATCAATCACGTTCATGCTGCTCATGTAATATCCTCCTTCATCGGTCGTATGACCGCGACCATTCCCGTCGCGTCCTCCGTGGTTCGAATTTGAAATGCCGGATCTCTCTCGAGCCACGGCGGAACGTGTTCACAAATCAAGCGCAATTCCATAAACGGAGTCTCACGAAGAAAGGGAACAAGGATTTTTTTCGACGAGAGCTCCGGATGTTTTCGCAAGACCGAGGCCAGATCCAGATGATATACGCCGGGTTCCCGCAGCGCGACCGGTGCGATGCCAGGGTCTGCGGTGCCTGGTTCGCGCTCCGCATTCAGATCTTCCGCATGTTGATCCTTCTCTTTGCTCGCGGCGGAAGTTTCCTTCGAAATCGCAGCCAGGACTTCGATCAATCGCGTAGAGGTTGTCATCATCGCGATGCCGGCGCGGTCAAATACCGTATACGGAATGCCGGAAATCTCGGTGGTAATCAGTGCGTCGCAGTCGCGGAAGATCTCGAGACGCCGTTTGGCCTCATCGCGAATGTCCGACACCTTCAGAGGCTTTCCCGGAGTTAGCTGTGCCCGCTCCTCCTTGCACCAGTTTCCCTCCTTGTCTTTCGTGTAGACAAGAAGAATTTGTGCCCCGAAAAAATCCGACGGGTTCCCTTCCCTGTCCGTAAACGCCGCCACTCGGGTCATCCCGTTTCTCATAGAATCGCCTCCCTTCATCTCATAACCGACAGCATATTCGTTTGCCTAAGAAACGCCTCGGCTTCCTCCAGAACGTTCCGGTTGATTCCGAAATCATAAACAGATTGCAGAAGATTTAAGAGGGCCGCGATCTCACAATTCCCGCTTCGCTCTCCGATGCCGCACAGTGTGGTGTCCGCATAGAGGCATCCGGAACGAAGTGCCTGTGCGGTGTTCGCCACCGCCATGCCGAAGTCATTGTGCGCATGGATCTCCAAAGGAATCCGAGTGAAATTGTGGATCGAGCGAACCAGATCGCGTATACCGCACGGCGATGTGATTCCGACCGTATCCGCGAGTCGAATCATATCCGTACCAAAAGGCTCGAGGATCAAAAGAACCCGCATCAGAAACGCGAGATCGGCGCGCGAGGCATCTTCGAATCCGACGGATAATTTTGCCGTGCTGCCGGATACAATATCGAGAACCTCCTGAAGTTTATTGATGACCCAGGTTTTGTTCTTGCCGAGTTTGGTATAGATGTGTAAATACGAGACCGGAATACTGATATGAATGACATCCGGATTGAGACGTGTCGCGATCCGTACATCCTCGGTGTTCAGCCGCGACCACAGGGATATTCTGGCGCGTTCCCTGTCGTGAAGAATTCTCTCGATCGGACGGATCTCCGATTCTCCCATCGCGGGAATTCCGGCCTCAATCTGATACACCCCGGCGCGATCCAACAGAAGAGCCAGGCGGACTCGCTCGTCTTCCGAGAGGAAGATCCCCGGACTCTGCAGTCCGTCGCGCAAAGTTGTGTCGACAATTCTTCGGAACTCCTTCATACCGTGCCTCCTTCATCAAGAATCTCTTGAATCAGATCGAGAATTGCCCGATCTGTCAGCGGCGCATTTGATTTCGATACTTCCTTGATCGCCTTCGTAATCTTTGTCAGTTGCTCCGGATTTGTCCGTATGCCGAGACTATCCAGTTTGTGTTGTACGGACCGGCGGCCGCTGTATCGGCCATAGCGGAATTCTCGGGTCTGACCGACCGTCTCCGGCGGGAAGGGTTCATAACACTTCGGATGCTTCAAGATTCCGCCGATATGGATACCGGATTCGACGGAGAATATCTCATCTCCGATGATCGGTTTTCGCGCATCAAATATCTGGCCTGTGATTCTCTCGAAAAGCTCGCGCATACGCGGCAGCATCTCGTATGCCGTCTGCGGATGCCGGCGAAACAGATGACGCAGAGAGACGAGGATTTCTTCAAAAGGAGCGAAGCCCCCGACACCTCCAAATGAAGTGACGATGCGAGTTCCGCAACCGGCCGTCAGCCACTCCGCGGCAATCGCCGTCGCGCAACCGTATGCATTTCCCGGGCAGAACTCGACATCACGGGGGAGAACACGTATCAGGGCCGCAAGCGCCGTGTCGGCCCTGTGGCGATAGAGATCGTCAAGTCCCGTGACGCGCAGGAGTCGATCGTTCCGATGCATCGTGAGAAGCCGCACATCATCCGGGTCGTTGATACGAATTTCGGCGGAGACCCCCCGCGATTCATCCGCCTTGCGGTGGCAGACAAAACGACTGAATGCGGGGTAGGAATCCGCCTCTTCCGGATCGTCGACACGAAGCAGGTACGATCCGAACGGAGGGAGTTCTCCCAAGGTTCGAAAGCACTTGATCGACATCTCGATGACGTCCGCGTCGCAAAGATCAAGAAGTGTGATCCATTCACGCACATCGTTTGATGTGAATTCATAATCATCAAGGCACGACAAGGTTCTGTCGACAATCTGAATTCTTGTCATACTTCTCCTCCCTGATTATGTATCTGTTGGAATTCCTCGCCACAAAAGGATTTGCGGATCAGATCCGGTACTCCGCTACGGGCCGGCCCTCCTCCAGATGCTCTTCGACAATCTTCACAATGGCCGTTTCGTCGAGTCCGCCGTACCAGACGCCCTCCGGATATACAACCATGACCGGGCCTTTCTCGCAGATACCGAAGCAGCCGGTGTTCGTCACCATGCAGTCAGCCGAGAGTTCTCTCTCGTCGATTTCCTGAATCAGTTGCTCCGCGAGTCCGACGCTTTGTTTCTGGTGACAGAAACCCTTTTGTGTTCCGTTCATGCGACAGCTCGTACAGATGAGGATGTGATATTTCGGTGTGATCATACTGTCTCTCCTTACTTACATTTTTCGAACCGCGGACAATACCGCACTCTCGACCCGATCATAGGTCATGAAGGTACGTATTCCCCGGGCTGTGAGTTTTCTCTTCGGTGAGTCGCCGATTCGTATGGCCAGAACCGCTGAACAGTCCGACACGGCACGGACAATCTTGTCTATCCGATTCTCGTGTTCATCGCAATCTTCTACCCCGCTGCAGTACCGCTCCACATCCCTCTTCTCAATAAAGCGCACGGTTTTTCCGTCGCTCTCATAGATGTGAAAGGCATCCGCATGCCCGAAGTGCAGATCGACAATTCGTCCGTTCTTCGTCGCCGCGGCGACACGCGTCGCACTCTCCGTCTCCTTCTCGGACGACTTGGCAATCATGTCGCGAAAATCAATGGAAGTGTCCTCCGCGAGGGTTCCGATCGCATCCGCCCTGCACTGTCGGCAGTGACGCATCTGATTGATATTGACCTCGCAGGTCGAGCGGAGTTTCTCTAATTCCTTGTTATTGAGCCTCGGCAGGTTTTCGAAAACCGAACCCTCGACGGCGATATGCGGCATGATATTCGACACAAACGCTCCGAGCTCCTTGGCCGTTCGGGTCACCTCGAAAAGATGGTCCTCATTGATTCCCTTGATCGCGACACAATTGACCTTGACCGCGGCACCGCGCGCGACGGCAGCCCGAATTCCCGCACGCTGATTCGCGAGAAGAACCGTCGCTGCCTCAACTCCCTCGAGTCGAATGCCAAAGTAATCGACGTAACCTACGATCTTAGCGCCGATCACGGGATCGACCGCATTCATCGTCACGGTGATATGGGTTACGCCGAGGCGGATCAGGTCGTCGACATAGTGCGGCAGCATAAGTCCGTTGGTCGACAGACAGAATGTAATCTCAGGGTCGGCCGCGCGAATCAACGCCAAGCTCTCTCTCGTTTTGGCAAAGTCCGCCAGGGCGTCGCCCGGTCCGGCAATGCCGACCACCGAGAGGTTCGGGTAGGCCTTCTTCACCAACAGAAACTTTGCGAGCGCATCTTCGGGCTTCAGCACCTCGGTCGTGACGCCGGGGCGGCTCTCATTCGGACAGTCATATTTGCGAACACAGTAGTTGCAACGGATATTACAGGCAGGTGCGACCGGCAGATGCATTCGTGCGTAACTGCCGCAAGCGGAGCAACTGAAGCACGGGTGCTTACTGGTCTTCTCGGCCAGTTCCTCCGGCGAGATCTCCGGCACCGGATCGGACAATGACGCGAACGATTTCGCGCTCGCCCCAGTCGATTTCTCCGAAGGAATTTTTTCGTTCATGCCGAGATCTACCGTCTCCGGACGTGTTGACTCCGAATTTTTTGTCTCCGGGAGGTACAGCGCGGCCAGATCTTTTCGATAACTCGCATGGACACGATCGATCATCGCGTTCGCAATCGAATCGAGAAGGAACATCGATCCCGCAAAGCCAAGGGTTCTGACTCGCTGGCCTCCGAGATGGTCATGGATGGGAAACGCGGCGCGAATCAGAGGAATTCCTCTCTCTTGTGCGATGCGATGTGCTTCGGAACTTCCGATCAGCAGGTTGACATGATACGAATCGCACCATGTTGCAATCTTGTGGAAATCCGCCTCATCAAAGGCAACGACATCGGAGGACATATGTCTTGCTGCGGCCTCCCTCATGGCGGGGAGAACGCGCCATTTGAAATCCGGGCATGCGGATCCCGTTGCGGCCACACACGGAACCGCTCCGATCTCGGCGCACAGACGAACAACCGACCCCGCGAAATCGGGTGTTCCGAACACGCCGACCCGCGCCGTCGCGCTATGTTTATGCGCATCCACCGTAGCATCCAGATAACGTCGACGCTCTTCCCCCAGCTCGGCAGATACTCTTCCGCCAAGTTTTGTCAACTGATCCAGAAGAGCATCGGTTGCCTCGAGTCCAACCGGAAGCGAGAGTCGCACCAGCGGGACGCCGAATCGATCCGCCAGGAAGGTGCCGGCCGAGAGTTTGTCCGGGCAGTATTCCGAGAGTTCGATCGTCGCTCTTGCCCTTCCCATGCTCTCGATCTGATGGATGGTCGTACCGGCTTTTTTCAGACGCTCATAGGAGTTCTCAAAACCTCCGTCCAAGGACTCGGATATATCAGGCAAAAGAACAAAGGAGAGTCCTGTTGAGGCGAGCAGGGATTTGAGCCATCTCGTATCCTCGGGTGAGATATGAGGCGTAACAACATTGATGTGGTCCCCCTTCTCCCCACCGTCGGCGAATGTCTCGACCAAGGCTCTCGTCGCCGCGAAAAAACCTTCGGCTTCTGTACCGCCATATCCGGGGGACGCAACCGTCACGAGACGGACTCGTTCGTCCGGATGGGTCTCTCGAAAAGAATCGACGATCCGCTTCGTATCCTCGCCGATTGTCTCCGCAAGGCATGTCGTCGAAATCGCAATCACCTCGGGATCATAGAGCCGGATAAGGTTCTCGATTCCGGAAACCAGATGATTCTCGCCGCCGAAAACGGTCCCCTGCTCCGAGAGGGACGAAGAGGCTATATCGACCGGTTCGTTATAATGCGTCGCCATGTGCCGGCGTATATAGGTGGAGCAGCCCTGGGATCCGTGAAGGATGGACATGCATCCGCTGATTCCGGAGAACGCGGTGACAGCCCCCATCGGCATACACATTTTGCAGGGATTCGTGTTCATATTCACCAAATCAGTTCCCATGTCGAACCTCCTTCTTGCTGTCGTCCAGATATCGCCAAACCGGACTGTTCACCGACAGATGAACCTCTCGGACAAAGTTCTCAATACCGGCAAATCCTCCGAGCGCGTGCTTGCGCTCATGGTTGTGATCACAGAAGGCAATGCCGAGCTTATAAGCGAGCGGCCGCTCCTTGACCCCGCCGACGAGAATGTCCGCCCGCTTCTCTTTGAGAAATCGCTCGAGTTCAGACGGATTCGCGTCATCGAGGATGACCGTATCCGGATCGGCGAGTTCCTGAATGATCTCGTACTCTTCCTTCTTGCCGGTCTGTGTCCCGACAACGACCGGAATCATTCCGAGTTCGCGAAACTGTCGCATCAGAGAAATGGCCTTGAATCCACCGCCGACAAAGATCGCGGCGCGTTTGCCTCGGAGAAAAGGTTTGTATCGATCGATAATCGGGCGGACTTTCTCGGCCTGTTCACGTACGAACGCCTCCGCCTTCTGCCGGACGGCGGGAACACCGAGTTCATCCGCGATCCGAAGGATCGAATCGGTTGTATCCTCGATCCCGAAGAAACTGACCTTCATAAATGGAATACCGAACTCCTCTTCCATTTGCGTAGCAAGATAGGTGGAGGAACCGGCACACTGTACAATGTTCAGTGTCGCCGAAGGGGCCAGGCGAAGAGTCTCCGAACTGGCGTCCCCGGTAATCGTAGACAGGACGGGAACGCCGATTTTTTCGAGATAACTGCGGATAATCCAGATTTCGCCGGCGAGATTGTAATCGCCGAGAATATTGATTCCGAAGGTCTTCGGAACGTCACTGTGCGGGCGCATGAACTCCATCAAGGCATTGCACGCAAGGCGGTAGCCGGTGGACTTCGTTCCCGAGAAACCCGGGGTGAATACCGGGATCACGCGAATTCCGTGCTTCTTCTCCGCTCGACGACAAACCGCTTCGACATCATCTCCGATCACGCCGACGATGCATGTCGCATAGACGAAGATAAGAGAAGGCTTGGGATTTTCCGTCGCGACAAGTTCCTCAATCGCCGCATCCAGCTTTCTCTCTCCTCCGAAAATGACATCCTTTTCGCGCAGATCCGTCGAATAGCTGTTCCGGTAGTTCTCGCTGCCCGAAGACAGACTGCCGCGGATGTCCAGGGTATAGGAGGCGCAACCGATCGGACCATGAACGATATGATAGGCGTCGGTGATCGGATTCAGTACGACACGGGCACCGCAATACACGCAGGCTCGTTGGCTGACGGCACCGGATACGCTGGCTTTCTCACAGCCGATACCCTTCCCGTCACCCGAACATGTTCGGATCGAATCGATTCTTTCTTCGAGAATGTCTGATCTTGTCGTCATGTCGATTCCTCCCCTCGTGATTGCATGAATGAGGAAACGAGCGTCGGTTGATCCTGCCAACCGACTCTCCGATCCTCTATGAAGCCAAGGCTCGTCGTATTACCTTAGAGAACCGCCTCAAAATCTTCGTCGCTGACGTCCCGGTCAAAACGCTGAAGCAATCCGTCGATGATCTTCTCCGCCATATAGATGCCGCCTTCATATCCAAGAATGGTCTGAATGGTAGCACCATAGCGATCGAGAACCGGAAAACCGAATCTCACAAACGGCAGGTCCTCCGCGCGGGCGATATATTTACCGTAGCTGTTGCCCATCAGAAGGTCGACGCGCTCATTCTTAATGAGCTGATGAAGATAGAAGAGATCCGTATCCGCCTTGACGACACACTCCTCTTCAAGGTTGTACGTGTCGATCAGGGATTTAACCTGCTTCTCGAAATCCGATTTCGGCGTGCCCGTGATGACGTATTTGGGAACAAGGCCCATCTCCAGGCACAGGCTCGTCATGGCATACACGACATCCGGATCGCCGTAGAGAGCGACACTCTTCTTGAAGGTATACGCGGACGCATCCATCAGAAGATCAACCAGTCGACCTCGATCCTGTTCGAGTTTCGACGGAACCTCATGCTGCGAGAGTTTGCGAAGCGCCATGACAAAGGTATCGGTGAGCGCTACGCCGACGGGCATCGGCAACAGAATTCCCGTGGTCTTGAACTTCTTCTGCATGTATTCGAACGCGTCACCGCAGGCAAAGGAGCCGATCGCGACCATGTTTTTCGCGTCGCCCAAGCGGACGATGTCGGGAATCGCGGTGCCTCCCTCGCCGTAATACTCGTAACGGCCCTTCATCGGATTGTCCATCGTGCCGTCATGATCCGGAAGCATCGTAAACGGAAGTCCGAAAGCCTTGGCCATTTCTTTGATCGCTCTGCAGTCACCGGGGTTGACCCAGCCGGGAAAGATCGCAGTCTTACCGGAGCTTATGTCACTTTTCTTGGCAAGGTAGCTGAGAAAGCCGGTCAGCATGTTGGCAAATCCCTGGATGTGCGACCCCTCATAGCTGGGTGTACTCGCGTGAATCACGTGCTTGCCCTCGGGAATTTCCAGATCCATGATGTAGGATCCCACGTCGTCGCCGATCGTCTCAGACAGACAGGTCGTGTGAACGGCGATGATGTCCGGATCATACATGTCGAAAATATTCTTGACGGCGGTCGTCAGGTTGCTGCGTCCGCCAAAAACCGAGGCGCCTTCCGTAAAGGAACTGGAGGTCGCGATCGCCGGTTCCTTGAAGTGTCTGGTGAGAACCGTACGGTGATAGGAGCTGCAGCCCTGCGAACCGTGGCTGTGCGGCATACATTTGTGGACGCCGA
Source organism: Bacillota bacterium (assembly GCA_023397475.1). Classification (GTDB taxonomy): domain Bacteria; phylum Bacillota; class Clostridia; order Saccharofermentanales; family Saccharofermentanaceae; genus Firm-13. The sequence goes on from JAEWUD010000027.1 coordinate 117,128, forward strand.
GCGCCATATACATCGCGCCGACCGGCTCGCAGGTCTTACAGGGGTTGATCGTTATTGCGGATCTTTCGGCAATTTTTGTTGGTGTCATATCAAGCATGTACATCGCCTCCCGTTACTGTGCCGCTGAGAAGCGGAGCATTTTTCCAGGGTGCCTTGACGAGTTTCCACGAAGGGGTGTAAAGCGACATCGTGACGTCCCGTCCGAAGATCACTGCTCCCCGGAATCCGGCATACGGTCCGGAATAGTCGTACGAGTGCATCTGGCGCGAACCGATGCCGTCCTTCTGGGTCGAATATTTGTCCTTGATTCCGGAAAAGATGATGTCCGGCCGCATGATCTTGCCGAGCTTGTCGACTTCGAAGAAGTTGTAATCGTCGACCACGACGTGACCCTTCTTCATGTCCGGCATCAATCCATTGTAGGTGTCGATTTCGACGCCCTGCGTCTTCAACACCTCAATCTCTTCGTCCGAATACCGACGGCGGTAAAGCTCGGGATCCGGCTCGACCGTGATCTCTTCAATGTTCTTGGAATCGGCGTCTGTTTTGATCGTCGGAAGGACATCCCGTCCCTCGTAATCGTCACGGTGCGCGAATTCGTATCCGGCCATGATCGTCTCCACGCCGAGCTCGGAGAGGAGGGTCTGGTAATGATGGGATCTCGAGCCTCCGACAAAGATACCGGCGGTCTTGCCGTTGAGCTTGTTCCGGTAGTACTCCATCTCCTCGCGAATGACCTCGGTTTCCTCGGCGATCACTTCCTCAATCCGGGCGCTGAGTTCCGGATCTCCGAAGTACTTCGCGATCATACGAAGCGAATTGCATGTCGCGCCGACACCGATGAAGTTCACCTTGATCCAGTCGATGCCGTAACGGGTCTTCATCATCTCGGCGACATAGTTAATCGACCGATGGCACATGACAAGATTGAGATCCGCCAGGTGAGCGTTCCGTATTGTCTCGTAGGACCCGTCGCCGGTGAAGATCGAGACAACCTCGATCCCGCAACGCCGCAGAATTCTCTCCTGCTCCCAGCCGTCGGAACCGATATTGTACTCGCCGAGAAGATTCACAGAGAATTTCCCCTTCGGTTTCTTGTCGCCCGTTCCGATGATGTGACGCATCAGTCCGTTATTGGCGATATGATGGCCGGCAGACTGCGAGACGCCCTTATAACCTTCACAGGAGAAGCCGATGCACTTGATGCCGTACTTGGCTTCCGTCCGCTTGGCAACCGCCTGTACATCGTCGCCGATGAGGCCGATCGGGCAGGTCGAGCAGATCATAACGCACTTGGGATGGAAGATCTCCATCACTTCGTCAATCGCTTTCTCCAGTTTCTTCTCTCCGCCGAAGACAATGTCCGTCGGCCGCATGTCTGTGCAAAGACTGTAGGGTACGAAGTTCATATTGTCGCTCTCGGGAGAAGCCTTGGCCTTATTTCTTCTTGTTCCCCAGCTATAATAGGCACACCCGATCGGGCCGTGCGTTATGACCGCCACATCCTTCAGAGGACCTACGACAACGCCCTTACACCCCGCATAGCAGCAGCCGCGGGCTGTCATGCTTCCGGGGATCGCCCGCGTGTTCGCGGCGATCGTATCCGGCTCTTCGCCGCATTCCAGCTGCGTGATATGCGATTTTCGATTTTTGAAAACACGCGCGGAATACTTATCGAGCAGCTCATCTCTTTCTCTCATGCGATCCTCACCTCCTTCTTAATATCCGTCTGTCGCCAGCTCGCCGTTGCGAACCTGGTACGCTTCCTGGATCGGCAGGACAAAGATCTTGCCGTCCCCCTTGTTTCCGGTGCGATTGGTCTCGATAATGACCTCGACGACGCGCTTAACATCCGCGTCATTTACAATTAAGGTAAATACCCGCTTGGCGATCAGCCGGCCCGCCTCGGTCAGATGTTCTCCGATCGCGTTGCGCGGCAATTCGCCTTGGGCCAACACGACATCGAGTGTGCCCGGATCGATTCCCGACTTGCCGCGGCCGAGAACCGGCCGGCAGGTGAATGCGGGAAATCCGTTCTCGGACAGAGCGGCTTTGGTCTGATTCACCCGGTTGGTTCGGATAAATGCCATGACCTCTTTCATTTTCCGTACCTCTCTTTCCTCAAAGTCCCGGCTTGCCGGTGCTGACGGTATACGCTTCCTCGACGGGCGACACGAAGATTCTTCCGTCTCCGAACGCGCCCTCGCCGGTCTTTGCCGTGCGGAGAATGATCTTAACCAGATCGTCCTTATCGGCGTCCTCACAGATGATCAAGAGCATTTCCTTCGGAATCTCATCGTAATGAACCTCGCCGACGGTGATTCCTTTTTGCTTGCCGCGTCCGTAGACATCCATCTTGGTCACAGCGGGAAATCCGGCGGAAGCCAGTTCCTGCATCACCAATCCAACCTTCTCGGGACGAATAATCGCTCTGACTAAAAGCATAAATTTCCTCCTTAATCCATTATGCCGAATTCCATCAAAATGGCTTCCAGCTCGTCGATGCTCATGGGCTTGGGGATAACAAACAACTCGTTCTCGTCGATCTTCTTCGCCAGCTGACGATACTCGTCCGCCTGCGGAACATCGGGACTGAAATCAATGACGGTTCGCTTATGAATCTCCGCACGCTGCACGTCGTTATCGCGAGGGACGAAATGAATCATCTGTGTGCCGAGACGTCGCGCCACGGCCTCCACAAGCTCGGATTCTCTGTCGACCTTACGTGAGTTGCAGATCAGGCCGCCCAGTCGGACTCCGCCGGAATTTGCATATTTTGCGATTCCCTTGGCAATGTTGTTGGCCGCATAAAGCGCCATCATCTCACCCGAGCAAACGATGTAGATCTCCTGTGCCTTACCCTCACGGATCGGCATCGCGAATCCGCCGCAGACGACGTCACCGAGGACATCGTAGAAAACATAGTCGAGATCCTCTTCGTAGGCGCCCAACTGTTCGAGAAGATTAATGGATGTGATAATTCCTCTGCCGGCACAACCGACGCCCGGCTCGGGTCCGCCGGATTCCACACCTTTGATGCCGCCGTAGCCCAGCTTCATGATCTCATCGAGATCGATGTCGTCGCCCTCTTCGCGCAATGTGTCGAGAACCGTTTTCTGTGCGAGTCCGCCGAGCACCAGTCTCGTTGAGTCTGCTTTGGGGTCGCACCCGACGATCATAATCTTCTTGCCCATCTCCGCCAGTCCGGCTGTGAGATTCTGTGTAGTTGTGGATTTTCCGATTCCGCCCTTACCGTAAATAGCTACCTGTCTCAAAGTAAAGCACCTCCATTCATGTTTTCGAGAAAAAGAAAACGGGGCGAACAGATTTCTCTGTTCACCCCGTTGTGCAAGGTTCATATCTCCTATTGAAGCTGTGGTTCGCCCTCGGCCGCCGGGCTGGCGTTCAATATGTTACCGCAATTGTAGCATCCGGCAATTCACGGAAACAATGCACGCAAAAATACAAAACTTACCGTTTACCGGCCAGTTCTTTATGCATATCAGCTAAGAGCCACCGCGTTGACAATCTTCTCTCCCGCGACTGATAATAAAGTATCTATACAGATGAATCCCACATTTACAACTCCAACCAAACCAAGGGAGGTGCTACGATGAATCGTATCGCCCGGTATTGTCATGTCACAAAAGCCCTGTCTCTCCTCATAGGAGGAATGCTCCTTTACTCCGGATGTGCTTCGGGACCTTCCGTCACGGATTCCTTGTCCTCGAAAACAGTCACCGAACAAACTTCGTCCACAGGGGACGCGTCAGCACCATCGCTCGAATCCACAGGTTTCCAGATCACCGGCTTCGATTCGCTCGGCTCCAACGAAGAATTCCTGATCGCGCTCGGCAACAGTGACGTCCCGGTCGGACAGTATTCTGAAGAGATTCTCACAAATCTCGGCTATTGGGAGGCCCTCGGTTCGAAGATCTCTTTCTGCGGGAATGTACGCGAAGTCTTGACACAGGTCAGCGAACATGCGGTCGACTGCGGCATCGTCTATGCGACGGATGCGGCGACGGATCCCGGTGTAACGGTTATCGCTACAGCTCCGGATGGATCTCTTGCAACTCCTGTCGAGTATCCGTTCGCACCTCTCGTCGCCTCCGAGAATCCGGAAGCAGCTGCGGCATTTCTGGCATTCCTTCAGACGAGCGAGAGCAAAGAGATCTTCGAGACAGCCGGCTTCGTCTTTCTTCCGGAAACCTCGGATGACCCGTCCTTTGAGGACAAGGAAATCACACTCACGGTCTTTGCCGCAGCAAGCCTAACGGAGACTCTGACGACTGCTGCTGATCTCTTCACCGCTCAGTATCCCGGCATAACGGTCGAGTTTAACTTCGATTCCTCGGGAACCTTGAAGACACAGATCGAGAACGGCGCTTACGCGGATATCTTCATCTCGGCGGCGACCAAACAGACGGACGGCCTGGTTTCAGAAGGCTACATCGACGCGGACTCCGCCCTTATTCTTCTGGCGAATGAAGTGGTCCTGATCGTTCCGGCGACCTGACAAACGCAAGGCAGAGAAGGAGGTGACGCAGTATGGATCTTTTCCCGCTTATAAATTCCCTGCGCATCTCTACTCTTGCCACGCTACTAACCCTTCTCATCGGAATCCTTGCCGCGTATAAGGTATCGCTATTGCCGCGAAAATGGAAAGGCCTGATCGACGCCGTTCTTACGATTCCGATGGTCCTCCCTCCGACCGTGATCGGATATCTGATTCTGCTGCTCATCGCGCCCAAGCGACCGCTCGGCGAGCTGATCGAAGTGCTGACCGGCACGAGCCTGACGATGAAATGGTACGCTTCCGTAATCGCCGTCACCCTTGTCACCTTCCCTCTCATGTACCGTACGATCCGCAGCTCCTTCGAGGCGATCGATCCGAACCTTCGCCACGCCGCCTCGATCCTCGGGCTTCGCGAGCCGGAGATTCTGTTTCGCATTCTATTGCCGAACGCAAAATCCGGCATTCTCGCGGGACTCGTATTATCCTTCGCCCGAGGTCTCGGCGAGTATGGAGCGACGAGTATGGTCTCCGGCTACGTCGCAGGAAAGACCGCGACGGTATCAACCACGGTCGCGCATCTCTGGCAGACCGGGCAGGATAACGAGGCGATGTTTTGGGTTCTGATCAATCTGATTCTCTCTCTGGTGATCATGATCGTCGTAAATCTTTTCGAGAATAAGAAGGCCGGAGCCGGGAGGTAGCTATGTCCCTCGAATGTGTCATCCGAAAATCCTTCCCCTCGTTCTGTCTCGATGTCGCCTTCGAGGCAGATGACGAGGTCCACGCCCTGCTCGGCGCGTCCGGGTGCGGGAAGAGTATGATTCTTCGCTGTATCGCGGGAATAGAGACGCCGGATGAGGGGCGGATTGTCCTTAATGGACGCACACTTTACGACTCGGCAAGCAAGATCAACCTCCCGTCGAGAGAACGCAGAGCCGGACTTCTTTTCCAGCATTTCGCGCTCTTCCCGCATCTGTCGGTTCTCGAAAACATTCGACTGGCGGTTCCGGGACGGGATCTGCGTCGGGCGAAGGAATATGTCGAGCGGTGTCGTTTGAACGACTCTGCGCACCTCCATCCGGAGAAGCTGTCCGGCGGTCAGCGGCAGCGCTGTGCTCTCGCACGCATGATCGCGCATGAGCCGGACATTCTGATGCTTGATGAGCCGTTCTCGGCGCTTGATTCGTTTCTTCGTTGGCAGATCGAACGGGAGATTGTTTCGGAGATCGAGAGTTTCCGGGGAACGGTCCTTTTGGTCTCGCACAATCGCGACGAGGTTTTTCGCATCTGCGATCGCGTGACAACGATGGTAGACGGAAAGAACGCGCCGGCCCGTGACAAGCGAGATCTCTTCTTCTCGCCCAGAACCTATGCGGACGCACTTCTTACAGGCTGCAAGAATATTGTCCCGGCAAGGCGTGAAGGCCGATCGGTGATCCTTCCGGATTATTCGCTGCGCTTCTCGTGTCCCAAGGATCGACCCGGCTTCGACTGCATCGGGATTCGTGCCAAAGCTCCGATCGTCGCGGCACGGGCTGTCCCATCACGAGATTATATAATCGCCGAATATGAAATTATCCGTCAGTTGGACAATCTGTCGAGTCACATTCTCACACTTCGACTGAACGGCGCGGGAACGCCCTTCTATTGGGAGGTGCCGAACGAGTGCTTCGAAGAGGCTGTCACATCTTGCCAGCTGGCCATTCCGATGAACGAGATCTTGTATCTGTTGAAGGAACAAAGGGAGTAAACGTAGTTATGTATGCAACGTGAAAATCACGGCTTATGCCTTCGCTTCGCCATTGCCGTTGGCAAGTAAGGCTTCATGATCGACCTCATACGGCTCGGGAACAAAGTCACGTCGCCAAAGAAGAAAGATTGCTCCGGCGAGAACCACGGCGGAGATGACTGCGAGGATAGGAAGAAGCGAGGGCGGTATTTCGCGAGCAGTCTCCGAAGTTCCCACGCACAGACCAACGCCCAGGAGCACACGGAGAATGATTCCGGGAAGCATCGAGTTGTATTTGATGAACAGCCATCCGGTCAGAAGGCCCAAGAGGCCTACGACGATGCCGAGTAGGAGATTGCGTTCAAGAAAACCGGAGAGAACCGCGACAATAATGACGGCGGGAACAGCCGGGATCTGACGCCGTAAACGATCCAGCACCACCCCTCGCAAGAGAGTCTCGCCGGCGAGCGGTGCGACGATGGCAATGGCAACAATGAGAAGAAGTAACGGAAAAGGAGACATATAGTCCGGAATCCGGTAGGTGTCGGGAAGATATTCTATCAGATGAAAGGATGAAATTGACGTCGCAACCAGTCCTGCGAACGAGATTCCGGCGAGAAGAAACAAGAGGTAATCCCGAGCTCGGAAGACCTGCAGATCCGTATCGTGGAACCTCTCGCGATCCACGTTGTAGATGAAGTCCGCCGCACGCTTCACGATCATACTTGTGATCAGAAGGCGAAGCATCGCGTCTCGCCGGATCTCTTCCACAAGAAGCGGGAGAAAACGTGAGAAATCGCGGTCTCCAAGGAAGATGATCACCAGCGTAGCGATGAGCATCACGATCAAGTACGCCAGAAAAACAGCCAGATCGATCAGAAAGTACGAGAGGTACGGATAGGCCGAACCCCAGATGCCAAGCCAACGATCCTTCTGTGATTTTCCTGCCCTTCTTACGGGCGATGTTCCTGCTGCGGGCGGTGTTCCGGTTGTACTCATTCTTGCCTCACGATCTTATGGAAACATATTCGTTGATATTATACCTTTTCTTTGCGAATGTTCACACTCTTAATCCCGCGGAGTCGGAGAATCGTCTCCTCCTCCTTCTTTCCGGCACGAACAGCGACCCACTCCTCATCCACCTCGATGATCCGGCAGTCCTTCAGCACAGAATAGGTGGTCATCTGGCCTTTTTCGACGCGAATATCCGCCGTCTTTCCGGTGCTTTTCGCGAGAATTTCGCGCAGAGAGGCGATCTCGTTGCCGCCGATTCCCGCGTCCTCCATGCTGCGTTTGAGACGTTTGACCTCGGCTCCGAGTGTGAAGCACCAGAGCCAGGCGATTAATCCGAAGATGGCCCCAAAATATGCAATCGATTCCATATTATTTCTTCTCCTTCACGATTTTTACGGATGACAGCGAGGAGACCGGCAGGATCTTCGTCAAGGTATCCCTGCCCTTCCGGTACTCGACACTCATCCACGGCCCGTCAAAATCCGTGATGACACACGGGCGGTCGCCGATATCGTAATCCGATTCATAGAGTGAGAGGATGACGCTTTTGCCCTTGAGCCCGAACAACAGCCGCGTTACGGTGTTGCGACTGGCTCCCGTCGGCATGCTCTCCCGGCTGTCGCTCAACAGATCGTCACAGCTAACCCCAAGAAGTTCAGAGAGAAGGATAATCTTTTCCGTCTCGGGGTAGGCGAGGTCGGATTCCCATCGCGAAACGGACTGTCGCGTAACGGACATCAAATCCGCAAGCTGTTCCTGTGTGAGATTCTTTTCTTTTCGCGCTTCGGCGATCTTCTTGCCAATGCTCATAATTGATTACCTCCTGTAGTACCCCGATCATAGCGTTTCCCGGCCGTCTCTTGCTATCGATTCTCGATTTCTAAAAGTAACATTTGACGTTACATTTCATGTTACATCGTGTTTTCTCTCTATTATGACGCTACATCTCAAGGAAATCACGCCGATTACGCGCGAGGCGAAAAGGAGATGCCACACAGGAATGCCTTCCAGGATAAGCCGCCCTTCCGAGGGCAGGACGCGCTGCTTTCTTGTAGGCAATTGTCGCTTACGAGGTTAAACAATTGTCCAATCATGAAAATGGATCCATAAACGCATTTCCTCTCATTGATTACCCACGAAATGGGCCGAAAATGCCTTTTTCGTATGTGCATCAATGAGCAATAAATCGATTATTTGTCATTGATTACCTACGAATTATTCGAAGAACGACTTTTCGTATGTGCATCAATGAGCAATAAAGACTTTGTTTTTCATTGAGGCACATACGAAAACCCAGAAAACTTACGATTTAGTATGTGTCACTATGTGAAGTAATCTGAATTTTTTCGTTGAAGTATATTAAATCTTTGTGATGCTATGCCATATACTGGTGCAGTTCGAAAATCGTTCGTCCACAGAAAGAAACCGGCAAATCGTTGCCGGTTCTTCGATGTCAACACTTTCGATGTAACGGTGTTTAAGCCTTCCAAGCCACACTCTGTTTGACGCAACGAATGACACATCGCTAAGAGATGTTCAGAACATCACGCCGTTCTGCAAGAAGACGACAACACAGACAGCCGTCGCAACCGCAGCTGCACAAGCCAAGCTGACCGGCAACCCGAAACGCAGGGGCGCAGACGCAGCTGTGGTTTGCTTTTTCATGAAAACGCAGACAACGAGGACCAGAACCGTCAAGATCAATGCCGTTAGCGACGGGAGGAATTGAATTTCAGGAACCGGAATGAGCTGCGTCCAATCGAACGCGAGCCATGCGACAGCTTGAAGCGCAAACAGGATGATCGCGGGGATAATTCTCGCTATTCGCGATGAATCCGAGGGAAGCATATGCTCCTCGATCCTCTGCATCAACAGAACATTAAACGCGACAATACCGATAGCCAGGACTAACCCAGAGCCTACGATCATAAGGATTCGAAGCAGGGGATCGGGGTACAGAGTAAGAATACCGGATGCGTCGCCGATCCCGCCGCGATAGATTGCGTCCCAGAAGAAGTATGGCGCTCCGTCCCCCAGGAATACCAAGGCAAATACCAGTAATGCGGTTGACGCGAAGAAGTTACGACGAAACCTGATTGCAAAAGCAACCATCAAAAGAAGAGCAATGCTGGTGACCGACGCGCCGGCGGCAAGCATGAGCGCCTGACCGGATGCACTCAGCATTGAAACATCGACTTTTGCCCATCCCATGCCGTCGACCAGAACGCCGAACCCGTTGAAGTCTCCGCCGAGTAAAGCAGTGACCAATCCATGTCCGGCAACTTCATGAAGAAATACAGCCGCGATCATCGCAGGATATGATATCGCGAAAAGAAAGAGTGTCAAAAGACCTAAGCTGCGAAGTTCATTACGTGTAATTGTTTTTCCCATTGAGAAACCCTCCTTGTTAGTGTCCTTATGTACAAGGTAAGGTGTGCCCTTAGGGGAGAGTCAAGCGGGAGAACCTTTTCCTCAAGGCCCGGGTAGGCGTTCTCACCTTTTCCTCGCGTCCCTAGTCCTCGGCTATGCCTGCGGAGGGGACGCTCGATAAAAGGCTCGCACGCCTTGCAATAAGATTTAAGTGTTGTGGTTCTATTCCAAGTACTCGAGGAACGTTCGGCGAAGGTAAATTCTACGAAATCGGCGGAAAACGTATTTTCATATGTATTAGAGCATGAGAAGATCGGAAATTGGGCTTTTCATATCAATGAATACGTATAAGGGGCTGTTGAAAATGAAAGAGCCGGCGGAGCCGACGCGGATTATACGTCGCGCAGGCGCGACGCCCCGATGTAATGGGTAATGATCGTCTCCGACATCTCGAAGTAGTATAAAAATCTGCCTGCCCTCCGATTTCGGTGGTAATCATTAACAAACAATCTTCTACCCGGTACCCCGAAATAGTATAGAAATCGGTCAGACGTACGGGATTTAACGTTAATCAATAGCGAATAACTAGGTTATTGCTCAATGAGGAAGTATAAATTTGCGTGTCCCATTGAATTTTGGTGGTTATCATTGATAAGAAATCATATTTTTTCTCAATGAGGAAGTATAAAAATCCGCCTGACATTCGATTTTGGTGGTTATCATTGATAAATTATCTCGTTATTGCTCAATGAGGAAGTATAAAATTGTGTGGTCCCTTGATTATTGGTGGTTATCATTGATAAACAATCAAACCACGCTCATAAAAAATAGGAAAACGAGCGCCGGCGATTCCGGCACGAACCAAATGTCGCGCCGCGGCGCGATGCTCCGATGAAAAGGGTAGAAGGCCACACATACGCCGAAGAGGTATGAAATTCGGCCTGACTTCCTTTTTTGTGCTTATCATTGATAAATTATCTCGTTATTTCCCAATGAGGAAGTATAGAATAACGTGACCCCATTCATTTTTCGATTTAACATTGAGAAACAACCGACTAGGGGTTCCTCAATTTACAATGTTTGCATTTCCAATAGTGTTGAAAAAGAAAATTTCTGTCCGGAACTGCTTTATTCATGGTGGTATTTCGTGTTCATGATTTATAAAAATTATCTCCAAGAATCGAGTCGCACCCGATTCCTGGAGATATTTCATGTTCAAAAATTCCAGAAAATACTGAAACTACCGGCGTTTACCACTTACCCGGCCTGCATGACCCACGAGCTCTGACCTGATTCTTTGCTTCATAAACCTCGCATCCGCGAAGCATATCTCACCCATAAACTCGGCCCTCACGACCCCGTGCCCGAATACTGCCGCGCGCCGCGCATCCACAGCTTGTATGCGAGAAGGAAGAACAGGATCGCCGCTATGGGTGTCAGATAGGTGAAGGGCGGCACGCTCTCCGGCCGCAGAAAATAGAGGCTCGGATAGAAGGCGATGAAGCCGATCGGGATCAGAAGCGAGAACACCAGCTGGAAGACCGAGTTGAAGATCGTCAACGGATACGCCGCATATTCCTTGAAGCGAAACAGGAAAACCATGACCATGCCCGAATTGATGATCCAGAACCCCGTCGCCGAGGCCGCCGTCATGATCGCGATCATGATAAGAGACGCGGAGAAAAGGAATACAAGAAGTATCAGAATATTTCCCGGTGTCACCGGAATCGCAAGTTGGCTCCAGGTGTACACCATCAGCCCAATGCCGAAGGCAAGTTGTCCGATGCCTTTGAGATCAATCTCCTCCGAGATGAAGTAGAAGAACAGATTGATCGGACGGAAGCAGTATTTGACGAAATCACCGCTTCTAAGCTGGAATCTGAGTCCCCAATTATTGTCGAAAAAAATCTGTGCCGCGGAGAGCGCGACGAGCGAAAACGAGTAGAGAAACAAGGTCTCGGTGAACCGCCAGCCGTTAATCGACGGGAAGGTGTGAAAGATCAACCAGAATGATAGGAATCCGGCGATGTTGGTCGCAAGCATTCCGAAGGTTGAGATGATGAAGTCCGCGCGGTAGCTCATCTTGCTCTTGATCGACTGCGACACGATCATCGCATAGATCCGCGGATAGAAGAGAATGCCTCTCTTCGGCATCTTGGTCATTGCATCCATATAGCCCTCCTTAGCCGCCATTGACGGTGATAATTTTCGATGAACGCCGGAAGAACAGGCGCCCGATCAGCATCAGCACAAGAAACCATCCCGCCTGGATCGCGAGCGACCGCAGATAGTCCATCCCCGTCATGTCGCGGGAGATCAGAATCTGCAGCGGCAGATTGTAAATCGCCTGGAAAGGCAGAAACATCGCAACCTGTCGGAAGGCTTCCGGGAAGAAGGCCAGCGGTACGAGCGCACCCGACATCAACATGATGATCACTTCCTTGACGATGTTGATCCCCCAGAACGACTGCGTATAGAGGCACATCGTACCGACGATGAAGTCGATCGAGAAGTTTAGAAGCAGCGCGAAAACAAACGAGACTGGAAACAACAGGAGATTGATTCCGATCGGCATCTGCCAACCGGTGAGAAACCCGACGATGATAAACGTCGGAATCATTGTCGTCACGGTCTGGAGAATTACGTTGCCCGCGATGTAGAAGAATTCGCGAAAAAAATAGTCGAGCGGCTTCGTGAAATGTAGCGCGAACTCGCCGCTTTGAATCTCGCGCCCCATTTTCCAGACCAGGAAAACTTCTAGTGACGAGAAAATCGCTCCGGCCATCGACAGATACACGAGCGTATCCTCGAAGGTCATCCCGTTGACCGCCTCGTTCCCCCGCGACGCGAAGATCGCCTTCCACAGAAAATACATCACGACCATGTACGCGAGGTTTCCGATTATATTGAGAAACAGGCTCGTCCGGAACATGAAGACCTCCATGATTCCAGCCTTCGTCAGCACCATATAGGCGCGAAGACTTCGACTCTTCTTACCCATGCCGCAGCGCCTCCGATTCCTCATAGATCTTACGGATCACCGACTCCGTCGAGATCTCGTCAATCCGGATATCACGAACCGGGAAGATCGAGTCAATTCCTGATACGACGTTCATCAACGGCAGCTGATCTTCCGGAACCAGAATCGACAACCATTCCCCGTCCACCGTAAAGACCGTATTCAATGCTTCGGGAATTCGTCCGACCAACGAGGCCTTATAGCTGTCCAGACGCTCCGTCGACAGATCCTCCGACTTCGCCGGCATGATCTTCAGCGTACGATACGCGCCGAAGAACTGCTTCAAGCGGTCGATCGAGTCGTCATAAATCTTCTGTCCCTGATCGATGATCATGATGCGGCGACACAGCGCCTCGACGTCACCCATATCGTGGGTCGTCAGAATAACGGTCGTGTTCTTCTCCTGATTCAGGGACAGGATCAGATCGCGAATCTTCGACTTCATCGACACATCGAGCCCGATTGTCGGCTCATCCAGAAATACAACCGAAGGATCATGCAGAAATGACGCCAGAATATCGCACAACGTCCGCTGCCCGAGTGACATCTGCCGCACCGGTTTGTCGTATAGCTCATTGACTCCGACCAGTTCCTCATACCGGCGCATATTATGTTTATATGTCTCGTCGGGGATCCGGTAGATCTCCTTCAAGATCTTGAAGGACTCGATCACCGGAAGTGCCCACCAGAGTTGCGACCTCTGCCCGAAAACAACGCCGATGTTCTGCGCGTTTGCAGTCCGGTTCTCGTACGGCACGCGACCGTTTACCAGGAGTTTGCCGCCGGACGGCTCAAGGATTCCGGTCATCATCTTGATCGTCGTTGATTTTCCGGCACCATTCGGTCCGAGATATCCGACAATCTCGCCGCGCTCGACCTCCATCGAGACTTCGTTGACGGCGACGACATCACGATAATCGCGCGAAAAAAGATCACGGATCGATCCCTTCATCCCCTCGTGTCGGTTCAAAACCTTGAAGACCTTAGAAACCTCATGAAGTTCAATTACGGCTGACATGTGATACACCTCCTGATGAAAAAAAATGGGCGCCCACCAGGCGCCCATACAAATGCATTATCCATCAGGCGCCCGAAGGCTCTATTCAATTCTCAAACGGAAAAAACCGGCAACGCAAGAAGATACGGATGTAACCGTTGTCATGCGCGGGTGGCGCTTTGCGTTATTCATACGGATATTCATCATCGTCGGGTTCCTCCTTCTAAAAGAAATTTGAATGTTCTAATTATATTGCTCATAGAAGTGATGTCAAGAACCAATATCCATGAGAATATTGGTTGGCTTGTCATCTTCCGGCACAAGTAATGCGATATGCGACGGATGCGAAGCATATGCGTGGGGACAGAGAGCCAGTTGATCGCGCAGAAAAATAGCAACCTTCGTGGGAACTAGACTAGCCATTCCATATGATAAGAAACCCGCACCAGACGGCCGCCTGACCTACCCAAATGCACTCAGAGACTGATTTAGTAGGCTTGTCATTGACAAGAAACCCGCACCAGCGGGCCGGATGACCTACCAAAACACGCTCAGAGGCTGATTTAGTAGGTTTGTCAATGACAAGAAACCCACGGCAGGCGACCGCCTGACCTACCCAAATGCACTTTGAGGCCGATTTAGTAGGTTTGTCATTAACAAGAAACCCGCATCAGTAGGCCGGCTGACCTACTAAAACACGCTCAGAGGCTGATTTAGTAGGTTTGTCATTGACAAGAAACCCCCGGCAGGCGACCACCTGACCTACCAAAATGCGCTCAAATGCCGATTTAGTAGGTTTGTCATTGATAAGGAACCCGCACCACCGGGCCGGCTGACCTACCAAAACACGCTCAGAGGCTGATTTAGTAGGTTTGTCAATGATAAGAAACCTGCACCAGCGGGCCGCCTGACCTACCCAAATGCACTCAGAGAATGATTTAGTAGGCTTGTCAATGATAAGTAATTCACACTGGGAAGCCAACGAACCTGCTTGACTAACGACAGTAAGCAAATGGTTGCAAACATGTAGGCGTGTGGCATAGCCATTGTAGTATGAGAACAGATCAAATTGCGTGAAGATAATGTCGAAAGTGGATCTACGTGCAGCACAACAAAATCTGCATATCGCAAGTGGTTCTGCGTGTCGCGCAAGGGAATCTGCATTCCGTGCAAGTAGATCTCAGATATTCGCACGTGCGGTACTCAGCAATTCGCGCGTTTGGCTCTCAGAATTCCGCCCGAGTGTTTCACAGATAGCTCGTTTCGAAAGCAAGTATTTATAAATTTTGAAATAGCTTTTCGCGCATAATTGTTGCATATTCAATCATTTGTTGAGTAGATAGATAAGAGAGGTTCAGCAGGAGGCGCATTCTATGGATGATGAGACAATTATTGCCCTGTATTGGAATCGTGATGATATCGCGATACGGGAATCAGCGGCAAGATACGGTTCCTATTGTAATAAGATTGCTTATAACATCCTGTTGGATGATGAGGATGCCAAAGAGTGTGTGAATGACACCTGGCTTGGTGCCTGGAACGCGATGCCGCCGCATCGGCCGAACCGTCTCTCCACCTTTCTCGGCAAGATTACAAGAAATCTCTCGATCAACCGATACAAGTCCCTCCATGCACAGAAACGCGGCCACGGCAGTTTCGAAGCTGTTCTTGATGAACTCATCGAATGCATCCCCTCTCCGGCCGACATTCAGGATGACGTCGAAACCGCCGAATTGTCAGCAAAGATCAGCGACTTCCTTCGGACACTGACGCGGCGGCATTGCGATATTTTTATCCGGCGCTACTGGTTTGCCGAGTCGGCCGAAGCAATAGCGAAGCGTTATGATCTATCTTCCGGCAACGTGCGTATGTCCCTCTCGAGAACGCGAAAAAGTCTAAAGAACTACCTTCGGAAGGAGGGTTTCATCGAATGAACAAAGAGACACTTTTTCGAGCCATTGGCGATATAGATGAAGAGCTAGTTGCGCAAAGTGAGAAGTTTCGGAAGAAGGACCAGTCGATGATCCCGGTGATCGCCGCCTTACTTGCTCTCGGAATCGGACTAACTCTGCTGTTCGTCTATGTTCAGTCAACGAAAGTTACGGTTACCGACAATCTCGTCGCGGCAGTTATTGTGAACGGGGAAACCTACTATGAATCGGGATGGAGAACTGAATTCGATACTTGTCCAGAAGGATTCTTGCCCGGCGGAACGGTCAACGAAACCACGGCGGACGGGAAATACCTATTGGGGGCCAAGTTCTTCACAAACTCCGCGATCCCCGAGTGGATTTATGTCTATGCTCCTGTGTGGGATGAAGCGAATCATGAGTCGATGAAATTCGTTCGTTTTGTGACGGAGGAAGCACGATTTCATACATTGATTTCCTACGAGGGCGTTCTCTATGAGAGTCTGTGGACGCATGGTTTCAGTGAGGAGGATGGTGATCCGCGGATTGAGACGCTTCCGGCTGGATTCGTCCTTGTCGGCGTGTCGTATCTCGAGGAGCTCGATCGCGTTCCCCGGACCGATTTCGGCGTCAATCATTCGGGTTACGATCAGGCAAATGTATATGCAGATCCGGAGAACCCGGAGCATCTGTACCTAAGCGCAACCTGGGTGAAGTATATCGATGATCAGGAGGTTCAGAATAACGGTTATCAGGTCTTCGTGCGGGTTGAGGAGGAGTGATCGCTTCTCACGTAATCGAAAATCGGGAAGCCTGAATATGCGATAGGAGGCAAAGGGATCGTCTCACAATCCTGTTTCAGCTATAATGCGCCTCGCTTGCGACTCTGCAGAGATTGCTCTGCAAGTTGAACCCGATTTGTGTATTTAGGCATTACCGGATACGTCGAATCCGGTTTGTGTGTTTTATGCTTCTCTTTGTTTGTTATTATTTATTGCTGTACGGATAATGTGGTGATTCTCGCGAAAATTATCTGTATTTTTTTGCATTTCACTCTCACGCAACGCCGAAAATACGGATAAATCTCAGGATATTTCCGAAATTATCTGCACAGTTGCGCTTAAACGCCTTTGATCGTGTCCGAAAATACGGATAAATCTCAGGATAATTCCGAAATTATCTGTACAGGTGCGCTTAAACACCCTTCATCGTGTCCGAAAATACGGATAATTTTGAGTATCCCGGAAGAATTATCCGTATCATCACAAATAGCCGTTGGTCATAGCCGCAATTATGGAAACTGTATGTTGGCGAGAAGAATTATCCGTACAAGAATTTTGATTTTACAGCTATCAGCCACGATCCCCGAAGGCATTTGCTGCGCTCTTCACCTAATTCTTCGAAACCCATTGACATATTCACTTATCATGATATGATCATCTTATAAAACAAGAAAAGCGAAGGTGATCGATATGTTTGGTAATCTTTTCGGAGCTAAGAAATATACATCCATTTCCCCGAAGGAAGTCAAGGAGAAGCTCGACAAGAAGGAGTCGTTTCTTCTTATCGATGTCCGTAACCCCGACGAATACGCGGGAGGACATATCAGCGGAGCGGTCTCGGTACCCCTCGGTTCCCTGGTCCAGCGAATCCCGAAGGTAGCCCCCTCGAAGGATACGGAGATTGTACTTCACTGCTTGAGCGGCGCACGATCTGCCCGTGCCGCGGAAGCCCTCACACAAATGGGATATACAAATGTGAAGAACATGGGTGGAATTTCCTCGTGGCGCTATAATATCGTCCGCTAAGTACGACCCTCTTCCCCCACAAGTAAAAATACCCGCTGATCGCAGTCACCTCGGAGTATGGGGAATACTGTTTTCACCGGGTATTTTTTCGCGATACATCTTATGGATTCAACGTCCAGATCACAAGGTGATCGGCACCTTGGGCAGGAAGTTTGTCTCCATCGTCCAAGTTACGCACGATCCGCCGCGAAGCGCGTAGACCTTAAGCTTGCTGTCGATCCCGTTTGCCTTCCACATGCGCAGGAACCCACGTGAAGGATGATTGAAGATCTCCTCATTCATCGCCTCGTCGATTATCTCTTCCAATTGCCCGGAAACACGAACCTGAACGCCCTTACTGAAGAAGCACAGCTCCGCATTCTTATTCGCGCTTAATTGGGTATACAGATCCTTCATCCCGCAGGTATGGAAAATAATACCGTTCTCATCCGCACGGTACAGCAGCATGCCGCGCACCCGCGGCATATCGCCGTCCAGTGTAGCCAGGTGGAACACCGGATTCTCATTCATTAACGCGAAAATCTCATCTTTTGTCATCGTAAGAACCTCCTTTAAGAGAAAACATGTTCTAACGATGCGCTTTTCGCGAGGGAAAATCGAGGCAAATCCGATCACAAACCTACATCATTCAATCAACATACTTCGCGCGGTACTTGGTCGGCGACATCCCCGTCGCGGAAAGAAATGCCCGCGCGAAATGCGTCGCCCCGGAAAACCCGCACCGCGCCGCGATCTCCGACACCGTCCGCGCGCGCCAGCGAGAAATCCCCCGGAATCGCACGCATCCCGGCTGTCTCGCCGCGAACACTCCGGATCAGCCAATGCGTAATCACCAAGGCCTGCGCCGCCAATGTCACCTCACAGTTCGCCATCCCTTTTCCGTGCTCTGCGGCAAACATATTGAGCGCCCGCAGGATGTCCCGGCAGATGGTAAACTTCTCCGGCGCGAAAAGCGGCATCTCCCCGTCATACAATCGGTATTGTTCCTCGAAAAAGTCCTTCTCGATCATCACGCAATAATAGTGGCCGCTATCGTCATCGTTATGCGCAACACCCGGCGACATCAGGTACGCAGGAAAAAAGTCCGCGCGCTCCCCGTCTGCCTTCTCCGGGAAATAGATCACCGCCATGTACGACGGATGCGAGTGCCCGGGCTCCGCAGCGTATCCGCACGGCCCGCATGATGGGATGAAGAGCCCCAGCCGCGGCGTCGCATATGCGTCGATACAATCCAGATCCTTCTCCCGAAGGCCCTCTCCGACCAACGCGCGAATCGTGTCCATATCTCTCATACAGGCCTCCGTATACCGAATTAATAACCCATCTCATGAAGAAGCGCCGCGAGCGTCGAGAGACGTTCGCCGATCAGTTCTCCGTCGTCCGCAAGAACCTGCCGGAATAACTTGATATCCTCATCGATCTTCTCGTTGTCCGTACAGACCGCGACCGTCATCGCGTCACCTTGCAACCCGACCCGGTCAATCACCGGCTTCTCGGGATCATACAACTTCTCATACCGGTACGCTTCGTCGAAATGAATCTTCGACCGGCAGACCAGAATCGCCAGATCTATCACGCGGTGGAGCGGCAATTCCTCAGACTGGCGCGACCACTTCTCACCCGTATGACGCCAGACCTTCGCCGAGATCTCCACCTTGCCGCGGTCATTCCACTGTGCCAAGCCCAGTGACAGGCCCTTTGCGTCCGTGTCATACGCATAACGCCCGTCCACCCGCTCATAATTTTCTACAACCACCACCGGTTTGTGCTTCAAAGAAGTCGGTATCTTCATCTTGCAGTCCTCCATCATTTCTATTCACCGCGTCGCGAAAAGTCCCATCGCGTCGTTTTTTACTAATTTACTAAATTACTAATTTACTACGTCCGATTATCCTTCCATCCAACCGAAAAGTCAATCCTGAATTTTCCCGCGAAAAGCGGCCACAAAGGCCGCCAGAATACATGCAAAAATCTGATCTCCGGTTCCTTATCCCTCCCTCAGAAGCTCCAACACCTCCGCTTCCGTCGCAAGATCATAATCTCCCCAGATCCCGTTCCGGTGATATACGATGCCCTTCGCTTCATTCCTTACAATATACTCGGCAAATATCTCCAGGCCATCCTCACGGATGCACCGCACAAACGCCCGGATCTTCACCTTATCCGGCGCCAGCATATCACGGTCACACGGCGAATCCTCGCACTCCCAGCACCCCTCGATGCCCTTCTCGCGGCAGCATGTATATTGCAGACAAGCCTCCGGTGAGAGCCTCTTGCCACAATGATTGTTCGACCGGCAGCTGCAAACCGCCTCCGGCTGACACATCCCGCAAATCAACCCGCAATACGCCACCGAATCCATGATCAACTTCTTTTCTAGCATACCCGCCTCCTGCGCGAAAAATCCCGAAGGGAAGGAACTTTTTTGATGTTCTAGATCCCGAAGGTCCTTGTCATTATTTCTCTACCCTTGATCCACCAACATCAGGTTCGCGCAAACTATGACGCCGAAGAGTAAGACCTTCTCGACGATCGAGTTCCCAGAGTGGAATCCTCATTGTTATCTACCCTTGATCCACCAACATCAGGTTCGCAGATACTAGGTTCCGAGAAGAGAGGCACCCTTACTCGCTGAACGAGTTCCTTAGACTTGCCCCGCAAGGCTAAGGTTGTCTGAAGTGAACGAGTAAGGGGCTTCTCTTCTTTAATACCCGGAAGGGAACGCCAACAAGATCACCGTTATTCTCCCCTTCGTCATGTTCTTCCCGATCAGGGTGAAGTCATTGCAGATCCGGTCGGCACCCTGGCAGTTCATGCAGGTGCCGGTCTTGACACACGGCGTTTTGCGGTTCAGCCGGATACAATTGGCGGGACCGGAGATTTCGCGATTGCGCTTGATCGCCTCATCGAGATTCTTAACCCACTTGTTGCGTCCGACGACAAAGATGACTTTGTCGGGACCGTAGAGGGTCGCGGCGACACGATTGCCTCGGCCGTCGACGTTGTAGATCTCACCTTCGGAGGTGATCGCATTGGCGGAAGCGAAGTAGTAGTCGGCCGAGAATGCCTGGCGGTTCAGCGCAAGCATCTTTTCCGGCGTATCGACAGACGGGTCGGTCCGGTCATAGAAGGTAAAGGGTCCTTTGCGAAGATAGTCGATGATTCCCGTTTCGAGAAGAGTCATCGAGCCTCCGGCGTTCACGGTTGTGTTGGGCTTCATCAGCGAGTCAAGAAGTGCCGGAAGATCCTCTTTTTTCGCGACGATGTGCGCGTCAAAGCCGTTCTTTTCGAGCGTAGTTGCAAGGCGGGAGAGCTTCAGCTCCCAAACTTTCTCCGAATTCGTATCCATGATACCTCCAAAATATGAATTGCCGCTAATTCCAGCTTCGCAGAAACTTCGTCACAGAAGAGAAGACTTTCCTCGAAGCCCGAGTTCTCTCGACTTGCCAGAGCAGGTCGAGAGTGTCTGAAGGGCAAGAGAAAGACTTCTCTTCTCCATGGTACCTCCAAAATTTAAATTGCCGCTAGCTCGCGATTCGCAGAAACTTCGTCACAGAAGAGAAGACTTCTCTTCTGCTATGTAGTGTATTCTTCCCTCTCGAAAACCGCAACGCGGGATTCGGGAAGAAAACTATCGAATTCTGTAATGTTTTGGCCTTCTTATTCGTATAGGTAGTAGGAAGGTGGTGAGGCAATGCCTTTAAGAAGCGGACGGCGGCTCCCCCTTTTGTGTGCATCACACCTCTCTCAAAAGCCGCAGATCGGAGCACCGCCGCTTCTCTCACCGCTACTTTCCAACCGCATCGCTAGAATAAAGAAACCGCAGGTGACCTATGAATCACGCCAAACGACTGCTTTCTTGTCTCTCCATCGTCCTTGTGATCGGATTGCTGTCCGGTTGTCAGGCTGCTCATACTTCTCTGTCCGTCGAGACGGCAGAGGATACGATTGTGTTCACTGTGCCGACGACCGTTCGTGAGACAGAGCCTTCCGCCGGCGGAGTCGCGCCGGCAAGCCCTCTTCCGGAAGGATTCCTCGTTTCTTCGGTTTCTCTTCCGGGCCGATCACCGGAAGCACAGAATGTTTATTGTTCTTCCGCATCGATTGCGGAGAATGTTCTTAACGTACTTGTTTTCAGCAGCCAGCCGTCCGATAAAACGGAGACAATGTCCGAGCAATATCGCCAGGGATTTCTTTTCGCGGACCTCTTCCAGGTCAGCAAGGACGGGGTAGTTCTCTCCGACCTGCCGTTGGAGACTGTACTTCCGGCGCAATATATGCCCGTGATTGTGGCAACGAACAATCTCGGCACGGTATATCTTCTTTGCGAAAATCTTTCCGCGGATCAAGCCGGTTGGGAGGTTCTCACCGTGAACCCCTCCCGCTCAGCACTTCTCTCCTCGGTCGCCCTCGCGGTTCCGGAGGACGTTGTCCGCTTCACCCGTTTTGCCGTCGATGATAAGGGTGCATTTACACTGACGGCGCTTTGCTCGACAGAGAACCAGACGATCGCCTTCGATCCGTTCGGCAATCTCATGGATACGACACCGATATCGTCGGCGGCGCAGGAAGAGACGAAACCGACATCGGAGGATGCGGCGTATGCGTCGGATATCGACGGATTTCATGTGACCAGCCTCGCGAATCAGGAGGAACGTGTTTATCCCTGGTCGGAGCTTTCCATGGACAGTTCGGCCTTCTCGTATTACACGCGTTTTGTCCCCTATGAGGACGGCTCCGTCGCGCTGATCGGCGACCCTCTCGGCGACGATTCCTCATCGATCGAAGTCTCGATCCTTTGTCCGACGGACACGGTAAACCCAACCGGGAAAACGATCCTTACCGTCGGCATCTGCGACGCTGATCCGAATGCGCTGCTGCTTAACGCCGTCGACCGGTACAACGCATCGAGTACAGCCTACTCCATCCAACTGCGCAACTATCGCGACGCGGATAAACTATTCACGGATATCCAGTCCGGCCAAGGACCTGATCTTCTTTACGGCAACGAGTATTTCTCCTCGTCACGGCTCGAGGAACAGGGTCTGCTTCTGGATATGACCGGGCTGATGTCCGACTCAGCCGCGCTCGCCCCGGATCAGGTGCTGACACATGTATTTGATCTCTACGCCTATGAGGACAAACACTTCACACTCCCGATCCGTTTCGCGATCACCGGCGTATGCGGAACAAATCTTCCGGAGGGTTCCGGATGGACACTCGAGAGCTTCGCGACCTTCGCGGAACCATATGCAAAGAGTGCGCAGAGCCCCTATCTCATCTACGCGCAGCCGTACGACATTCTCTCCGCCACCCTTCACGCGACGTACCGTAACTTCGTGAACTGGGACGACAGGACCTGCTCCTTCGACTCCGCGGCATTCATCGCTCAGCTCGAATTCGCGAAAAGCTATGGTGTTCCGGATGCGGTCGAGTATCAGGAAGCACTCATCCGATTCGAAAAAATCGACGGTATCGACAATATCGCGGACCTCAAGGAAAAAGGGTTGGTGTTCAAATCCTTCCCGCGCAATGATCAGGACACACTTACCCTGACCCGTACAGATACCATCAGCATTCTTCGCGACACTGAAGCACCCAAAGAAGCGTTTCGCTTCATCGAGACGATCTTCTCCGCCGATTGCCAATCCGCGATAGAAGCGGGCTTTGATATCCCCCTCAACCGCCAGGTTCTCGACGAGCACATCGCTATCGAATCCGATCGAATCTCACCGGAAGAGGGCGCCGCATTTCTTACCTACCTTGAGACGCTAAATGCCTCTCCCGAGGACTTCGATCTGGTTGTTTTCGACATCGTAAGTAATGAAGTCGCGTCGTATTTCGACGGTGACGCTTCGGCAGCAGAGGCCGCCGCTACTATACAAGATCTGGTCGGTAAGTACCTCTCCGCCCATAAGTAGTTCCCTTCGTATGCCCACCCCGGAGAATCACCGAGCTCCCTCCCGCTCGACTGAGTCTCCGGGGGCGGGTATCTTTCTTGTGAATACACGATTCCGGTAAACATCGAAAAGGGGCTGTCTCAAATACCAGCTTGCTAATGAGAACAATACTACTATGCCTTCGCAAAAAGTTAGCGATTTTCTTACATCATTCTCCAACAAAAGGCAGGAAGGCCATTCGCACATACGAAAACCCGCGCGAGAGCCTGTTTCGCATGTGCATCAATGATAAATAACCGCTCTGGGATCGCTGGCGCACATACGAAAACCCGGGTTGGAGCCTGTTTCGTATGTGCATCATTGATATATATTCCTAGGCTGACCAGTTAGCGACACTACAAATAGCGACATCCTTTTTTTCCCGGTATTCATTATTCAGGATGCGAGTATTGGATGAGCTTTCCCTCCATAGGATCGAAGATTCGAGTACCTAGGTAATCCTAAAGCTATAGAATACTATCGAAGATGTTGCGCAATAAGCAAGGCGCAGGCGTGAGGACTGCTTGATGTATTCCGATAGACGACACCGTGCGTTGTACGTAGCAAAAGGGCGGCACATACAGATCTAAGGTTAACAAGATACTCGTTCTACGGAAGGGAGATGAATGCGAGACTGCACCATCGTCATTTTTTATCTATAAGGGCTGTCTCTCATCTTTCGTTTTGAGACAGCCCCTTTTTCGATGTCCGAAAATTCTCTTCCTTCAAAAATAAAAAATGATACAATTATTCTAATTCTCGAATTTTCTTGTTCTTTTCGCGATCCAAATTCAAAGGACAACCGGAGGTTCTCATGAAATTCACAAACGGAATGTGGCTCCCCCGACATGGCTTTACCGTATCAACGCCTAAGGTGGCATATACGGCAGAAATGACCGACAATTCGCTCACAATCTATGCGCCTTATCGGCCGATCGAACACAAAGGCCAGACAACGGATACCGGTATGATGACGATCCGTTTCTCCTCCCCCGCAACGGATGTCATCGCAATAAGTGCACGTGGGCATATGGGCGTTCGGACGCATAACGCACAGTTCGCGATCGGCAGTGTCAGGGTGCAGACAAGTGTTATCGAGACCGAGACGCACTATATTTTCGCTACAGGAAGTACAGAGGCACACATCGCCAAGGACTCACCGTGGGATGTCCAGTTCTACCATAACGGCGCTTATTTGACCTCCTCTTGCGGCGGAGCCTTGGCGCGGATCGAATCGCCGGATCGGAAGACGTATATTCGCGATGGTTTGTCTCTTGCCCCGGGCGAGTGTGTCTATGGTCTCGGCGAACGGTTCACACCCTTTGTCAAGAACGGCCAGTCGGTCGAGTCGTGGAACGCGGACGGCGGGGCGGACAGCGAGCAGTCCTATAAGAGCATTCCGTTCTATGTGACGACAAATAACTACGGCGTTTTCGTGAACAGCACGGATAATGTCTCCTTCGAGGTCGCCAGCGAGAATGTCGGGAAGACTCTTTTCGCGGTTCCCGGCGAGACACTCGAATACTTCCTGATCGGCGGTGCCGATATGAAGAGCGTTGTCGGAACCTACACCGATCTGACGGGCAAGCCTTCGTTGCCGCCGGCCTGGTCCTTCGGGCTCTGGCTCTCGACCTCCTTCACAACCGATTATGATGAGGAGACCATACTTTCCTTTGTCGAGGGCATGCAGGATCGGGGAATTCCGGTCAGTGTCCTTCACATCGATTGTTTCTGGATGAAGGAATTCGAATGGACGAGCTTCGTCTGGGATCGCGAGAGGTTTCCCGACCCCGCAGGAATGCTGCGGCACCTGCACGAGAAGGGCATCCGGGTCTGCTTGTGGATCAACCCTTATATCGCGCAGAAATCGCCGCTCTTTAAAGAAGGCTTCGACGGCAACTACTTCGTCAACACAGGGGATGGCTCCGTCTGGCAGACAGATATGTGGCAACCGGGGATGGCGTTGGTCGACTTCACGAATCCGGTCGCACGCGGCTGGTACCAGAAATACGTCGATGATCTCCTGAAGATGGGCGTCGATTGTTTGAAGACGGATTTTGGCGAGAGAATTCCGACGGCGGATCCTTTCTACGGGACACGTGCCGCGAAGGAAGGGATTCGTTACCATAACGGGTTATCGGCCGACAGCATGCATAATTACTATTCGATTCTTTATAACCAGGCGGTTTTCGAGGTGCTGGAGAAGCGATTGGGGAAGGCGCAGGCCGTTGTTTTCGCGCGATCGGCAACAGTAGGAAGCCAGCGGTTCCCGATTCATTGGGGCGGAGATTGTCTCTCGACCTACCCGTCGATGGCTGCGACACTGCGCGGTGGCCTGTCCCTGTCTCTCGCCGGATTCGGCTTCTGGAGTCACGATATCGGAGGATTTGAAGCGACGGCAACGCCGGACCTCTATATGCGCTGGATGCAGTTCGGACTCTTGTCTTCGCACAGTCGGCTTCACGGTAACCACACGTACAAAGTACCGTGGCTTTACGGCGAAGAGGCGAGCGAGGTCACAAGATTGTTCACGCGGCTCAAGCTGCGTTTAATGCCCTATCTCTATGCGGCTGCGGTGGAAGCGTCCGTAACCGGGGTGCCCGTATTGCGTCCGATGGTGATGGAATTCCCAGAAGATGAGACGTGCCGTTATCTCGACCGCCAATACATGCTGGGCGCCTCTCTCCTCTGCGCTCCGATCTTCTCCGCGGATGGCACTGTGCGCTATTACGTACCGGAGGGAAGCTGGACGAATATTATGACACGTGAACGGATCGTCGGACCGACCTGGCGAACCGAACATCACGACTACTACACCATGCCTCTGTTGGTTCGCGAAAATACGCTTCTTGTCACCGGCAAGACGGATTCGACACCGGAATACGATTATCTGGATGCCGTGACGGTGACGATATACGATCTCGCTCCGGATCGCGAGGCCTTCACGGAGGTCTTCAGCGCGGGCGGCCTTCGATCGGCGACAATTCGCGCGCGAATGACCGACGGGCGTCTGGTCCTTCGTGCCGAAGGACTGTCGGGAATCTGTCGACTCCTGCTTGCGAACGTCTATAACGTCTCATCTTCGACGGAAGGAATCCCGGAAGAAAACGAATGGGGAACCATGATCGAGTTCACAAGGACGACGCTCGAGATTGAGATGATGTGACGGTTCAGAGGGAGAAGGAACGCGCCCGCGATCTAGGCGTGGGATGTGATTGCTTTCCCTATGGTGGCTGCCCTCCCTCTCGTTCGAAAACCCCGTTGTGCGCCCTTCTGAAGCGCGTGAAGAGCAGCTGAACTCTTCTCAATTCGGAATCTCAAACACAAGTATCAACGTAGATATTGAAATACCGCCTGGCGAGATCAAATTCGAATCCAGGCGGTATTTTTCCGTTCCTGGTCACTTCGTCAGCAGCAGTATACCGCCTAGATTTGATCTGCCAATGCTCCAGGCGGTGTTCTTCCCAATCTTGCCTTCATTTCTGACTTAGATTTACCGCCTGGAGGCGTGATTCTGCTGTTCCAGGCTGTAAATTAGCGTTCATAAACTTGGCGTTGCGTGCCGGACTACCGCCTGGAAGCGTGATTCTGCTGTTCCAGGCGGTAAATTACCGTTCATAACCTTGGCGTTGCGTGCCGGACTACCGCCTAGAAGCGTGATTCTGCTGTTCCAGGCCGTAAATTAACCGTTCATAACTTGGTGTTGCGCATTTGGAGGCGGGCGCACCTACTCAAATACGCTAAATGGTCGATTGAGTAGGTGCATCATTGATAAGAAACTCGCGCCGGACGGTCAGTCGACCTACTAAAATGCGTTTAGTGGCCAATTTAGTAGGCTTGTCAATGATAAGAAACTCACGCCGGACGGTCAGTCGACCTACTAAAATGCCCTTAGTGGCCAACTTAGTAGGCTTGTCATTGATAAGAATCCCGCGTCAAGCGGCCATGTGACCTACTAAAACTTCCTTAGTGGCCGATTTAGTAGGCTTGTCATTGATAAGAAACTCCCTCCGGACGGCGGGTCGACCTACTAAAATGCACTCAGAGGCCGATTTAGTAGGCTTGTCATTGATAAAAATAGCGCGCATGCTGGCTGGTCGACCTACTAAAACACCTCCAGCGAGCAATTTAGTAGGTTTGTCATTGATAAGAAACTCCCTCCGGACGGCGGGTCGACCTACCCAAATGCCCTTAGTGGCCAATGTAGTAGGTTTGTCATTGATAAGAAACCCGCGTCAAGCGGCCGGACGACCTACTAAAACACCTCCAGTGACCAATTTAGTAGGTTTGTCATTGACAATAAACTCCCGCCGGAATCGCGTGCTAATCAAATAGCAGGAAGTAGACCGCCCGAAGTCGCCCCTTTCAACCAGCTAAAGCAGTGCTTTTCAAACCATAACAATTCGTCGCGCGCAAAATACCGCCCGAATTCATTTTACTGATTCAGGCGGCATTCTCACTTATCGTTTACTATCTTTTCGACGAATGGCTATTCGAAATATTTCCCGGCACCCTACCCCTCGATCAACCCGAACTTGCGAATCGCCGATGCGGCGCCGTCATTATCGTTCGATGCGGTTATATAGGAGGCGATATCTCTGGCAAGGGGTACCGCGTTCGCCACCGCAACGGAGAAACCGGCGTATGCGAGCATTGTGAGATCATTCACCCCATCGCCGACGGCCATGATCCGGGCCCGTGTGATTCCGAGCAATGTGCCCAGGGCTTCGAGTGCGGCTCCCTTACTGATATCGGTCGCGTTGATCTCGAGATTCATCGGCGATGACTCCGACACAGCAAGACCGGGCGTCTTCTCGGCATATTCGATGATGGATTGCCGCTTCTCTTCCGGCGCCTGATGGATGAAGATCTTCTCCACCGTTCGACCTGTTTTGGCGAAAAAATCCGGCATTGAAGCGACAAAGCGCATGTTCTCGATGATCTGCGCGTAATACTTCCCCTTGGGTGCGTAGAAAGAGACCAGGTTACTCATGTATTTCTCGTCGCAAAATGCGACCCCTTCGCTGTAGGCGACAAAGGGCACTTCCAGTCCGAGAAGCTTGCGGTACATCTCGACCGCTGTCTCCGTCGGGATCAATCCCTTCAGAATCTCGATCTCCTCCTCCATGTCCATCACACTCGCCCCATTGGCGAGGATCAGATACCGGAAGACGGAGGCGTCGATCAGCACGGGAGGAATCTCCGATAGGGTGCGACCGGTCGTCGGGACCATGACGCAACCCTTGCTTGCCGCTGTCCGAAGGATTTCGAGCGTATCTTCCGAAATACTCCCGTCATCACGAAGAATCGTTCCGTCCAGGTCAAAGGCGATCAGGTCAAATCTCATGATGTCCCTTTCTTCTCGTCGTTGCCTCGGATCTCGACGCGGCGGATCTTCCCGCTGATCGTCTTGGGGAGTTCCGTGACAAATTCGATGATGCGCGGATATTTGTAGGGAGCCGTGACATTCTTCACATGTGTCTGCAGCTCGTGCTTGAGTTCTTCCGTCGGCGCAAATCCGGGTGCCAATACGATGGTCGCCTTGACGACCTGCCCGCGAATCGGGTCGGGTGCCGCGGTTATTGCACACTCGAGCACAGCTCGATGTGTCTGCAACGCGCTCTCGACTTCGAACGGGCCGATACGATATCCGGAACACTTGATAACATCGTCCGAGCGTCCGACAAACCAGTAGAAACCGTCCTCATCGCGCCACGCGACGTCACCGGTCTCGTAATAGCCGTCGTGCCAAACGCGATCCGTCGCTTCCTGATCGCGAAAATATCCGAGAAACAGTCCGACCGGAGATCCATGGTTAAGTCCGGTCACAACAACTCGTCCCTCAGTTCCGGGAGGGCAGGAATGATCCTCATCGTCAATAATGTCCAGCTGATACAAGGGTGCCGGACGACCCATTGACCCCGGCCGCGGCGCGTCCCAGGGAAAACTCGCACAGAGAACGCTCGTCTCGGTCTGGCCGAATCCTTCCATAATCTGAAGACCGGTCGCTTCGCGGAAACGATTGAAGACCTCCGCCTGCAACGGTTCACCGGCCGTAAGTGCCATGCGAAGCGACGATAGATCGATCTTCGACATGTCCTCCTGAATCATATATCGGTAGATTGTCGGCGGCGCACAGAACGTCGTCACCTTGTAATACGACAGCTTCTCGAGAAGGTCCAGCGCATGGAATCGATCCATATCGTAAACGAAATTCGCCGCGCCGCAGATCCATTGCCCGTAAATCTTGCCCCAGCCGCATTTGGCCCAACCCGTATCCGCGACGGAGATATGGAGATCGTCCGCGCGAAGCTGTTGCCAGTAATGTGCGGTGACGATATGTCCGAGCGGGTGTTCGAAGTCGTGAAGAACCATTTTGGGCATTCCGGTCGTTCCCGACGTGAAATACAGAAGCATCGGATCCTTGCCTCCGGCGACAGGAGGCTGCTCGCGAAAAGCGATCGCATCCTCGTCGGACACCGAGGCGATGGTGCGGTTCAGATCCACCCATCCCTGCGGCGAGACGAACGGCTTCTCCTTTGCCTTCGCGAGAGGTTCCGACTCGATAAAGCCGACTACGCGCACACCCGGACAAGCGGGAAGTGCATCAGCTACGGCCTTCGATATCTCCGGTTCCGTAATCGTCAGAATCATATCAACCGACGCTGCCTTGACACGATACTCAATATCCTTCTTCGTCAACTGCACCGTCGCGGGGATGAAGACCACGCCCAAGCGCATAAAGGCCGGCGCGTAGACCCAGAACTGCCAACGACGCTTCATCAGAAGAAGAACCGTGTCGCCCTTCTTCATGCCGAGACGTGAGAAGGCGACGGCGGCGCGGGCGCTCTCCAGGGATATGTCCGAGAACCGCATGCGCTTCTCATCGCCCGCGTCATTACACCAGACGAGCGCGGGTTTCTCCTCATCCATCTTCGCCCATCCGTCGACGACGTCCCTGGCAAAGTTAAATCCTTCGGGTACATTCACCCGGTAATTCTCCATGAAGTCTTCATAGGAGTCGAACGACTCACGCGGCAGAAATTTCGATAACATATTTACTCCTTATTCCTTCGCCGGATCCGACGGATGATCATGCATAATAACCGTAAGAAAGGACGCGGGCATGTCGTCAAGCGCGAGCTGTCCATGAGGGATCGTCGGATCAAAGAAGATACTGTCGCCGGAAGCGAGCTCGATCGAGCTTCCTCCGAGCACGACGCGAATCCGTCCCGTCATCACAAGGTTGAATTCCTGGCCGCCATGCGTCACCGGAGCGATACTCGCGTTCATCTGCGGATCGAGCGTAACGAGGAGAGGCTCGAACATACGATTCTGGAAGTCAAAAGCGAGGCTCTGGAACCGATATCCCGGGTATCTCTCGATCTCCGGTCCCTTGCCGTTTCGCACCACGCAATATCTCGTCAGATTCGGAGACTTGCCGGTCATCAGATCCGTCAGGTCCACGCCGAAAATTCCCGCGGCCGCGTACAGAATTCCGATCGGAATATCCATCCGGCCCTCCTCATACATTGTGAGCGTCTCCGGGGAGATCCCCATCTTCGCCGCCGTATCCACAAGCGACGCATCCGAGGACTCTCTGAGCTCCCGGATCCGCGCCGCCGTCTCGTTGCACAAACCGTTCAACGCCGTCATATCGTAACTCCTTTCACGACCCGAAGATCGCTTGAAACCCAAATGCCCGCACGCCTTCGCGCAGGCTGTTTTCTGTGTTGCCGCAACGCCTCAGAAGGCGCAGCAAAATTATTATACCGCAAACTTTACGCGAAAACTTCTCCGGAAAAGGATGCAGCCAATTCACAGATCTCGTCACCCGCGATCACGGATTTCACGAGGGTAACGGTAACGGGAGACCCCGGAAACAGGTCGCCCAGAATATAAAGAAGGTTCTGGCGCGAGCACTCACAGAGCTTCGGTGTCGTCACAAGCTTCTGCACATAGAGATCACAGTAACACTGCGGATATCGAAATATGATCCGGCGCGCGGCATCGTCTGCTTCAACGGTAACGCCCGGCATTACCTCCACAACCCGTTTCGCGAAAGTCGACAACGATGTAGCCGTCTCCTTGGCTTCGCGAAATTTCCCGAGGGGATAGGATTCGGCACACGCCTTCGCACAGGGCGCAAGGAGCCTTAAGCGTTCCTCGTCCGACATTTGATCCAAGCTCTCGGAGAAGCCTCCGAACCATTGACGTACAAATGATTCTTCCATACAAGTATCTCCATTTCATACTTAAAATCTGTTAATCATCTCGAATCACAATAGCCGCCGTCTGATCATTCTTTTCGCGAAAAAGAGAACAAGGGTCCGGCGCTGTTCAACACCGGACTCACGCCTTCATTCTATCATTTTCCTTGTCTCGAGAAATCCTTGCGTCCGTACAGGATGCTTTTCGAGGTGCTGGCGATCAGATCAACGACCGTACCGAAAATCGCGATGACAACAATCGTCGTCGTGAATACCTGCGACATCTCCGTAAAGGAGATCGATTGCATCGCGTCGGGAAATAATCTTACAAGCTCTGCCGGCAGTTTCGGATTCCATACGACCTGCGAGGTCATGAAGAACAGGGTAGCCGCAAGGCTGAAGATGCGCGTCGGGATTGTGACGGCGAGAAGCCGAAGTGTGTATCGACCTTCCAATAACTCGGCAATACCCCTCGTGATCTCGCACAAAAAGCCGATCACAAACAGGTATGCACTCGAATGTACAACATCCAAATTGAAGACCGTGATCATTCTTCCCGCATCCGCGTCCCAGAAACCGAACACCTGAGGAAATCCGACGATCAGGATGAGGAACAGCGTCGCAAAAACAATCGTGATGATCGATTCACTCTTGGAGATTCTCGCCTTCTTCTCCGGAACCGGCGGCAGATAAGCTTCCGCCTCAAAAAGATCATCGAGTTTGACACCCTGACGCTCGATCAGAAAGAACGCGACGGTTACTACGGCGAACACACCGAGGGCCGCCGAAACAATACCGAACACCTCGTCGGGCTCGAACGTCCGCATGATCAGATTCGTCACAATCGACACCAGTACGCCGATTCCGACGATCACTTCAAAGATCAGCAGAGTTCGCACGTAAAGGGGGAAGTACGCGGGGCCGATGAGATACATCTTCGAGTCGTTGTATTTCGCAGCCAATTCGCTCGGGCGGCCGAGTTCCGCAAGTACCGCCTTCATATCCGCTTCGGTCGCTTCGGCTCCTTTGCAGCGGTCCTCCATCATATCGTCGATCAGGGATTCGATCTCTTTCTCAATCTCCGGCCGCGCTTTGGGCGACAGGAATCTTCCGACCTGATAAACATATCTCTTCTTCATCTCTTCCGGACTCATCGAATTATTCATGCTTCTCACCTTCTTTAATCAGATTCTCCATTCGCCCGACCATGCCGGACCATTCCGTTACTAAATCCCGGTAGACTCTCTCACCGGAATCCGTCTTCTCGTAATACTTCCTCGGCTTCCCCGAGGTCGTCTCCCATTCGCTCCGGAGAAGACCCTGTTTCTCGAGCCGCCGAAGGAGCGGATACAGTGTATTCGCCTCGACATCCAGACCGCGATCCTTCAGTTCCTGGACGAGTGAGTATCCATATACCGTCGTCGAGATCTGCGCAAGAACCGAGAGGACGATCGTCCCTCTTCGCAATTCAGAAATCAGATTGGACAAGATCTCATTCTGATCTTCCATACAGCTCACCTCCGTTAAACACATAATACTGTGCGTCGCACACCATTGTCAATATCCAACTATTATTTTTTCGAAAAGCATCCTCGTGATATCGTGAAAAGCATGATCGCGCTATGTTATAATGATTCTATCTAAAGGGGGCTGCGGCGTGGCTGTTATAACCATCTCAAGACAGTTGGGAAGCTTCGGTGATGAGGTTGCGGAGGCTTTATCTCGTCGACTCGGTTGGGAGATCATTGACCGCAATCAGTTGATTCAGCGATTCTTCCAGAACATCACCGACGCCAGAGAGCAACACCTGTTGAATGAGAGCCCCAAGTTCTACTTGTCAGAATCACGCGTCGGAGGGACCTACAGCAAGGTCCTTGAACGCGCTTTGTTTGACCTTGTGTCGACACAATCCGCCGTCCTTCTCGGCTTCGGTTCCCAGGTGATTTTCGCGGACGACAAGGAAGCCCTCCACATCCGGATTATTGCGCCGGAGCGTGTGCGAGTCGCCCGAATCCGCAAGCAGTTTCACATCTCTGAGGACGAAGCCCGGAGCGTCCTGGACACATCGGAGAAGAAACACAAGCGCTTCGTCTCCACGATTTTCGGTGTCGATCTGAACGACCCGGCCCATTATCACGTGATTCTCAACACCGGGGCATTGTCCGTCGACGAGTGCGTCGCGGCGATCCTGGCTCTCGTCTCCGAGCATGCGCTTCGCGTTCGCATCGAGAAGGAGACGAATGCTTCCGAGTCGATCAACCACCAGTGTGAGGCTCCGATATTCAAGAACCCATCCGAGGCCGAATTCGCACGAATTCTCGACATGTACCAGATCGATTGGAAATACGAACCCAAGACCTTCCCCGTCGAGTGGGACGCCGAGGGCAACGTTACCTGCGCCTTTAGCCCCGACTTCTATCTGACGAAGTTTGACACCTATCTGGAACTGACAACCATGAACCAGAAGTACGTCACGGAGAAGAACAAGAAGCTCAAACGCGTGCGCGAACTCTACCCCGGCACGAATGTACGAATCGTATATAAGAGAGACTTCCTGTCGCTCGTCGAGCGGTTCGGAAGCCTCACACCGACGGATTCCTGAGGTGAATTCCCTGTCCCTCGTCGAGCGATACGGCAATCTTAACCCAATTGATTCCTGAGGAAGATTCTCCGTCACTCGCCGATCAATTCGCCAGACTAACAATCCATTGATTCCCGAGGAGGGTTCCCATGGCAGACCGAAAAATCAAGCGAATTCTCTACACCGAAGCAGATCTCAAAGCAACAGCCGAGCGCCTGGGACGACAGATCAGCGAGGATTACGCAGGCAAAGATCTCGTCGTTATCGGCGTCCTCAAGGGTTCACTCTATTTCTTCTCCGACCTGACAAGAGCGATCACACTGCCGATCGGCATCGATGTGATCGCGATCGGAACGATACCGAACGCGACAAGCCAATCCGGTATCGTTCGCATAACCAAAGATCTCGATCTGGATATCACAGGAAAGTACGTTCTCCTGATCGAGGACATAATTCGTACAGGACTTACGACAGCTTACCTCGTTCAGAATCTCGACTTGCGGAGGCCTCTGGACATCAAGGTATGCTCGCTTCTCGTCAATCCGGACCAGCAGCTGATCAATGTTCCGATCGAATATTCCGGCTACTCCATCTCGGATTCCTGGCTGATCGGTTATGGGATGGATGTCAAAGAAGATGGGCGCAATCTTCCCTACATCGCCGAACTCGAGCGACGTTCGTGAAACGGCCCCACCGGGAAAAATCTTAATGAAATTCTGAATGCTGGACATAAAAGATGGGCTGCCTCATCCAGCTTAAGATAAGCCTTCTGAGACAGCTCCCATATAGAGAAAGCTCCGACGAACCTTATTCAAGACGCATCTCCCTTTCGGTGCCCTATTATCCCGCGAACCTCTTTGTCATCCTTGTTCGATTTGTAATCTTCTGAATGCTGTTACTATGCGTTAAGCCTTCACAGTTCGTCCATTGGATTCGTATCGTTTCCGGACCTGCGACTTGTTCTCACTGTTGTGATTCGTCAATCGCTGTTCATCTTCCCCGTTATTGCGAGGCGGCATCCTACTTGTGACTGGTCTCTCGAAGTATTCCCCGGAGCTTGTTTTCATTGTAACACGAACGTTACATATGTCAAGTCTATTTGCACAATTTTTCTTTTCATTTTCTCTTTTTTTTGTGCATTGTCTCTCATTAAGAGAGGTGAACAGGAGAAATCAGATCGGTTTATTGACTTGTTTTTCGCGTTATTGTAATCTATGCGTAATATTATTTGTCCTCGTTCCTAGCGAAACGAACCTAAATAAATCTGAATTTCCTCGTATTTTGCAAAGATGTACAATTTTTTCTGAAAAACCTTCGATATGTTTACACTTACGACATACTTTTTCACAATCGAGTCCTATAATAAAGCTAATTATTTACGGATTCGTATTCTCGACATCGTAGCAAGAAGGTAGCATCAATGACTGACGCCATCCGCGCGGATGAGGCAAGTCCTCTTTCTGTACACCCTAACAATCTTCGTGATACCGGAGCCGGTACGGGCTTGCCGATCTTTCCTGTTTATAACATGGGAGCTTCTTCGCGTGCGTCCGCACCTTCGACACGTTCAGCACACGAGTTGATTATGTCCGAGTCCCTGCTGATTCAGACCATCATGCTGAATAATCAGGACACGATCTACTTCAAGGATTTGGACTCGCGCTATATCCTGAACAGCCGGGCACACGCCCAACAGTTCGGACTCTCGGACGCAGGAATGATGAAGGGGAAGACCGACTTCGATTTTTTCCCGAGAGAGTTCGCAGAGAGAGCCTATCGCGAGGAGCACGAGATTATTCGCACGGGTGTTCCGATCATCAATAATATCGAGCAGTGGAATCTGGAGAACGGAGATTCGATCTGGTTCTCCGCCTGCAAATATCCGCTAATCGACGAATACGGCGAGATCGTCGGCACATGGGGAACATCGCGAGACATCACGGAGCTGAAACGTGCCGAGGCACGCTTGGCACTCGTCAACGACGACCTGCGTAAATTATCCATCATGGACGAGTTATCGGGACTCTATAATCGCCGCTACTTCTACGACATGCTCGGACACGCAGTTCAGCGTTACGCGAAGCGCCAAATTGCTGGCCGCGATGATACATTCTCCATCATCGTTCTGGATATCGATCGTTTCAAGACGATCAACGATTCTCTGGGCCATTCGACGGGCGATCAGGCGATCCGTCACATCGCATCGATTCTGCGCGCCACCTCCCGACCGAGCGATACCCCTTTTCGCGTCGGCGGTGACGAATTCATGATTCTGCTGCTCGATACCGATCTGCATACCGCGCGGCGCCAGGCTGAGATGATCCGGCGCGCCGCCGAGCACACACCCTTGCGCATGCGCGGCCGGGAATTCCCGCTGACACTGAGCATCGGGGTCGCGTCCTTCGACGAGCATGCGGATACGAACGAATTTGTTCATGCCGCGGACAGCCGCCTCTACCGCTCCAAGCGGCTCGGCCGCAATCGCGTGACGTGATATTCTCAGGGATCAATCCGAGATTTTGATGGGTCTCCGCGAGAACTTCGCCGGAGATCTTTTTCTTGCGCGGGACGCGTACAAATTCTTACTGCGTTAGTCTGTGAAATTGATCAGAAGATAGTTATCAATCATTGATTACGGACGAAACCGCCCACAAATGCCTGTTTCGTATGTGCCTCATTGACGAATAACCAAGTAACGTCGCCATTGCATAGGGAAAGTGCGCCGGCTGTGCCGACGCGGATTATTGGTCGCGCCGCGGTGCGGCGCTCCGATTTGACAATGATTATCTGGGAAATTCCCTGCGAGTACATTTTTTGTCATTGATAGCATACGAAACCGTCAGTTAATAGCATTTTCGTATGTGCATCATTGACGAATAATGCCTCCGGGATCGCCGGCGCACATACGAAAACCCAGGTTGCAGTCCGTTTCGTATGTGCATCAATGATAAATAATGCCTCCAGGATCGCCGGTGCACATACGAAAACCCGGGTAAGCGTCTGTTTCGTATGTGCATACATGATCAGGATTGGCCTCTGAGAATGCTGCATCTCTGAAAGCTGCGATTCAGGCGATCTCGAAATTAGTTCGCTTCTAGATCCTCGGATCCAGGAATCTGATCACGATCACTCGCAAGATAAGTGACCACCACATTATAAGGTTGCTTTCTTAGTGGTCTCTCACTTGTCGAGCGTCCCCTCCGCAGAGCTTTGCTCGAGGACAAGGGACGCGAGACAAGTTCGAGACCACATCACTCCGTATACGTAAGCCCATATTCCATCGGGAAAAGTACCTTGTCTGTGCCGATATCGGCGGTGTCCGCATACCAGGGGAACGGCAGTTTTCCGCTGAATCCTGCTTCTCCGGTGAGTACTGCAGCGACACCGTCGCCCTCGGTTCCGGGCAGATAACACATCACGGCAGCGTCCCAGTCCGCAAGATAGGAATCGATATCCATCTGCCGACCGGCGACGACGAGTGCAATGACCGGAGCGCCGGACGATGTCGCCAGCGAAATTGCCTCCATGTTGCCCGGTAGTCCGGTCGGTCCGTCAAGCGCCAACGTGGCTGTATCCCCTTCGTACTCGGCATACGGTTTCTCGCCGACAACAAGCAAGACCACGTCGGCCTCGCCGATTCGGCTCCCGTCCGTAATAATCTCGATTCCCGCCTTTTCGGCATAGGCCTGAAGACCTTCAAGAATCGTTGTTCCCACGGTTATTTCTTCTCCGTTCTGCGCGTCGGTCATGCCTTGCCACGTCATGGTCCACCCGCCGCACTGTACGCCGAGATCGTTTAGGGCCGGGCCGGTGACGAACACTTTGGTGCCGGACGTGAGCGGCAGAATATCGTTGTCGTTTTTCAAGAGGACCAAGGATTCTTCGACGAGGCTTTTCGCGAGGTAGCGATAGTCTTCGCTGCCCAACACGTCTTCCTTCAATGTGAGGTTCTCCATGTACGGATCCTCGAAAAGTCCGTAGTCGAATTTCACCGTGAGGATGCGGCGAACTGCGTCGTCGACGCGGCTGATGTCGATCTGACCGTTATTTACTCCGTCGATGATCGCAAGCCTTGCCTCGCGAAAACGTTCCGGCTCCATCAGCATATCCACGCCGGCATTGATTGCCAGGACGACATTCGACGAGAAGGAATCGCCGGACAGCCCGCTTACCGCTTCCCAGTCGGATACGACAAAGCCGGCGAAGGCCATCTCGCCCTTGAGCACATCGGTCAACCAATACTTGCTCTCCGACATTTTCACTCCGTTGAAGGAGGAGAAGGACGCCATCACAACGGGAACGCCGGCTTCTACCAGTGCCTCGTACGGCACCAGATGCAATGCGCGAAAAGATTCTTCGGTCATCTGTGCATCGCCCCGGTCGATGAGATACTCTCCCTCGCCTGTGCCAAAAACCGTACCGCCGTCGCCCGCATAATGCTTCGCCGTCGCGATGATCCCGCTGTCCGCCTGTCCCTGCGCATACATCGTCGCCAATGCGGCGACGATCTCCGGATCCTGCGAGAAGCTCTCGTAGGATCTGCCCCAACGCGGATCGGTCGACACCGCGACACAGGGCGAGAAATTCCAGAGGATATGGGTGAGTTTCATCTCATCGGCAACCGCCGCACCCATCTGGTACATCTTTTCCGGATCATTTGCTGCGCCGAGACCGATATTCTGCGGAAAAATCACCGCCTGATAGAGATTCGAATGACCGTGTACCGCGTCGATTCCATAGAGAAAAGGGATTCCCAGGCGACTTGCCATCGCTCCCTCCTGAAAGGAACGGACCATCTCCTGCCAACCGGTCGGCGTATTGTTCTGCGGAACCCCGCCGCCGCCCGAGAGAATCGAGCCGACGCCCAGATCACGCATGTCCGCCGGAGTCGTCGCATAGAAAACACCCTGTACCATCTGACCGGCCTTCTCCTCCAACGTCATCCGGGAAAGAAGATCAGCTGCCCGTTCCTCCGGAGAGAGTGTGATATCCAGATAGGTGCCTGTTGTGGCGACAGATTCTTTCGGCACCGTCGTCTCCGCCGGAAGGGCGAAATCAGGTACCGAACAGGCGGTTGTCAGAATAAAGAGAACGAGAAGAAAACCAGCTACAATGCGTCGCATCGGGATACCTCACAAAATTCTTTTCGATCAAGAAACGTTTCGCTTCACCATCGTAGCGCATCCGTTTGGAAATGCAAACCCTTTTCAATGATGATAATGACGGGGCATTGGCATTGTAAATCAAATAATAGTGCTATATTATGAAAATATCTTTGATGCAATTTCTTCGAGCCCTCGTTTTCGATATCAATTTCGGAGGATACCTGTATGACTCAATGTCCGAATTGCGGAACTCTCATCGATCCTATGTCCGCTGTCTGCGTAGGTTGCGGCGCCCCTGTATCGGCTCCCGTCGCTGCTACCCCGTCTCGTCCGATCTGGGAGTCCCTGCCTCCTGTCGATGATCTTCCCGAAGATGATTTCTACGATATGCCTTCGCCTGTATCCTCCCCACGCAACACGATCGATCAGTATCTTCCGCCGCCGACGGATGATTCCGTCGTGCCCGAGGATATCCTTCCCTATATTCCGCCGAAGAAGATGCCGGTCCCCTCTGACGCGCCGAAGGGTGCGCCGCCCGAGATCGATGTTGCGGAGATTAATCCGTCGATCATCTCGCGCAATACCGTATCCTCGCCGGTGCCGACCGAGGCCCCCGATGCATTCAGAGCCACAGGTTCGGATGCCTTCCTGCTGGGTTATGCAGGTGCGGTGACAAATCCTGACGCCTTGACCGAACCGGCTCCGGTGAAGACCGATGGCTTCTCCTCCCGACCGGTACCGCCGATCGTATCCGGCGCGGTACCGCAGCAGGATCTGACGCAGAACAATCTGGAATTCCCTCCCGAGGCGGCGTTGCCGCAGGAATCGCTGCCTCCGTCTTTTGCCGCCACCGGCGCCGAGCCGTTGCCGAGCGCGACTGCCCCGCTCTGGGCGTCGGTTCAGGAAGACCTGTCCGACATCCCCGAGGATCTGCTTTTCGCGGATATTGAGGAACGTGCGAAGCAGGCAAATGCGGAATCCGCGCCGCCCTCCGGTTCTTTCGGGACCTCAAGCCCCGTGCATCCGAAGACTCTGCCTCCGGACAATTTCTGGCCGGACGACCCATTCTGATCCTCACGCTTCGGCGGTATGCCGGATGCGATAAGCCTTGAGTCGATAACCGGAGAGTGTGTCGGAGAATACCGATGCACTCTCTTCTTTTGTGCCCGAAGGTGCGTCATCTTCCGTCAGCGGTTCCAATGTCACATCGGTTCCGGCGATCCGGTACGCGATCTTCTGCGGATAGGGCAGGAAGGACAATACAGCAAAGCAATCGTTGTCATATCGGAAGAAGCAGATGCCAGCCGGGGCATCGAGTTCGACGGAATGTTCCTCCGACATCGCGCTGCGAATGTGTGCCAGTGCCTCAGCGGGCAAGTGAGCCAGCTCCGCGTTGTTATCGGGTACCGTGAGGATGTTGAGTCGACCGTTCCCATAATCCGCGCCGAGAAGAATCGGCAAGTTGTTCTCGCCGCAAAGCCCGAAGACGATCTGCCACGTGTCGTTCGTCGCGAAAGTTAGCCACGGTAGCGTGACGGACTTCTCCCCGCCTACGCGCTCCTCGAAGGTCATGCCTCGCGGCGAGATCCCGTATTCATGGACCGTCGCGCGCCGATCGGTCACGCGCACACGCGCCAGTTGCTCGAACCCCCGGTCCTGCGTCGCGCGTACGAATCCGGATGTTACCGTCACGTCGGCTCCTGCGAGGAGGCTCGCCTCGACCTTCGCAAGAATGGTCGGGTCTGCGGCGGCACTCTCGGTCAGGAAGATCCGGGATGCCCCGTGCGGATACTGGGCGTAAGGCTCGAGCGAAATCCCGAGCATGCCGATATATCCGTGAAGATAGGCTTCCCCGTCAGAGTAGAAGGGCTTATAGCAGGCGGTTCCGATCGGCGTCCCGAGTTTCGGCGCTAATCGATCCAGCATCGCCAGTTCTGTCCCGGCAAGAGGCGCGAAGATCCGGTTGTGCGGCGCGACCAGTTCGCCCAGGCTGTAGAGCGTGATCTCCTTCGTGCCCGCGAGCACCGTCATATCCGCCTGCGCCGTATAGAGCGAGGGCGAACGACCGCACTCGTAGATGTCAAACCACCCGCCGCCGTTCCTTCCCGGCGCGATATTCTCGTTATACCGCATCAGAAAATACCCCAGATATTTCGGCAGATGCTGCTGGGTGTACAAGGGGTCTCTGGTCTCCGTCCCCGTATAGATCTGATCGAAGATCGCCGGTTGCTCCTTCTGGTTATATCCCGTCTCCTGATAACAGTCGTACCAGTTCGGGTACTTGATGATCACATTCATGTCCGGACGGATCGCCTTCGCCGGCCCGATCACAAAGTCCCGCGAGACCTCCATCATCAGCTCCAGCCGGAAATCCTTCCAACTCCGGTCGCCGCGCGCACGGATACAGGTCGGACACTTGCAGTTCGTGAAGAAGAAATCATCGATAATTACTTCATCGAAAAACTCCGCCGCCAACTCCGAAGACCTCTTAATCCAATCCCGATGCTCCGGGTTCGTATAACAAAGCGAGACATAGCCGAGCCGCCGGCCGGCTCCATTGCCGAACGTGCCGAGCCCGCCGCCCACGCGAATCCCCCGCTCCTCGAAAAACTTCTTCGCCTCCAGAAGCTTCTCCTTCGACGCGAAATGCCCACCGCCGAAGACCTCAATATATACCTTATCGACCTCGATATTCTTCGTAACACGCGCGAAAACATCCGAAAACTTGGAAAAATCCGTAATCTTCGCAAGCGTCGACAACGGACAATATACCGCCACCTTGAAATTCTCATAGCCCATGATCTCTGCCCTCCACTCTGGGATAGGGTCGATGTTTGGGAACGACCCTCTAGATTGAAGTATAGCGCAGAGCAGAGGGGAGAAAATAGGGGGAATTCTGCGAAGTTCTATCAGGATAATGATCATTCTTTTCGAAAGCGAAAATGTCGAGAAGGATTCTCCGCAAAAGATCCACAGCGCGAGATTGCAGAAGTTGCCTTCATGATGGATATGCAGGACCCCGATTTCGAACTCTTGCAAATTCCCGCCGCCAAGCTTGTCTTCCTCCGCGACGCTCTATCGGACGATCCCCCGGATCTTCTGATCCTCACACCGATGGAGCGCGAGATTTTCGCCGCGCAGGACGCACCGCTTGATCTCACTCCCTTTGTTGAGAACTCAAAGGCATTGCAACCCGAGGATATGATGCCAAATGTCTGGTCTGCC
Organism: Bacillota bacterium; assembly: GCA_023397475.1. Lineage (GTDB taxonomy): Bacteria > Bacillota > Clostridia > Saccharofermentanales > Saccharofermentanaceae > Firm-13. The sequence goes on from JAEWUD010000027.1 coordinate 159,554, forward strand.
ATCACCTCGGATCAATCCTGTGACTGGATCCCGCCCTATTTCACCCTGACCGGAAACATGGTAAGTAAGGAATATATCGGGGAACTCGGCAAGGGCAATACTTCGGATATTCTGTCCTTCTATGAGAATCATACCGATGAGCCTTTAGAGCAAGGCGTCTATTTCGTCAGCTGCTATCCGTTACTGACCACGCGAATCAACGAGTTAAATGACGGTGCCGGAGATCCTTCGCAAGAGAAACAAGCCTTGGTCGATCTGGTCTCCCTTATGGTAAACTTCCAACAACAATCTGCCTCGCAAAATGGCGGATCTTCGATAAGTGTAGCGACAGTAGTTAAGTATCTATCGAGTTTGCAGCATTATGTAGATCAACTGCGGTCGCAACCGGGACCTCAGGTATTTCGCGGAGAGTTCGGACAGCTGGACGAAGGTCTCGGTATCGTGGCGGAAGGCGGCATCTCCATCTCTGCCGGTACCGATAATGTCGACTTAGCCTGGTCGGCAATTGAGGTTCTTCTCTCGGAAGATGTCTTGGATCTCTACGATTACGGCATTCCTTTGCGGCAGGCATCCTACGAGACGATGCTTCTCCGAGACATTACCTTCGTTCAGAGAAACGATGCCGTACCGGGTGTAACCGTCTCATACAATGATGGTGTCGAAGTTCCGACCTATGATAAGCCCCTCGCCGCTACAATCATTGCACAATACCGACAGGACGTTTTCGCTGCAGAATCCTGGATCATCTTCGACGAAGATCTCTATGTTCTCATCTTAGAGGAGATCAGCCCGTGTCTTGCGGGAGATATCTCCGCGGAGGATTGCGCCGATCGACTGATCGAGCGCGTCGGGCTCTAACAGTCTGAAAGAGAAAACGGGTGACGAGTATAACCCAATGAGTAAGTGCGAAATTACCTTTTGTGTTAAGCCGCGGACAGGTGCAGGTGTCGGAGCGACCTACTAAACTGCGCTAAAGGGCCGATTGAGTAGGTTTGTCATTGACAAAAAACTCGAGCTGGGCGACCGACGTACCTACTCAAATGCTCGAAATTGCCGATTGAGTAGGTGTGTCAATGATAAAAAACTCGCGAAGGGCGACCAGCGTACCTACTCAAATGTTCGAAATAGCCGATTGAGTAGGTTTGTCAATGATAAGAAACTCGCGTAGGGCGGCCGCCGTACCTACTCAAATGGTCGAATTTGTCGATTGAGTAGGTTTGTCAATGATAAAAAACTCGCGCAGGGCGACCAGCGTACCTACTCAAATGCTCGAAATTGTCGATTGTGTAGGTTTGTCAATGATAAAAAACTCGCGCAGGGCGACCAGCGTACCTACTCAAATGTTCGAAATTGCCGATTGAGTAGGTTTGTCAATGATAAGGAACTTGCGACAGGCATCTACCTAATAGTAATTCGTCTACGTTGTATATCTATTTATAATATACTCAAAATCATAAAAAACCAATTCCATCTCTGAAGAAGCCATCTGTTGTTAACTCTCTTATCTCTCAACTCTCCGACCATCTTCATCTGCAATTATGAAAAAAAACCGCCAGCAGACGCCTCTTCAACCATCGTCTCGAAAAAACTCAGCCCCGTAGATCCAACTACAGTTCAGCTGCAAGATACCTCGCCCGCAAGACTCATCCAAACCAGCCCTTCACGACAATCTTCCCTTGAAGTCCTCATATCCGAAGCTCTTCACAAGGGCGACCTCGCCGTCCATCCCGATCTTCGCGATCGAGGGCAGCGGCACTCCGTTGAAGGTGTTGTTCTTGACCATCGAATAGATCGCCATGTCACAGAAGACGAGGCGATCTCCGATCGCAAGCGGACGATCGAAGGAATAGTCGCCGATGATGTCCCCTGCGAGACACGTCGGCCCGCCGAGGCGATAGGTGTGGGATTTCTCCCCTGCCTCCCCGCTGCCGATGATGCGCGGCCGGTAGGGCATCTCGAGGACATCGGGCATGTGGCATGCCGCCGAGGTATCGAGGATCGCGATGTTGATATCGTTTTGGAGTAGGTCGACGACCTCCGCGACGAGATAGCCCGCGTTCAGGGCAACGGCCTCGCCCGGCTCGACGTAGACCTCGACGCCGTACTTTTCGCGAAGGGAACGGACGACACGGACGAAGCGTTCGATGTCGTAGTCCGCGCGCGTAATATGGTGGCCGCCGCCGATGTTGAGCCATTTCATGCCGGAGAGGTATTTGCCGAACCGCGTCTCGAACGCCGACGCCGTCTCTTCGAGCGCGTCGGAGTTCTGTTCGCACAGGGTGTGGAAATGTAGTCCTTCGAGGCCCTCGATTAAGTCCTCGCGAAAAGCACCGGCTGTGACCCCGAGTCTGGATCCCGCTGCGCAGGGATCATAGATCCCGTGCTCCTGCGTTGAGTGCTCGGGATTGACGCGCATGCCGCAGGAGCGGCCGGCGGCCAGCGCAAGCGTGCGGAATTTCTCCCATTGGGCGAAGGAGTTGAAGCTCAGGTGGTCGCAGATCCGTAGGATCTCGTCGAATTCACCATCGCGATAGGCCGGAGAGAAGATATGGGTTTCTTTGCCCATCGCCTCGTGGCCGAGGCGCGCCTCATAGATTCCGCTGGCGGTCGTGCCGTCGAGGTACTGTCCGATCAGCGGATAGAGGGAGAACATCGAGAACGCTTTCTGCGCGAGGAGCACACGGCACCCGGCCGCGTCGGCGACCTGACGGAGAATCTGAAGATTCTTCATGAGTAGCCGCTCGTCGACCGCGTAGTACGGTGTCGGCAGAGCGTGAATATTGAAGCCCGGCAATTCTGGCGGCATCGGTGCCGACATTTCGACGAGTTTGAATCCCGCCTGTTCTGCCTGCGCCGGTGTCGCAGCGGAGTCATTCTCAACCGAAGCCACAGCCGCCACCGTGGAGAGATTTTCTACTGAAGACATACCCGTCACTCGACCAAGGTCGGCGCGAAGTCTTCCTTCCACGGCAAGCCCCATTGATTGAGGGCATCCATGAACGGATCCGGATCGAATTCTTCGACGTTGTAGACGCCGGGCTTGCGCCAGGTGCCGTTCATGACGAGCATCGCACCGATCATCGCCGGCACGCCCGTCGTATAGGAGATTGCTTGCGAACCGACTTCGCGGTAGCATTCCTGATGGTCACAGACGTTGTAGACGTAATAGGTCTTCGGGGCGCCGTCTTTGATACCCTTGAAGATACAGCCGATATTGGTCTTGCCGACGGTGCGCGGTCCGAGCGAGGCCGGATCCGGCAGGACCGCCTTCAGGAACTGGAGCGGCACGATCTTGTGTCCCTCGAATTCGATCGGCTCGATCGATGTCATGCCCACGTTCTCGAGACACTTCAGATGCGTGAGGTAGCTCTGTCCGAAGGTCATGAAGAAACGGATGCGCTTGATGCCGGGGATGTTGAGCGCCAGGGACTCGAGCTCCTCGTGATGCAGGAGATACATGTCCTTGGGTCCGATCTCAGGGAAGTTAAAGACGCGCTTGATCTCCATCGGCTCGGTCTCGACCCACGCCCCATTCTCCCAGTAACTGCCCTTGGCCGTCACTTCGCGGATATTGATCTCGGGGTTGAAGTTGGTCGCGAATGGATAGCCGTGATCGCCGGCGTTCGCGTCGAGAATATCAATCTCGTGGATCTCGTCGAAATAGTGCTTGAGCGCATAGGCCGAGAAGACGCCCGTCACGCCGGGGTCGAAGCCGCTGCCGAGGAGCGCCGTGATGCCGGCCTTCTCGAAACGCTCGCGGTAGGCCCATTGCCAGGAATACTCGAACTTCGCCGTGTCCGTCGGCTCGTAATTTGCCGTGTCAATATAGTGCGTCTTCGTGAGAAGGCACGCGTCCATGATCGTCAGATCCTGGTACGGGAGTGCTAAGTTGATGACGACATCCGGTCGGAAGGATTCGATCAGGGAGACCAGCTCCTCGACCTTATCCGCATCAACCTGCGCGGTCGAGATCAAGGTCTTGCCGCCGTCGAGCTTCGCTTTGAGCGCGTCGCACTTCGACTTCGTCCGACTGGCAATCATGATCTCCTCAAATACATCGCTGTTCTGACAGCACTTGTGAATCGTGACACTCGCCACGCCACCACAACCGATAATCAATGCCTTACCCATCGGCAAAACCTCCTCATACAGCTCTCAAATTTGTCTGATCCCGCGCGAAAAGCCGGGAAGAAATTGCATCATATCATATCGTTTTTCGCAATGCAATCAAGGGGGATGCGACACGTAACCACAGCCACATACCGCCTCTTCCATTGTATCGCGAAAAAAGTCGCCGCGTATAGAATACGGATGTAAAAGATTTTACGTACAACAGGGTTTGGGGGCATCTTGTTTTCGACGAAATGACGTATAATGAAACGTGAACTTTTTCGCCATGGGATCTGTTTACGGAGGCATTATGAGAACTGACGAGGGCGCGGATGATCAATTCGAGAAGTCGAACCGGAAGATTGCGGGCAATGTGCCCGATACCTGGGTCGGCTCATTGTCGGACGCCCAACTGATCCGGACAATCATGGATAATTCGCAGGACACGATTTATTTCAAGGACCGTATGTCCCGCTTCATCCTGAACAGCAAGGCGCATGCGAACCAATTCGGCGTTGATGATCCGAAGGAATTGGTTGGCAAGAGTGATCGCGATTTTTATCCCGAAGAGTTCATTCGACAGACCCTGGAGGACGAGCGACGCATCCTGGAGACGGGTGTGCCGATTGTCGGGCGCGTCGAGAAGTTGGAGAATGACGACGGCTCCGTAACTTGGTTTCTCGCGTCCAAGTATCCGCTTTATGATGATAAGGGACGAATTGTCGGGACCTGGGGCACGTCGCGAAATATTACCGGACTCAAGCAGGCGGAGCAGGAGTTGGAGAATCTGAACATACTTCTGGCGGAGGCGAATGCACGGCTTCGCGAGTTGTCGGTGATCGATGATTTGTCCGGTCTATACAATCGACGCAACTTCCAGGACATCCTGGCAAAGACGGCGAGAAGCTACATCCGACGCAGGACGGCGGGCGTAACCACGACATTCTGCCTGGCCTTGATGGATGTCGATCATTTCAAGACGATCAATGATACCTACGGACATGTCGTCGGCGACGCCGTGATCCGCTATGTCGCCGATGTGATCACCGCCACCGTTCGTCCTTCCGATCACGCGTTCCGCTATGGCGGCGATGAGTTTGCCGTAATTTTTCCGGATATGACGCTGGAAGAGGCTCGTACGGAGTGCGAGCGTCTGCGCGAGGAGATCGAGAGTCAACCCTTTGTCCGAGACGGTTTGCGCATCACCCTGACGATGAGTATCGGAGTTTCCGAGTTCGAGTTTGATCGCGATACCAAGGATCTGATTCATCGCGCCGATTGTAAGCTCTATTTATCCAAGCGCAACGGGCGCAATCGCGTGAGCTGAACGCTCTCGTCCGGAATCTGTCTTGCAGGATCTCTGTCTCGCTTATAGAAAGCCGAAACCAACGGTACGTACCCCCACGACCGAAGCGACGCATACGGTACGACCGCGTGGTTCTTCTTCGTATGTCGGCCGGTAGCGAGATATCGCGTCCATTCCTGAAAATGCCGATCGATCCGTAGAAGTCCGTCGGACTTTGTCACCGTAGGAAAATACCAACGACTCCACGTGAGCTCCTCATCGTCTCTCCCTGTCCCATAGAACTTGAACTGAAATTTGCGGATCATCGCGCGGACGGCGCGCTCCGTCGACGCGTTCTTTCTGACCTTCCAGCGGTACAAACGTCGCGCCGCACGGGAGATCTTGCCCTGCATTTTCCGGATCGCCGCTTCCGACAGGTCGATCTCACCGTTACAGTATGAGAAGCCGACAAACTCCCAGGGATCGCCGGGCGCGGCGATCCGGGTTTTTTCGCGATTCATCGTGAGTCCGCGTCGGACAAGAAGCTGTTCCATCTTCCCAAGGATCTCCTCCGCATCTTCGGGGCGACAGAACAGGATGATGTCGTCGGAATAGCGCGCATAGACCGATCCGAGCGCCCCGACCTCGCGATCAAAATCCTTGAGGTACAGATTGGCCAGCAGAGGCGCCAGCGGCATGCCCGCCATCGCTCCCTTCGCGGGATCCATGCGCCGGATGCCATTGTCGATGACCCAGGGATTTCGGAGGATCTCAATGATCGCGTCGCGCGCCGCCGGCCAGAACGACAGGCTCCCGGTCACGACATCGGCGAGCTGATCGACCGGAATACTGTTGAAATAATTGCGTATATCGACGCGGACACAACACATATCCCGGGAGGCCGCGGCGGTCATACGGCGAAAAGCTGCCTGGGCTGAGAATCCGGGTCGGAAAGCGAGGCAATCCGGCCCCAGGCCGATCTCCATGCGTGACAATGTGAAGTTCAGAAGCTTCAGAAGGATCGCGTCATGCTCGGAGAAAATATAAACCACGCGTTTCTTCGCGGAGCCGAGTTTGCTGATCTCCGAACGCGTCGGGCAATCGAGCGAGATTTCCCTGTTCAGGAAACGCCGGGTATCGAGAAGGATGTCTTCCGGAGAAATCCCGTCGAGTCCGGCATCCTCAAGCGCGTCAACAAGGAAGGCGGAAATCTCCGGGGTGAGGGATACTGCGTCATCCAGAGGTGTCATCGTCGGTCTCCTTCCCGAAAAATCGAACGACCGCCTCCTCGTTGCATCGAAGAGGCCGGCCGTCATGTGACACACAAAAGAATCGTTTGAAATTGCTGTAAGCAATACCGGACTGAACCCGCACCCTCCGTCGCCAAGGAGATGTTCGGCATCGGGCTTCGCCCCATCGGCGGCACATCATGTATCTTCTGCTGTGTCAACGAATGTATTATATCACGAAAAGCTGACAGATCGCCGGATCGCATCGTACCCGGACGAGAAGAAACATGATTCCGAAGGGTTATGCGATGGCTTTCGCGAACCGGGATAATCGTGCGTTAATTCCGCAATGATCTTAACAAAAACAAGGCGTTTTCAGATATAATGTAGACAGGTTTAAGACATCTCGGTATTTAGATGATTTACCGATCACCTCCGGAGGGATTATGGCTCGGAATGCAACGTCCAGCGGTAAGAAGGATTACGTCATCCCTTGCACGGAGGAGTTCGACCCGTTGATGGTCGAGCGTTTGTCCGACGCACAACTGATTCGTACCATTATGGACAACTCCCAGGATCTCATCTATTTCAAGGATCAGAACTCCATCTTCCGCTTGAACAGCAAAGCCCACGCGATGAATTTCGGGATTGACGACCCGATGCAAATTTGTGGTAAGTCGGACGCGGATTTCTATCCGGAGTCCTTTGCAAAACAAGCCCGGGCCGACGAGCTGAAGATCATGAGCTCCGGACGCCCGATCATCGGACGCATCGAGAAATGGGAGCGCCAGGACGGGTCGGTAACCTGGTTCTCAGCGTCCAAGTATCCCCTGTACGATGACAACGGCAATATCGTCGGCACGTGGGGAACGACCCGTAATATCACGGCATTGAAACAGGCGGAGAAGCAGCTGGAGAAGGTGAACGCGCAGCTAGAGCTCGCGAACGCCAAGCTCAAAGAACTCGCGATCATCGACGAACTGTCCGGCCTCTACAATCGTCGCAACTTCTATGACATCCTCCAGAAGATGGTGCAGACGTATTCGCGCCGGAAGAATCTCGGCATGTATTCGAGCTTCTGTCTGATCCTGATCGACGTCGATCGTTTCAAGAGTATTAATGACAACTATGGGCATCTGGTCGGCGACGCGGTGATTCGCTATGTCGCGACATTCCTGACTGATAATATTCGGGCCTCCGATTATACCTTCCGTTACGGCGGCGACGAATATGCGCTCATCCTACTCGACAGCGAGCTCAAGGGCGGACGCGATCTCGGCGACCGCTTGCGTGTGATGCTCGAGAACTCGCCGTTCCGCCAGGGGGATTTGGAGATACCTATTACGATCTCCGCCGGAGTCACCGTATATGAACCCGGCAAGGATGCGAAGACGATGGTTCGGGAAGCGGATCAGCGTTTATATTTTTCCAAGAATAGCGGACGGAACTGTATAACCTGAATTGTCCGCTCTTGAGAGTCATTTGTGTTTTGCCGCCGACGAATTTATCCTTTTGAAGGGATAATTTGTGAAAAGTGCCCGTTACGGCCTGTCATTTTCGATAGATGGCAGTAGATGGCGAAACGTTTTTTTCGGAAATGTTCGCTAATGTTTCGCAATTCACTTGAATTTTACGTGCATTTGCGCATATAATTTTACATAACGTGTTCCGCGGCACAGAATTTTTTTACCCATGAATTTTTATATTCTCAAATGCATAAAATGGCTAAAACAGTGCTCTTCCGCCGGATACAAATCTTGAACAGATCACAGAAAACAAGCCGTCCGCCGATTCTTTATCTGACATCTCGCGCGGTACGCCCTCCGGAATGGACCGGATGTTTCGGTGAAGCGATTCATGTTTGTTTTCTGGTTTCGATCTTCGAAAAGGAGTGGCTGAATTGGGCAAATTTATCGTTAAACGATTACTCTTTGCAATTATTACGCTGGCCGTTGTCATCACGATCACTTTCTTCATGATGTACCTCGTTCCGGGCGGTCCGTTCCTCGCGGAGAAGGCTCCGTCGCAGGCGACCCTTGACGCGCTGAATGAGAAGTACGGCCTTGATCAGCCGGTTCCGGTTCAATTTGCCAACTATGTCGGCAGGCTCGTCCAGGGAGACCTCGGCCCTTCTCTGAAGTCCCGCGGACGTACTGTCAATGATATTATCTTCTCGAAGTTCCCTGTCTCCGCCGGACTCGGCAGCATTGCCGTTGCAACGGCTTTTGTCATCGGGGTTCCCGTCGGCTCCTATGCCGCCTTGCGGCGAGGCAAGTTCACGGATAAGGTGATCAGTGTTCTGTCTAGTTTCGGCATCTCTGTGCCCTCCTTCATTCTGGGCAACACGTTGGTGATTATTTTCGCTGTTATGCTCAAGTGGATATCATCCACGTACGGGCTCAATAAACCTACGGACTATATTCTCCCCGTCATCTCCATAGCGCTTTACCCGACGGCCTATATCGCCCGATTGATGCGATCGAGCATGCTCGATGTACTCGGTCAGGATTATATGCGAACAGCACGCGCCAAGGGCCTTTCCGGCACGAAGATCCTTTTCAAGCACGCGATGCGCAATGCGATCCTCCCTGTCGTTACCTATCTCGGACCGCTGATCGCCTATACGTTGACCGGCAGTTTTATCATCGAGCGTATTTTCGTTATCCCGGGCATCGGCAAGGAATTCATCGACTCAATTACCGGTCGCGACTATCCTATGGTTATGGGTACCACGATCTTCCTCGCAGCACTGGTTATTCTGATGAATGTGGTTGTTGATATCATGTATAAGGTCATCGATCCGCGCATTCGTTTGGAATAAGGAAGGGGGAGGATTACATATGGACAGTCAGAACAAGAATCCTTTGAGTTTACAGCCTGACCTCTCTCTTTTCGACCCGGCAACGAGTGATGAGAAGCAGAGTCTGGTCATCATGCGCGAGAGCGTCGGCTTCTGGCGGGACGGTTTTCGCAGGCTTCGCAAGAATAATATTGCGATGATCTCGTTTGTCATTATTGTTATCATCTTATTCTTCGCGTTTATCGTTCCGAGCTTCTACCCTTACGACTATAAGACACAGGTCCGGGGAAGCGAGAAGCTCGGCATGATGGAATATTCTGCAGCCGAGCAGGAACGTATCGACGCCGGAGAGTTTGTCCTTCCGCATTTCCTTGGCACGGATACTCTCGGTCGTGATATTACCGTTCGCATTATGATGGGAAGTCGTATTTCTCTTCTGGTCGGCATTGTCGCCAGTCTGATCGTCATGGTGATCGGTTCTCTGTACGGAGCGATTTCGGGATACTTCGGCGGACGTCTCGATCAGTTCATGATGCGCTTCGTCGACATGGTTTATACCGTGCCTGATCTTCTGATTATCATTCTTCTCGCTGCGGTTCTCGGAGATCCGATTCAAGCATTGGCTGACGGCAATCCTGCCTTTGCCTGGATGAATACGATCGGAGAAGCCTTGATCAGCATCTTCATCATCTTCGCTCTTCTCTACTGGGTCGGGATGGCGCGTATTATCCGCTCACAGATCCTGACCTTGAAGGAGCTCGAGTATGTCACGGCCGCGCGCGCTCTCGGTGCTAGTTCCGCACGTATCATCATGAAGCACCTCCTCAAGAACTGCATCGGTCTTGTCATCGTCACAACCACCCTGCAGATCCCTTCCGCGATCTTCACGGAGACATTCCTGAGTTTTGCCGGACTGGGCGTTAAGGCACCGATGCCGAGCCTCGGATCCATGGCTTCGGATGCATTATCCGGTATGTCGTCGTACCCGCATTGGCTATTGGCTCCCGCTCTGATGATCAGCTTGATCATCCTGTCCTTCAACCTCTTCGGCGACGGACTGCGCGACGCATTCGACCCGAAGTTGAAGAAATAAGGAGGCAGGATTATGAGTAATCCATTGTTGGAAGTTAAGAACGAACGGCTCTCCTTCTTCACCCCGGCGGGTGAGGTTAAGGCGCTAAATGACGTCACCTTTTCGATGGAGCAAGGTGAGGTCTTAGGTATTGTCGGTGAATCAGGCAGCGGAAAATCAGTTACAGCGTCCTCCATTATGGGTCTGACAGCACATCCGGGCCGACTGATCGGCGGCGCGATTCTCTTCAACGGCCATCGCATTGATCAGTTGTCGGAGAAGGAGCTGCGCAAGATTCGCGGCAACGAAGTCAGCATGATCTTCCAGGATCCGATGACCTGTCTGAATCCGGTATACACCATCGGAAATCAGATCGCAGAGGTTTTGTACCTCCACACTGATCTTTCGCGTTCTGAAGTCAAGAAGAAGGTCATCGAGCTTCTGACACTTGTCGGAATCAATGAACCGGAGAAGCGCGTCAAGCAGTATCCGCACGAGTTTTCCGGCGGTATGCGTCAGCGCATTATGATCGCGATCGCTCTGGCATGCGAACCTAAGCTTCTGATCGCAGATGAGCCGACGACCGCTCTTGATGTGACGATCCAGGCACAGATCCTTGAGCTCATGGTCGAGCTCAAGAACAAGATCGGGATGTCGATCATTATGATCACACATGACCTCGGTATCGTATCCGCGATCTGCGAGAAGATCGCCGTCATGTATGCCGGACGTATCGTAGAGTACGGTACTATTGACGAGATCTTCTATCATCCCTCGCACGAATACACGAAAGGCCTCCTGAAGAGTATCCCGAAGTTGACCGAGCAGGAGCACGAGAAGCTTGTCCCAATCGAGGGAACTCCTGTTGATATGCTGAATCCTCCGGCCGGATGCCCCTTCGCGCCGCGCTGCGAGAATTGTATGAAGATCTGTCTGACACAGATGCCGGATAAGACACAGCTGACCGACACGCACTATGCGGCCTGCTGGCTGCTCGACAAGGCTAAGATAACATCGGAGAATGACCGGAAGGAGGTGACCGCAGATGACGAAGCTCGTTGAGGTCAAGAATCTCAAGCAGTATTTCAGGGTTGGCGGAAGCATCCTCAAGCCTTTGCAGGTGAAGGCCGTCGATGATGTCTCCTTCCATATTGATAAGGGAGAGACCTTAGGACTCGTCGGCGAGTCCGGTTGCGGCAAGACGACGACGGGACGTTCTCTTCTTCGCTTGTACGAACCTACCGGCGGTCAGATCTTCTATGACGGCGTCGACATCACGCATGTGAATATGAAGCCGTACCGCAGGAAGATGCAGATTGTCTTTCAGGATCCGTATGCCTCGCTGAATCCTCGTATGACTGTCGGCGATATTGTCGGTGAGCCTCTGGATATCCATAAGCTTGCGGCCAACAAGGATGAGCGCAGGGATAAGATTATCCGCATGCTCGAGCATGTCGGACTCAACAGCGAGCATGCGAACCGCTATCCGCATGAGTTCTCCGGCGGACAGCGTCAGCGCGTCGGCATCGCCCGTGCCCTGGCGGTAGACCCGGAATTCATCGTCTGCGACGAACCGATCTCGGCACTCGATGTTTCGATCCAGGCACAGGTCATCAATATGTTTGAGCAGCTGCAAGATGAGATGGGTTTGACTTATCTTTTCATCGCCCACGATCTGTCTGTCGTCAAGCACATCAGCAACCGGATCGGCGTCATGTATCTCGGCAAGCTCGTCGAGCTCGCTGATAATAATGAACTGACCTTCCACAACCGGCACCCCTATACCCGCTCGTTGATCTCCGCGATTCCGGTTCCGGATCCCCAGATTAACCGCGAACGTCGACGCATTATTCTCCAGGGTGATGTTCCGAGTCCTCTGCATCCCCCGTCGGGCTGTAATTTCCGTACGCGATGCCCGTATGCGACGAAGATCTGCGAGGAACAGGAACCGGAATTCAAGGAGATCGGACCCGGCCACTATTGTGCCTGCCACAATCTTGATGCCGTACCGGACCAGAAAGTGATATAAACATGTTTCCTCGCCCTTTATGGGTGAGAAACAGAAGTTTATATAGTTTCGGGGGTCGTGAAATCCATCGGATGAATCGTCAACCGGAGCAAACCCGAAGAAAAATTCATTATGAGGAGGAAAAACAATGAAAAAGATTGCAATGCTCTTAGCAATGATCATGTTGGTAACTGTTTTTGCCGGTGCTTGCGGCACGACAACGACGGAAACCTCCAAGATTGACTCAACGATCGCTTCCGAAACAACGGCAGCGCCGGTTGAGACGACAGCCGCTCCCGCGGTCGGCGCCGACATCGCCGTGAACGTCGGACCGGACCCGGATACCATCGACCCGGCGCTCAACTCCGCGGTTGACGGCGCTACTATGATTATTCACGCCTTCGAGGGTTTGTATACCCTTGACAAGGACGGCGTGCCGATTCCCGGCCAGGCTGAATCTGTAGAGATCAGCGCTGACGGCCTCACCTACACCTTCACCCTTCGTGACGGTCTCATGTGGAGCGACGGCACACCGATTACCGCGAAGGACTTCGTCTATTCGTGGAACCGCGCGATCGCCCCTGAGACGGCGGCCGATTACGCGTACATGTTCGAGTCGATCAAGGGCTTCGCAGAAGGCAAGCTCGATGTCGTGGCCACAGATGACAAGACTCTTGTTGTCACACTGGTCGCAGCAACTCCGTATTTCCTTGAACTCACGGCATTCCCGACATTCTCCCCCGTCCGCGAGGATCTCGTGACGGCAGCTCCGGAAGCTTGGGCAACCGCAGTCGATACCTATATCGGCAACGGACCGTACAAGATCTCCGAGTGGGTCCCCGGATCTCATATCACGATGGTGAAGAATGAGAACTACTGGAACGTAGCGGCTCTTGGTCCGAACAGCATCAAGTTCGTCCTTATGGAAGAAGATGTTGCGATCCTGAACGCTTACAAGAATGGCGAGATCATTTTCGCGGATACACTCCCGAACGATGAGATTCCCGCATGGGATGGCTCTCCGGAATTTTACAAGGAAGGCCAGCTCGGCACATATTACATCAGCTTCAACACCTCTGTTGAGCCTCTGGACAACGCGCTTGTTCGCGAAGCTCTCCTCCTTGCCGTTGACCGTGAGTTCATCGCGGTGAACATCGGCCAGGCCGGTCAGGTTCCTGCCGGTGCTTTCGTACCGATCGGTCTGACAGATGCGGATCCTGCGAAGGAATTCCGTGATGTTGGCGGAGACTATTATGATCCTACCGCTGCCGGATTTGCTGCAAACCTCGAGAAAGCTAAGGAACTCCTCGTCGAAGCGGGTTATCCGAACGGCGAAGGCATCCCGACGATCGAGTACCTCTACAACGAGGGAACAGGTCACCAGCTGATCGGTGAAGCGCTCCAGAGCATGTGGGCAGAGCTCGGTATCAATGTTGAGCTCGTCTCTCAGGAATGGGCAACCTTCCTGAACTCCAGAAAGAACGGCGATTACATGATCGCACGTAACGGCTGGCTGGGCGATTACAACGACCCGATCTCCTTCCTTGACATGTGGGTCACAGGCGGCGGTAACAACGACGCTCAGTGGAGCAACGCGGAGTACGACGCTCTGATCGCACAGATCAAGGCGAGCTCGGATCCGGCGGAGAGAATGGCGCTCATGCATCAGGCCGAAGATATCATCTTTGCCGAGTCGATGCTTTGCCCGATCTACTACTACGTCGATGTCTACCTGATGTCCGAAAAGCTTGAGGGCGCCTGGTCCTCTCCTCTCGGATACAAGTACTTCATGTTCGCGACAGTCACCGAGTAAATTCGGATCACTGTACGATCAACGATAGAATCGAGGAGCCGCTTACGGGAAACCGTAAGCGGTTCTTTTCGTTGCAACGACAGAGGCGCATGTGAGAGAAATTATGCGGTTCACCGAATGTTTACCGTAAGAATGCCGGAATTTCAAGGGTTTTTGGTGTATAATCGACCGTATATTGATAAAGACAAACGATAAAGGAGCCCCATTATGTCAACCTGTGACCACGAAGCTAAATTCACATTCCGTCAGGTCTTTTCGCGGCTGCCGGAGTATACCTGTAAGAAATGCGGGGAACCTGTAGCGATGGCCCCCAACACGAAGAAGATCCTCTCTGTCATCAATATCATCTTTATCATTCTGCTGGTCGGCGTGGCCATCGGAGGCAGCCAGCTCGGTTATGGCATGGTTGGTTTTATCCTGTATCTCATCGGCATGCTGATTCTTCTGGCTCTGTTCATGTTGTTGAACGCGCTCGTCACGCGGTACGGAACTTTCCTCGATATTTCGAGACCCGGAAAGACCGAGAAGAATAACGAGAAGACGGCAAAGAGTGAGACGCCGGTCGATACTTCCGGTTTTACCGAAGAGCAGCGACACATCATGGAACTCTACAATTCGTATGCCAAGAAGAATGAGGGTGCGGATGACGTTACATCGGCCGGCGACGGTTCGGTGAATTCGTCCGGTACCCCGACTTACACCTCGAGCTCCGCGCGTGTGACGTCGGCTGTGCAAACCAAAGAGCATGTCATAGAAGATCATTGCGAGCACAAACCGCGGATGACATGGCGTGCATTCCTGCCGGGAAATAACGAATTTATTTGCGAGAAGTGTGAGGCCGCAATCGTCTTCCAGGAAGATCGCAAGCGCATTCTCAACATCATTCTCATCATCATCTCGTTCATCGCGCTGGCATTAAGCTTCAATCAGCAGCTGGTGGACATGACGATGTTGCTCATCGCGGCCTCCATCGCGCTCGTTCTCGCGGTCATTATTCAGCTGATATTCATCAAGACGTCAAGGTTCGATCTTCTTAAGAACAAGTAAACGAACCGATCGATACATAACATATGAGAGCTGTCTCAAAACGAAGCTTGAAGTGCACCCTAAATGTTGGACGAAGCGTCTGCATTTGGGGTGCACATTCTTATATCCATTTGAGCACGCTGACCGCACGAATCGTGCATCGCTACCGGAGTAAATGGTGCACAACCGGCGCACCGACGAAAATGCAGTTAGCGACCTATTTCGTCGGTGCATTAACGATTTTCAAATCACGCTGCGAGGTTGGCGCACCGACGAAAATACAGTTAGCGACCCGTTTCGTCGGTGCATTGACGATTTTCAAATCACGCTGGGAGGTTGGCGCACCGACGAAAATACAGTTAGCGACCCGTTTCGTCGGTGCATTGACGATTTTCAACATACGCAGGAAGGCTGGCGCACCGACGAAAATACAGTCAGCCACCCGTTTCGTCGGTGCATTGGCGATTTTCAAATCACGCTGGGAGGCTGGCGCACCGACGAAAATACAGATCGCGACCAATTTCGTCGGTGCATTGACGATTTTCAACATACGCAGGAAGGCCGGCGCACCGACGAAAATGTTGCCTCATTTTGAGCAACAAAGTTTATGGGGTTGAGCCACAATGTTGATCACATAGACACCCTGTGTTTGGCTTCCAGCATACGGGAATCATGTGAAACCGAAACAGGATCAACAACATAATTACAGGAGGCCAAATTCATGAGCGATTATCGCGAAAACTACGCACCATTGTATGCGGTCTGTGTGCGCTTTTCCGGCGGTATATTCAATCAAGAGGATTATGGGCGAAATGGATGGTTGCGGTCCGTTTCGCCCATAAATTGGCGAAGTGGAGTATGGGCGAAATTGCGGAATATGGGTCTTTTCGCCCATAAATCGCGAACCTGGGCTCGCGGACGGAAAGTCGATTATGGGCGAAATGGATGGTTGCGGTCCGTTTCGCCCATAAATTGGCGAAGTGGAGTATGGGCGAAATCGGGAGATCCGGGTCTTTTCGCCCATAAATAGCGTAACCTGGGCTCGCGAAGAGAAAGCCGATTATGGGCGAAATGGATGGTTGCGGTCCGTTTCGCCCATAAATTGGCGAAGTGGAGTATGGGCGAAATTGCGGAATATGGGGCTTTTCGCCCATAAACCGTAGGAGATGGGCTCGCGAAGGGATGGCAAAATTGCTCCGAACACCCCTACAACAGTGCGGCCTCCACCCCAATAACACCCTCGATCGGCTGGATCTCTTCTTCGTGATTCCAGGTGACGCGATAAAGCCGACTGCCATAGCGAATCGTCTTCATGTCTCGCATTGCGTCGCAGAGGGGGTTGTTCTCGAACGCTCCCCAAATCAGCAGCTGATGCCCCGCTTCATGAGCGACGGAGCGGAGAAATTTTCTGAGTAGTCGCGGATCGCTATTCCGGACGAACAAGTAGGATACGACCCCGTAATCGATATCGCAGTCAGGGCGAGGGAAAGCCGGGTAGCCGGCGAGTCTCGTCGGAAGATGCGAGAGGGCTTTATAGATACCGCCGTATTCGCACATATGATACTGTTTGGTCGCCCTTTGGTCACCGACGAAGCAGCAGGCAATGATCTCGGAATTCTCGTGAACACAATAGAAGGTCTTCTCCCCGAAACCCACGATTTCGGAAGAGGTCGGCGTAAAGGAACGGCCCCGGAACTCGGATTTCATCAATGCTTCGAATCCTTCAGGATGATTCTTTTCGAGAGGGAGAATTCGTTTGCCGCCGGCAAAACAGAAGGTCGTGTAGTGGCCGAGATAGGTATAGCGCGGCATGCTTCGGTGATTCTTCTCAAGTAGGGCGATCGCCCCGGCGTTGTCGTCGAGAATTGTCGTGTAGTAGTATTCGCAGTCGGCGATATTCTCGCGCAGAAACTGGTAGGCCTTCGCGATGAAGCGGATCTTCTTCTGGTACTCGGGAAGGATCTTGAGGCCGGTAAGATATGCGCACGACGATCGCTTGCCGTTCACATATTCTTCGCGGATGACCGCGCCGCCGACGCCGACGACCTTATCGACGGTGTTGTCGGTGACGAGGATGATGACGGCCTTGTCGCCGTCAGCCTCGAAGGATTGAAGGGGCTTCGGATTCCGAAGATACCGTACGCTGATCCCGCCCGGGAATTGCCCCGACGCGAAAACAGCCGCGATCCCTTCGTTATCCTTCTCCTGTGCTAATCGTAAGGTGTATTGGTCATTTTGGAAGTTCATCGAGATTCTCTCCGATCGGCACGTGCATCTTCTGATCGACCTCTTCGCCGAGGCGCAGATTCATCGCCCAGAAGAGTCCCCACAACAGCGGGCTCGTGCGCCCAAGTGACGCGAATCCACGGCGAAGGACGGTTGCCGGCGCAGCGAATTCCTTGCGCGCGTCGCGACACAGGGAACTCAGCCGGTCGGCGGTTAGGAGCTTCGGACGGAAGGCGACCTCACCGTAGTTATAGCCCTCAGCGAGCCACCATTTGTCATAGAGAAGTCTCCCCTCCTCCTCAAGGCGCCGGTAGAGCGGCGTGCCCGGGAAAGGAAGCAGGTGGTTGAAGGCCGCCGTGTAGAAATTGTGCTTTTTCGCGAAGGCTACGGCGTCGGCAATCGTCGACGCGTCATCATGGTCGTAACCGAAGACGAAGGTCGCGTAGATGCCGATTCCGGCGTCATGGATCCGACGCACCAGCTCGTCTCGTTCCCCGACCTGCAGGTTAAACGACTTGTTCATCTGCCGGAGATTGTCTTTGTTCAGGCTCTCGAAGCCGATCAAGATGATCTCGCAACCGCTCTCCTTCATTGCCTTCAGAAGTTCCGGATCCCTGGCCATCGACAATGTGCCCTGTCCGGCCCACTTGATCCCGAGCGGCGCGATTGCGCGGAATATCCCCATGGCGTTCTCCCGGTTGGCGACGAGATTGTCATCGACGAGGAAGCTGTACTTATGCTTCGATGCTTGAAGATCCTGCGCGATCAGGGAATGTTGCCGTGCATAGTAATGGCTGCAGTAATACGAGGAGATCGCACAGAATTCGCAGGAATGATTGCAACCCCGCCCCGTTTCGACCAGAGCGATCGGCAGATACTTCTTCCCCTCGAATATCCGCTTGTCCGGCAACACATCATACTCGCCGATCTGCCCCCGGTACAGGGGCTTCAGAGCGCCCTGACGCACATCCTCGAGCATCTCTCCCCAGACGGTCTCCGCATTGCCTAGAAGGAGGCTGTCACCCATGGCTGCCGCTTCCTCCGGGCAGAGCGTCACATGATATCCGCCGAGGACCACCGGGATTCCTCTTGCGCGAAAACGCTCCGCGATCGCATAGCTGCGCTTCGCGGTGTAGGTCTCGACGGTAATACAGACCAGATCCGTTACGGTATCATAGTTGATCAACTCAATCCTGTCGTCGAAAAGTTCCGTCTCGACATCCTCCGGCGTCAGAGCCTGCAGAGCGGCGATGGTGAGCGGCTCCATCTTCCAGGTGCCGATATACTTCTGCCCCGGCTTCTTCCCGATCGCCGGCAGAATAAAGGTAATCTTCATACGTCGCCTCGAATCACCGGAATGTCCGAATTATCGCACATCACCTCACGGGTGAACTTACCCCATTTATCCGCGTAGCCCTTGTAGCCCATATTGAGCGGCAACGACAGCCACGGGCTGTGGTTGAACGGCGCGAGCCGCTTAAGGATGCTCGATGTCGAATATGTCGCGCGCCAAGCGCGATCCGTTCCCTCCTCGAGCTGCTCCTTCGTCATCCGTTTCGGAGTGAACACACAGTGCTCAACATCATACATCGCCCAGTCGCGCTCGGTGATCCTGCCTTCCTGCTCGAGCTGGTTGTAATACTGCGTCCGGGGAAAGGGTGTGAGAATCGAGTAACGCGGCAGATCGATCTTCGCCTTGATGACGGTCTCCACCGTTCTCTCGAAAACACTCTCGTCCTCCTCGTCGCCGCCGAACGCGAAGCAGCCCTGGACCAGAATTCCGTTGTCATGCATGCGTTTCATGAGATCTACATAACCCTCGACCTTATTGACGCCCTTATTGATGTACTTCTGCGATTCCTGCGTGATCGATTCGAAGCCGATCAGAAGTCCCCGGCAACCGCTCTTGCGGAATACCCGAATCAACTCATCGTCAATGCCCACGGAGGATGTCGCGAGACCCAACCAGAGGATCTTGAGCGGAATGAGAGCCGTGAACAACTCGATCGCGTAGCTCCGATCCGTGATGAGATTCACATCGGGGAACAGGATGAGTTTGCTGTGCAATGCCTCGATCTCCGCTACGACCTCCGTCACCGGGCGCTTAAATACCGCACGCCCGAACGCCGCGGGGTACGCACAGAAGGTGCAGGGCAATGAGCAGCCGCGAATCGCCTCGACGGTATTCGTCGTACTGTAATGTCGCTTGTTTAAGAGTTCCCTTCGCGGGATCGGTTTGCCGACGATCGTATAATCCGCGTTCTGCGCATAACGGCTCCGGTGTGTTCCCGCAACATAATCATGGATAAATTGCGGGAAGGTCTGTTCGGAGAATCCCGTGAATACGACATCGGCGTGCTGCGCAGCCTCGTCCGGCATCATTGTCGGGTGCACACCGCCCATGAATACCGTCTTGCCTTTCGCGCGAAAATAATCCGCATACGCGTAACACCTCGACGCCGTGCCCGTGATGCAGGTGATGCCGACGAGATCCGCGTCGAGGTCGAGAGGAATCTTCCCCGCGGTCTCGTCGTAGATGACAACCTCGGCGTCGGCGTCTTCCGGCACGAGCGCTGCCAGTGTCGTCAGCGTCAGGGGAGCGTAATGCAGGGCTTTGCCGAAGCTTCCGGAATAACGGTGCATGGCTCCGGCCGGAGCCAGTAGTGCGATCTTTAGCATAGCTTGTTATTTCCTTTCGTAAACCAGGTTGTCCAGCCGGACCGATTGCTTAGGTGGCTCGGCTTGATGTCCCCGAGGCGCATACCGTCCGCAACGAGACGCTTGATGTAGGCTTCTTCCGGGCTGCCGTTCACACGAACAACTCTCGCCCGAGCAAGCTGTCCCAAGCTTCTGCAATAATTATAATGGAAGTTCTCACATAATTCTCGGTCGAGCCTCTCTTCGTCGATATTCTCCGTTTTGGTGAAGAGAACATAGGTATTCTCCTCCGGCGCGATCAGATAAAATGTATCCGAAATCGCAAGACGCGAGGCGACCTTCTTCACAAATTCCTCCGTCAATTTTTCTCCGAAGTGATCCGATGTCACGCCGGCGCGACGGAGAAACCGGAGGCGTGGCGGCCGATTCGCATACGTTTCCAGGATATCGACGATGTCTCCGATGCGGTAGCGGTACAAGCCGCCGCCCGTCGTGACAATGATCTCGTATTCCCCCGTCTTCAGCTCATGCGCACGGTAGATCTTACCGTCGGTAAGACACAGAAACTCGAAAAAATGCGAGTAGATACTTAATCGGCTTCCCTCTTCCCCGGTCAAAGGGAAAGAGACGAAGCACTCCGTCGCCAAAAGCCCCTTCGCTTGGATCCGGACCCCGGGAAATCGTTCGGCAACGCGCCCGACGTAATCGGCGGCGCTCCCATCCGCCCAGAGACTGATGACGACAAGGTGTGGGAAAACAAGATCGAATCGGTCCTTCCCGATCGCGTCGAGAACATCTCGGCGACGACGCTCCGGAATCGCATAGACCAGTGAATCCCGATGTGAAGCGATGTAATCGCATAGGATTGTCAAATATGTCGGATTCCAGACAGATATCAGTGAGAGTTTCTCGCAACGCAGCAGCTGCTCGCACGTCCTCCGATAGAATTCGTCCATATCGGAGGCGAATTTGACGGATGAATCCACGGCGAAAATCCCGCGCATCAGATGTCTCTCCAGCGCGCCGAAATACTCCGCATCCTCCTCGAAACCGATCGGAATACCGCCGGCACTATATTCTTTTCGCGACGTGACCGGCGTCACCGACCAGTAACTCTTACCGTCGGCCGTTCCCGGTACCCGACGGTAGAGATCGCAAAGCCAAGGCTGTATCCCTCGACGGAATTCCTTGCGCAATGTCTCTGTATAGGGAATCAGTTTGCGACCGTCCGAGGAACCGCTGGTGGGCTCCAACAGACGAACCGGCTCCGCGGTGAGGACGCACTTCTCCCCCTGAGCGATCCGGTCGATATATGGCTTATATTTCTCGTAGGTCATCACCGGCACCCGGGAGGCAAATTCTTCATAATTATGAATCTCCCCAAATCCGTGTTCCCGTCCGAATATCGTACCGGCGTTCTTCCGCAGAAGATCCGACAAATACGCCGACTGCACCTTCTCGAGATCTGTCGCACGAAGAAATCGCGAGTATTCCCGCCCGTACATCGCCGTTATGGCAGAGTTCAGAAGACGATTTGCCGGCATCATTCGAAGAGGAGCCCCAGTACTCTCGGTTTGAGAAGAGATTTATCGATACGAGCCAGACAGGCGAGATCATTGCCGCGCGCGTAGCCGGGATTGCGTTCGACAAAATATGCGGTATCCCGGTTTCTTAGTTGCTTCTCGCCGATATCCGCGACGCCTTCCTTGAGCTTGTCCTTGGTCGATGTATATTCGATCACGCCACTTCGCGGATTATACTCGTTCGGGTAGAGCTTCGTCGCGTAAGCATCGATAATGCGTTGCTCAACATCCGGCGTCGGTATCCCGGTCTGCGGATAGAATTCGGTCCAGAACAGCGGCAGGATCCTGTACGTCTTATAGCCCTTGCAGATCAGAAACCAGTAGAACTCTTCGTACGAGGCGGCGTATTCGAACCAGAATCGCGCCCAGATCCGGAAGAGCTCCGTACTGCCCCAGTAGTCTTTATGGATAATCGTATCGCCGGAGAACATGCCGTGCACAATCTTACCGTCGACGTCGATAGCGAGAACCTTTTGCGTTGTAAATCCGACCAGACCTTCGCTCTCATGCGTGAGCGTCAGGCAATAATTCTTGTCATTGAAGTCATGATAGAAGACCTCCCGGTCCACATTGTCATAGAACTCGGTCATCAGTGCGTACATACGCTCCTTGTCCGCATCGGTGTATTCCGAGATCGGTCGCACTTCACCTATCAGCATCTTTGTCCCCCTGACCATTCGTTGAACACGTTCTTCACGCGAAAATCCGGATCACTGTCGTAATCCCGGCTGCCCCTCAACCCTCGAAAGAATCACTTGAGCCCGAATCGCATTCCTTGCTTCTTAAACACTTCCTTCTTGAACAGAGGATTGTAAATCAGATAAGTGAAGAACCGGTACGGCGTCCGAAGATTGGTTCTCCACTCGAACGCTCGTCGCAAGATCGATGACCAGCTGTTGAAGCGGCTCCGGCACTCGAAGGAGACTGCCGTCAGCTCATCCGCCGTCATGTTCTTCGGTACGAAGCTCGCGTAATTGAATCGATATTCCTCGTGAAGCCACCACTTCTTGTCATAAAGAAGTCGCCCCTCCGCATCCAACCGACGGTACAGCGGCGTGTTCGGATACGGCATCAGGATATTGAAGGCTGCGAACGTGAACTTATTCTGTATCGCAAAATCACATGTCGCCCGGATTGATTCGATCGTGTCACCGTCATGTCCGATCGTGAAGGCCGCCCAGGTCTGTAATCCCCACTTCCGCAGAGCGGCGATCTCCTCGACATACTTCCCCGCCGCCCCGCTCCTGTTCGTTCCCTTGTTCATATCGGAGATGCTGTCCGGCGAGATCGACTCGAACCCGATGACGAGGCCGAGGCAGCCGCTTCGGACCATGAGCCGCATCAGCTCCTCATCCTGCAGCATATCGAGGCTCCCCTGACTGACCCAACGGATCTTGAGCGGTATAAGTGCGCGAAAAAGCTCTTTTGCTTTCTCGTGATGACAAACGATATTATCGTCAACAAAGAACAGGAGCTTTCTCTTCTGCGCCCGGATCTCCGCGATGACCTCGTCGACCGGCCGGCAGTAATGATGTGCGTCGAAATACACTGTAGACGCACAGAAACTGCACTTGTTCCGGCACCCGCGCGAGAACTGCAGGAGGGTGATCGGCAGATACCCTTTGCCCTCGAAAAGGTCCCTTCGCGTAGCCACGCCCCTTTGCGGGCAGATCGGCGGCGGCGTCCGGTAAAAGGGTTTCAGCTCCCCCGCCTCAGCATCCGTAAGCATCTGTTGCCATACGGATTCGGCATCGCCGACGATGACACTGTCGCAATGCTCCTTCACCTCTTCCGGCAGAAGCATCGCATGCATCCCGCCCATAACAACCGTGATGCCGCGCCGTCTGTACTCCTCGCTGATCTCGTAGGAACGCCGGGCCGTATACGTCTCGACCGTGATCGCGACAAGATCTACAGCTTCCTCGAACGGGATCGACTCACAGCGGTCATCGTAGATCTTGACCTCAATTGCCGGCGGCGTGAGTCCGGCGAGAACCCCGAGCGGCAACGGCTCCATACGGCCTTCGTCAACATATAGACTGTGTTCCCTGCGACCGATATTCGGCTTAATCAGAATGAGCTTCATGCAATGTCCCTCCGAGAATCTGTCCTTGTTTCGAACGTATTTCTTTTCGCGAGATAAAATTCGTCAAGAGAAATACGGAAAAGTTCCATGGGAAAAAGAAGTTTGGTCGGGCGAGCAAACGGCGAAAGATGCTCCCGACCGAGTAGAATCGCGTCCGCATTTGAATGCAACCGTCCCGAAGATCCGCGGGCGACATTCCCCGGGGCTGATAAATCGTATCGCCGTAGCGATACTCATCCGAGAGCCACCATTTGTCGTAGAGAAGGCGCCCCTCCTGCTCGAGTCGACGATAAACGCCCGTGCCCGGCATCGGAATCAACGGGTTGAAGTTGGTAATTGCAAAGTGATTCTTCTCGACAAACTGCAATGTCCTCTCGAAAAGCTCTGGCGTGTCATCGTCATATCCGAACACGAACGTCCCGTAAATCAGCAGCCGATGGCGGTAAATCCTGGCGATCACTGTCTCATAATCTTCGGCGGCCTGATTCGCGACCTTGTGCATCGTCGACAGCGACGACCGGTTCAAGGACTCGAAACCGAGCAGCACGAGAAAACATCCGGCCTTCTTCATCTCGCGAAGGAGTTCATCGTTCTTGGCGACATCCATGCTGATCTGGCAAGCCCATCGCTTCTTGAGCGGGGCGATCGCGCGAAAAAGCTCCAGCGCTCCCTCTTCGTCATAGAATAGATTATCGTCGGCAAAGAAGATAATCTTCTCTCTCATGCGCCGAAGGTCAGAGACAACATCTTCCACGGGCTTCCTGCGCACGCGAGAATACATCGTCTTGATCGAACAGAAATCACAGTTGAACTTACACCCGCGCGATGTCTGGTAC
>JAEWUD010000047.1 GCA_023397475.1 Bacillota bacterium
CAACGGACTCTGCGAGTAAATCGACCGCATGGCGGCTGTGCACCATTCGCGGCCGCCATGCACTATTTGCCCGGAATCGATGCACTATTGTCTGCGGTCAGCGTGCGCTTTTCCGGCGGCATATTCAAACTGGCTGAAGAGGTAGATTGGTCTCCCGCATGGGGAGATGAACCGCCCGAGAACGAACGTGGTACTTATGTAAGAAAAATGCTAGGAACTGCTCCGGCGCTGATCCCCATCTATGGTCACAGATATGTTCCTGCAATCGATCAGAGCATGTCCCCGGTTTTCTCAATACACGGTATAGATGTGATCTGCTATGGAGAGAACTTGGAGTCCTACCTTGAAATTGAATTTGGTGACAAAAGACAGAGTGATATTTGTTTTGGTTCAGCAAGTAATGTACCTTTTTGGAGTGGTTTGCTCGGATAACGTGACTATTCGTCCGAAGATATTATCGGGATTGGCAGGACATATGACATCGCAACATATACGATAAAACTAATAAATTAATCAACCAAAATTTCTATGAGCGCGAGCTTACTGTATCATTTTATGATTAGTACAACTATGTGGAATTCGACGATCGTACGAGAGAATTAATCAAAAACAATGGGTGATGAGAGTATGAATGAACACAGCAAGAGATTGATAGAAAACGTTCTGCATTCTGTCCACTTATACGAACACAAGCGTATAAGTGAAAGAGAATTGGAGCAAGATATCGAAGGAAACCGCGGTGCCGTGGAAGAGCATTACATTGAGGAGAAACTATTGAGATTTATTATAAAGATTGATGAATCAATAAATTTATATGATGCTGAAGAGGGAAGGCGTATTCTACTAAAGGAGATACAAACATTCAAGACTAACATCATTCAATAGAGGATTTATAGAAGATGAAATGCATTGAATTTGAACAATTCGAGAATCTCGTTATGGAGAAAATCCTTCAAGGAGACACGGAAGAACTGAAGATTCTGCGTGCTCAATACAGACATGCCAAAATAACAGATCGGAGATTTTCAGGGGTAGGATTCTTCGCAACATTTCAGGTTGACGAAACATCACCTCAAGCAACAGGAAAATGTACCATTCGTCTTTCGGATATCCATGCCCAATGTGATGAGTTAGAACATGGAATGGGTTTTGTCTTGCTTGTTACTGACGGCAGGATCGACGAACTTGAGGGGGCGACATATGATGAACCATGGCCGGAACATATATCAAATCTGAAGCTGATATTTCTGCCGATGAATCCTGCGGACTCGAGAGATGTAGATTATTTATCGAGAATTTGGCACGAGGATTGAGCAAGATGACCGAATCTCGTAAGAGGCGTGTTTAATTATGAAGGGAGTTCTCGTTGAAGTTGAAAAGCTTTTCGATGGGAAATAACGAGAAATGCGAGGGGAAAGATGCTAGCTGTCGGAGATGTATATTGCTACTACATTCGCGAATTAGATCAATATAGTGCTTGTCAGATTCTTGATATTGAAGGAGAAAGGATTAGTAACGTTGTATTGGACTTATTAAAAAAAGCACCGATAAACTTGAATGATCTGAATAAAATTCGACCACTTGCTCACGGAGAATATTATTATCATCAAAACAACTCAGTACACAATATGCCGACATCATATATTTATGTTGGAAATGTTAATCCGATCCTTACTGTGCCAACTGACTTGAATTCGCGCCAATGGCCGGACGGGATTGAACACATTGAAATGAAAGAATGGAATGAGATTCCAGAAGAAGAATCTGAGGCGTTTGAGAAGTATGCTTATGACCAAAATCCGGTCGTTATCGGATCAAGAACATATCCAAGAAACCATCGTCACATCGATGATGAGCTTCTAGCCGAGATTAAAGATTATTCAGAATTGGATGCCTTTCCATGCTTGGAAGGCGTCTATATTCATCGGTATTATGAGGGGCTATTCTCTTACCTGAAAAAAAGACATTTGGTTAGAGAGATGTATATGATGAACCATAGTCCAACTTGCCTTGACTTAAGGGATTCTTGCTTTATACAGGTGGGCTTGAACATAACAGGAATCCATACATTATTTTTAAATGATCGAACAAGGGAATTAGTAATTACAGGTAAAGCAGAGCCGGACTTCAAAATTGTAGAAAAGAATAACGGAGCCAGAACATATATTAATTATTGTGTCAAAAGCAACAAAATATCTAGTTATGGCCTTCGTGAGATAAAAGACTTGACATTGCATGATTTTCACGAATTGGATGCCCTCGTTCTTGCAGCAGAATTCCCTAATTTGCGTAGACTTTTTCTTAAAGGAAGCCCGGGAATCGTTCGAAATCTTGGTCAGCTCTGTAAAATATCTTTGCTGGAAGACATTAATATTATCGATGTGTTTGGATTTACATCAGATGAGATAGCTCCTTTTCTCGAGCTCAGGAGTCTTTTTCGCTTTTGGATGAGCAATGTTCCTGAAGAGCCCGGGAAATATGCCCGGAAGGCATTCAAGAACAAGGTGAAGAATCTACTAATTTCGAAGCTTCGCAACCCGGAATGGATCATCGAGAACGCGAGCAATCCGTTTATTAGCTGGGACGGGGATGAGGGTGTGCCGGCAGCCGCATATAAGAAAGCCTGTCTCATCTATAAGGATCTCAAGAAAAAGGTTCTCGCTGCCACTGACAGAGAGGGCATTCTTCTTGCCGTTAGGAACTATACCGAGGCACTTAATCAGCTCGATAAGAGATTCAAGAACTTCATCGAGACGACGCAGGCGGAGGACCTCTTCCAGGTTGTAGAAAATCTGTATGAAGAGAAACTTGCGGGGAAAGATATCGTCTCGATCGAAGATGTCCGTCAGGTCATGGAGGAGAATCGGAAGTGGTGAGATTTTCGTTGACAAAGACCGATTAATTACATATTCGTTAAATGGAATGAACCCGGCCACCGGAATGATGATGACAGTGCTGGATTGTGCCATAGTGGGCGGGCGCGTGTTGCTCATGTTACAATACGATGAGAAATGAATGGGAGGAATCTTATGAATCGTGAAGAGAATCTATTTTTAGCGAGAAAGCTATTTGTAGAACTTGTTTATAATGCGGCTTACGTCGAGGGATGTAACGTTACTTTTCCGCAAACGCAAACGATTCTCGATGGAGCCGTCGTTTCTAATGTTGCGGTTAGCGACATTCAAACCGTACTTAATCTTCGCGACGGATGGAAGTTCGTGATAAATCATATAGACGATTCACTGGATCTGGACTTCATTTGCAAGGTGAATGAGTATGTTTCAAGAAACGAGAGCCTTGATTGGGGTGTTCTCCGAACGGGATCCGTTGGCATCAGCGGGACAGACTTTAAGCCTGCCGTTCCTGATAGAGATGCAGTCTTACAAGATCTTGGTGAACGAATGAATATTGAGGATCCAATCGATCGTGCTTTGAGCCTTTTTTGTTACGCTGTGAGAAATCAATTATTCTGGGATGGGAATAAGAGGACAGCGACAATGATCGCCAATAAAGTCCTAATCCAGCACGGCCGGGGTCTGTTAACGATTGATTCCAAAAATGCAGAGGAATTTAATCAAACGCTTCTCCATTATTACGATACCGATGACAATGGACCATTGCTCAGTTGTCTTACAAAGTGCATTAAGAGTCTGGAGCGCAACGCTACATAAAAAATGTTGGGAAATATCACTATGAGTTCTGTAATATAACCATCGAGGTCAATTAGAAATTCATAAACTGGAGTCAGTCAGAATGAAAAAGAACATCATCAGGGTAATTCTTCTTCTTGCCGCGATTCCGCTTGTTTAGGCGGGATTTTTCTCGTAATATTTGCTAACGAACTGCGAAGCCTGGCTTTTTTTCGAGAGGTGGACGCGTATGGCATGTACCAGATGACCTATTAAGGGGACTATGGATTTGACGAGTTTCTCAAGGTCGGCGCAGGGTCGGACGAGGAGATCGAGGCGTTTGTAACAAATCGATTGTTGAAAGGGATGCCGATTGATTTGGCGGTGACGTCGGGAGGATGCTCCGCGTTTGTGGTGCCGGGAGAGAACGGCGAGATTCTTTTCGGGAGAAATTTCGACTTCGGATATTCGCCGTCGATGCAGGTGTTCACGGATCCGGACAACGGATACGCTTCGGTCTCGACGGTGAACCTCTCGTTTCTGCGTTACGACGCGGAGAACTTGCCGGAGGGGATGACGGTCGACGAAGCCGTCGAGTTGCTCGAGAAGTATAATGTGTACTTTTCGGGCGGATTCTACTGCCATTATCTGATCGGGGATTCCAGCGGCCGATCGGTCATCGTCGAATATTATGACGGCGAAATGCAGGTGATTGAAGCCGACACGACGTACCAGGCCGTGACGAACTTCATCGCGTACAATGGTCTGAACAATGGGCTGGGCGGCGATGAGTTCGAGCGATATGACAGAGTTCTGCAGGTCAACATGGAGAATAACGGCGTGCTGAACGAGTCGCAGGCGGTGCAATTACTGGCGGATGTCGGCATCCGAAATGAGAAAGAAGACTATCTGCAGTGGTCCGTCGTCTATAACCTGACAAGCGGCGACAATATCCTTTTCGCCCATCGAAACACGGAGAATCTTCTGCACTCGAGGTTGGAGATGACTTCCTGATAGGAGGGGCTTGGATGCTCGTTTCCTTCAAAAAACGCTTGACGATTTCTCGTGCCTAGCGTTCTTCTGACATTCATTCGTCATTCAGTAGTATTCTCTCTGCTTAGCACCAGTAAATCTGTGCGACCTCGGTCACAACGTCACCTTCGACCGTAATCCGGAAAACGAGCCATCTATTTCAGCCACATCAGTGTATGCACCAAATCTTGCTCGCACAACTAAATCTGCCTATCGACAATGGAGAGCAACAGATGCGTATCGTCCTGCCGGAGGGACGACGTACCGACGAAAACGTCGTCAGCGACCCGTTTCGTCGGTGCATCAGCGAGTTTCAACACGCGCCGGAGAGGCGGCGCACCGACGAAATCGACATCAGCGGCCCGTTTCGTCGGTGCATCAACGAGTTTCAACACGCGCCGGAGGGGAGATGCACCGACGAAAACGTCATCAGCGACCCGTTTCGTCGGTGCATCAGCGAATTTCAACACGCGTCGGGAAGCTGACGAACCTACTCAACCGCGCTCAACGGACGTTTTAGTAGGTTCGTGCATGAAAAGCCCCGCGTAAAGGGTCGGCGAAACCTCATTGGCTAGCGACAAATATCGAATGGAGGTTAAACATGAAGGTCAATGAGTCGGCTACAACCTACTACGATAGTTATGAGACTTTGTACGAGAACGAAGTTGAGGCCTTCTTGACGGCGGCAGAATCGGGGGACGAAGAGACACTAATTAAGTTTTTCACGGCATCGCGAAGAGAGGATCCGGAACTTCGCCGGCAAATCTCGGAGCTTATTGCGGAGTTCCCGGGGCCGGTTGATTCAAGAGAGGAAGCGTTTTTCCCGTCGAAGTCCAGTAATTGGGACGAAGGTTTCGAAAACATGAAATGTGACAGTACCTTCTATTTTGTTTCGCGCGGTGTGCATTATTATGTAGACCTAACTTGTACGATTGTAAGAGATCGGAATTACGAGGAGGCCGGCATCACGTACGTTGCACTGTGGTCAGCGGAGGCATTCAGCGAGAAAGATCGCGATCATCCGGAACACGACGGGGTTTATGCGTTCCTTGAGACTGAGGAAGCGAATCAAAGAACATATTGTACGTATCCGTCCGGGACGTGAGAATGTTGAGTAAGCGGGATTTCGCCTCGAATCGGGGCGCTGAGACTAACAACGGCTTTATACATAAATTCTCATTCTTTATACTACAAGGTGAATCAGAGTTGGAATTTAGAGATTATATAAAGACTGACTATCTGCAAGAGAGATCTTCCGAGACTAATTTATT
Organism: Bacillota bacterium; assembly: GCA_023397475.1. Classification (GTDB taxonomy): domain Bacteria; phylum Bacillota; class Clostridia; order Saccharofermentanales; family Saccharofermentanaceae; genus Firm-13. Next base: position 5,933 of record JAEWUD010000047.1, read on the forward strand.
TCAAATAAAAAACGCCAAACGTTTTGCGCTCGGCGTTCTTTTCGTGCATTATAGGTGATCATTCTCACTCAGCACCAGTAAACCTGTTTGACCTCGGTCACGACGTCATCCTCGACGGTTACCCAGTAGAAGAGGCCTTTCATGACGTAGGAGATGCCGTCCGGATCGACCTTTTCGAGCTCATAGAGCGCGACAAAGTCCTCGTAGGAGATTGATTCGGAATCCGGCCAAGTTGCTGTCTGGGAACCGTCGGCGTAATGGATGGCCTCGAGTGGGGTTACAACCAGATCGACGGTGCGCAGTTGCGGGTTGATATTCTTCATGAAGAACTCGCCGTCCATGTAGTTGTTGACCTCTTCTTCGGCCTCGGCCGGCGTATAGCCTTCGTTGTTGACGAGCCAGTCGATCGCGTCCTGGCCGGTCAGCATGTCGAAATAATCGAACTTCGCCAGGCCTGTCTCGGGATCAAATGACTTCATTATCGCGTAGCTCGAATACATCGTCGCCGTATTCACGACGGGAGGGCGGGTGGTCTCGGAAGGTTCGGTGGGGGTCGGGGCGGCTGTGGTCGCCGCGACTGTTGTCTCGACGGCAATAGTTGCGTCTGCAGTGGTGGACTCTGCCGTTGTCGGTTCCTCCGTAGTATCCGTGGTCTCTTCCTCGGCGGCCGTTTCTGGCGCTGAGGTCGTGGATTCGTTAGCTACATAATAGAACTGACAACCAGTCGCGGCGAAAAAAAGTGCAGTACACAGGGAAATTGTTAGGATGATCTTCCGAATGGTCCGGTGATGAAGTACGTTCTTGCTCATCGGCTCACCTCTTCTCAAATTGATGGCACTCATATTATATCATGATTGCTTGAGGGTGGATGAATATCCTGAGATCTTCGAGTTGGAGGCGACATGATTGATACGGGTAGAGGTCAAAAATTTGACAGCAAGTTGAATAAAAAAAAAGTCCTTATTATGGGGGAGGTCGCGCCGCGACTCCGATAAAATTGGAGATTCTTTTCGCAAACTCCCTGAAGCAGTATATATTCATGAGGTCAGTTGGTTATTCGTTGTAATCAATGACAAGCAAACGCCTCGAGGTCTACCCAGAACGAGATTGTCCGGAATTATAGGTACGCGCCGAACCGGCGCGATTTTTTCGACATCAATACAGTTCCGCTAGAGTGTTCGCGCGCCATACTCTATGAGGAAATTTCCATACCACCCCACTCCGACGCATATGAAGGCAGGGGATTCGGAACTTGCAAACATTGTGTAAAATGAACAAGGAAAGGGCTCGTTTTCGTGTCAATTTTTTGTGTCGTTTGAGAATCAAAGGTTGTATTAGACGGGTATTTGCGGTAAAATCTTTGTGGTGCAAAGTGCACACGTAGTAAATCTAACCCTGCATAAGGGAATATTTGGGAGGAACAAATATGGCAGTTAAAGTCGGTATTAATGGATTTGGCCGTATCGGACGTCTCGTTTTTCGTGCATCCGTCGCGAATCCGAACATTCAGGTTGTCGGTATCAACGATCCTTTCATCGATCCGAAATACATGGAGTATATGCTTCGTTACGACACCGTTCATGGCGTTTTTGACGGCACGATCGAGGTTGGCGAGGATTTCATCGTTGTAAACGGTGAGAAGATCAAGGTTTTCGCTTGCATGGACGCCGCCCAGATTGACTGGAAGTCCGTCGGTGCTGATTACATTGTTGAGTCCACGGGCGTTTACACGACCACGGACAAGGCTTCCGCTCACCTCGTTGGTGGCGCGAAGAAGGTTGTTATCTCTGCTCCTTCGGCTGATGCCCCGATGTTCGTCATGGGCGTTAACCAGGACAAGTACACCAAGGATATGGTCGTCGTATCCAACGCTTCCTGCACAACGAACTGTCTGGCTCCTCTGGCTAAGGTTATCAACGACAACTTCGGCATCATCGAGGGTCTCATGACCACCGTTCATGCTACAACAGCTACACAGAAGACTGTTGACGGCCCTTCGAAGAAGGACTGGAGAGGCGGCCGTGGCGCAGCTTTCAACATCATCCCTTCTTCCACCGGCGCAGCGAAGGCTGTTGGCAAGGTTATCCCGGAGCTCAACGGCAAGCTGACAGGTATGGCTTTCCGCGTTCCTACAGCTGACGTTTCCGTTGTTGACCTGACTGTCCGTCTTGAGAAGGGTGCTTCTTACGACGAGATCAAGGCTGCTGTCAAGGCGGCTTCCGAGTCCGAGCAGTACAAGGGCATCCTCGGTTACACCGAAGATCTCGTTGTTTCCTCTGACTTCATCCACGACGCTCGCACCTCCATCTTTGATGCAGATGCCGGTATCGCCCTGAACCCGAACTTCGTGAAGCTCGTTTCGTGGTACGACAACGAGTGGGGTTACTCCAACAAGGTCCTCATGCTCATCGAGCACATGGCTGAGGTTGACGCGAAGTAATTTTCCCTCCCGATAACGTATGAGACCCGCTCCGTCGCGCCGCAAGGCTTGACGGGGCGGGTTTTTCGTTGTGCGTTCCGACGGGAGGAAGGCCTGAGGGGCGGGTTTTTTATGAGATCAATCCGCGCGAAAAGCATGGCGAGGCGGGTTATCATTGCGCTCCGTCCGATTGCAATGCCTGACTGGGCAGGTTTTCTTATGAGATCAATCCGTGCGAGGATGGAGGTTGTCGGGGTTTGACGATGCGCCGTTGGCCGTACAGTTGGAGGTCGCCGATTCTGACATAGCACTATCCGTCGTGCCGTTAGACGTCGTTTGGTTGTTGAACTCTGTTTGTTGTGCGGGCAGGTGACGCCATATTTTGTCTTCAGCGATAAGTGTTTTATGAGATCCTCTCGAGCCGCCGTCTGAGAGCCATCCATTTGATAATGGTCGCAAGCCAACCGGGTTCACAGGGCCAACCTACCCCGGTACGGGTTTCTTATCAATGACAAACCTACTCAAATGGCCAATTCGTGCATTTGAGTAGGTACACCGGTCGCCCGGCGCACGTTTCTTATCAATGACAAACCTACTCAATTGGCTGTTTTGCGCGTTTGAGTAGGTACGCCGACCGCCCGGCGCGGGTTTCTTATCAATGACAAACTTACTCAAATGGCCAATTCGTGCATTTGGGTAGGTACGCCGGTCGCCCGGCGCGGGTTTCTTGTCAATGACAAACCTACTCAGATGGCCAATTCGTGGGATTGAGTAGGTACGCCGGTCGCCCGGCGCGGGTTTCTTATCAATGACAAACCTACTAAATAAGCATCGGAGCGTGTTTTAGTAGGTCAGCCTGCCTTGTGGCGTGCGTTTCTTATCATTGACAAACCTACTAAATCGGCCTCTTAGCGTGTTTTAGTAGGTTGAACTACTAATCACTCATGAGTGACCTCTGTTTCCCAACAAAAAAGACGATACGCAGGTGTTTCTCTCCATTATCAAAAGGTAGATCTCTCAGCGCGAGCAAGTGGCTATCAAATTCCGCGATGATGGCTCTATCTACGCGCATATGGTTCTACCCTGACGCATTTCGCACCGTACTTGTCCTTTCGAAATGAGAGTTTTCGCGGTATAATAAATATGCCCACGTTTGCGTATATGTTGTACGAAGCGCGGGTAATGATTCAAAGGAGGACTTACTTATGGCACTTTTTGATCCGAAGGCCAGGACGATTTCACTGCTGCAGCGGGCGATCGAGGAGAAGAACGCGAGCATCAACCGTTATTTTGACGAAATCGGGCGCCTCTATTACGGTCAATACCGCGATGTCTCGGTCGATGTATCCAAAGACATCAACGCAAGATGTGACGCGATTTCTACATTGTTTATTGATATCGAGGCGAACAAGCTGAAGATTCTTTTTGAGAAGGGGCTGAAGCTATGCTCCAGCTGTAAGAGGGAGAATCCTCTTGAGCATGCGTTCTGTTCCGCATGTGGGACGAAGTTCCCGGAAGGGTCGGATAAGCAGGTTGAGGTTCCGACCTCGTTGCCTCCGGTGCCGCCGACTCTTGTTCCCAAGGGCACTCAGGCTGCGACGGATATTGCCGCGCATGAAGTTCAGGCGGTTCCGGTTCAATCCGAACCGATTCCCGTGAACGGCGAAGCGCCGGCCAATCCACCGCAGAATCTCTGACCGAGGAATTGCCCGACGCAACACTTTAATTGTACCATGAATCCGTTTTTTGCGCAGTGATGAACGTTACGGGTTTTTTTCCTCCGTTACGTATAATGGAGGTAAGAATCCTGTAAAGGATTCGCGAAAAGAAGCCGGAAGGAAGTGATTCTATGAAGATCACGACACAGGGTATCGGAATTCACGTCGGACAGAGATTGGAGGAGAAGATCAGCGATAAGCTCTCGAAATTCAATAAGTACTTCGGAGAAGAGGCTGCTTTTTCCGTCAAGATCCGACCGGAACGCGATGTGAAGAAGGTTGAGATCACGTTAAGACTTCAGAACCATATCTATCGGGCAGAAGCGAAGGACGAAGAGATTCTCACAGCGGTTGACCGCACGGTGGACAAGCTCGAGTCGCAGATTCGCCGACAGAAGACAAGAATTCAGAAACAGATTCACGACTATTCCTACATGAAGGAGTACCTCGACGACATCGTACCGGATGCGGAAGATGAAGAGTACGAGGAGAAGACGATCATCAAGCGCAAGACTTTCGCTCTGGTTCCGATGACATCGGACGACGCGGTTTTGCAGATGGAAATGCTCGGACACAGCTTTCTGGTATATCTGGACGCTGAGACCGGAAATGTCTGTGTTGTGTATAAACGCAAGGACGGCAACTATGGTCTGATCGAACCTACCTATTGATGTTTTATCTTTAACCTTTTGAACTTTTGAATGAACCTTTGCTTGATTTCGAATTGCTGAGAAAGGAAGGCTAGGGAGTATATCGATTCCGATACTTGACTGATTTCGGTTTTTGATGAATTTCTGTTACTGCCGTTCGATGCGTGATAAGAGAGGGTGATCCTACAAAGGGTCACCCTCTTTTTATGGTATAATAAACCGGCAAAAATCATAAATTACCGATGCTACGGAGGACATATTTTGGACGATCTATTTCTCTTTGACAGTGATGACCAACAGCCGATTGCTAAGGCACCGGCGGCGGAGGACAATAGCCAATTTTACACGGCGCCGGCCACGAGCGAACCCTTGCCTGCGGCGTGGGACGAGAGTATGCTCGCAGGTCTCAATCCTGAGCAGAAGGAGGCCGTGTGTCATCATGAGGGGCCGCTTCTGATCCTGGCGGGCGCGGGCTCCGGGAAGACGCGCGTCATCACCTTCCGTATCGCGTACCTCCTGCGCGTTCGCAAGGTGCGCCCGTCGTCGATTCTGGCGATCACCTTCACGAACAAGGCGGCGAACGAGATGAAGGAGCGTATCCGCGATCTTGTGGGCGACACAGCTTCGTATATGTGGGTAGGCACTTTCCACTCGATGTTCTCACGCATCTTGCGTCGGCATGCCGAACTTCTGGGTTTCACGCGGAGTTTCTCGATTCTTGATACGGACGATCAGCTGAAGGCGATTAAGGAGTGCATCTCCGAGATGAACCTGAATGACAAGATCTTCATTCCGCGATCGATTGCCGGTGAGATCAGCCGGGCCAAGAATGAGATGACGACACCGGAGATGATGGAGCGAGATGCGGGAGCTGACTTCCGCCTCTCTAAGACGGCGGCGATCTACCGCCGGTATAAGGAGAAGATGCGCGCCGCGAACGCGATGGATTTTGATGATATTCTTTACTACGCCGTCGAGCTTTTCGAGAAGAATGCCGATGTGCTGACGTATTATCAGGAGCAGTTCCGCTATATTATGGTCGATGAGTATCAGGATACGAATCACGCGCAGTACCGACTGATTCTGCAACTTGCCAAACTCTATCACAATCTGTGCGTCGTCGGCGACGATGATCAGTCGATTTATTCTTTTCGCGGCGCTAATATCCGGAACATTCTCGATTTTGAGAAGGATTTCCGCAATACGAAGGTGATTAAGCTTGAGCAGAATTACCGCTCGACGGATAATATTCTGCAGGCGGCAAACAGCTTGATCCGTCGGAACTCCTCGCGCAAGAGCAAGACCTTGCGCACAGAGCTCGGCGCGGGGGAGAAGATCACGTGGTACAGCGCGGACCACCACGGGGCGGAGGCGTACTATGTGACGGATCAGATCAACCGATTGATCGCAACGAAGAAGTTCGCATATAAGGATATCGCAGTTCTTTATCGTATGAACGCCTTGTCGAGAACGATTGAGACGGCGCTGCGCGAGCAGGGGATTCCGTATCGCGTCTACGGCGGACAGCGGTTCTATGACCGTAAGGAGATTAAGGACATTCTGGCGTATCTCAGACTGATTATGTCGCCGGATGACAATTATGCGTTCGACCGCGTTATCAATGTACCTAAGCGAGGGATCGGCGACACAACGGTCGAGAAACTTCGGGAGATCGCGCTTCGCGAGAATTGCGGCCTTTTAACCGTCTGCGCTTCGGCGGCCGTGTATCCGGAGCTGCAACGCTCGGCGCCGCGCCTGATGCAGTTCTACGATCTGATCGTCTCTTTTCGCGAAAAGATTGACGAGAATAAGATGAACTTCGCCGAATTCATCGAGTTTGTTCAGGATCAGTCGGGCATGATGCAGGAGATCATCGAGCAGAAGGAGAAGAAGGGGGAGACGGTCGACCGTGTCGAGAACCTGAAGGAACTCTTATCGGAAGCGGTTGAATTTGAAACGCGCAGAAGAAGTCTCCGGCCTGTTGATGAAGAGAATGACGATATCGCTTCGGATGCGATCGACACCGACAATTTCGAGAGCCTCGATGCGACCTTTTCTACGGATCTTCGCGGAATCCTTGAGGCGTATCTGGAGAACGCCGCGCTATATTCCGAAGGCGATAACGACGATACGAACGATGACTTCGTCCGCCTTCTCACGATTCACAGCGCCAAGGGTCTGGAATTCGGCGTCGTCTTTCTTGTCGGTGCCGAGGAGGGATTGTTCCCGAGCGCACGGTCGATCGAGAGCAACGAAGCGATCGAGGAGGAGCGTCGGTTAGCTTATGTGGCGATTACGCGCGCGAAAAAGAAACTCCACATCATCTCCTCGCGAAGCCGGATTGTGTTCGGGCAGACGCAGCAGATGCCGCCATCGCGGTTTATTCTGGAGGTCGATCAGACATACATCGAGCCGATCGGAACGATGCGCAAGTCCTTTGTCGATTCGAACGATGAACTCAGTCGCTATCGCACGGCACCCGGAGCCGCGGGCGGACGGACAACCACCGGAGTTTCGGGATATCCGGCTCGCGGGGGCGCGACCGTCGGTTCGGGATTCTCGTCCGGAAGTTCCGGATCAACGGTTGGCGGAATGGCGGCGTTCGGACGTGTGCCGGGGTATTCCGGAACCACGGTTGCGAGCGGTACAGGTTCTTCTGCGGGAGGAGATTCGGCGGATTACCTGACGCCGGAGACGATCGCGAAGGGCATGGATGTCAAACACCCGCGCTTCGGCAAGGGCCGCGTCATCACGGTGGAGAAGGTTGCGGGAGACGCATTGGTCGCCGTCGCGTTCGATAACAAGACGACGAAGAATATGCTTGTCCGTCAGGCGAAACTGGTCAAGGCGTAAGGTGCCCGCCCTGCGTCATATGGTATAATGACAAGGGCAAAGAGAGGTCTTACTTATGGACTATGATGATAAAGTACAGAGCCTGTTTGACGATATTCCATCCGGCGAGGAGATCGGGCGTTCAGCGGTCGATCTGACGGATAATCCGAGAGATCGGGAGCTCCTGGCGATGTTGCGCGACGAGCGGGAGAAGTATCTGTCCCCGTATGCGTTTCGCAGCCGTGACAGCCGCGGGCGCTTATTTCCCGAAGAGAAATGCACGGTGCGTTCGGACTTCGAACGAGACACCGGACGGATTATCTACTCGCAGGCTTTTCGCAGACTTCGCCACAAGACGCAGGTCTTCTTCAACCCCCAGAACGATCATATCTGCTCGCGCATTGAGCATGTTATCTATGTGAACTACATCGCGACAACGATCGCTCGCGCGTTAAATCTGAATCTGGATCTCGTACAGGCGATCTCGCTCGGCCATGATATCGGTCATGCGCCGTATGGGCATTCCGGCGAGCGCACGTTGAATGCGTGTGTACAGGCAAGGGATTCTTCTCTCTATTTCCAGCATGAATTACAGAGCCTGCGTGTCGCGGATATACTTTCATCGCGTAAAGATAAGGGTAGGGGCATGAATCTGTCCTTTGAGGTGCGCGACGGAATCGCATCCCATTGCGGGGAGACATACAGCGAATACCGGCTCCATCCGGACCGATCGAAATCGACCGAATCTATCCTCGAATATTGTAAGGGGCGTCACCCGATGCCGGCGACTCTCGAGGGTTGTGTCGTCCGAATCGCTGACAAGATCGCGTATATCGGACGGGATATCGAGGACGCGGCGAGAGCCGGGATTATGGAGTTTGAAGACATTCCGCCGGCGATCACATCGACGCTCGGATCGACGAACTCACAGATCATTCACACCTTGGTGACGGATATCATTCACAACAGTCTCGACAGAGATCAGATCTGTATGTCCGATGAGGCGGGGTCTGCGATGGAGCAACTCCTGAAGGAGAATGTCAGTCGAATTTATCGATCGGAGAAGATCAAGCGTTATGAGACGCGGGTGAAGAATACCGTAGAGGGACTTTTCGAGGCGCTGATGAACGCGATAACTGATCCGGAGAAGTCTTTGGCCTCCCGAAATCCGGTTTTTGTCGGGCTGGTCGAATATGCGCAGGGTTATCCTGTGGAAGGTGCCTCGGGTCTTCAGATTGTCACGGATTATATCGCGGGGATGACGGATTCCTACGCGGATAAGTGTTATGAGATGATTTACTGGGTGTGAGGTTACGATGATGGAAGATATGGCGAATCCTGTTGCCGCAGCAAATGACGAATATTCCTTCTACGCGATGCTGGACCGGATGCAATACATCGGCCGGTGGGGACTGATGCGGAATAATCGTACCGAGAATCTGAAGGAGCACAGTATGGATGTTGCGATGATCGCGCATTCGCTGGCGACGATCCGCAACCGTTTTTTCGCGGACGGGAGAGAGCCGATGGATGCTCTTTACGTGATGGGTGTCGCACTTCTTCATGACGCGGCGGAGATTATTACGGGCGATCTGCCGACGCCGATCAAGTATTACAGCCCGGAGATCACCGAGGCCTACAAGAAGGTCGAGGGACGTGCGACGGAGACGCTTCTCGGACTTCTGCCCGAGGAGCTCAAGGGGGACTACCGAAGCCTGTTCTCGCCGGACGCGAGTACGAACGCGGGCCGTGAGGTTCTGGCCGTGGTCAAGGCTGCGGATAAGATCAGCGCGTATATCAAGTGCGTTACGGAAGAACAGTCCGGCAACCACGAATTCTCCTCCGCAAAGGATTCTCTGGCACAAACCATCCAGCATATTGATCTGCCGGAGGTCCGTTACTTCCTCGAGCATTTCCTGCCGGCTTATGGCAGAACTCTCGATCAGATCAGCAGGTAACGGGCGCATGCGGGTAAGAAGACTTCGGATTTCCTATTTGCTTGCCGCAGTGGCGCTCTTGTTATCAGCTGTCATTGGTCTGATTCTCTCGCGAACTCTGTGGGCTTCACAGGAGAGACGGGAACTTGATGCGAACGAGTCGGCGATTGTGACACGGGTACTCGCGTCAACTTCTCTGAGCGGTGAGAATGTATGGATGGACGAGATCTCTTCCGGTCGTTCCACCTTGAATGAGTTTGTGCGACATTGTTTTACGGGCACGACATATCTCCTCTCGGGCAAGGATGACGCTGCCTTTGCGTCGGACCTCTCGTTTGCGCTCTATGGAAGTGTAGATCAGAGTGCCAATATTGCCGCGCTTCTGTCGGAACAATCCCGTGTGTATGTCATTGAGAGCCTGCTGTATTCACTCAATACAGGCTATTCTCCGGCATTCTCGCCGGATGCAGATGCGGCTGCGACACGGGTTCTCGCCGTAAACCTCGAGGATCCGATTCACGATGAGGAGAATTTCGCGTTTGGGATTCGCAAGGTTGGAGGGACGATAACCATTTCGGGTGATCAGGCGCGGACGGATTTCTACGTGGACGGAGATCTCAAGCCGGGACAACTGCAACTCTCGAGTGATTCCGGAGAATCCAGTCGATTCTCCTTGCTGTGGGATACCCGTCGGGAAGTCCCCGGTGAACACTCGGTTCAGGTTCTTCTGCGGACCAGTGACGGACGCGGAACTATCCTTACCGGGGGGAGAGTCATGTTGCCGGAGTTCTTGCCGCTGATCAACGACGGCGTGCAGATGGGTACTCTCAAGGCGAATGATTCGGACGTCTGGTACAATCTTGACGCCATGGACCGGAATGCGTACGTCAATTTTGTCAACGCGTCGGGTGATCTTCTCGTCACGATGTATGACGGCAATGGCAACAAGATCGGAACCAATGATCTTCCGGGTTTGTCTGTCGAGATTCTGCGAGGGAAGAAACAGGAGATTATTGCGGGAGACGGGTCAGATCCCTTTGTTGACCCGCCGCAGAATATGTTCTATGTTCGCGTCCAGAAGGGGAAAACAGCCGCTATCAGTGCGGATATTACATATCTGATGGTACAGAGCAAGAATGTCGCCCGGGATTCGGATGGGAACTACTACGCGGTGGTCGGCGAACTTCCGCCCGTGCCCACACCGTATCCATCTGTTGCTCCTGCGGTAGATATTCTGGAAGAGACAATTTCCCTCAAGGACAACAATTCGAATGTGGTGTCGCTCAAGAGATCGGAGATAACCATCCTGCCAATCAACGGCTGCCTGTCGTCGCTGGCTTTCCGGTTCGCCGACGGGTCGAAGGTTCCCACATACCCGCTTTTCGCGCCGGAGGAACAGGCGTACGGCTATGTGGATGCCGGCTCGAACGCCATGCTTCAGATCGAGGCCGTCGCGGCGGAAGGATATGCGGCCAAGGTCGAGATTCTGGCAGAGTCGTCGGCTGTCAATGGGATCGTCGATCCCTTATCGATTCCGATCGCGCCGTCACGCAATATTATTCGCGTTCGTGTCACGGATTTTGACGGCATAGTAACGGAATACCCGCTCTACTATCTCTCGGGATCGGACAGTGAAGGGTATGACGTAGATACACTGGTAAAGTTTCCGGCGAGCTATCGGAGCGGCCTGTGGTTGATGCATAATTTGGCGCCGAATTATCGCTTCGTGGCAGTTGAGACGGGGGTCTCATGGACGGATCTGATGGCTGAACAAGACAAGAAGGATCGCAGTCTCGTCAGTGACACGTACAGTCCGGGCTGGGTCAAGGACGGAAGTCCTGTTTATGATGGCAGCTCCTGGCGATCGGCGCGTACAGAGGTTGTGTCGTATTTTCTGGACCCGCGGAATTTCTTCGACCCGGTCTATATCTTCCAGTTTGAGAAGCTGTCGTTTGATATAAATATTCATACGATCGACGGGGTAAGAAGTATCGTGAAGAATTCTTTCCTGGAGGCGGGGGATCCCGACTTTGCGCAGATCCTCTTGTCGGCGGGTCAGGATGCCGGAATCTCACCGTATTTTCTCGCGAGCCGGATCATCCAGGAGATGGGGCGTCAGGGGCAATCAATGCTGTCGACCGGAACCTTGCCGGGCTATGAAGGATATTATAATTTCTACAATATCGGATCGACGCCGAATCCGGAGGTGGAGAACGGCGCATTGATCAACGGAGCGAAATACGCGATGTGGGGCAAAGATCCCCAGTTCAAGGATTTGACTCCGGAGGAGGAGGCACTGCTTCTGCCGTGGACGACTCCGGATCTTGCGATTCGCGGCGGTGCAATGTGGATTGCCGGAAGTTATGTCGATATCGGTCAGGATACTCTGTATTTCCAGAAGTTTGATGTAATCAATAACGAGGATGGACTCTTTAAGCATCAGTACGCACAGAATGTTCAGATGGCCTATTCGGAGAGTGCCCGTTATTATCGGGCGTACCTGTCACAGAACATGATCGGAGAACCGTTTGTCTTCGAAATACCGGTATATTCCAATATGCCGGACGCTTACGGAATGTTGCCGCCGCCGATTTGATGCTTTGACGCCGGTATGTGTATAATACGTAGGGAAAAGATCCTTTTGAAGGATATAGAGGAGGACATACATGAAGCTTAGAAGAATTCTGACAGCGGCCTTTATGGCTACCGTGCTTCTTCTGCAGACAACAGCCATGCTCCGCGCTGACGCATCTTTGACGGTGAATCTGTCGTCGTCCGAGGATCCTGTGAAATCGGGAGATACCATATCTGTTCGCGTGAACTTCAGTAATTTTCCGAACCTGACACGTTTCGGACCGATTGAGGTCGCATTTGATCCTGCCTATGTAACCTTTTCGGGAATGGACAAGGGCGGAGATATGCCCTCGACCTTCTCTGTCACAAGCACCGCATCGACCAGTGTCATCTCGATTGCCGGTCTCGATCAGACGGTCGAGTCTCAGGTCGCCACGAACGCGACGGCTCCTACGGTGGACGATTCCGGAAATCCGATCGCGCCGCCTGCGGATCCGAGTATGTTTTCCGGGGAGCGGGTGACGGTCTGTGTTCTGTATTTCAAGGTGATTGAGAATGTCAAGAAGGGCGATGCCAAGTTCTCGCTGGGGAGCCTCGGCGGATTCAAGAATAGTACGATGTCGCAGGTTACCGCGACCGTCGGAAATTCTGCCACCGTTCCCGTCGAGAGCATCATGTCGTCGAATGCATCTCTTGCGGCGATGACGATTGAAGATGTTCTCTTCACGCCGGAGTTCTCGCCATCGGTTTTCCAGTATGAAGCACATGTCTCCCGAAGTGTGACATCGATCAAGGTCATTGCTTCGGCCGCGGACCCGACGGCAGTTGTAACGATAACCGGAGCGGATAATCTCGTGGTCGGCTCGAATCAGGTTGTGATCAAAGTAGACGCGCAGGATGGGCAGACAGCTCTCACGTATACGATAACGGTTGTTCGGGACGCGAACTTTGTGCCGGAGGGCGCGACGATCGCGGATAAGAACGGTAAGGTATATACGTTTGCCGAGTTGCCGCAAGCCCTTCCGCTGCCTTTTAACTTTGTTCAGGAGTCGAGAATTATCGGCGAGAATACCGTTCCCGTATTTACGGGAAGCGGCGTCAAGAGCCTGCTTCTGTATCTGCAGGACGGCGAGAATGCTCCTGAGCTCTTTCAATATTTTCCCGATACCGCAGAGATCCGCAAGTTCCTTCCCGGTGCGACCCTTTATCAGGCGGCTCAGCTGCTGACGATCACGAAGGTAACCGCCGGCGTTCCGATTCCGTCCGGTTTTGCAGAGAAGGATACGACGGTCAACGGTATAACGGTGAAGGCCTTTGTGGACCAGGAAGATACGACATTAATCTATCTGACCGACGAAGCCGGTGTGAGCGGTTTCTATATCTTCGATCCTGCCGACGGCTCATTATGTCCGTATGTCGATAAGGACAACTCCTCCACGTTCCTTGTGCCGTTCATCATCGCATCCGTCGTTGCGGTCGCAGAATTTTTCATGCTCGTATTTATTATTCAACAGATTCGGCGCCGGTTCCGGCCGTCGGAGGAAGTGAGACACGTATAATGGCTTCATTAAGCGCATGGATTCGCGGTGATTCTACTCTTTCGGCCTCGGAGAAGAAGACGCGGGAGATCGTCCTGTATTTTATTTTCGGCGCGTTGACGACGCTGGTGAACCTTATATCATTCATCGGATTCGACAAGCTGTTTGGCATGTATGAAGTGCCCCTGACGATTGCCGCCCTTCGTTTCGACCTGTTGGACGCGGTGAACACGACGATCGCCTGGATACTCGCGGTTCTGTTTGCCTTTGTGACGAACCGTGCCTTTGTATTCTGTTCGAAGGGTCCCTTTTTTCGCGAGATGATCGGATTCTTCTCGTCTCGAATCCTGACCTTGATCGTGTTTGAGATCGGATTTCTGCAGTTGGGCATTCTTATCGTCGAACAAGTGCTGCTACAGAGTAAAGATACGTCGATCTTCGCGATCGGGACTTTCACCGTGACCTATCTCTATATGGTCAAGATCGCGATTGCCGTATTCGTGGTGATCGGTAATTATATTTTGAGCAAGCTCTTCGTATTCCGTCAGAAGAAATCCAACCCCGCCGCGACAAACGATGCGGAATCTGACGCCGGGAAGGAGACCTGACGCGTGACCGGTGATTTGAACGTTCCGCCCTTTCTCCTTTCTTCGGTCAAATTCGGAATCCAGCTCGGTCTGATGCGTATGCAGAGCCTTCTGCGTCGTCTGGGAAATCCCGAGGCAGACATGCGATGCATTCATGTTGCCGGTACCAACGGCAAGGGATCGACCGTAGCTTTTATCTCCTCGATTCTCGCTGCCGCGGGTCATCGAACCGGCATATATACGTCTCCTTATCTCGAACGCTTCAGCGAACGTATCCGAATTCTCGACGGGCAGGATTCCCTGGACCGGTATTTTACAGATGACCGGGAGGGAGAGATTCCGCGTGAGGCCTTATTTCGACTCTCTTCGCGGGTGGAGGCGGCTGTCGGTGACATGCTCGCCGACGATGAAGAACATCCGACCGAATTTGAATTAGTCACCGCGGTGGCTTTTCTGTATTTTCGCGAAAAGAATTGCGACTATATCGTCCTTGAAACCGGTCTTGGGGGACGACTCGACTCCACAAACGTCATCGAAAAGCCGATCGCAACCGTAATCACAGCGCTCGGCTACGACCATACCGACCGTCTGGGCACGACGATTCGGGAGATAGCCTTCGAGAAAGCGGGCATTATCAAGGACGGCTGTCCGGTCTTTCTGTATGATCCGCATGCGTTGTCGCTCACTCCGAATGAGGCAGCAGATATATTTACGGTTATTAATGAACGGGCGAAGGAGTTGCATACCTCGTGTGTTGTCGTCTCTCCTGACACGATATCGGATGTGACCGCGAACGTTGACGGACAGAGCTTCACACTGGAATTCTTTGGGGAACGCGTATCCATCGGGCTTCTTGGCGCACATCAGACCATGAACGCGGCGCTTTCGGTCCGGGTGATGTTGCATCTGGTCCCTCATGATGCGATTCTCGAAGGTCTTCGAAAAGCGATCTGGAAAGGTCGCCTTGAGGTCTTGCGCAAAAGCCCTCTCATCCTACTGGACGGCGGACACAATCCGCAGGGAGCCGAGGCATTCGCACGCGCGACCGGCGAGATTTTCGCGGAAGAATTTCGCCATCATCCGCCTCGTCTGATCCTTGGCTTTATGCGGGATAAAGATGTTTCCTCAATTCTTTCTGTGCTGGAGGAGAATGTCGGATATCCGATCGAGGAGTTTCTGTGTGTTACCCCCGATAATCCGCGATCCATGCCGGGAGAAGAGCTTGCCGGGATTCTGCGTTTCCGCCGCAAAGAGTGGCAAAAGTTTTACAAGAATACCCCGTCTATGTATAATGGGCAAGGAAAGATTCAGGCGTTCCCGACGGTACCGTCCGCGTGCCGTGAGGCGCTTCTGTCTTCCGGCAGGGACGATGCCCCGATCTTGTGTGTGGGCTCACTTTATCTCGCGGGAGAAGCGAGACAAATCCTTGTCGAGGGACGTAAGGAGACAACTGATGAATTGGCTTGAGGCCGCACAGGCCGCACCTTCCGTCGAAGCGAAGGATCTCATGCATTTGCAGCTTTCGGAGGAAGAGAGTGCGAAGCTTATCGCGCTTTACGCACGCTCTTTGTCGAATGCGCGATCCGACAGCGCGGATATTGCGATGATCGCCCTGAAGAAAGCTTTGTCCGATCATCCGGGTTGGGGAGAGGCCGCTCTGCTTTTCGGTATTTGCCTTGCGCAGGACGGTAAACTCAAGCGTGCCAAGGCAAGCTTTGAGCATGCTTTATCCGTCGGACTTGTCTCTGAGTGCGCTACGTATCTGACACAAGAACTGTATCGGGATGTCACAAACATGACCGAGAATCCGTCGGCAGCCCTGTCCGGCGATGAGCCGGTTCCGGGACGCAGATTTTTGGAGAATATTCGCGGACCGAAGAAGGCGTCGATTTTCGAGGCCCCCGATGCGGACACCAAAGGACGCATGCGGGCACCGATTCTCACGCGTGCACCCAAATCCGCCGCCAAGGCGAAACTCGCGACGGACAGAGAGCGCAGGGATGTTCTGATGCAGGCGAATGCCTCACCGGAGACAGGCGACGAAGAGATCGATGTATCGATTCCGAAGACACCCGCAGAGAAGCTTCGCATTTTTCTGCTGTTATCCGGCGTCGTACTGGCAGCCGCGGCTCTCGGTCTTTTCGTGTGGTATATCGCGATTCCCGGCGTGTCGGATCTGATTCGGGCGCAGCAAGCGCAGACACGATTGGATTTCCTTCTCACGGAAATGCAGAAGGAGAAGGCGGATCCGGAGATCGCCAAGATAATGGATCAGTACGTGCAGGAATTTGCCGCATCTGATCCGGCGAATGGCTCTGGCGAGTCTGTGATAGGCTCGAATACGACAGGTACGGATCTTGTGCAAACGCCGACGCCTACCGTCGCTGTAACACCCCAGACGACACCGACGACACCTTCGCAGGTAACGGATACGACAACGATCCCGTCACAGGATTCGACAACCGTCTCGGTGACAGGGGAGACCACCGGCACAATAACGGAAGCGAATCCGGAAGGCGCGAGAACGGACACGACCACCGCGGCCGAGTGACGATATACAGAAGAATACGGCAAGTCATACGTAGATGTGGAAACACCGCATAACAGGAGGATTTATGAGATACATCAGCACACGGGGAACCGACTTCGGATATACTTCGGCACAGGCGATCAAGCAGGGCCTGGCTCCGGACGGCGGATTGTTTGTTCCGGAATCGATACCGACACTCAGCAAAGAGGATGTCCTTCGGATGGCGGCTCAACCTTACGTAAACACGGCGGCAGATGTTCTGTCTCTGTATTTGACGGACTATACCTATCAGGAACTCCTCGACGCCTGCCGTCTAGCATATGACCCGGAGAAGTTCGGAGAGAATCCGATTCCTCTTGTTCAGCTCAACGCATACAACGATCGCGAGTATATTCTGGAGCTCTGGCACGGGCCGACGGCGGCATTTAAAGATGTTGCTTTGCAGCTACTGCCGTATCTACTTACCGGAGCGATCCGTAAGACCGGGGAGAATCGCAAGGTTTGCATTCTTACGGCTACCTCGGGAGACACGGGCAAGGCCGCTCTTGAAGGCTTCAAGGACGTACCGGGAACCGAAGTGATCGTATTCTATCCCTCGGACGGTGTCTCCGAAGCCCAGCGTCTTCAAATGGTGACGACGGAAGGAAGTAACGTGCACGTCGTAGCCGTCGACGGCTGCTTCGATGACGCGCAGACCGGGGTGAAGCGAATCTTCGGTGACGAGGAGTACGCGGCGCAGCTGGCTTCGGCTGATGTTGTCCTCTCGTCCGCCAATTCAATCAATTGGGGAAGACTCGTACCCCAGATCGCCTACTATGTCGCTTCCTACGCCGACCTTGTGGCTCGCGAAAAGATCGCCTACGGCGAGCCGATCAATATTGTTGTTCCCACCGGAAATTTCGGAAATATCATGGCGGCCTGGTATGCGATGAAGATGGGAATTCCCGTCAACAAGCTGCTCTGCGCTTCGAACCGCAACAAGGTCCTTTCGGATTTCCTGCGCACCGGCAAATATGATCGCAACCGTGAGTTCTATAAGACGAATTCACCTTCGATGGATATCCTCGTATCCTCGAATCTCGAGAGATTGCTTTTCGAGATTTCGGGTCATAACGGCGCGAAGATCATGGAGTGGATGAACCAGCTCAATTCCTCCGGGCAATACACCGTTGATGCGTCAACCTTGCGCGTATTGCAGAGTGTCTTTGTCGGCGGTTTCTCGGATGAGGCAGGAATAATGAAGACCATACGCGAGGTCTATGACCGTTGTGATCACGTCGTTGATACACATACCGCAGTAGGTTTCAATGTTTACAGCCGCTATTACGCCCGCTCGGGTGATGAGAACAAGACCATCTTCGTCTCTACAGCGAGTCCTTTTAAGTTTGCGGATTCCGTCATGGACGCGTTGAATGGCAACGGATACAGCAGAGGGCGCTCATCCGAGGTAATTATTCGAGAGTTGTCCGAAGAGAGTTCACTTGATGTTCCCGCAGGACTTGTTAACCTTAGCGAGAAGCCTGTTCTGCATGACACGGTCATCAAGAAAGAAGAAATGAAGAATGCGGTCTCGCAGATTCTGAACGTATAAACGATCCGGGCTGCGATCATTCAACGTCCGAAAAAAACCCTCCGCTGCTTCCGGATATCCTTGATCCCGGAACGAGGCGGAGGGTTAATTTATGTCTGATTTGTGTCGACGACCTTGTCGAACCCTATCTTGTCGGAAAATAGGATTACCCCTTGATGATCATCTGGATGCCCTTGTTCAATTCGTTGAAGTCTTCCTTGAGAGAAACCAGATATGCCTTACCCGAATCCGTGATCGCGTAGTACCGGCGCAGACGATTATCCTCGGAAATCTTCTTCTCAAATTCCTCGATATAGCCGAACTTCATCAGACGATAAATCGCGGGGTAGAGGGTAGCAACCTTATACAGGCCCTTGCTCCTGGACTCGAACGACTGAATCAACTGGTAAACATACATCGGACTCTCGGAAAGAAGATGCAGGATTAGCATCTCGACAGTGGCCTTCTTGTAATTCTCTCTCATCCCTTCAGGTGTTCCGCTTCTTGTCGTGTTCTCTAACATAGCTCTCACCTCACTTCATAAGTTATAAGAGGATACCGACATTTCCAACTTCATTTTATCAAAATTTAAACATTCGTCTACAATTTATAATAGTTGTTTTCAGCATGTTTACTGATATATATAAAAAAATATTCAATTTACGCGAAAAAATCGGAAAAAATTCGTAAAAATTGATATAAATCAAATAAAACATAAAGAATGACCCCGCGTTTCCGCAAGGTCATCTGCGCACAAGAGAGCAAAAAAGTGTTATTCGTGGATATCTTCCAATAATAGACCAGGGTTCCTCTCCAGAGCCCAGGAGATACCCCATTCAGACTCGAAAAGGATCACGGGGGCATTATCTTTGTCCAACACCAGAAGGGATGTCGATGTTATCGTGAGACGCTTGGGTTCCACGGGTTGCGAAGGATTCTCTGACGAGACCCAACGGGCATGCCGGTAATTCAAATTCGTACGCAGGATCTCGACGCCATATTCATTCTTGAGTCGATGTTCCAGCACTTCGAACTGAAGAACGCCGACCACACCCATAATGTACGTCTCAGTTCCGATATCCGGTTGTTTGTAGAGCTGAATCGCCCCCTCCTCCGACAACTGGTCGATACCCTTCAGAAATTGTTTGCGCTTCATCGAATCCATCGGCATGACCTTCGCGAAAAACTCCGGAGGGAAGACGGGTATGCCCTCAAAGCGGAAGGGCTGCGAGGCGGACGTCAATGTGTCTCCGATACGGAAGATTCCCGGATCAAATACGCCGATGATATCCCCCGCATAGGCATCCTCAACAATCGTGCGCTCCTGTGCCATAAACTGCTGCGGTTGTGCGAGCGTGATCTTCTTGTCCAAACGCACATGCTTGACGGACATGTTCTTGTCGTACTTGCCGGAGCAAATACGCATGAATGCCATGCGATCCCTGTGATTCGGATCCATGTTCGCCTGGATCTTGAACACAAAGCCGGAAAAATTCGCGTCGTCCGGCGCCAATATTCCTTTGTCTGTCTTGCGCGGTCCCGGAGCAGGTGCAAGGGAGAGGAAAGATTTCAGAAACGGTTCCACACCAAAGTTCGTAATCGCGGATCCGAAATATACCGGCGTGAGCTCGCCGCCGAGAACCTTCTCCCGGTCGAAAGGATCTCCGGCCATATCCAGAAGTTCAATGTCCGCCATCAACGTGTCGTAATGATGTACACCCAGCGTTGTCTTGAGCTCGTTGTCCGTTGTGTTGCGCGTGCTGCTCTTCACGACGCTCGCGCCGTGATCCCCCGATGTCGAATCGAAAAGAGTGACCTGCCCGTCTGCGCGGCTGTAAACGCCCTTGAAATCGCCGTCCGTACCGATCGGCCAGTTCATCGGCGTCGACCTTATACCCAAGACCTTCTCGAGTTCATCGATCAGGTCGAAGGGATTCTTCGCGGCGCGGTCCATCTTATTAATAAAGGTGAAGATCGGAATTCCTCTCTTCCTACATACCGTGAAAAGCTTGATCGTCTGCGCCTCGACACCCTTGGCACCGTCGAGCAGCATGACCGCCGCGTCGGCGGCACAGAGCGTGCGATAGGTGTCTTCGGAGAAATCCTGATGTCCGGGTGTATCGAGGATATTGATGCAATATCCGTCATAGTTGAACTGCATGACCGAGGATGTGACAGAGATACCTCTCTGCTTCTCGATCTCCATCCAGTCGGAGGTGGCGTGGCGCGACGCTTTACGGGCCTTAACCGAACCCGCCATGTGAATGGCGCCTCCGTAAAGCAGAAGCTTCTCCGTCATCGTCGTCTTACCGGCGTCAGGGTGCGATATGATCGCAAATGTCCTTCGTATATCAATCTGTCTCTTCGTCTCGGCGTCCATATTATCACTTCCTGCCCTGTGGCTCTTCACTCTCCAAGGTAGTCGCCAAGCATAGAATGCGCTAGGAACGAGCCCCGAAATAAGCTATAATGATTGTAGTTATTAACAGCCGAATTATTATATCAGGCTTTCCGCTTACGTGGCAAGCTGGAGAGGTAGTATATGTCAGATATTGGAGATATACGGCTTGCGGTACTGATAGATGCGGATAATGTCTCATCAAGCTATATCAAGCTGATGATCGAAGAGCTCGCGCGCTACGGGAACCCAACCATTAAGCGAATCTACGGGGATTGGACAAGGCCGAATCTGGGCAGTTGGAAGTCGGTTCTTCTCGATTATGCCTTCCAGCCGATTCAGCAGTTCGGTTATACCAGCGGCAAGAATTCGACAGACAGCGCGCTGATTATCGACGCGATGGATATTCTCTACGCGGAGAAGGTCGAGGGCTTCTGTCTCGTGTCGAGTGACAGCGACTTTACGCGACTGGCGACGAGACTTCGCGAGGCGGGGAAGATCGTGTACGGGATCGGAGAGAAGAAGACACCGACGCCCTTTATTGCGGCATGTGATCGGTTTATTTATCTGGAGATTCTCGGCGTGAGTAATTCTTTCGAGGAGCCTGCGAAAGAGTCCTCCGAAACCTCAGGGCGTTCGTCTACAAACGGGGACTCGAAGGTTGCGAAGCCATCCGCACCGGAACGCAGTAACAAACGACTTGTTTCGAAGCTTGACCGAGAGACGGTCGGTCTGATCCGGTCCTCGATATCGGATCTGGCGGACGATCAGGGTTGGGCCTTTCTCGGTGCTGTCGGCAATCTGGTTCTCAAGAAGAGACCCTCGTTCGACTCTCGCAACTTCGGGTTTGCCAAGCTGTCTCAACTGATTCGATCGATCGACAGTATCGAATGTGAAGAGCGCATCAACGAGAAGAATCCGTTGGTAACCCTCATCTACATCCGTGACCGGGAGGACGAATGACGATGGCAAACAGATCCGGCGGAGTCCTTCTGCATATCTCTTCTTTACCGGGCCCCTTCGGAATCGGTTGTTTTGGAGAGGAGGCGGTGGAGTTTGCCGCCAGAATTCGCGGTGCGGGATTCTCGTTTTGGCAGGTTCTGCCCTTTTCCAAGCCGGGAAGCGGCGATTCACCCTACCAGAGTTTCTCCGCTTTTGCGGGGAATCCGTATTTTATCGATCCTCGCGAGTTGCTCGTTCTGGATCTGATCACACCTTCCGAACTGGAGAACGCGATCGATACCGGTCCGCAATATGCCGTGGATTTCCCGAAGCTCTACGCGAGTCGGGAGAACCTTCTGCGTCAGGCTTACAGCCGCATTTCGCCGGAGATTACCGAGGCTATCCGCGATTTTTTACGCTCGAATCCATGGCTTGACGATGTTGCGCTTTTCGAGACATTGAAGCTTCGCAATGATGGCATGCCTTGGTGGGAGTGGCCGCATGATGAGCGCCTGCATGAAGCGAATGCGATGGACGCGGTTCGGCGTGATTATCACGAGGACTATTTCTATTTCTGTTTCCTGCAATATGAATTTTATCGGGAATGGACGGAGCTCAAGGCCAAGATCAATCAGAAGGGCATCGGCGTCATCGGGGATATTCCGATCTATGTCTCCGCGGACAGTTCGGATGTTTGGGCGAACAGCCGACTCTTCCAGGTACGTGCGGATCATACTTTCTCGCGCGTGGCGGGAGTTCCTCCGGATTATTTCTGCGAGGACGGTCAGTTGTGGGGCAATCCCTTGTACGACTGGGATGCGCACAAACGCGAAGGGTACACCTGGTGGCTGATGCGCCTTGGCTTGAACTTCAAGCTCTATGATAAGGTGCGTATCGATCATTTCCGTGGATTCTGCTCCTATTGGAGCGTCGATGCGGCCGAGACCACAGCCCGTAAGGGTACATGGGTCGAGGGCCCCGGCATGGATCTGTTCCGCAAGATCGCGTCGGTATTTCCCGATCCGCCGATCATCGCCGAGGACTTGGGTGATGTGGACGACGCAGTGCGCGATTTTCTGCAAGAGACCGGTTTTCCCGGCATGCGGGTCCTGCAGTTCGGGTTTGATCCTTGCGGAGACAGCACGAATTTGCCGCACAATTATGAATACAACT
This sequence comes from Bacillota bacterium, assembly GCA_023397475.1. Taxonomy (GTDB): domain Bacteria; phylum Bacillota; class Clostridia; order Saccharofermentanales; family Saccharofermentanaceae; genus Firm-13. The sequence continues at coordinate 28,801 of JAEWUD010000047.1, forward strand.
GTGTCGCGTATACCGGCACGCACGACAACAATACCCTGTTGGGATGGCTGTGGGATTCCTCCGAGAGCGAGCGTGACTTTGCTCTTGCATATTGCGGAGTCGAAGGAGAAGACTGGGGCAGAGGAGGTCCGCAGAGCAAGGTCTGCAGGGCTTTGGTTCGACAGGTTTGGCAATCGCACGCGATGCTGACGGTAGCGCCCATGCAGGATCTTCTGGGTTACGGCGCGGATACACGCATGAATATTCCGGGTACTCCGACGCAGAACTGGCGATATCGGATGACGTTCGAGAGCATGGCGGAGCTCGATACGGCATGGCTTAAACGATTGAATCTTCTGTACCGCAGAGACGAACCTTTCGGGAGGCTTGCAGGCGATGAATGAGTATATTCTGGCGATAGATCAGGGGACGACCTCGTCCCGCTGCATGATTTTCGACGCGTCCGGCAATTCCGTTGCGATGGCCCAATATAGCTTCGCGCAACATTTTCCGGAACCCGGTTGGGTGGAACAGGACCCGATGGATATCCTGGGAACGGTTCTGCACGCGATGGGAGAAGCCTTCGAGAAGAGTAATTTGTCTGCGACGAATATCGCGGCGATCGGAATTACAAACCAGCGCGAGACGACCGTAATCTGGGATCGCGAATCGGGATTGCCGATCTATCCGGCGATCGTTTGGCAGTGCAGGCGGACGGCGCCGATGTGCGATGCGATCAAGGCGGAGGGTTACCAGAAGCTGATCTCGGAGCGGACGGGTCTGGTTGTCGACGCGTATTTTTCGGCGACAAAGATCAAATGGATTCTCGATCATGTTCCCGGAGCTCGCGAGAAGGCATCGGACGGCAAGCTCCTTTTTGGCACGGTAGACACATGGCTGATCTGGAATCTTACGGGAGGGGCGTCGCACACGACAGATTATTCGAACGCTTCCCGGACGATGCTGTTTGACATTGACCGACTGCAATGGGATGAAGAGCTCTGTCGACTTCTGGGCATCCCCTTTGAGATGTTGCCGGAAGCGAAGCCCTCATGCACGAATTTCGGCATGATTACCGCGGGCATTAAGGGAATCGAGAAGCTCTCCGGCATTCCGATCAGCGCTGCGGCGGGGGATCAGGCGGCGGCACTTTTCGGGCAGATGTGCTTTGATGTGGGCGATACCAAGAATACCTACGGGACCGGTTGTTTTACGTTGATGAACACGGGATCGAGAAGAATACGTTCGGAGAGCGGCCTATTGTCCTCCGCGGCCTGGTCGATCAACGGTGTGACGACCTATGCTCTTGAGGGCAGTGTGTTCAATGCCGGTTCGACGATATCCTGGCTGAAGGATGAGCTGAAGATGATCGCGACGCATCGCGAGTGTGACGAGTTGGCTGAGCTTGTCGATGACAACAACGGCGTATATCTGGTGCCGGCGTTTACGGGACTGGGTGCGCCGTACTGGGATATGTATGCGCGCGCACTGATTATCGGACTGACGCGAGGGACCGGACGCGAGCATATCGCGCGAGCGGCGCTCGAGAGTATCGCGTATCAGGTGAGGGATCTTGTTGAGCTAATGAAGGATGATTCCGGTCATTCGATCGCGGAACTTAAGGTCGACGGCGGTTCGACGGTAAGTGAATTCCTGATGCAGTTCCAATCGGACATTCTAGGGATTCCCGTCAACCGTTCGCTGGTTACCGAGGCGACCAGTTGCGGAATTGCGAATCTTGCCGGAATGACTTGCGGTCTGTTCACATCGACGGAACAACTTCGTAAGAATCGTGTTGTCGCCAAGCTGTATGAGCCATCAATGGAGGATGTCCGCCGCGAACGATATTATGCGGACTGGAAACGCGCTGTTATACGCGCGGGCAAATGGTCCTCCTCTGATTAACAACAAATCTGTGCATATAAGGCGGTATAGCGAATGTCCTTTGTGACGATTCTCGAACTTCTTGTCAAAATGGCATTCATGATTTCGCTTGGGTATTTTCTCCGGCGACGCAATATCATTACCGAAGAGGTCCAGACCGGCCTATCCGATATTCTTCTGATCGCGGTATTGCCGCTGAGTGTGCTGTCTTCGTCGGCACATGCGTTTGACGAGGGGACCTTTAGCTCGCTGCTGTTTGTCGGAGCGGCGTCGTTTTGTTTCTATGGCATCGGATTACTTGTCATGCGTTTTATCTCTAAGCGGTTGCCGATCGAGTCGCGTGAACAGAGAGTATTCGCAACGATGACGGTTTTCGCGAATACCGGTTTTGTCGGCATTCCGATTATGACGGAACTGTACGGGAAACCCGGACTCCTGATGGCCGTCGTCTATAACATGATGTACAACCTGTTCATGTACACCTTCGGACTCGGGATATTAAGCGGCAGAAGGAAGGTCGACGTTCGGCGTATTCTCCTGAATCCCGTGACCATCGCGTCCGTCGTCGCACTCGGTATCTTTGTCTCCCCCTTTCGGATTCCGCAGATCCTTATGCAGCCGGTGGAAGCAGTGGGGGGGATGAGCGTTCCGTTATCCATGATCATTATGGGAACCAGTCTGGTGCGCGTGTCTTTTCGCGATCTTATACGGGACGGATATGCCTTCCTCGCTTCGATGATTCGATTGATGGTATTCCCGCTGATTATGCTCGGAGTTATGCTTCTGATCCGACCGGACCCGATAACGGCCTCTGTCGTCGTGCTGATGACAGGGCTCCCCTGCGGGACGATGAATGTCATATTCGCCGAGAAATTCGATTGTGCTCCTGCTTTCGCTTCAAGAGCAGTGATGCAGAGTACCGTGCTGATGGCGCTGACGATTGTTTTCTGGAGCTTTGTCAATTCGACTCTTCTGACGTAACAACCGGAGATTTCCCGGAATTCTCTATAGGAACATAAACATCGCAACCGACGACATCATCCCGATCATAGACGAGGGTGGTCTTTGCGTCGTATTTACGCAAGACCCAAACGATCCAGAGATCACCGCCGGAGCCTGAAATCATGATCAATGTCAGAAGGAACAGCTCCCAGTTCGGAATAAAAAGAGAGAGCACAGCGACGGGGAGACAGATTACCCAGAGTGGGGCGAGGCAGCTTCTCCGGTAGGCTTGCAAGGTGAGAATTTCTTCGCAGTGACAGAACGGCGTGAGCTGTTTAACTCCAAATATGATGCTTTTGCGTCCGCCCTCACAGGCCGGCAGGAAGAATGCTGCGTGCACAAGTTCATGAAGAATAACGAATACAGCCAAGAAGAGAAAAAGGGCGATAAAGCTCGCGAACCATAGATTGGGAAACGGATTCGATACCTGTAGTGTCATTGATTCCGGCAACCAGACTCGAAATCCGATAAATAACAGTACATAGGGAATCATGAACGGAAGAGGATGTACGAGAGCGTAGAGGTTTGCTTTGACAAACGACGTAGTGTGCTCTGTCTTCGTATATTTATCTGCTTCGAGATTCTTCTTATACATGCGACACCTCCTCATTTCTGTTGAGTATAACAGAATCCGAAAAAATTGAAAAATGTTTGCCGAAGTACCTTGACAGACATAGTAACTCGGAATAGAATCTACTTTGACAGAGAGAATATCTCGAATCTGTGTTCAGGAGGTACAGCTTATGTCTATTACATCGGATTTACTGCGCGGCCATACGGATACCATTATCCTGGCTCATCTGAAAATGAAAGACAGTTACGGATATGAGATCAATAAAGCAATACAGGAGAAGACGGACAATCGCTACGAGTTGAAGGAAGCCACTTTATATTCGGCTTTCCGCCGGCTGGAGGAAGCGACAATGATCACATCCTATTGGGGGGACGAAACTACGGGAGCCCGTCGAAGATATTACTCGATCACGGATCTCGGACGAATGGTGTTGCGCAAGAACAAAGTTGATTGGGAAGAAACCAAGGGAATCATTGACCAGTTATTGAAGGAGGAATCTGTATGAACGAACGGATTAAGGCATATGTCGACAGCATCTTCACAGGAGCACCGTCGACCAAGAAGATCCTGGACCTTAAAGAAGAAATGTTATCCAATATGAACAGCCGCTATGATGATTTACTGAAAGACGGTTTCACCCCGGACGACGCGTACCACACGGTCGTTGTCGGCGTCGGAGATATCTCGGAGCTTTTACGTCAGATCCAGAATGAGACGGCCTTCAATGCGCAGTTCTCGCAGAAGGATCGTCAGAAGAACGCGATCTTTGTATCTGTTGCCGTAATGCTGTTTGTGCTCGCACCGGTTACACTTATCGCAGTGGATGCCTTTGCCTACAATTCTGTTCTGGGTGTTGTCGCCATGCTGACACTCGTGGCCCTTGGCGTCGGTATGCTGGTCTACAATGCCTTATCTAAGCCGAAATACGTTAAGGAAGACGAGACAATTGTCGAGGAGTTCAAGGAGTGGAAGAGCAAGAATTCAGAGACGAAGAGACTACGCGGTGCGATCTCGAGCGTACTGTGGACCTTGATTGTCATCATCTACTTCGCAGTTAGCTTCCTACTGGGCGCATGGCCGATATCTTGGATTATCTTCATCATCGGCGCGTGCATCGAGGCAGTGATCGGCCTGATTTTCACGATCAAAGGAGAGTAATATGAAGGCGCTTAAGATCGTACAACTCATTCTCTATCTTGTTCTTATTGTTTTTCTGGTCGGCATTATCATTGTTTTCGTGAATGGGAAGATGAATTTCAATCAGATCTTCCATATTGAACCTGCGGTTCAAATCAGCGAAACAACAGAGAAAAGTTCAGATATCGAAAAAATCAGCACGGAGCTTCTGGATGTCGACATCCGGATTCTTGAGGGGTCAGAAGACCAGGTTCGCGTTGTCTATTTGGGACCTAAGTCCGAGATGGAGGACCCGAAGGTCACTGTGAGCCTGGATGGTGATGAGTTACGAATCGTTCAGGAAGGGAATACCTTCCAGATTTTCCAGTGGACAACGACATCGAGAACCATCGAGATCTATGTCCCGGAGAATTGTGACGCCTCATATGATCTGAGAACGGCATCCGGAGATCTCAAATCAGATCTGGCGATAGATGCACCTGAATTCAGCTTGAAGCTCTTAAGTGGCGATGTGTCCCTGACATCGCTCGAGACCGATAAGGCACAGATCAATCTGACATCGGGATCTCTGTCGATGGATCGCCTGATTGCGAACACAACCTCGATTGACGCGAAGTCCGGTGATATCAATATCGGGGAATTCGAGAGCGACGCAGAGCTTCGTGTCCTGTCCGGTGATGTGAATATTACATCCTTCACCCATAAACTCAACATGAATCTCAGCAGCGGAGACATTCTGATCTCAAGCTTCTCCGGATCGGGAGACATTCACACAACGGCCGGATCGATCGATCTCCAGATTGTGGAGTCGAACGGCGACCTTGATATCTCTTCTACCTCCGGCGATGTCTCGGTCAAGCTTTCCGAGGCGGTGTCGTACCGCTTCGATGTGAATACGGTTGCGGGAGATGTCACCACGAACATTCCGACGATAAACAGCGGTGACAATCATGTATCCGGAGAGATCGGGGAAGATCCCGCGTATGAGTTAACCGTACAGGTTACTGCCGGTGATGTCCTCCTGAATGACTGATTCTCCGTAACGAGTACCGCATACCGCAAAACATCACAGGAAAAAGTAGAGAACCCAACGCCCGGCTTCGAAACATTCGGAGCTGCCGAAAGTGAAGCCGCAGACTCCCCGCGGTGCACGACGGACAAACGCGTTGGGCTCTCTTTTTTTTTGCCGCTCATGATATAATGCGCTTGAAGATTTGTCATTCGTATCCAGATAAGTTTATTGTTCCGGACAACTAGGGAATTACGGTAAGGGAGAACGCGGGATGTATATTCCGAAAGAAGCTTTGGGTCTGCGCATAACGAATTTCGCATTCTACCTTGTCATGGTGATTTCGATGTACGCGTTTGATCGAATCTCCTTGAACGGGGTTACGCTTTTTGATGCGCTTCTTTCTCTGGATACACCACTGACGCCGGACCGTTTCGCATTTTCTGTGTTGCAGGCCATATATGTTCTTTTATTCTGTCTGAATCTCTATTCCTTCGGAGCTTTTCACGGAAATTCGAGAGGGGATAACCCAGATCTTATCCATGTCATGGGGCCCTTTTTCTTCTTCGCAATGGGTGCTGCGGGAGCTTACAGCTTTTCGCTGCATTTCAAGAATCTGTTGGTTTGCATGATCCTGGCGTTTTTCTTGTGGTTTTGCCTTCAACGGGCCCTCGCAGGCATCCGGGAAGAGGCGAAGCGAACAAGGGAGAAGATCTTTTTTCGAGCCCCGTTAAGCGCGGCATATGCGGTTTCGACGTCCGTTTTTTTCCTCACGGCAGCTATGCTCTTCCGGGATATGAGACATAATATCCCGGATTTTGGCTACTCCATGTGGATGTACGGGAGCCTGATATTTATGATCATCATCGGCGTCTACTATACGACACGGTACAGTGATTATGTCTTCAATCTGGGAATGACATGGATGCTGATCGGAGTTTTTTATAAGAACATCCAGATTGTCGGAGAAGAGACATCCTTTACGGTTGCCTTACTTGCGTCGGTCGGTATAGGGGTTCTTCTTATTGTAGCGGGCGTTACTTATCTTGCCGGCCGTAACAAGCCGAAGCTGCCGGAAGGCCCGGGGCATTGGATTCTTTACGACTGATTCCATGCGCTGTTCATGACGTATGATCTTGCGATCCAACGTATGCATATATACGTCCTCGACCCGTGCGCCAAACGACTCCGCGGAATAGGATTTGACTCCTTCGTACGCATTCTTCACATAACCGGATGCCAGCGAACGATTGGTAAGAACGCTCTCGACGAGCTCGGGAATTTGAACCGGGTCATCAAAGAGTCGACCGTCAATCTTGTCGCGAATAATCCGACGAATACAATCATCGTTGCGCGCGATGATCGGGAGTTCTGCGGCCATCGCCTCATAATATGTCAGTCCCTGCGTCTCTGTCGTTGAACAACACAAGAACAGGTCTCCCAGACGATAGTACTTGCCGATCTCCAGATAGGGAACCGCTCCGATAAAAATAACATGTTTCTTAACGCCGATCTCTTCAGCCAGAGACGCTAAAGAGTCCAGCGCCGGCCCTTTGCCGACGATAACCATACGCGCCAGGGGAATTCGTCGCAGGATCTCCGGCATCTGGCGAATCGCCTGGTCGAGACTCTTCTCCTTTGCGACTCGTCCGAGACAGAGGATAATCGGCCAGGATGGATCTATACCGTGCTTCTTCTTGATTGCGAGGACATCCTTGTCTGCGTACCCGTTCTTGCGAAAGGGATCGAGATCAATTCCCGTCGGGATGACATAGATCGGCTTGGTAACACCGCAATCCAGCAAATATTGCTTCGTCTTATCCGTAGGCGCGATAACAGTTGACGCAAGATTACTGAAGAACTTGCTGTACGTGTGCGCCATCTGTGGCGTCGCGATCTTTCCGTTGCCGATATAATGGATATAGTCCGCCCACATCGTATGATAGGTATGAACGATCGGTATGCGAAAAGATGTCGCGGCGTAGAGTGCCATGAATCCCATAAAAAACTCAGATTGCGTGTGAATAAGGTCGATCTTGAACTTCTTGATCAATCGGATCAGACGCATCGAACGGAACGAGAAAAGCGATGCGGCACGGTACGGCTTAAGAAAAATGATCGGAACGCTGGTGAAGCGATAGACAAATTGATCTTCCGGTGCCTTCTTCTTAACGGATCTTGATTCAGTAACCGTAAAAACATATACCTTATGACCGCGCTTGCGTAATTCCTGCGACAAGGTGTGGACGGAAGCGGCCACGCCGTTGATGTCAGGGAAGTAGGTATCCGTAAATATCGCGATATTCATGCAAATCTCCGTTTCGTCGGCTCTCCGATCAGTATAATACCAGAAAACCATAAAAGAATGACAGAATTGTTAGGGTTCATCCCCGATTCCGGCTGCGCGTTTTAAATAAAAGATCGCAAGTTGCGTCCGCGACTTCAGGGATAACTTATCCAGAAGAATACTGATTGCGTTACGGACTGTGCCCTCGCTGCTGTAAAGCTTTTCCGCGATCTCTTTATTACTTAAACCCTCAGAGACCAGTTCGATGATCGAGAGTTCCTTCGGCGTTAAGAGGTAGGAGGAGAGATCCGGCGCATCCGGAGATACCGGTCGATTCAGTAGGGAGAATCGCGCTGCAATATCTCCTCCGAAAACACTCTGCCCGGCAAAAACCGCACGAAGCGAAGGCACGATACTGTCGAAATCCTGCTTCAGGAGGTATCCGCGAGCGCCCATCCGCAAAGCTTTCACAATATAATCATCATCGGAGAACGTAGTAAGAAAGAAAACCCTGGCATCGGGAAACATCGCGAGAAGCGACTCCCCCGCGGCAAGTCCGCTTGTCTTCTTCATGCGAATATCCATGAGGAGAATATCCGGCCGATGTGCGTTGTATAAAGGAATAGCATCTGATCCGTCCGACCCGGTCGCGGGAACCGATATGTCGCCCGACGCTTCGAGAATCGTCTTGAGCGCCTGTGAGACAAGTGGATCATCATCGATAATTACAATCTTCATTCTTCCTCCTTGGGTACGGCGACGAATACCTCGAATCCGTTCTGTTCGCGAAAAACCACATTGCCGTGAAGACTCTCAATACGTGTTCGAATGTTCCGCAGACCCATGCCTTCTGTTTCCGCAACGGAAGACTCTTTCCGGAGGCTTCCGTTATCGCGCACGACCAGCTGGTACAATGCGGGATGCTCTATGATCATTACGGTCACTTGAGTGGCATTCGAATGACGGGCGATATTTGCGAGAGACTCCTTAAGAACGGAGAGGAACGCATAACGAATCTTAACGGACGGAGTAGAATCAACCGCGTATTTGAAGGTCAACGGACAGAATGCGAACCGGTCCGTCAGCGCCTTCGTCTCATCGAAAAGGCTGAAGGATTCATCTCGCAGATTATGAATGCTCGATCGGACTTCGTCCATTCCGTCGGACAGTGTGTCGCGAAGGAGGGTCAACCCCGCCTTCGTACTCTCCTCTTTGCTGGTAGCCAGAAGCGCACCGGTTTGAAGAAGAGACCCGGTCAGAACATGTCCAATATTATCATGAAGTTCTACGGCAATCCTGTTTCTCTCCTTAAGAGTTGCTAAATGAATCTCATAATCCTGTTTCTCGAGAAGTTCGCGATTGGACTTCTCAAGAAGATACTGCTTCTCGGTAACCTCGTCGCGCAGGCGATGATATTCCGACTTCATCCTCTCCGCATCTCTCGTCCGGATTCGAAGAATGATCGAGAGGAGCACCAGAAGCGCGATAATAACGGCCGGCATGATGGTGATCTGTGAAGCGGAGAGGGCAATCGGAAACAGACATAGGAGATTAACGTACAGGAAGCGTCCGTTTGACACATCGTAGGAAAAGATCGGGAGGAAGAAGACAAGCGGAGGAAAGAAGATCGATCCGATCATGCAAAGACCCAAGCCGCAGAGGTAACCCTTGTCATTATCCCAGAGCGTCAATACAGCCGTACCGAGCAATGAAGCTATCACGAAAAGTACCGCGAAAGGTTCGGCGGTATTTACAAGAAAAAACGTAAGGCAGAAAACGAAAAGAATAGCCTTATCCAGCAATGCAGTCATGTAAAGGCTCCATTTCTTGAGAAGTACGAATCCTTTCTTATTCTATCATGTTCGTAAGATTCGCGTTTGATGACATTTGTCACAGGAGAATGAGGAGGTTTGTCACTTATGCGGACAAACAGGGAACAGTACAATGGAGACACAATAAAACAGATGCGGGTGGTAACCCGGGAGGGAAATATGGTTGTTAAGGTTTCAAAGCTAGTGAAGCGATACGGCGATCTCATCGCATTAGACCATCTGGAGCTTGAGGTACGCGAGGGCGAGGTCTTCGGCCTTCTGGGTCCGAATGGTTCGGGCAAGACAACGGTGATCAACTGCATCCTTTCTCTCTTGTCTTTTGACAAGGGTGAGATCGAAGTGTTCGGAAAGTCGATGAAGCCGTCGTCCTATGATCTGAAAAGAGACATCGGCATCGTCATGCAGAATGTCGCGGTGATCAACGAATTGACCGTTTATGAGAATATCGATTATTTCTGCGGTATGTATATTTCGGATAAGGCAACGCGCAAGAAACTTGTCGAAGAGGCTATCGAATTCGTAGGCTTGGGTGATTTTCGCAAGTTCTATCCCAAGAAACTCTCCGGCGGTCTGTTACGCCGCCTCAACATTGCTTGCGGCATTGCTCACAAGCCGAAACTGATCATTATGGATGAGCCGACGGTTGCGGTCGATCCGCAGAGCAGAAACAGTATCCTCGAGGGTATCGAGAAACTGAACGCCCAGGGCGCGACAGTTATCTACACTTCGCATTATATGGAAGAGGTCGAGCAGATCTGCACACGAATCGGAATTATGGACAAGGGGCGGATTATCGCTTCAGGAACAAAGGAAGACCTGAAGAGCATGATTCGCGTAGGTGAGAAGATCAGCGTCGAATGCCTAGCCGGAGATACCGATTCCCTCGTTCAGCATATCAATGAACTCCCACATGTCGCCGACGCTCTAATGAGTGGAAATATGCTGCGTGTGACGACGGAGAGAGGGCATAACGGGTTGACGACCATTCTCGAGAAGGTACAGGGACGTGGGATCCATGTCGGTCGCGTCTATTGTGAACTTCCGACCTTGAACGATGTCTTCCTCGAGATCACCGGCAAAGAGTTAAGAGATTCCTAAGGAGGGCGTTACATGTTCTGGCATGTTTTCTACTACAACATCAAAACAACGATCCGGGACAGGGAGCTGATTTTCTGGACGCTTGGCTTCCCGGTAATACTGGCAACATTCTTCGGATTTGCCTTCACCAATATCAGTCAGTCGGCAGATTTTGATGCGATTCCCATGGGTGTTGTGGAGACGGTCGAATACCAGGAAGACACTCGTTTTCAGGAACTGCTCAAAGATCACAGTTCTGATGAAGACCCGATGTTCTCGATCACAAACTATCCGGATGAGGAGAGCGCTAAATCAGCTCTCAAAGATAAGGAAATCCGTGGATACATTGTCGTCGAGGATACGATCCAAATGGCCGTGGCAGGCTCGGAAATCGGCGAATCGATCATGAAACAATTTTTCGACTATTACCTACAGATGACGTCCGCATCGGAACGGATTCTTGCAGACGATCCGATGAACGGACTAAGAATCGGCGATGTTCTCGGTCAGGAGATCACATATCTCAAGGACGAGGAATCGCAGACCAATACTCCCGACAGTGCTCTCACGTATTACTATGCCTTGATTGCAATGACTTGTCTGTACGCAGCATTCCACGGAATCAAGCAAGTTAGCCTGGTACAAGCCAACCAATCTGCCGAGGCGGCGCGCATCAGCCTGACTCCGGTGAATAAATTGAAGATTTTCTTCGGATCCATTCTATCCGTGCTTCTGGTTCAGTTCTTTTCGATCACACTGTTACTCGCGTACATGCATTTTGTCCAGGGCGTCGATTTTGGCAATAATATTCCGTTCATTCTGTTTGCGGCTGCGGTTGGTTGCTTGTTCGGTGTTTCATTTGGAGCATTTCTCGGCGTATTGATCAAGGGTGGAGAGGGAATCAAGACAGCTGTGATTATCTCCTTCACGATGACCATGTCCTATTTCGCCGGTCTGATGAATGCCGGGGCCAAGCTGGACACAGTGAAGAACCTGCCGTTCATGGCGTACCTGAACCCCGCAACATTGATCGCGGATTCCTTCTACGCACTCTACTACTACCACACATATGATCGCTTTTTGCAGAACATCTCGATTCTGCTTGTGATGACGGTCGTATTAATTACCGGATTTACTCTGATCATGAGGAGGCAGCAATATGAAAGTCTTTGATGTCTACGGAAGAATTATTAAGAGAAACCTGCCGGCCTTGTCGATCTACTTCGCGATCTTCTGTGTCTTTGCGGCCCTCCTGTCCATGAGCGGAAATGATGCAATTACGGGCTATTTCGAGAAACAGAGTCGCGTGATGATTATTAATCACGATTCTTCGAATCCGGTAACCGACGGACTGGTCGAATACCTTTCTTCCAATAGCAAGGTGATCACAGCGGTCGACACGCTCGAGGGCAAAGCAGATTCACTTTTCTATGAGGAGTCCCAGTACATTCTGACCATACCGGAAGGGTTCGGAGAGAGCCTCATAGCCAATGAAACACCGGATCTCTTGCAGAAACTCACGGTCGACGGATCATCCGCTGACGTGAAAACCAATCTGTTGATCGAGAAGTACCTGAACACTTTCCGCCTTTATGTGAAGACCATGGAAATTCTCCCGACAGATACCGCAGCACTGGAAGAGATTCGTACGAACGTCAAAGAGGATCTGGCAGAACAAGTCTCTGTCGAGTTTCAGGGGGCGGAGCGTAAGGCCGGGATCGAGAAAGCCGGCCAGTTCTTCAAATACATGCCGTATTCGATGATTTCGATACTGATTCTCGGAATAACCTCGGTCATGCAGGTCTTCAATCAGAAGGATCTCAAGCGTCGCACAATGTGTGCTCCTGTTTCCCAGCAGAGAATCAGCCTCTCGCTGTTTGTCGGTAATCTTTGTTTTGCGGTCGTCGCATGGCTGGCTCTTGTAGTAACCGCCGCATTTCTTACAGGATTTCCGCTCAGCGATCCGCGCTTTCTCCTGATGTGCCTGGAAGCTCTAGTCTTCACGATGGCGGCGCTATCACTATCCTTTTTCTGCAGCATCTTCATCAAGACCCCCGCCGCCCAACACTCTTTTGCCAACGTTATCGCCCTCGGTACCAGCTTTATCAGCGGAGTATTCGTACCCTTGTCAATGCTCGGAGAGAATGTCAAACATGTGGCGAGCTTCACGCCGACCTACTGGTACGTCAGCGGTATCGAGACAACGGCGGCATTGACCACCTTTGGTTGGGAAGATCTCAAGTACATCGTCCTGGCCATGGCGATTCAGCTTCTCTTCGCGGCGGTATTTCTGGCGCTGGCTCTGGTACTGACAAGACAAAGAAAAAGGAAAGAAGTGTAACGTATTCGACAATAGGAATGCAAGGGGCTGTCTCATGACGAGAGTTGAGAGACAGCCCTTCTTTATATTAAAAGGGTTAAGAGGCGAGCATATCTCAGAGCGCTGACGGCAGTACGAGAATACAATACTCGGGGAGGCGGGCGCCGCGGGCGTTATGATTTGTGGACGAAACCGGTCATTCGAGGCACTTTCGTCCACAAGGGGAGCCCCGCTGGGTGCCACTGGCGTTGAGATTTGTGGGCGTACGAAAAAACGGTTTGGAGCATGTTTCGTATATGCATCAATGACAAATAACGGCTCCAGAAAGGCCGCCGCACATACGAAATCCTGTGAAGTAGGCAGTTTCGTATGTGCATCAATGACAAAATAACCGTCGCCGGGTCACCGGCGCACATACGAAAAGCTGTGAAGGAGGCAGTTTCGTATCTGCGTCAATGATAAATTACCGCTCTGGGATTGCTGGCGCACATACGAAATCCCGGGTTGAAGCATGTTTCGTATGTGCATCATTGACAAATAACGCCTCTGGGAAACCTAGCGCACATACGAAAACCTGTGAAGGAGGCAGTTTCGTATGTGCATCAATGACAAATATCGGCTCCAGCAAGGCCGCCGCACATACGAAATCCTGTGAAGGAGGCAGTTTCGTATGTGCATCAATGATAAATAACCGCTCTGGGATTGCTGGCGCACATACGAAAACCCGTTAAGATGTCTGTTTCGTATGTGCATCAATGATAAATAACCGCTCCAGCAAGGACGCCGGACATACGAAAACCCGTGAAAGACCCTGTTTCGTATGTGCCTCATTAATATATATTTCTACTTGCCCAGACTAGCCCAACTACGAATCACTACAGCCTTCATTATCTCGAAGTCATAACTCAGAATGCGAGCATATGATGAGCTTCCCCTACATAGGATCGAAGATTCTGGATCTACGGAAGTGAGAAATATTCGAGTCCTGCAACATCGTCATTTGAAAATGTAACAAGGCAGTCTCTCAACATGCGTTTTGAGACTGCTTATTTACGTGGACAAATGTAAGAGAAGTTTTTGCTCTATATCCTGGATCTGTGGAACGATAGATATAGGTGCTTGTAGAGAAATGCCTGCCGAACAAGAAGGCTTAACCTTGGGGATTATGGATGTGAATCGAGAATCACGTCTGCAAGCAGTGCTCCGCACAAGCGGTGCTCCGCTGGGCTCTGTTACACTCGCACAAGCAGTGCTCTGCCGGCCTCCGTTACATTCGCACTAGCGGTGCTTCGCCGGGCTCTGTTACATCCGCAGATTTGTTACTACAAGCCCAAGTATTTTACAAGGATCACGTTCTTACCTATAATGAATCTGCCAAGGAAACGGCCAGAAGGAGTGATTCCAATGAACGATGTGCTTACGAAATCTATGCTCGAAGAGAGAATACACAAGTTGCTCGCCGCACTGCAGGCGGCGGATGATTCATATGATACTGTGATCCTTACCCGAAAAATTAACCAGTATTACTATACCGGAACCATGCAGGATGGCTTGCTGATCCTTCGGCGAGACGGTCAGGTTTTTTATTTCGTGCGAAAAAGCGCGGAGCGCGCCAAACAGGAATCTCCTCTTGCCGTTGTCGTACCGATTCGGTCGTACGCGGATATTCGAGCCTATCTGCCGGAGAATCTCGGCTCCGTGTATCTCGAGACCGAATCGATGCCTCTGGCGATGATCGAGAGAATTCGGAAGTATTTTCATATGGATCGAATCACCCCGGTGGATCGCATTATCTCGCTGGAACGTTCTGTGAAGACGGCATATGAACTGGAATTCATACGCGAGAGCGGCAGACTGCATTGCAAAGCCCTGGAAGAGAAAGTGCCGATGCTGCTTCAGGAAGGAATCTGCGAGGCCGATTTTACGGCGCGTCTTTATTCGGAACTTGTACAAATGGGTCATCACGGAGTATCCCGTTTCTCGATGTATCAGGTCGAGATGATCGTCGGCCAGCTCGGATTCGGTGTGACTTCGATGTATCCGACCTATTTTGACGGACCGGGCGGAATGCAGGGACTCTGTCCGGCGGTTCCCCTTCTGGGTCGCCGTGATGTCTTTCTTCGCAAGGGGGATATCGTGTTCGTCGATGTCGGATTTGGGTATCTGGGCTATCAGACCGATAAAACACAAGTATATTCTTTCGGGGCCGAACCGTCAGAGTTGGTCACGCGTACGCATACGGCCTGTATTGATGTCATGAACAAGGCAAGCCAGGCGATGCGCCCCGGTCTTCAGTGCCAGCAGGTATATCATCAGGCGATGAGAGATCTTCCGGAGGTCCTTAGATCTTCGGATTATTTCATGGGTTACAAAGAAGAGCGCGTGAAGTTCCTCGGTCACGGCGTAGGCCTAGAGATTGACGAGCTTCCGGTCATCGCAGATAAGGTGGCGACGCCGATTTGCGAGAGCATGGTGATCGCTCTTGAACCGAAATGCGGAATCGAAGGCATCGGTATGGTCGGGGTGGAGGAGACTTTCCTGATCGGACCGGACGGTGCCGAATGCCTTACCGGGGGACCTTCGCCGATCATGAGGGTCTCCTGAACGTTCTTCTTACGGCGATGCGTAGGATTTTGCCGCGGATATGCATGGAAAGCTTAAGGGCTATGTTCAATCGCTGATTCCCTTTTCAAGAGCGTTGGTGACAGCGCTTTTAATCGTGTCACTTGAGAGGGTGGCTCCGCTTATGGAGTCGACCGCCACGCGGTTTTGCCCGGTGATATCGTCGACGATAACCTCGGCTTTCTCACCCATGCCGTTCTTGTGTTCTATCAGCTCAATATCGGCAATGGCATGGTCTTGTACCGTAACCCTGACCCTGACGTAGACAAGTCCTGCATCCGCTTCGCCCTCGTACGAGCCGTCGGAGACCTTTGTCATGTCGACATCATGAATCTCAAGATTCGCTTGACCGGACGCGGCGGTTCGTCCCATAGCGAGAAAACCGGCTATACCGGCGATGACCAGGATGACAACGATAGCGGATACGATCAGAAGGGATTTCTTTTTTGCGCTCATACGAATACCTCATTCAATTTTTTCGTTAGGGAAGAAGACCTCGGGTCACGATGTCAAACTCGACTTGAAAACGCGCCTTGGCTTCGTCAAACGTCAAGTCGGGAAGACGACTCAACATAAGATGAAAGCCGTGAAATGAACTCCAGATCGCAAACGCTGTCCTCTCGGGATCTGACGGCCGAATTCTGCCGTCACTCATTGCCTTCTCCAGATGTCTGGCGAGCATTGCAAGGCGCGGAGAGGTTCCCGTGGATTTGCGACTGTACTTCCGAGTAACGATCAACATATATTTCTCGGATTCTTCGTACGCGAGTTGCATCATTCGGTAGAAGACGCCATGAATCATCTCGAAAATATCGTCCTTATCCGTCAGAATGGAGCGGATCTCTTGGTCCAGCCAATCAAACTGAGCTTTCTCAATCTCGTCGATGATTTCTTGACGGTCGACGAAATAGTGATAGATTACTCCGGTGGAATAATTCATTCGCTTGCTGATCTTGCGCACAGAAACAGCAGGAAAGCCCTCCTCGAGACCGATTGCCAAAGCGGTATCCAGAATCTCCTGCCTTGTCTTATCGCTGCGTTCTTTCTGATAATCTCGAACCATGATCTCCTCCAAAAATAACTGAGTTCAAAAACATAACGGCGTTATGTTAATAAACTAACAGACGGGTAATATTCTTGTCAAGGTTGGATTTCCTTTGGCATGATGTTGGGCGGTCAATACAAAAGACGCGAAGTCGATGTTTTTCTCATCATCTCTTCGCGTCTTTCTTGTGTAAGCTCTTGGATTCTCACTTCTTCGTGTCACCGGGTTGATGTCTCCCCAGGTGCCGCGTCGCTTGCTGTCCGCTTCTTTCTTCATGCGTTTCGACAGCTTCTCATAAGGAACATAGCGATCCATAATCATTCCTCCTCGCTGTAATGCTCACTCATTGTAGCAAAGAGTGGCAAGAACTCGCAAGTGATGTCATGTCGACACGTTCTTATGCGCTTAACAACGAAAGAATCATCCGGATCAGGAGTTTTTTCATCACAACATAATCGAGATTTTCATCTCGTGAGAAGACAAGCTCATGGACATATTGCTCTACTAAAGTCATCATCAGGTGCATCTTCTCGCGAGGGAAATCGAAGGGAATTCCGAGTTCGGCGACAATACGTACGAGCTCATCATTCATACGCGCGTAGCTCTCGTCAAAAAATGACTTTACCTCGGGGTCGGAGAAAGAAAGGGCGGAAATCTCAGCGTAGGCGGCCGGGGAAGAGTCGTGACTTGCAATCACCGCTTCAATAATGTCATCGATGATCTTCTCATAGTCGAGCGGCAGGGAGAGTGAGGAGAAGACTTTGCGAATTCGCTCGTTAAATAATGCGAAATACATCGGCAAGGACGCAATAAAGATCTCGTGTTTGTCTTCGAAATATCTGTAGACAATACCGGTCGAAACACCGGCGCGTTTGGCAATTTCAGCGGTATTGGTATTGCGCATGCCTTTCTCATTGAAAAGAGCGTATCCGGCTTCGATAATCCGGTTTTTCTTATCAATGGAACGTCGCTGCTTCGGCTCGGATGTAGCTTTCACTGTGTATTCCTCCGCAAATTCTATGCTTCCATTCTCAGCATATCCTAAAATAAACGATTGTCAAACAGAATGTGAAACAATATTCATATTCATGTTGACGCGAATGAATCTCGGCCTTATCATGAAAGTGAAATCAATTTCAAATAAATAGGCGGACGGTGATGATCATGAATATCTCGTTTCGATACTTGAGCAAGAGTTACGGAGCAATCCCTGCAAAAACAACGGTTCTGCAAAGTGTGGCTGCGGAAATCCGGGATGGTGAGGTTTGCGCGATTCTGGGACCCTCGGGTAGTGGCAAGTCGACGCTTCTTCAGCTCATCGGCGGTCTTGAAAGTGCCGACGAGGGAAGTATTGTCGTCGCGGGGCGGGACATCACCAAGATGTCTCCCCGCGAGATCGGAAGATACAGGAGAGAACTTTTGGGTTTCGTATTTCAGTTTTACAATCTGATTCCGAATCTGACCGTTCGCGAGAATATTGAACTCTGTGCGAATTTGACACGAAACCCGGTGCCGGTCGATGACCTTCTTACGGAAATCGGAATGATAGAGCATAAAAATAAGTTTCCCGCACAATTATCCGGCGGTCAGCAACAGCGCTGCGCCATCGCGCGAGCCTTGGTTAAGAAGCCTCCGATCCTCCTGTGCGACGAACCGACCGGAGCCTTGGACTCACAAAATGCCAGAGAGATCATGTGCCTTCTGGAACGAGTTAATCGAGAATTCGGAACGACAATTCTGATCGTGTCTCACAATCCTGTCATCGTCGACACGGTTCATCACGTTCTCCAACTTAAGGACGGCAGAATTGTTTCCGATCGGGTGAATACATCACCGGTTGCTGCCGCAAAGCTGGATTGGTAAGGGAGTGAAGAAAATGATATTGTACAGACGAATTTCTCGAGAATTACGCACACATTGGGTTCGATGGTCATCACTGATGTTTCTTACTGCCGTCGGCCTGGCGATGGTCGGTGCGCTTACGGGAGCTTCTTTTTCTGTCTTCAACGTGACGGAGCGTAACGCTCTTGAAAGCCGGGTTGAAGACGGCCAGTTTATCGTTGCCTCACCGCTCAGCGACACCGTCGTCGAGGACCTGGATGAGGCCGGATTCCGGGTGGAGAGAAATTTCTATTGTGATTTTTCCGGAGAGAACGGGTCGACACTTCGCGTCTTTGGCACTCGTGAGAACATCAATCTTGCGACGCCGGATCGCGGTGACTTGCCGACCCGGTCGAGTGAAGTTTTCCTCGAGAAGCTTTTCGCGAAAAAAATGAAGATCACGATCGGTGATAAGATCGAAATCGGCGATACTGCATATGATGTTATCGGCATCGGATCGTTTCCCGACTACGAGGCGCTCTTCAAAAACTTCGGCGATGTCGGATGCGATCCGGCGAGATTCAGTGTTGCCATGCTGACCGATTCGGATTATGAGAACCTCGTGCAAACCGGATCTTCCGCAGGATCAGAGACCTTTCTGTACGCATTTGATTGCGACGAAGATATATCATCCGACGACCTGAAGCACGAGCTTCGAAGTCGGGCGGAGGAGGGCGTGTTTCTCCTGTCCTTTCTTACCGCCGAGAATAATCAAAGAATCGGAGCCGCCGGTGAAGACATCGTGATAACAGGCATTTCCGGCATGGTTGGCGCCGTTATCTTTCTTCTTTTGCTCGGATACGTCATCTCCGTCTTTATGGTGCAGACAATTGACCGGGAAAGCAGCGTGATCGGCGCTCTCGTCGCTCTTGGCCTTACGAACGCAGAACTGATCCGATATTATATGGCGCTTCCTGCGCTTGTCGGTTTTGTCGGTGCCTGCATCGGGACCCTCGCAGGGTATTGTCTGACACCAACGCAATTTTCTGATTCGAGCGGTTACTTCTCCTATCCCGATCCTCAGGTGCTTATTCCGCCTGCGTGGATCGTGATCTCGCTCGTGTTGCCGCCGCTTCTTTGCGGGCTTGTGAACTGGATCGTCGTCCGCCGGCGACTTTGTGTTTCGTCGCTTTCACTTCTTCGCGGAGAACACCGGGAGAAAACAGCCGGCGGCCCCGAACTTCGAAGCATGTCTTTTTCGATGCGCTTCGGCATCCGTCACGCACTTCATGAATGGCGTTCCGCGGCTGCCCTCCTGGGAGCTTTGTTTCTATCGCTCCTGTTGATCATGCTCGCCGTAGACTGTTACGCGGCGATTGAGAATATGATTCGGGACAACCGTGAGAGCACAAGATTTATCGAGATGATCTTTCTCAACGCGACGCCGGAAGAAATTCCGCCGAATACCGAGGAAGGATATGCCGAGAAACTGAAGAAGGAAGCATGGGGATATGAGATTGATGTTACCCTTCTGGGTATCCATCCGGGGAATCCCTATTTTCCCTTTGACATACCACTGGGAGAGAACGAGGTCATTATTTCTTCTTCGGCGATGCGCAAGTTCAATCTATCGAAGGGAGATACGATCACACTCCATGAAGCAACGGGTGACAGGACCCGAAGTTTCCGTATCACCGGAGTGGCTGAGTATTCCGCGGGATCGTTCCTGTTTATGGATATCGACGCGATGAGAGAGCTTTATGCGCGGGGGGACAGTTTTACGAATGTCCTTTTTACCGACGGGAAGATTGACATGGAACGGGAGAGAATCGCGTATCGGGTGAGTCGGGAAGACATTATCGGATATGGAGATATCTTCCGCCAATTGATGTCGGGACTTCTGCGAATGCTTACGATCGTATCAACATTCATTCTTATCACCGTCTTGTATCTGATGCAGAAGAATGTGATTGATCGTTCGACCTATTCGATCGCTCTGAGTAAAACATTTGGGTATACGGAGAAGGAGGTTCGAAGACTTTATCTGCGATTCGGATTCGTCGTTGTCGCGTCAGGTTCAATCTTTCTTGTGCCTCTATCGAAAATCGTGATCGACCGGATATTTCCGATCATGGTATCAAACGTCAGTGTCGGTATGGATACCTCGGTTCCCCTTCTTATTTATCCGATGATCATGCTCTGGATATTTCTCGTTTACGGAGCGGTGTACGTGCTTCTTGCCCGACGACTTAGAAGTGTACGTGCGGCCGAGATTCTGAAACAACGGGAATAGAATCAGCGAATTCTGCCCCCGTGATAGAAACATTCAAAGATCAGTTCATCGTCGCGAAAAATCTCCTCATATCCCTGAAACCAATCAAGGGATCCTGACGCAGAGCATCGATACGTGTATGGCCCGTCGTGAAAAAAAGCGGGTCCGCGATAGGGCGCTGCTTCGGGCACATGAGAAAGCGCCGCTTTGAGAAAATCTCCGCTAAAACCGTCGCCGATCACCCGACCGACATAGTTCATGGAGAAGATCGGAACTTCACGAAGCCATACGGCTTCTTCTCCGGAAAAAGCTTCGCCGCCGAGAAACGTATCGATGTAGAGGTAATCTCCTTCACGGTAGAGAAGATCGTGAGAAGAAGGACGGGAAGACGCAGTCTCCGCCCCTTTGCCGGCGTACGTCTTGCGTTTGGCTTCGAGGAGAAAACGAACAAAATCATCCGACAAATCGATGTCGGAAGGTATAGGTTGGCGGATGCAGGGATCCTCTTTCACCAGATAATCCACCGTCACGAGCAAAACTTCGCTCAGAAGAATGAGATTCGTAATATCCGGGAAGCCTTGTCCGGCCTCCCACTTCGCAACCGCCTGGCGGGAGATATTCAAGCGCTCGGCGAGCGTCTCCTGTGTCATTCCTTTGCTTCGTCGTAGAAATGCGAGTTTCTCACAAAATTGCATATCTTTGCACCTCCTTGGCTTCTAATCGCATGATATCACGTGAGAATGGCAAGGAGACATCACCGCCTCGTTTCGTTTTCGCAACGTAACGTTGCATCCCAGCCCGGAGAAAGTATGGGATAGTAGAAGCCCGGCCATCGATCTACCGACGGCCGGGCTTCTTCTGTTGGCGGAGACGGTGGGATTCGAACCCACGTGCCCTTGCGGACAACTCGATTTCGAGTCGAGCTCGTTATGACCACTTCGATACGTCTCCGTGACGTCATTCGATTATGGGGGTTTTGGGGTGAAAAGTCAATACTTTCAAGGCTCGTGAGGTCGGCTTTTTTCGTGAAGATCGCAGATATGCGAAACGTTTCACAGGAACATCCATTTGCTTATTCATACAAAGAATTTTTGTTGCTCATTTTCATGAAACGCGATAAGATTATTCTACGATGAAAAAAAGCTGAGGGTTTGATAGACGGCATGACGGAAGAACTCAAAGATATCGTTTATAGCGATTTATACCGGTTTACCGGAAATAAGCGTCGCCTGTCGAAGGTCTATCTGACTTTCATTCAGGAGTGGTTTTCGAGTCCCGAATTTAAGTTCCTAAATTCGTTTCGCCGAACACAGTACTATTTTCTGGCGATGGAGAAGGGGCCGAAGGGAATTAAGAACTTCAAAAACCATTTTCTCTTCAATCTTTACAATATCAGCCTGAACCACTATACGACCAAGTACCAGTTCCAGATTCCCTACGAGACGAGAATCGGCAAGGGTCTATACATCGCGCACTTCGGACGCATTATTATCCATCCGAAGTCGGTGATCGGTCATAACGTCAACATCTCAACGGGCGTCGTCATCGGAACACAATTCCGCGGACCACGTAAGGGTGCTCCGAATATCGGCAATTACGTCTGGATCGGGGCGAACGCGGTTATCGTCGGTAATATTCGTGTCGGCAACAATGTTCTGATCGCACCGGGCGCGTATATCAACTTCGATGTTCCGGACAACTCGATCGTGATCGGCAACCCGGGCTTAATTCGCCGTTCACCCGGAGCGACGCTCGGATATATTAATAACACGATCCTTTTTGACGAATATAATGTTCGATCGGGAGAACCGACGCAATGATAGAAGACGTACGAGAGATCAGATTACCGGTATCCTTTTTTCGCGAGAATCGACAGAAGCTTTTCAGGTGCTTGCCGGAGAAGGTTCTTGTTGTGCTGTACGCGGGACGCGCGACGATCATGTCGGCGGATACGGAGTATCCTTTTTTCGCGAACCGCAATTTTTACTACTTTGCCGGGATTGAGCAGGAGGAATCGATTCTTCTTCTGTATCGCGACGGAGATGCGATCCGCGAAGTGATCTTTGTTCAGACACAGGATCCGCTGAAGGAGCGTTGGACCGGCAAGCGCCTCACATATGATGAAGTTGTCGCAGCATCCGGCATTGCGGAAGTACACTTTCTTCCTACCTTCGAAGACTATATGAAGCCGTATTTATCAGACACGGAACTTCCGATTGCTCTGGAAGAAGGGTCGAAGTCCGGACCGTGTAAAGAATTCGAGAAACAGATTCGTTCTCTTGACGATGAGCGTGAGATGATTTCTCTCGAGAAGATCTGCGCGCGTATCCGTATGGTCAAAGAGCCCTGCGAGTTGGACATGATTCGCGAGGCGATCCGTCTGACCTATGAGGCTACGAAGGAAACGTGTGCGCACATTCGACCCGGCGTGACGGAGCTCGAACTGACAAGTGCCTTTGACTACGCGTTGGCGAAGCGAGGATGCAGAGTCTCCGCTTTCCCTCCGATTTTTGCCGCGGCAAAGAACGCTCTGTGTCTGCATCACATGAATCCGACCGGCATCGCGAATGCGGGAGATCTGATTCAGATGGATGTCGGCGGAAGAGTTGCCGGTTTGTGTGCGGATATCTCCCGGGTGTATCCCGCGTCGGGAAAATTTGACGAACGCCAGCTCGCATTATACGCGGCGGTACGATCACTTCAGGAGACGGCATTCCGGACGATTAAGCCCGGAGTCACCTTGTCCGAAGTCAATGAAGCTACGAAGAAGGCGGCACGCGATCTGTTGATTCCGCTTGGTCTTCTCGATACCGGAACGGAATCGCACAAAGATGTTACCAATTATTACTGGCACAATGTCTCACACCACATGGGACATGATGTTCACGATGTCAGCCTGCGCGAGTTGCCGCTTGAGGCCGGAATGGTGATCACGGTTGAACCGGGTCTTTATGTAGAAGAGTGGATGACCGGATTTCGAATCGAAGACGATGTGGTTGTCACGGCGAACGGTTGCGAATTGCTGTCGGATTTTTTCCCGCGGGAAGCGGATGAGATGTGCTCCATGACCGAATCTGCGGAGGGGGGCGAATAGTTTTGCCATCTTCCAATGTCTGGGTGATTGTTTTACTTGTACTACTAATTGTTCTCATCCTCGTGCTTGTATTTATTGCGGTTATTGCATTTCTTGCGCGAAAAGCCTGGCATATGGTCTTCGATCGTCCGTACCCGCGTCCTTTGGTCGATCGCTCCCCCAAAAACATCAATCAGGATACGCTGTATGGAAGAGGTCAGAATTGGTTCTACACGAATCGATTGGACTTTCTGGATTTGTCCATCACCGCCTATGACGGTATCAAATTAGCCGGATATTATCGGCCCGCAGAGCGCAGAGATTCCAAACGACTTGTCATACTTTTGCATGGGTACAAGGACGTTGCTTCCGGTATGGGTGTATTCGCGCAACTCTATCTGCAAAAATCCGACTGCCATATTCTGATCCCACATATGCGTGCCCACGGTATGAGCTACGGAGCCTATACCGGTTACGGACTTGCCGAGAGTCAGGATCTGATATCGTGGATCCGTTATATGCAGAAGATTCTGGGCAAGGACCTCCGGATTATCTGTCACGGTCGATCCATGGGTGCGGCCACCGTGCTTCTTGCCGCGGGAAGCGGGAAGATGCCGCCGGAGGTAAAGGGGGTTGTCGCGGACAGCAGTTTTACCTCGCTGTTCGCGCTGGTACGGTATTTGATGCGTAAGAGATATCACGTCGCTCCGCGTTTTTTTATCCGTGAGATCAGCCGCGTTGCCGGCCGTCACATCGAGTACCGGCCGGAAAGAGTATCTCCGGTTGCCCGGGCGAGCCGGATCAAGGTGCCGGTTCTCCTGATCCACGGTTCGGAGGATACCGTCATACCGCCGTCACACTCGGAAGAACTCTATCAGCGCATCCGGTCGCCCAAGAGGCTTCTTTATATCGAAGGGGCGGAACATGTGGAGACCTATGACGTCGCACCTTCGGCATTTTCCACGGAGGTCGACCGTTTGCTCGAGGTTTCCGGCTTCTTCTTGTAAATAACATCCTGATTGATCGAACGAGGGCCGAGGTACCCTTGCAACGGTCCGTCGACTGCTGTATGATGCAAAGTAGACAAACACGGGGAGCTGGAACCAGATCCGGCTGAGAGGATACGATATTCAGGCGTATCGACCCGAATACCTGAACCGGATAATGCCGGCGGAGGGATCAATTGCTGAAGTGTAACACTTCTCCTTGTTCACCTGCCGGAATCAAGGAGGAGTATTTTTATGACATCGATCTCTTCGACCAACAAATCCCGTGAACTTCTGATGGCGGTTTCCGCCGGAGGAATCTGTCTTGCGATGGCAGAGATTCTGTCCCTGATCAAGGTGTTTGAGATGCCGCAGGGCGGATCCGTAACTGCTGCATCCATGCTTCCCATCATACTATTCGCACTCTGCTTCGGACCCGGATACGGGCTTGCACTCGCATTTGCCTACAGTCTCCTGCAGACCTTCATCGGCGGTTACCTGATGTCTTTCCCACAAGTTCTTCTCGATTATACGGTAGCTTTCACCGGACTCGGAATCGCCGGTTTTTTCGCCGCGAAGAAGTCTGTTCGCGAACTGGAATCCAATATGCTTCGAAGGCTGAAACTCATTCCCGTCTGGCGTATTGTACTCGGCACGTCTCTTGCGATCCTCATGCGACTGATCTCGTCGTTTCTCGCAGGGATCGTCTTCTGGGCGGAATATGCGCCGGAAGGACAGACTGTATGGGGGTATTCCTTAGCGTACAACGCATCGTACCTGATTCCGGAAACCCTGATAACGCTCGTCGTCCTTTTCGCCTTGTCCTCGACGCTTCTTGTCACAAAGAATGTTCCGGCTGCGGACACGACACCCCGGATGACAAAGAAGGCATGGATCCTAACCGTTATCATCTCACTACTACCGGTATTCGGGCAGATCTTTCTTATTGTCTGGACGTTTGATAAGACATCTCCGCGCAGCAAGAAGATTTACTCTGCGATATTTCTCGGGCTGATCGTCCTCGCATTCGGTGTATGGATCGGGATCTCACTTGCACAGAAGGCGCCTTTTGTACCCTTTCAGTAATCGAAGTACGATTCGCAATAATGGCCTCGTCATCTGTTTTGACGGATGCGGGGCTTTATTCTGCTCGCAAAATCTCTATTTCAACAACAAAATCGAAAGTAGTTTTATAGCGTCACATACGCTTTTTGTGCTATCATACTAGGCAAACATTTAGGCCACGGTTAACCAACGGAGGATTATAGCATGGCAATGATTTTTGCGGAGGAATCCCGCACATTCAGTGAATACCTTCTCGTGCCGAACCTGACAACGGCAGAGCATACACCGGAGAAGGTCGACCTGTCGACGGCAATCGTCCGATACAGGAAGGGCGAAGAGAACCCGAAGCTTAAGATCAATATCCCACTTGTTTCCGCGATTATGCAGTCTGTCTCTGATTCCGGCATGGCGGTAGCCTTGGCACGATATGGTGGATTGTCCTTCGTTTTCCAATCCCAGAGCATCGAGAGCCAGTGCGATATGGTTCGCAAGGTCAAGAAGTATAAGGCCGGAATTGTTTCCTCGGATTCGAACCTTACTCCGGAAGCTACTTTGGAAGACATCCTGCGTCTCAAAGAATCCCGCGGTCATTCGACGGTTGCGATTACCGATGACGGTACTCCGAACGGTAAGCTGATGGGACTGGTCACTTCGAAGGATTATCGTATCAGCCGTATGGATCCTCAGACCAAGGTTTCAGAATTTATGACGCCGTTTGACAGTCTGATCACGGCGCCTGAGGGTACAACACTGAAGACGGCCAATGATATTATCTGGGAGCATAAGGTCAATCAGTTACCGATTGTCGATGATGAGAATCGACTTGTCGGTCTAGTATTCCGCAAGGACTATGATTCGCATAAGGAGAATCCTCAGGAGCTTCTCGATGCAAACAAACGCTTAATTGTAGGTGCCGGAATCAATACGCGGGATTATGCCGAGCGTGTTCCCGCTCTTGTTGCCGCGGGCGCCGACGTTCTCTGTATTGATTCGTCCGACGGTTTTTCCGAATGGCAGCTGCGTACGATTTCGTGGATCAAGTCTTACAATCCTTCGATTCTTGTCGGAGCGGGCAACGTCGTCGACGAAGAAGGATTCCGCTATCTGGCGGATGCCGGCGCGGACTTTGTTAAGGTCGGCATCGGCGGCGGTTCGATCTGCATCACCCGCGAACAGAAGGGTATCGGTTGCGGACAGGCATCGGCAATACTCGCTGTCTCCAAAGCGCGCGATAAGTATTATAATGATACAGGTGTTTATATTCCGATTTGTTCGGACGGCGGCATCGTGCACGATTATCACATGACACTTGCGTTGGCGATGGGCGCGGATTTCATTATGCTCGGCCGTTATTTCGCCCGTTTCGACGAGAGCCCGACGCGCAAAATGCTCGTCGGTGGTAATTATGTCAAGGAGTATTGGGGCGAAGGATCCAACCGCGCCCGCAACTGGCAGCGCTACGATGATGGCGGTACCGGAGGGAAGATGTCCTTTGAGGAAGGTGTTGATTCCTATGTTCCGTATGCCGGAACGCTCAAGGATAACCTGGATTCCGCGATGGCGAAGATGAAGTCAACGATGTGCTCTTGCGGATCGAAGTCCATCGCGGACTTGCAGGAGAAAGCCCGACTCGTCGTCGTGTCGTCGACGTCGATCATTGAGGGTGGCGCGCACGACGTCATTCGCAAGGAGAGCGACCGACCCCGTTAAGATAAGAACCAGGATGTAATGAATGTCATATGAATGGATAACCGTAAGGTAGAAAAGGAGCCAACCATGGTGGAACTTGAGAAGAACGCTTTTACCGTCGAAGGATTGAAGAGACTGCAGGATGAGCTTGCCGAGCGCAAGACGGTCAAGGCCGCCGAGATATCGGAACGTTTGAAGGAAGCCCGCGCACAGGGCGACCTCTCGGAGAACTCGGAGTACGATGATGCCAAGGAAGCGCAGGCGAAGAATGAGACGCGAATTCTGGAGCTCGAAGATCTCCTGAAGAACGCGCGTGTTATCGATGAAGATGAGATCA
Organism: Bacillota bacterium; assembly: GCA_023397475.1. Lineage (GTDB taxonomy): Bacteria > Bacillota > Clostridia > Saccharofermentanales > Saccharofermentanaceae > Firm-13. Next base: position 56,812 of record JAEWUD010000047.1, read on the forward strand.
GCAAGACGAAGGTCTCGCTGGGATCTCTCGTTACCTTGCGTGATGAGGAAACGAAGGAAGAGATCGATTACAGTATCGTCAATGCGAGCGAAGGCGATATCTTTATGAACCGTATTTCGACGGAATCCCCTGTCGGACAGTCGATTCTCGGGAAGAAGAAGGGACAGATCGTAGAGGTCTCCACACCGATGGGAACTCTTAAATACAAGATCGTCAAGATTGGCAAGCCCGGCTGACGAACTTGATCCCATCCGAAGGAGAGGACGATTATACATGCAGGATACCGTTGACGAGAACCAGTTGAACGAGGAATCTTCCGAGCTTGAACAGGCTGAGCAGATGCGCATTCGCATCGCAAAGCTGAAGGAGTTACAGGCATGTGGGCAGGACCCTTTTGAGGTCGTGCGTTTCGATGTCGATACATACTCCGCTGATATCATCGAATCCTTTGAGGCGATGGAGGGGCGTGAGGTACGAATCGCCGGACGGCTTATGTCCAAGCGCGGCATGGGCAAAGTAAGTTTCTGTGACCTGCACGACAAGAAGGGTCGCATACAGCTTTTCACGAAGATCGACGCGATCGGTCCCGAAGCCTATGCCACATGGCAGAAGCTGGATATCGGCGATATCGTCGGTATCCGCGGCGAAGTTTTTCGCACGATGAAGGGCGAGATTTCCGTTCGAACAGAAGAGTACACGCTTTTAACGAAGTCGTTGCGACCTCTGCCCAATAAGTTCCATGGCTTGAAGAACACCGAGCTTCGTTACCGTCAAAGGTATGTCGATCTCATCGTGAATCCGGAAGTCAGAGATACCTTCGCGAAGAGATCCGCGATCCTCTCCGAAATCCGACGTTTCATGGACTCTTTGGATTATATGGAGGTTGAGACTCCGATACTAAACGCGATTCCCGGCGGCGCGACCGCCAGACCCTTTGTCACCCACCACAACACGCTGGATATCGATATGTTTCTTCGTATCGCTCCGGAACTGTACCTGAAGCGTCTGATCGTCGGCGGATTTGAGCGCGTCTACGAGATGGGTCGACTGTTCCGCAACGAGGGTATGTCGATCAAGCACAATCCCGAGTTCACAACCATTGAGATGTACCAAGCATACACGGATCTGCGGGGCATGATGGATCTTTGCGAGAATTTGCTCTCCGGTGTAGCGCAGAAGGTTCTCGGAACGACCGAGATCAGTTATCAGGGCACCCCAATTTCGCTTACGCCGCCTTTTGCGCGCATGACGATGATCGAGGCTGTCAAGATGTATGCCGAAGTCGATTTCGCAACAATCAGTACCGATGAGGATGCCAGAAGAGTTGCTGAGGAGAAGGGGATCGAACCGGAAGCTTCGTTCCGTCGCGGTGAGATTCTCAATCTGTTTTTCGAGATATTTTGTGAGGAACAGCTGATTCAGCCGACCTTTATCTGTGAATACCCGATTGAGATATCTCCCCTTACCAAGAAGAAGCCGGGCGATCCGTCGCTGACCGAGCGTTTTGAACTCTTTATCGGAGGCCGGGAATATGCGAACGCGTATTCCGAGCTGAATGACCCGATCGACCAGCGTGAGCGCTTCGCCGATCAGATCCGCAAGAGAGAAGCCGGCGATGACGAAGCGAATCTTCTGGATGAGGATTTCTGCGTATCGCTCGAATACGGCATGCCGCCGACCGGAGGCATGGGAATCGGTATCGACCGATTCGTCATGCTGTTGACGGATCGGGCATCGATTCGCGATGTGCTTTTGTTCCCGACAATGAAGCCGCTCTGATGCGAGCGAAGAGGCAGATAATAATGGAAGACAAGACGATTACGACAGATAACGTAGTGACGGATACTGATCTTGGGACGGCGGATTCCACCGCAGCTTCCGCTGAATTGACCAAACCTGCGGGCGACACAAGCTTTGGCTCACGCGATGAGGCTTTGGCTGCCCTTGGTCTTCGCCCTGATGCGGATACAGCCGCACTAGATCAGCGCTTCTACCAGCTGACCAAGCGCTACCGTATCGAGAAGGACGAGGAGAACCTTTTGCGCATCACCGCCGCGTATGACGTTGCGTCCGGTCGTGCGGCAGAGAAGGAAGCAGAGATTCACGAGAAGACCGTCGCAAAAAGAACTCTCGGCAAGACGAAACGTGAATGGAAGACTTTCTTCTACTATTCCTGGTGGAAGTTTGCTCTCGTCGCCGCGGTACTCTTTGTGTTCGTCTATATCGGCGGACAGCTCATCAGCGGGAACTCCTTTGATATTCGTGTTGTCTGTCTCGGACATTTCAAACTCGACAGCCAGTATATTACGGACTTCTCTATGGAGGAACTTTCCTATACGAATCCATATGTCGTCGGCTCGGATATCGACTTCGCCGATCCTACGGCGCGTGGTGCTAATGCGATGAATGAATCGCTCGCGGCATTCGCATATCTTTCGGCAACACCGGATATCATCCTTTTAGATGAGCCGACGGTGCCGTATTTTCTCGACTACCTCCAGAATCTAGACGCATACTATGAGAAGCTTCGACTCGGACTGCCGGCTGAAGTTTTCGAGACAATCGAGCCCGTCTCCTACTCGTTGCTGGAGAGTTACAAGCTTCGCGAAGTTAACCCTGAGGAATATGAGGGAGAAGAAGGAATCGAGGATGCTCATATCTATGGACTGAAGTTCAAGAATCCGGAACTATTTCAAGCGGTAGGATTCATGACAAATTGGGAGTCCGGCGATAAGCCGGTGGTCATCGCGATTTCCAACACGACGGAGAACATTGTCGGCGCCGAACTATTTGTTACGGACTTCATCCAGAGTCAGGATGTCTTAGTCGAGAGATACGAGGCGGTTAACGGTGCGATTGCCATTATCACCGGTCGCGTGAAGGATGTGGAGGAAACAGATGCCTCCGTTTCCGGCGCCGCGTAACCGCTGGGAACCTGCCGTGTTTTGTTGGGATGCGGGATGAATTTACTTCTGATTCTCCATACCGGCAACCTGATACAGACGACGAATTTCGACCTCATCAAGCTGGCGCCACTCGCCGGGCTTCTGATCTTCACGAAGCAATATTCCGCCGACACTCTCGCGATGAAGGGCAATAACCGGCCGACGGACTGCGGCGAACATTCGCTTCACCTGGTGAGTCTTGCCTTCTGTAAGTGTCAGGAGACAGGTGATCGAATCAAGAATTTCAACGGACGCCGGGGCGAGGAGCTCCGGCGTTGTTTCTTTGTCGCATAGGGACATTCCGGATCGGAAGAGCTGTATTTCCTCGGCGCCGATCGGATCGCCTTCGTAGGTTACCCGATATACTTTGTCGGCATGCCATTTCGGACTCGTCAAACGATGGGAGAGTGTCCCGTCGTTTGTAAGGAGCAAAAGACCGGTCGTGTGGAAGTCCAGTCGACCGACCGGACTTACGCCCTGGAAGAGAAATTCCTGCGGGAGAAGATCCGCTACGGTGGGAAGCCTCTTATCCTCGAGGGCCGTCAGATAACCGTCGGGTTTGTAGAGCGCGATATACAGATATCTGGATAGGCGAACCGGCGCGCGATCCAGCGACACCACATCCCCTTTGCCGGTATCGACGTTCACTGAGGGGTCTTTGGCGGCCTGTCCATTCACCTCGATACGGCCAGATCGTATCAGATCGCGGACCTCGGATCGGGTTCCATATCCGGAATTGCTTAACAATCGATCAAGTCTCATAGGGGCATTATAGCAAACATCCGTTGATTTCGATCTCGTATTCTATCTGTTGCGATTCGATTTATGTTATAATACGGGTGTACGTGATGATGGCAGAGTTATGCATTTAGCAGATACTTTTCGTTGCGAAGCTTTTTGGGGATATCACAGAGAATAAGGATTGCGACATGATTTGACGGGCTTTTCGGACTGTCGAGCCGAAGGTTTTGTGTGTTGTTTTTCGAGAGGTAGGTATGGCAGCAAGTATTATCAACATTGAAGAAGGCATGCCGCGCGTCGATGGGGCAATGAAGAAGCTCAAGCTTGAGCTTAACACGATGCGTCGTATCGGAATCAATCAGGTGAAGGTCATTCACGGCTACGGATCGTCGGGTTGCGGCGGCTCGCTGAAGTCCGCGACACACGAGTGCCTGCGCATTATGAAGCATGAGGGTCGTATTAAGGATTTCTGTCCTGGCGAGCAGTTCGGACCATTTGAGAAATCAGGAAGAAGTCTTATCGAGATTTGTCCGGCCTTTCGGTCAGACCCGGATTGGGCTAGGTCGAATGACGGAGTGACGATCGTCGTTCTTAAGTAAGATTTTTATCATAGTATTGATTAGCTCTCCGCATACTGGCGGGGGGCTTTTTGTTTTCCCTGGTGGTTTACATAGATTTAACTTCGATCTAATCATTCTTTACTGTCTGATAATCCTGGGCTAAAGGCGCATGCGTATGATGAGACCATAAGCGATTTAGGAGGAAGAAAGAATGATGAAAAGAACAAAGATGATTCTTACCGCACTACTGGCGGGAGTGATCATGATCGGAACTGCTGCTTGCGGCGAAGTACAGGTTGAAACGGTAGCCACGACCACGAAGGCAACGACAGCTACAGAAGCTACAGAAACATCTGATACCGCGGCTGCGACGCCGGCGGAGGACACGAAGGTTGTTCTGTCCGGAGCTCTGACACTTACCGGATCAACGTCCATGTCGGATGTAGGTACGGCTCTCGCAGAAGCCTTCATGATTGCCAATCCTGATGTAACTGTGTCGGTCGGCGGTAATGGTTCGGGTGAAGGCCCGACGGCTGTCAATGACGGAACCGCGCAGATCGGAATGCTTTCCAGAGAACTCAAGGATAAGGAAACTCCGGATGCATTTGATCAGTACATTATTGGTTTTGACGGCATAGCAGTTATCGTAAATCCCGCTTGTGGTGTCGAGGATATCACGCCGGAGCAGATTGCCGACATTTACACAGGAAAGATTACCAACTGGAGTGAACTTGGCGGGGAAGACCAGCCGATTCAGTGTATCGGTCGTGAGGCCGCATCCGGAACGCGAGGCGCGTTCGAGGAACTCATCGGTATCGAGGACATTGCGATCTATGCCGAGGAGCAGAACTCTACGGGAAATGTTAAGCAGTCGGTCGCAGGGAACCCCAACGCAATTGGATATGTATCTCTTTCCGCTGTGGATGATACCGTAAAGGCGTTAAAACTCAACGGTGTCGACGCCTCTGAGGAGACCGTGAAGACCGGAGATTATGTTCTGCAGCGTCCTTTCCTGATGATTGCGAAGAGCGGAACAACGGATGAACTGACGAACGCCTTCCTTGACTTCGTATACTCTGCGGAAGGCCAGACGATCATCGCGGACGACGGCATTGTACCGAATCCGAATAAGTAAGTAACGAGGTAACGATCTTGGAGAGTCAAACGATACGTTTACGCCGAGATACGAAGAAAGCCGTGCGCACAGGTGTGCGTGCGGCCGGATTCGTTTTCGGGATTCTGGGAATTCTTGCCTTTTTCCTGCCGTATGTCATAGTCCGTCTGGACAACTTCATCATTCGCTTTACCGGTCTTTCGATCTTCCTTAATAATATACGACTGGCAAACGGCATTCTGCTTGAAATTCCCCTTCTGTTACGGATATCTTTTATTGCGGTTTTACTTAGCGTCCTGGCCGGTGTAATTCTTCTTGTTCGCAAGAAGGATGTTCTTGCCGCGGGCTTCTATTTCCTTGCAATTCTCTTTACGGCACTTCAGACGATTTTCCTCTCGGAACTGAAACAGTCCGTTATTCGTGCCGGAGCCGCGACATGTGAAACGGAATCCGAAGTCGGATATCTTCTCATGCTGTTACTCTTTCTTCTGGCGGCAATAGCAACACTGTTGCTCAGCGGAAAAGAGAAGGCCGCGGAAACCATTTTCAAGCTTGCAGCGACCATCTCCATCGGAATTGTTGCGATTATCACGATTTATATGTTCATCTACGGTTCGCCGGCGATTGTCGAGATCGGATTGTTCCGGTTTATCTTTGGCACGACGTGGCTGCCGACAGCAGCCGAACCGCAGTTCGGAATCTTCTATATGATTCTGGCATCGATCTTCGCCTGTATCGGTGCCATTCTCATCGGCGTGCCCATTGCTCTTCTGACGGCGGTTTTTCTTTCGGAGATTGCGCCGAAATGGGTCGTATCGATTGTACGTCCCGCCGTCGAACTCCTTGCCGGTATTCCTTCGGTTATTTACGGCTTCTGGGGCATGAAGGTCCTGGTGCCGCTTCTTCGTGACATCTCAACGAAGATGGGAATTAACTCGACGGGCTCCGGTCTTCTCGCCGTAATTTTGATCCTTGCCGTGATGATCCTTCCTACCATCATCCGGGTTGCGGAGACCTCATTGCTCAGCGTGCCGTCCTCCTATACCGAAGCATCCCTCGCTCTGGGAAATACGAAGATCTCGACGATCTTCCAGGTTCAGATCCCCGCCGCTCGATCCGGTATTCTTGCCGGTGTCATTTTGGGTGTGGGACGCGCGATCGGAGAGACGATGGCGGTCATTATGGTCGCCGGAAATATTGTACGCTTCCCGGAACTGTTCAACTCGATCCGGCCGCTTACCGCCGGAATCGCATTTGAGATGGGATATGCCGAAGCAGGCCTCCATCGCCAGTCGCTTTTCGCGATCGGACTCGTGCTGTTCATCTTTATCATGCTGGTGAACATCTCCTTTACTTTCATATCCAAACAGGGGGTCAAAGCCGATGCAAAATAAGAGACATGTCAAAAAGGCAGATGTTATACTCGGTTCGCTGATCTGGATCAGCGCCGGTATTACGGTTGCGGTTCTTATCCTGATTCTCGGGTATATCCTGATTAACGGCCTCCCGAATATGACGCTTCATTTCCTGACAAGCACCTATTCCGCTTCCAAGAACGGCGACAAGGGAATCCTTCCCATGATCATCAACACACTGTACATCGTTCTTCTGAGTCTTATACTGGCGACGCCGATCGGTGTGTTCAGCGCGATCTATCTGACACAATATGCGCGACAGGGTCGACTGGTAAAGGCGATTCGATTTGCCACGGAGGTTCTCACCGGCATACCGTCGGTTATCTTCGGTTTGTTCGGATACGCTTTGTTTGTTGTGCTCTTTGGATTCAAACTCTCCGTTCTCTCGGGAAGTCTTACCATGATGATCTGTATTCTTCCTACGATTGTCCGAACGACAGAGGAAGCGCTCTTGTCAGTTCCGGCGGCCTATCGGGAAGGCGGTCTTGCTTTGGGTGCGGGTAAGCTTCGCGTCACGATGGGAATCGTTCTGCCTTGCGCAATGCCCGGCGTCCTTACCGGTATCATTCTTGCAATGGGGCGTATTGTCGGAGAGACGGCGGCGCTTTTATTTACCGTTGGCGTCTCGGGCAACGCGATGCCCAAAGGAGATAATGTCTTCGATGCGCTTTTCGGGCACATTTTCGAACAAGGAAATACTTTGGCACTGCATCTGTATAATTCGGCGATGAACGGTAAGGATCCTGTATCGGTTCCGTTTGCTACCGCTGCCGCCCTTATGATTCTTGTTTTCGGCTTGAATCGACTTGCGGGTGTCGCTGCCAAACGACTTAGAAAGTAAAGGTGAGAATATGACACACGAGAAAATAACAATTGAGAATCTTAACCTCTTCTACGGAGATTTTCAGGCACTCAAAGACGTGAATCTGACGATTGCCGAGAATGAGATCACTGCATTTATCGGTCCCTCCGGATGCGGGAAATCAACTTGTATCAAGACACTCAACCGGATGAATGATCTGATACCCGATTGCCGGGTGGAAGGGCTGATTCGCATCGAGGGCGAGGACATCTACTCAAAGGAATGCGACGTGACTCTGTTGCGCAAACGTGCCGGCATGGTGTTCCAAAAGCCGAATCCGTTTCCGATGTCCATTTATGATAACATTGCATATGGGCCTCGTGTTCATGGCATGAAGAAGAAGGCAGACCTCGACGAGATCGTCGAGAAAGCCTTGCGCAACGCCGCCCTGTGGGATGAGGTGAAGGACCGGCTCAAGGGTTCTGCGCTCGGGATCTCCGGCGGTCAGCAACAGCGTCTTTGTATCGCGAGAGCTTTGGCCGTCGAACCGGATATTCTCCTTATGGACGAGCCGACCTCGGCGTTGGATCCGATCTCAACACTCAAGATCGAAGATCTGATGTTTGAACTCAAGAAAAAATACACCGTCATTATCGTCACGCACAACATGCAACAGGCGGTTCGAATTTCGGATAAAACAGCATTCTTCCTTCTCGGTGAGGTTGTGGAATTCGGATCAACAATTGATATCTTCAATGAACCGAAGAATAAGAAGACAGAAGACTATGTCACCGGCCGCTTCGGTTGATTGACAAAAAGAAAGGAAGGTATCCTATGATGGTACGAGGAGAATTTGAGAAGGAGCTTACCGAGCTTCACGAGATGATCGTGCGAATGGGCACCATGACCCAGAACGCAATCAGTGACGCTGTTACAGCATTAGTAGAGATGGATCCTGACAAAGCGAGGATCGTCATCGAGAACGACGATGTGATTGATGATATGGAGCGTCAGATCGACAAGGCTTGCGTCGAACTTATCGCTCGCCAGCAACCGGTCGCTCGCGATTTGCGTGACGCAATCTCTACCTTGAAGTTAATTACGGATCTTGAACGTATCGCGGATCACGCCGCGGATATCTCGGAGAAGGTTCTGATTCTGCACGGGTTTGACACAAATATCATTATCCCCGCCGATCTCATCCGTATGAGCGATCTGTCTCAGCTGATGATTCGATCTGCTTTGGAATCCTATGTGACAAAGAATGAAGAGACAGCAGCGGCTGTTGTTCATATGGACGATAAAGTCGACGCATTATATGATAAAGTAAAGTCGTACCTGGTCCAGCGGATGCGTCAGGATCCCGAGAACATCGAGAACCTTACGGAGCTTCTTTTGGTTTGCAAGTATTTTGAACGCATCTCCGACCACGCGCAGAACGTTGCGGAGTGGGTGTTATTCTACGTCAGAGGCAGGAGGCCCGATGGCAATGGCTGTTAAACAGCAGATTATTCTGGTTGAGGATGACGCGGCAATCGCAGAATTAATCAAATACAATCTCACCAATGAGGGCTTTGATGTCGGGAGTTACCGCTCCGGGGCCCAGATGTTCGAGGAACTCAGAGACAGTGAGGGCATATGTCTTTTCATTCTGGATATTATGTTGCCGGGCATGGATGGATTTGAAATTTGCCGGAGAATTCGAGAGATTGAGAGATTCCTTCCCGTCCCTGTCATTATGCTTACAGCCCGGGCATCCGAGAGCGACAAGGTTAAGGGTCTGGAGGCGGGTGCCGACGATTATGTGACGAAGCCTTTCGGTATTCGTGAATTTCTCGCTCGTGTGCATGCGCAAATTCGCCGGTACGAGACCTCGATGCGCCTCAAATCGACGGGTGAAGGTTCCGTGGATCGACCGGAAAAGACAGCGGATACTGTCAAGCCCGCGTCTGTCGATGCGGGGACTCCTTCGTCGCGCAACACGGCATTGACGCATGCGGGGGTTATTCGTTGTGCGGATATTGTTCTTGATGATGTCAAGCATCGTGTGTACGCATCCGACGATGAGATCGAGATGACGAACCGGGAATATGAACTGTTGAAGTTCCTGATGTTGAATCGGGGGATCGCATTCTCGCGGGACGAATTATTGAATCATGTATGGGGATACGAGTATTCCGGTGAGACTCGAACCGTCGATGTGCACATTCGTCAGCTTCGCAGGAAGATCGAGAAGGATGACGCGAATCCAGAATACATTGAGACCGTAAGAGGCCGAGGATATCGGTTCTGCGAGAATTAACCGGGGAGCCTTATGCTGAAACGACTGACCTTCTTCTTTGTTGTCCTCGTACTTCTGGCCGTCTCGGCAACGGGACTGGCGTATCTGTATTTCCTTTCGCAGTACTCCGATACAATGAACGAGCGAATACTGGGATCAGCAAGCGAGTTATTTGTACACGATGTGTCATCGGGGGACTCCTATGAAGACGCCAGTATTTCTGTGCGCGATATTTTCAATACAGAAGGACAGGCGATTCGCATCACGGTCATCGATCCGGACGGAACCGTCTTGTATGACAACGAAGAAAATGCGGCGTTGATGGAGAATCACGCGGGTCGATCGGAAGTAAGACAGGCGATAGAAACCATGTCTACCGCGACGACGAAGCGTCACAGCTCCACCCTTGACTCCGATATGCTCTATATGGCCCGGTATTATCCGGATCTCGGTCTTGTCGTCCGCACGGCGATACCACTCATCCTGTACCAGGCCGGCGTACGGCAGATGCAGGCAACTTTTCTGATGGTGATGATTGTAACGCTCCTTCTGCTTGGCGTTGTCAGTTTCTTTTCGGCACGCAGGATTACGCGCCCTCTGATCGAGCTTCGCAATGCGGCGAAGACAATGTCTGACGGCAAGTACTCCATTCGGGTACAAGTCACAAGTAACGATGAGATCGGAGCCTTGTCGACGGCATTCAACAGCATGGCGGATCAGTTGGAGAAGGAAGTCCACGAACTGGAAGAGAAGAATATCAAGCTTGCAGAGCTTCAGGACATGCGCTCGGAATTTGTCGCGAATGTATCGCATGAACTTAAGACCCCCCTGACCTCGATTCGGGGATTTGTCGATACCCTTCGAAACGGGAATATTCAGGATCCCGAGGTACAGAAACGATTTCTCGAGATTATTGATATCGAAGCCGAACGTCTCCATCAACTGATCAGCGATATCCTGCAATTATCCGAGATCGAGGGCATGGAGAGCGATATCGAACAACAACATTTTGAGTTGTCCGCGTTGCTCGATGATGTCGCAACACTTCTTGACGAGAAGGCGACCGAGAGTCGCGTGGCCATTGTCGTCGAAGAATGTGAACCGCTTCCGGTTCTTGCGAGTAAGTACAGGATCAAGCAGGTTCTGATTAATCTGGTTGATAATGCCATCAAATACAATCGCCCCGGCGGTAAAGTATATCTTCACGCGACACGAGAGCCCGATCAGATGATCTCGCTTGTGGTAAGAGATACGGGTGAAGGTATCGCCGCGGAGAACTTATCGCGTGTTTTCGAGAGGTTTTATCGTGTCGATAAGGGACGATCCCGGGAAATGGGCGGGACGGGGCTCGGACTTTCGATTGTCAAGCACATCGCGCAACTCTACGACGGGTCGGCGACTGCGGAGAGCGTGCCCGGTGTCGGAAGCACTTTCACGATCCGTTTGCGAATTGCCGACGACTTGCGATAATTGAGCGTATGCTTCTGCTATAATAATGGCAAAAAAGGCGGAAGTTCAGATGGAGTACTCTTGGCCTGATTTTGTGAATGAATGCGAATCGTGTAATGCTTGTTCGCTGTCGGAGACGCGAAAAAACGTCGTCGTATATCGCGGCGGGATTGAAGCCCCGTTGATGATCGTCGGCGAAGGGCCCGGCGCCACCGAGGATGAGATGGGTCAGCCGTTTGTCGGACAGGCGGGAAGACTATTGTCACTTCTTCTGGACGCATATGGTTTTCCGAAGGATTCTTACCATATCTGCAATATCGTCAAGTGCCGTCCGCCCGAGAATCGTGTTCCGACCCGCGAAGAAGCGAAATCTTGTATGCCGCTTCTGGCCAAGCAGATTCGTTTCGTTAAGCCGCGTATCATTTTGCTGCTCGGCGCTACTTCATACAAGTATTTCCTGAATCCGGAGGAATCGATCAGTAAGGCGCGAGGACACTTCATCGAGAAATCGAAGTACTTGATTATGCCGACCTTCCATCCGGCTTATATTCTCCGCAACAACCGTGAACGCATTGCTTTGTGGCAGGATATCGGACTCGTTCGCGAAAAGATGGTGGAACTCGGAGTACTTGCTCCGCTGCCGGCAATTCCGGAGATGCCGCAGGGACGTGGAAAATGACGAAAAAATACCCATCTATTTGTGCAAATATGTAAATATTAGAAAATTTGAATATAAACGGCCGTAACACATATCATCCTCTTCGATTCTGGAGTATAATCCAAATTAGGATGAACTTTCATGATTTGATAGGAGGCCGTGCACTATGAAGATTATTATTGTCGGCGGAGTTGCGGGCGGAGCCAGTGCGGCGACGCGTCTGCGCCGTTTATCAGAGACTGCGGAGATTGTACTTTTCGAGCGGGGAGAGAATATCTCGTACGCAAATTGCGGATTGCCCTACTATATCGGAGGCACGATCAAGGAGAGAAGTCGCCTTATCGTAGCTCAGGTCAGTCTGTTGCGTGACCGGTTTGGCGTCGATGTACGCGTACAGAGTGAAGTCATCGACATTGACCGCGAACGCAAGACAGTAACCGTGCGGGATAATGCCAACGGCCGCACGTATGAAGAGACCTATGATAAGCTGCTTCTTTCTCCCGGAGCCAGCCCCAAGATTCTTCCGATTCCGGGTGTAGACGGGCGCGGCGTATTTACCTTGCGTAATCTTAAGGACACTTTTGAAATTGATGATTACATCACGAAGAATGCTCCCAAGAGAGCGGCGATTATCGGCGGCGGCTTTATCGGTGTCGAGATGGCGGAGAACTTGAAGGAGCGTGGTCTGGAAGTAACTTTGGTCGAATTTCTCGATCAGGTCCTGACATTCCTCGACAGAGAGATCGTGGCGTCGGTTCATCAGACCTTGCGAAGCAACGGAATCGCTCTGCGGCTTCAGGCAGGTGTCACGGCAATCTCTGATGTTCCGGGTACGGAACTTACAAAGACCTTGAAGCTGACGACCGGAGATGAGGTCGACGCAGATCTGGTGATCATGTGTACGGGCGTCGTCCCGGATTCCCAGCTGGCGCAGAAAGCCGGTCTAACGCTCGGTGTCGGCAACAGTATTCTTGTGGATGACACCTTCCGCACGTCGGACCCCGATATTTTTGCGGTCGGAGATGCGATCTCCGTCGAGAGCATGATCAACGGCAAAGAAGTGATGATCCCATTGGCCGGACCAGCGAACAAGCAGGGCAGAGAAGCCGCCCAGAATATGCTGGGGATCTCTTCTGAGCGCCCGTCCGGACGCAGTGCGCGTGTTGTTCAGGGCTCAAGCGTCGTCAAGGTTTTCGATATGATTGCAGCGGCGACGGGATTCTCGGAGAAGCAATTAATTCGCGAAAAGATCGAGTATAAGAAGACATTGATTCATCCGGCAAGTCACGCAACCTACTATCCGAATGCGACAAATATGAGCATGAAGATGCTCTTCGCACCGGACGGTAAAATTCTGGGTGTCCAAGCGGTCGGGTATGACGGCGTTGAGAAGCGTGTCGACGTTGTTGCCACGGCCATGCGGCTTGGCGCGACGGTTTATGATCTGGAAGAGCTCGAACTCTGCTATGCTCCGCCGGTTTCCTCTGCGAAGGACCCCGTAAATATGCTCGGATTTACCGCGGTGAACATTCTTTCCGGCAAGATGCCGGTTTTCTACGCCGAGGATGCCGATGAACTGGTGAAGCGGGGAGAGTATCTTCTCGATGTCAGCACTCCGCCGGAAATCAAGCTCGGAACAATTCCGGGTTCCGCGAATATCCCTGTCGATGATTTGCGTGATAATCTCGCCGAGATTCCCAAAGACCGGCCCGTCTATGTGTTCTGTCGTGTCGGAATCAGGGGTTATATTGCGACCCGTATCTTAAAGCAACACGGCTATGAAGCCTACAATCTCAGCGGTGGGTATCGCACGTACGGACTTCTTCTTTCGGATCGTACCGCGATGGAGAACGATCGCAAGAATCCTTCCGGCCCTTCCACGCAAAGACCCGCGGTCCTTACGCCGACAAGGCCGGTAGACGATGCTTCCGCCACGGAAGCTCCGGCGAAGACGATCCAGATCGATGCTTGCGGATTATCTTGTCCCGGTCCGATTATGAAGGTCGCCGAAGCGACCCGACAACTCGAAGTCGGAGAAGTGCTCGAAATTACCGCGACAGACCCGGCGTTCGCTTCGGATATCGAAGCCTGGTGTGATCGCACGGGCAACGTGCTTCTGACCGTCGAATCCCAGAAGGGCGTATTCAAGGTTAAGCTTCAGAAGGGTCAGCCGACGGCCCCGGGTGCGTCGGGCGGAGTCACGAGCGGAGGCAATGACAAGACGATGGTCGTGTTCAGCGGTGACCTCGACAAAGCGATCGCATCCTTCATCATCGCCAACGGAGCGGCCGCGATGGGGCGCAAGGTTACAATGTTCTTTACCTTCTGGGGTCTCAACATCCTGCGAAGAAGAGGGCGCGTCTCCGTGAAGAAGAACTTCATCGAGAAGATGTTCGGGGTGATGATGCCGCGCGGCGCCGGAAAGCTCGGATTATCGCGGATGAATATGGCCGGAATGGGGCCTAAGATGATTCGCGGAATTATGCGTAAGAAGAATGTGCAGCAGTTGGAAGAACTGATACGTGTGGCAATGGAAAACGGTGTGCGCGTACTCGCGTGCCAGATGTCGATGGACCTGATGGGCATACACAAAGAAGAACTCATCGAAGGTGTGGAATTGGCCGGCGTTGCTACATATCTCGGAGCAGCGGAGCTGGCGGATACGAATTTGTTTATCTGACCCAAAGAGACTCGTCCATACTAACGTGCCCTGCTGTTTTTCGCGACAATAATCTATTACATGAAAAGCCCTCCGTGCGAATCAACTCACGGAGGGCTTTGTACCTATGGGATGCCAGGCGATCGACTTATGCCTTCTTCGCCGCCTTCTTCTTGCGACGAGCGCGAACGAGAAGGACGATCGGAACGATAATTGCTGCCAGAATCAGGACGGGGACGATGATGAAGCTCAGAATCATCAGAATTGCACCAAAGATCATGCTCGTGACGGCCAGACTGTTGTTGAAAGCCTTCTGCATGTTCGAGCCGATGAATTCAAGACTCCATACCGGCATCAAGCCGCTGTTCGGATCAGCTTCGGGCGTCTCCGGCGTGGGGACAGGTTCGGTAATCGTGATCGTGACTGTTGAGAACCCAACGAGATTATCGAGATAGCGAAGCTGGCCCTTGAGCATCTCGATCTCCTGCTGAACGAGATTGAGTTCGCTTCTGACACTAAGGATATCTTCGATCTTCACAGCCTGATCCATGATCAGTAACAGCTGCTCTTCCTGAGCCTCGGCATTCTTCAGTCTGGACTCGAGGTCGACATACTGATCCGAGACATCTTCAGAAGTCATATTGGAGGACTTGATCTCGCCGCTCTCGCCGAGCATTTCCGTGAAATCGGCCAGAGATTCCGGCGGGATACGAACGGTAACCGTCGCAACATTGTACTGGTCTTCCTGGCGGAACGTCGAGTCGGAGACATAACCGCCGACCTTGGAGGCTTCCGTTGTAATCTTCTCAACGGTATCCTTGGCGTTCTCGACTTCCATGGCGAGGTTCACAGTATAGATAATCTTCAGGCCAAGCTTCGAGATGTCACCGGGATCAATCGGTGCGTCAGAGGATGTCGCCTTAGATGGAGATTCTTCAACGACCGCCACGCCCTCATCCATTTGTACTTCCGGATTCGCACCCATCGCATAATTGTCAGCAGCCGCAGCAGCCGAGGTACTCCTCGTCTCACTCGCTGAGCAGGCTGCGAGCATTAGGGTGAGTACGAGCAGACCAGATAGAATAAGAAAAGCTCTCTTCATACACATGTCCTCCTTGAATCCATTATGATTTTTTGAGATCTGGGTGTCAACGCGAAAACAACTTCGCAGCGAAAAATCATCTCTCTCAAACAATAGACGAGTTAGGTGGTGAAAGTGTTACAGAGGGGGGCGAGCATTTATCTTGCTTCCCGGCATGACAGCTCGCGTTCCAAAACGCTCGCTGTTACCCGATGAGTCCTCGGCTGACGCCTGCGGAGGGGAAGCTCGATAAATGCTCGCCCCCCTCGGCAGGGTAAGTTCATCGGTCTGCGGTCCTCTCGATTCCCTTAGTTTTGTATCTGTTCAGAACACACAAAAAGGGGCTGTTGCAAAAAAAAAGAACGTAAAGGTTCAGGATGCAGCAGTCCTTTTTTCTTGCAAGAAGCTGAAATGAGCGCAACCTACTGGGCTTATGGGCGAATAGATCCACTTCCCCCAATCTCGCCCATTATCGGGATCGATGGAGTCTATTCCTTATTATTTGTCAATAATAACCACAAAAATTTGATTACCCTCGTAAATTTATACTTACTCAATGAACAAAAATGAGTTTGTTTGTCAATGATAACCACCAGAATCGTAGGGTAGTCGGATTTTTATACTACTTCGGGTTGTCGGAGACAAGAGTTGCCTATTATTACGGAGCGACGCGTCGCGTCGCGACTCATAATCCGCGTCGGCTCCGCCGGCTCTCCTTCTCTTTTGCAACAGCCCCTCGTTTTGGCTGCCGAACAAAGGATTCTGCGCGTGCGTCGCTGTGCTTGCCCGCTTACCCCTCACGCTCGGAGCTTACGCTCGGAGCTGTTGCTCCTTACGCAAATGCCACCGAATCGTCCGCCGGTCGATTCTTTCTCGGAATTCGAATCCCTGTCTATCAAAACAAAAAACGCCCACCCCTTCGGGATGGACGTTCTTCTGTGGCTGCCGAACAGGGATTCGAACCCCAACAAACTGCTCCAGAGGCAGTCGTGCTACCGTTACACCATTCGGCACCGTCGTTCAGCGCGTGCTCTGGACACTTTCGAGGCGCAACCGACGGAGAGAAGTATATCAAAGTAAGCGGCTGTGCGCAAGGGGTAACGTGATGCTTTTCGCGAAAAAATCAGTGTCACGGTCCCATGAATCGACAGGCGCGAAAAAGCACGCGAGGCTCGCGTGCTTTTCCGTGTGCAGTGGATGGAGGGCAAGGGCTTGTTGAAGGATTAGTAGATTGCTTCGAGGATTGTCTTGATCTCGCTGACCAGTGGTGAGCGAGGATTGGTCCCTGTGCACTGATCCGAGAAAGCCATCTCGGCAAGACGATCGAGGCTTCTCGTGTATTCTTCTTTGCCGATCTTGTTCTCCGAGATCTTGGCAGGGATATTGAGTTCCTTGGTCAAGTCGCGTACAGCTTGAATCAGAGCGGTAACGCCCTCGTCGGTCGTTGTGAATTTCAGCCCGATATGCTTTGCGATCTCCGCGTACCGCTTGTCGGCGATGAAGGTCTCGTATTTCGGGAAGGAGACGAATTTCGTCGGCTTGGTGGCGTTGTAGCGGATGACGTGGGGCAACAGGATCGCATTCGCGCGACCGTGCGGGATGTGGAACTCACCTCCAAGCTTGTGCGCGATTGAGTGGTTGATACCGAGGAAAGCGTTTGAGAAGGCCATGCCGGCGATACAAGATGCGTTATGCATATGCTCTCGAGCCGGCTTGTTGGAGGGATCTCGGTAGGCGATCGGAAGGTTCTCGAAAACCAGTCGAATCGCGTGTAACGCCAAAGCGTCGGTGTAATCGGAGGCAAAGGTCGATACGTAGGCTTCGATCGCGTGTGTGAGAACGTCCAACCCTGTATCCGCCGTGATGTGCGCGGGGACGGACATGACGAAATCCGGATCGAGGATGGCGACGTCGGGGGTGAGTTCGTAGTCGGCCAGGGGGTATTTGGTCCCGGTGGAGCGATCGGAGATAACGGCGAAGGAGGTTACTTCGGAGCCCGTTCCGCTCGTTGTCGGGATGGCGACCATCTTGGCCTTCCTGCCGAGTCGCGGGAATTTGACGATCTTCTTGCGGATATCCATGAATTTCAGCGTCAGGGAAGAGAAGTCGAGTTCGGGATTCTCATAGAACATCCACATTCCCTTGGCGGCATCCATAGCGGACCCTCCGCCCAGAGCGATGATGACATCCGGCTGAAAAGCCTTCATCGCGGCAACGCCGCGGTAAACGGTCTGAATATCCGGATCCGGTTCGACGTCGGAGAAGATCTCGCAGTGGACATAATCGGTCCGCTTACGGAGATAGTAGAGAACCTTGTCGATGTAGCCGAGACTTACCATGGCGGGATCCGTTACGATGAAGGCTTTGGAGATATCCGGCATCTTCTCTAAATACTGCGTCGAATCGAACTCGAAATAGATTTTTTCCGGGATCTTGAACCACTGCATGTTGGCTCTCCTTTGCGCGACACGTTTCTTGTTGACGAGATTGACCGCCGAGACGTTGGAACTCGTCGAGTTCTTGCCGTACGATCCGCAACCGAGGGTCAGTGACGGCATGTTCGTGTTATAGATATCACCGATTGCGCCGTGTGAGGAGGGAGAGTTGATGATCAGTCTGCTCGCTTTGAGACGGTTCGTATATTTGTCGATTACTTTCTCGTCATCGGCATGGATGACGGCGGAATGACCGAGACCTCCGTAGGAGATGACCTCTTCGGCTCTTTTGATTCCTTCATCCTCTGTATCGGCGATATAGTAGGTAAGAATCGGGCTGAGTTTCTCGGCAGACAGCGGGAATTCAGGTCCGACACCCTTGACGGTCACCAGAAGAATTTTCGTGTTTTTCGCGACCTTGATTCCAGCCAGCTCAGCGATTGCGGCGGCCGGCTGGCCGACGATCGCAGAGACGATACCCGGATGAGGTCCGGGTTTGATGACCGCTTTCTCGAGCTTCTTCGTCTCCTCTTCGGTCAGAAAGACACAGGCATTGTCCTTCATAAAGGCTTCGAAACGATCCGCTATTTCGCGATCGACGATGACGGATTGCTCGGACGCGCATATCATACCGTTGTCGAAGGTCTTCGACATCATAAGATCGGTTGCCGCACGCTCAACATTGGCGGTCTTGTGAATATAGCAGGGAACATTGCCGGGGCCTACGCCAAGGGCGGGCTTGCCGGTACTGTAGGCGGAACGGACCATCCCGGAACCGCCGGTGGCCAGAACGAGCGCGACACCGGGATGATTCATCAGGAGGGAAGTCGCTTCAATCGAGGGTTTGGTGATCCACTGGATGCAGTTCTCGGGCGCTCCCGCCGCGAGTGCTGCCTTATACATTGTCTGGGCAGCCATCTCGCTGCACCGTTGGGCTGAAGGATGGAAGGCGAATACAATCGGGTTTCGCGTCTTAATGGAGATCAGGATCTTAAACATTACGGTGGAGGTAGGATTCGTAACGGGGGTTACCGCGCAGATCACACCGACAGGCTCGGCGATTTCCTCGAAGTCCTCATAGGCGTTGCTGTCGACAACGCCAACCGTCTTGGCGCCCTTGATGCTGTGATATACGTATTCCGTAGCGAAAATATTTTTGGTGACTTTATCTTCAAATACACCGCGGCCGGTTTCGTCGACGGCGGCGCGAGCGAGTACCAGATGATCCTTAAGGCCCGCTTCGGACATTGCTTTGACGATCCGGTCGATCTGTTCCTGGCTCATCGACATGAATTCGTGAAGGGCTTCGTCTGCTTTGCCGACAAGCTTGTCGATCTCCGCAATAACATCGGACGAAACTACTTCTGCCTCTGCTAAGGTGCCGTTTTTGTTTTCTTTTGTCGCCATACTATCCTCCGTTTTCTGTGGGTGAAATCAAGGGGTTTCATTTTCAAATGCTTTCGTTTTGCCTAATATGAGTATAGTATACCCTGCGTATCTTGTCATTTGACTTTTCATACGAAAATTGTCGGGGTTTTCATTGGAATGTTGAGAAAATGTATGAAAAGGAAAATCCAAACGGTTTTCGAAAAGCGGGTTTGTATGAAAAATATGTGCAAAATATGAAAATCATTTATTGACATTATGCTTGCGAATTGGTAGTCTTTGATGCGGATATCGACATAGGTACAATCATGTTCTGTTTTACAGTTCGGAGGAAACAATGATTAATCTTGAAAGACGTAAGAAGATTCTTGAACTCCTGGAGAAGGAAGGCCAGGTGACGACAACCGAACTCGAAAGACGCCTTGGGGTAACCGGCGCGACGATACGCAGCGACTTACGTGAAATGGATCGCGAAGGTGCGATCGTGCGTTTTCACGGCGGGGCGGCACTTGCGGATCCCGGCCGTTTGAATTCTCCGAACGAGAACTATATGAGAAGAAGCGTTATGCACGTCGCCGAAAAGATGGCGATTGGCCGGGAGGCGGCGAAGCTTGTCAGCGAAGGGGAGACGATTTTCCTTGACGCCAGCTCCACGACTTTCCATATGATTCCTTATATGAGTCATCTTGAGAATCTTACGATTGTAACGAACGGCATTCACACAGCGATGGAGATCCAGAGATACAGTAATTTTCGCACAGTTCTGGTAGGCGGAGTTTTGCGTTCGCATTCCGGCGCCATCGAAGGTCTTCTTTGTGAAGATATGCTTCGAAGAATCAGCGGCGACAGTTATTTTGTATCCGGCAACGGTTTCTCTCTCGCATCCGGCTTGACCGGGAACAATTTTTACGAGCTGGAGCTGAAGCGACGTTTTGCGGAGAAAAGCCGCCGCAGAATTGCTCTTCTGGATTCCAGCAAACTCTGCAACGATTCGACCTCGACTTTCATCCCGAGCGATCAGGTAGATGTTCTCATCACGGATGAGGGAATAGCACCCGACCAGATCCGCAGAATCAAGGATGCCGGTATTGAGCTGATCGTTGCGAGTCTTATTGAAGAAGACAAGGCTTAATTCATTTTTCACAGGAGAATCAATGGAAAATCTTACATTTCAGAGCCTGCCGATCTCGCAGGAAATCCTTCGCGCACTGACCGATATGGGATTCGAAGAACCGACGCCGATTCAGGCAGAGACGATCCCGCATATTATCGAACATCGCGATATTCTCGGACAGGCCCAGACAGGAACAGGGAAGACCTGTGCGTTTGGCATCCCGATCATCGATGCGGTTGACAACACGTCGAACCATATCCAAACCTTAATTCTGTCCCCTACGCGAGAACTGGCCATCCAAATCGCGGAAGAGCTTCATGAGGTTTGCAAGTATAAAGAAGGAATCCGTGTTGTCCCGATTTTTGGCGGACAACCGATCGACCGTCAGATCATGGCACTTAAGCGCAAACCCCAGATTATCGTCGGAACTCCCGGACGTGTTATGGACCATATGCGAAGAAAAACCATTCGCCTGGACCATCTCGAGAAGCTTGTCCTGGACGAAGCGGATGAGATGCTGAACATGGGCTTTGTGGAAGATATTGATACAATTCTTGCCTCAACCCCGGAGGGCGTTCAGAAGATCTTCTTCTCAGCTACGATGCCGAGACAGATTGTTCGCCTGACCCAGACCTACCTGAAGGATCCGGTTCACGTGAAGATCGAAGCCAAAGAATTGACGATCCCATTGGTGGAACAGTTCTATATCGAGCTTCGCGAAGAAAACAAGCTTGAGATTCTTTCGCGCCTCATCGATGCCGGAAACGTAGGTCGTGCGCTGATTTTCTGCAATACGAAGAAGCGCGTAGACGAGCTGTCCGAGAAGCTGAACACCAGAGGATATTCTGCCGAGGCCTTACACGGTGACATGAAACAGGCGTCCCGCGACCGCGTCATGAAGCAATTTAAGACCGGTAAGCTCGATCTGCTGATTGCCACGGACGTTGCCGCCCGCGGTATTGATGTCGACGACATCGAGGTCGTATTCAACTTCGATCTGCCGCAGGATGATGAGTATTATGTACACCGTATCGGACGAACCGGACGCGCCGGTCGCACGGGCAAGGCCTATACATTTGTCGTCGGACGCGAGATCATTGACTTAAAGAACATCCGTCATGCCGTGGGCGCAACCATCAATCGCGCATCGATACCTACGGTAACCGGTGTGAGAGAAGGTCGTATATCCGGGATTCTGGATTCGATTGCCGAAAGTGTTCGCACCGATGATCTTGCCGTGTATGCAGAGTACATTGAACAGTTCACCGACGCGATGAACGTCTCCGGGGAGACCGGAAGCTTCTTCACCACCGTTGATGTTGCCGCCGCCTTACTCAAGCGCATTTGCGGAGAGAGTGTTGAGAGACGGGATGAGATCAAAGAAGTCATTCCCTATGAGGACTATGCGAAGAAGTCCAGAAATCGCGAAATGAACGGCGAGCCGCGTCCGATGCCGACCAGAAATCACGGAAAGACCGAAGAGGCCGGCATGACAAGGCTTTTCCTCGGCATTGGTATCAAAGACCATATCCGCCCGAACCAGATTGTCCAGTTCATCGCATCCAAGGGCGATATCGCCGGCAAAGAAATCGGTGCCATTGCAATCTTTGACGACTATACCTTTGTGGATGTGCCGACCGGACTTTCTGCGCAAGTTGTCGCGAAAACTGATCACGAGAGACTCGGACGCAAAGCCGTCCACGTTGAGTTAAAACGCAAAGATATGCCGGATAGCGTTGCGCCGAGAAGACCGTCATATCCTGCGGGTGAGAAGAAGTCTTTCCCCGCGGGCAAGACGCCGAGATTTGGCGGTCGCACCGGATCCAAGGGCTCGGATGAACGCATCAGGCGCCATGATCGCCGCGAGGATCATAAGTCTTAACGCACAGGTATGAATCTCACATAAACGTAAAAACGCCCCGGTCGATGGATTTTCATCTTCCGGGGCGTTCATTTTGCCACAGCCCCTACTCTTCGTTATTTTAATTTTTAATCTGAGGATTCAACAGCAATTATGCTTCAAGACCGGTGCCTTCTATGAGAAGTCTCTGTTTGAACTTCTTTGGCGTCATATGTCGCTGCTTCTTGAACTGTGTGATGAAGTAGCTGGCATTTGAGAATCCGGTCTCCATGGCAATCTGACTGACATTATAACCTGTGCTGACCAATAATTTCTCGGCCTGTGTAACACGTACAAAGGTTAGGTATTCGGAAAAGGTCTTTCCGATTGTTGTTTTGAAAAATCGCGAAAAATAACTGTAACTCATATTGCACATTAAGGCCATCTTCTCGGCGCTGATCGGATGCATGTAGTTCTTGTCGATATACGAGAGAACGTTCTCAAGGCGATTCAGGTCTTCGTTGCGAACTCCCGTCGCGATGCCGATATTTACGCCCTGCGACTTCCATTTGCGAATAAACCATAAGAATATACGGCAAATATCCGCGCGCACAGCCAATTCGTAACCATACGCCGCATCGATGTATTCGCGATTCACATCGGAGACCCACCGTTCCATGTCCGAGCCTTCGAGTTCCGCTTTGTTGAAATGCCTCTGCGGAGATGTTGAGGACATGATAAAAGGCATGATATATCTGGCCTCGAAAGACGTGCGGGATGTGGAGAACAGCAGATCCGGAGAAAACTGCAGACAAATATAGCCACTTCCGGGCAGTCGACGGAAAGCATGCGGCTCCTTCGAATTTACAAACAGGATATCACCCTCCGCCAGGCTGTGCTCCTGACCGTTCACGGAAACGAGAAACGTTCCATAAAGCCCGTATACGATCTCGATGTACTCGTGATAGTGTGCTCCGATCTCGTCGACGGGAGACTTATGGGAGTGGATATGGGAGACGAAAGGGACCGGTTCACCACGACCGGTTTGACGAATTACTTCGTACTCAGCCTGAATCCGGCCGCCGTCAAAACGTATGGAATGCGTCATGCTGCTTCCTCCAAAATGTCACGTGCAATTACAACAATGTCAAAATCAGAACATTATCTTATCAGAAAGCCCGCACATTGTCAGCATCAGACAGCATGATCACATAATCAGACGAAGGAGATCTAGACTCGTCCGGAAACCGTACGCGTAAACTTCTTCTCCATGACGGAATTCTTGTCCTCTCCGGACGTGCTTGAATGATTCTCCAATCGCGAGAGTTCACTCATAACATAGGCCGGTTCGACCTCCAAGCACTTGCAGATCCTGATCAGTTTGAAAACGGAGAGATTCACATATCCTTGCTCAACACAACAATAGTACGAGTTGTTGACATCAGCCATGTCAGACAATCGCAGCTGGGATATGCTTCGCTTACGTCGCTCATTCTTGAGAATCTTGCCGAGAATCTTGGAAGTACCGTTCGCCTTTCTGCAACCTTTGTCTTCCCCGAAATTACTTGCTTCGTTCATCTTCACCCTCGCTTTCTACCATAAGGATATCCTAATGTATGAGAACGTATCATAGAATAACAACAAGATAGACAATGCATATACTGATGTCAATATGTTATATCAAAAAAAACAGAGAACTCATTCGCATAGCTGTGAAAAGACTATGATTTGGGCGATATTTTCGTCCTTGTTTACCGTCCACAATTCCTGACGTATAATGAAAGATAATCTTTGGAACATGAGGTTTTCCATGACCATTCATACGTTTCGACTGCCATCATGGTTATCAACCGGCATGATATTTCAACAGGGAGTACCCCTCACTGTTTATGGATATTCCGATGTAAGCACTTCTGTGCGTATTGAGGTTGTCAAGGATCCGACGGACGGACGTAAAGTTTCCAAGCTTGATACCGATTACGGTATTATTTGGAGCCATGAGACCAAATCCGATACGGACGGGAAATTTTCTTTTGAGCTTCCCGCGTATAAGCCGTCGACCGATGCCTATACATTTATATTCAGCACCGCGTTAGAGACCGTTTCTGTGAAGGATCTGCGTTGCGGTGATGTCTGGTTGTTCATCGGATCGGTTCCTCTCAGCATTCCGATCGCGGATTCCGGTGCGCCTCGCACTCCGCTCAAAGACTCGGCGCTGCAACAGATTCGGTTCTTTGTATCACCCCGGTCGGGAAGAATCGGAAATGAGGCATACTCTGTCGATCCTCTTGAGGACATGAAGAGCGCTTCTTGGATTACGATGCGAGCGGGAAGGGCATTGGCCGGAGTCTCATCGGTCGGATTCTCTCTCGCTTATCACCTCGCGGATCAGCTGCATTATCCTGTTGGAATTGTCGACCTTGCGGTTGCGGACTCGTCCGTGGTTGACTGGATCTCCAGAAAGACCATCGAAGAGGATGACGAGTTAAAGAACCGTCTGATCGCCGCCGGATCCTATGTTCCTCAAGACAAATGGGAGCTCAGACCCGTTTCCGGTTCTCAACCGGACGATAAGGCAACTTCGGAGGATGAGACAATACCCTTCGACGAATCCGATCTACGAATGTCGGCACTGTATAATCACAAGTTGCATCCCTTGCGGAACCTTAATATTCGAGGGATTCTTTTTGCTCCGGATGCCTCCGACTG
This sequence comes from Bacillota bacterium, assembly GCA_023397475.1. Lineage (GTDB taxonomy): Bacteria > Bacillota > Clostridia > Saccharofermentanales > Saccharofermentanaceae > Firm-13. The sequence goes on from JAEWUD010000047.1 coordinate 82,001, forward strand.
CCGTCTGACTGAGCAGTATGAGTCGCTTCTTGAAGCTCTCCTCGTTGATTTGTCAGCTGTTTTCGGACCGCGGAAATACCCCGGCCGACATAGCCTTCCGTCATTAATTATGATGCAATTGCGACCCAAGATCTATCCGGGTCTCGATCCTTACGCACACCTGCGTTTCAATGAGACCTTGTGCGCGATTCGCCGTAAATTCCCGATGAAGATCGGAATCCTTGGCTGTCATGATATGCTGCTTCCGGACAAATCGATGCCGTTTATTATCGGTCGTCGACTGTCTTTCATCGCGCTCGGACTGCATTTCACACCCAAGATGCCGACGTCGTCTCCGGAATGCATCGGCGTCGAAGTTGTCGGCAGCAAGGTCATGTTATCCTTTGATAACACCAGCGACGGATTGAAGCTGTCTGAGAACGAATCCATTCTGCGTGGGTTTGCCCTCTGCGGAGCCGACAGGGTCTACCGGCCCGCACAGGCGAAGATACTGCACGGTGTGCGGGTGATGGTCTGGCATGACGATATTCCTGAGCCGTGCGGCGTCACCTATGGTTTCTCTCCGATTCCGCACGAAGCGACATTCAAGAGCCGTGCGGATCTTCCGGTGCTGCCATTTCGGTTTGATCGCGCCAAAGCCGTCTACAGTCCCGATCTTTCGTTCACCTATTGTGATCGTCTTGAGGTCGTCGGCATCGAGAGTGAAGACGCCGACTTCTCTCTGCTTCCGGTCTTCCGGGTGGTTAAAGGCTCGGGAAGAATCTTCTCCGAAGCACTCAACAAGACGGAAGGATCCGCTTCGCTTCGAATCGAATATGTTCCCGAAGACAACGAATTTGCCTTTGAACCCATTCTCACGTATTTGACGACATTTGCCCCGTTGGATCTGAAGGCGTTCCGTCGCGTATGCATCGATGTTTTTAATCCGGATCTTCAAGAGAAGCGCGTTCATATCGAGGGCTTTGCCGAGGAAGCAAAGGTTAAGAACGGACTGAAATGGCAGACCATCGAACTTGTTTACCGGGAGGGTGAACCGATGTTGATTGACAAGTTCGTAATTCGTATCCACGACGAGAACTCGAAGGGCTCTCTCTATATCGATCACATTCGCTTTATGCCGTAACGGTTTATCATTGGTAAGTAGAGGTAGAAGCTGTGTTTGAAGATCTATTGCCTGCGATGAAGAAAAGCATTCTGGAATCATCCGGATCTATTCCGGTTGTTTTCGAGGGCATCGAGCATAATTTTGAGAAAAGCACCCCGTTTCCTACGGTAAGCGCTCACTCGTCACACGAATTGATGTATCTTCGAGCCGGTCGCACGGAGTTCGAAATTGACGGACGACAGGTTTTGCTCGAAAAGGGATCGACGATCGTGATTCGCCCCAACGTCAAACACGCGATCCGCATTTTGAGCGGGCACGCGGATATGGTTGTCTTATATTTCGGGTTCTCGAAAAATATCGGAGAAGCACAGTCGGCGATGTTGTCTGCACAAAAGACGCGGGAGCTGCGCGTGACAAGAACCGGACCTTCCGCTCCCTTCATGCTGGAGGGAATAAGCTCTGCGCCGATCGAGAGTTTCCTCGATTTTGCCAAAGGTGAGGATAACGGTCAGAATACATCCCCGTATCTTCTGATTTCCGGTCGGAGTCGACAGGACATCGGACAGCTGGTCGAACGAATTATGCGAGAGAGCCAGACGGATGCCTTTGCCAGAGAACTGATGATGCAGCTTCTTACGATGGAACTGTTGGTTACCTTATCGAGGGCATTGCGTGAAGAGTGGGAAGAGAGTCTTCGCGTGAAGCACGGCAAGGCGCGAGAACTCGTGATGATCGCGCGCGATTACCTCGTGGAGAATCACGACAGGGATATTTCGGTCGCCGATGCGGCACAGTATGTTTTTTTGAGTCAGGGATATTTCACGAGGGCGTTCCGGGATGAACTCGGAATAAGTCCGATGGGATTTCTGATGCAGGTTCGAGTCAATCATGCCTGCAAGCTCCTAGCGCAGAAGGAGATCAAGGTTGGGGGAATAGCGTTACAGGTCGGATTTTCAAGTCCGCAACGCTTTAATGTCGCATTTCGCAAACATATGGGAATGACGCCGATGCAGTATCGTCAAATGGTACTGGGCAAAGAGTGAACCCAAGCGATACTGCGATAGATATAAGGAGGCAGAACATTGGACACACAGGATGCAAGAATACCCGAAGAGTCGGCTCGTAATATGGATATCCCACGATTGGAGAACGCGGTTCGCGAGATTCTGATCGCCGTTGGTGAGGATCCCGCGCGGGAAGGTCTTGTCGAGACGCCGGCACGCGTCGCGCGTATGTATGCCGAAATATTTTCCGGCCTTCATCGGGACATCGAGAAGGATATTAAGGTCTTTCATGAACCGGGTAATGACGAGATGATCTTGATCGGAGATATTCCGTTCTATTCAATGTGCGAGCATCATCTTCTTCCTTTCTTCGGGAAGGCGCACGTCGTGTATGTTCCCAAAGAGGGCAGAATACTTGGTTTGTCGAAGGTGGCACGTATTGTTGATACGCTGTCCAGGAAACCTCACCTCCAGGAGCGATTGACTTGCGAGATCGCGGATATGATTCAAAGAGCGGTACATCCGCAGTCGGTTTGTGTCGTGATCGAGGCGGAGCATTTGTGCATGACGATGCGGGGAATCAGAAAACCGGGCGCCAAGACCGTTACCTCGGCGATGCGCGGCGGTTGCAGATCGGATGCTCGCACACGAGCGGAGGCATTGTCTCTGATCAACCGGCCGGAGCATTGATACGGCGATGAATAAGATAATTCGACCGGGAGATATTAGTCCTGATGATCTGACACAAGGGAATATGATGGAAGACTCTTTATCTTCGGCGGGTCGCTATTTTCGCGCGGGTCAATATCGCCTTCTTCTTACCGGAACGACCCATGTGATGGGAATTCTGAACGTTACGCCGGACTCCTTCTCGGACGGCGGCGCGTGGCAATCGGTGGAATCCGCTGTCGGTAAGGCTCTCGAGATGGAAAGAGCCGGCGCGACGATGATCGATGTCGGAGGGGAGTCGACACGGCCGGGACATACACCGGTATCCGCTCACGAGGAGGAACAACGAGTTCTTCCGGTGGTCGAAGCCCTGGCTCGTGTGCTTCGTGTCCCGATTTCCATCGACACCTCCAAGAGTCAAGTGGCAAAGAAAGCGATCGCGGCGGGGGCCTCCGTCATCAATGATGTATGGGGCGCCAGGCGCGATCCTGACATCGCGTCCGTAGCTGCCGAGACCGGCGCCGGGCTGATTCTGATGTTCAACATGACCGATCCGGCGCGTATAATAGAGGATGAAGATATCGTTAATCGGGCGATGGCATATCTGTCGGAGAGCCTTCGGATTGCGCGGGCGCGAGGTGTCCCGGAGGAATCTCTCATGGTAGATCCGGGGATCGGATTCGGCATGGACACGAAGGGCTCCCTCGATTTGATTCGTGGGTTGCCGCGTTTGGGTTCGCTTGGATATCCGATTCTTGTCGGGCCTTCACGCAAGAGATTTATCGGTCAGATACTGGACAGAACTGTTGATGAGCGAATGATCGGTACGATAGCCGTCTGTTGTGCGGCGACCGGTTTGGGTGCGCACGCGGTTCGCGTGCATGATGTCGAAGAGGTAGCTGAGGCGATGCGCATGATGGATGCGGTCCGGTTTGCCTGATCGATTGACAAGGAGGAAGAGTATGGAGACGAGTGTTTTTCGCGACAGTATCCTGTTGGAAGGAATGGCATTTTTCGGACACACGGGTTTTTTCGATTACGAGAAGGCCGAAGGCCAGCCGTTTCTTGTTGATCTGACATTGTATTTTCGCAAACTGAACGCTACAAGTACGGATCTTTTGGAAGATACGGTCGATTACGGCGCGGTTTTTGAGAAGGTTCGGTCAATTGTCGAGGAGAGAAATTTTGATCTGATTGAGCGTTTGGCCGGGGTGATTCTTCAAGAAATTCTCGACGATTTTCCCGTCGATGCCGTAGAGGTAATTATCCGCAAGCCCAAAGCTCCGATTCAGGGTGTTTTCGACTCGATGGCCGTCCGTATTTATCGAGAGAGAGAGAAATCCGCCGGAGGAACTTTATGAGCGTAGCCTTTCTGTCGCTGGGAAGTAATTTGGGCGATCGTGAGGAGAATCTGTCCGCAGCGATCCGATTATTGCATAACAGAGAGGATACAGAAGTGATCTCGGTTTCATCGGTTTATGAGACGGATCCCGTCGGTTTTCTGGATCAGGGACCGTTTCTCAACCTTGTCTGTCGCGTGAAGACTTCCTTAAACCCACGGGAATTACTTGTTATTCTAAAAGAAATCGAGAAGATGCTCGTGCGAGTCCCAACGGTTAGGAATGGACCGCGGACGATTGATTTGGATATCCTTCTGTATGAGAACCTGACGGTAAACGAACCGGATCTCGTTATCCCCCATCCGCGAATGTTTGAGCGAGCTTTTGTCATGATCCCCATGTTTGAACTTCTGGAGCCCGAGATTTTCCCGGGAAGCAATCTGCCTTCGGTACGACGATTCGGAACACTTCCGGCATTTCACAGTTGAACGCTTCCGAAAAAAGGCTATAATGTAATCTGATTCGTAACTTGAAGCCCGTTTTGACCGAGGAGGAAATTCATGAGCGAAAACTCGAGCCAGCCCGCTCCGCGCCCGTCAGGTGAACATTCCGGCGAAAAGCATTATGAGCAGGGAGGCGGGCGGCGTAACAATCGTTCCCGCAATAATCGCAAGAGGCGTGATCGCCAGCCGGACGGCGGAGAAATTTCCGCGGCGCAGGGTGTGCAGCGCCCGTCAGGTGTGCCGCCTGTAACGCAGGGGAATATGCAGACTGGGCAGCGTCCTCCGAGAGAACGCCAGGATAATCAACGCTGGGATGGTCAGCGCCAGGATTTTCACAACAATCAGCGAAGAAACAAACCGAACCGGCCGCAACCCAATCCGAACGCCAGACCGCAGGATCGTTCCGAAACGGCCGGGACTTCCGTACCTAACCGTTCTGCCGAGACGAGTGCTGTCGCAAATGCCGCCGTACGAACCAATAATCCGAACCCGCCGCGCCAGGAACGGCCGAAGGAATCAAGAAATTGGGGAAGACACATCAAGAGTGAAGAGACTTACGAAGACGTTCGTCGCGAGAACGAGCGGATCGAGAAGGAAATCTGGCTCGAGATTGCCGGAATTCATACCTGCAAATTAGACTAATCGAAAAGAGGCGATACGGGAGATGTCCGATGAACCACATGTGAATCGTGTTTCGGATTTCTCCGATCTGTTTCTCTGGAATCTGACACCCGTCGAGAGCGCGCGTACTGGATTTCACATGCCCGGGCATATGAACGCGAGATCTTTTGACGATGAATACGCACGTCGGCTTCTGTTAACCGATACGACCGAGCTCTCCCGAACCGATGATTTACACGGTCCGGGAGGGCCCGTTTTGCATGCAGCCGAATCGCTCGCGAAAACCTACGGTAGCGGACAATCCTTCTTTATCACAACGGGTTCAACGACCGGAATCCGTGCGATGATGGCTGCGGTGGCTCACGAAAAAACTTTTTTTCTTCTTCCTCGTGCCGTTCATGTGAGCGTCTTATATACCTTAGTGATCCTCGGTGCCTCTTACGCCTTTTTTCCTGCCACTATCGATAACAAAGAACCGTCAGAGCCTATCCGGCGAATCACTCCGGAAGATGTACGTGCGGGACTTTCACTTTACCCGCAAACAACGGATGTTCTTCTTGTCTCGCCGGATTATTACGGTTGTTGCGCCGACCTTGCAGCGATAGCTTCTGTCGTTCACGACGCGGGAGCAAGGCTTCTTGTCGACGAAGCACACGGCGCCCATCTCCGCTTCTGTCCGGCGGGCGGACCGCAGGATGCGATGAGTTCAGGAGCGGATATCTCGGTGATGAGTCTTCATAAGACTCTTCCGGCTCTTACAATGTCGTCGATACTTCACGTTTCTTCTGCCGCAATCACCTGCGGTCGCGTAGACCCGGAAGCGATTCTTGCCATGTTGCGAGTTTTTGAGACATCCAGTCCGTCTTTCCTGATTGCGGCCTCGTCGGAATACGCTGTCGCCTGGGCAAGAGAAGACGGACAACAGAGAATCGCTGATGTGATCAAAGAGAAGATTCGATTCCTTCGATGCATTTCACAAAGCGCGAAACTATCCCGACTCGTGCAAGCGAACGATGGTGATTATGTCGAGGTTGATCCGCAAAAAGATCCTCTTCGAATGGTATTGCGTTTACGGGACGACGCTCCGACCGGTATTGCGATCGGAAAGGCGCTTGAGCATGAAGGTGTCGACATCGAGATGGCAGATCTGCGGCGACTCGTCCTGATCTTGTCTCCCTGGCATCGACGGGCGGATTTTGACAATCTGCAAGAGGCGCTCGAGACGGTTGCGGAGAAGATTTGGTGCAGATCAGGAGTCCCTGATACATTAATTGCGCAAGAAACCGTATCGGAAATGACGATCTCTGCCGATGAGACATTCACGTTGCGTCAGGACATTATCGCTGTGGAAGAGATAATGCGGCGTTGTCTTGCGGACTCGCCGGAGGCCGCGGAGGATGTCCGTGCCGCATTTTTTTCGAAGTCCAAGGATCGTATCTTTCTGATCGATTCGGAGGGAAGAATCGCCGGAGACCCTGTGGTCCCGTATCCGCCGGGGGTGCCGCTTCTGTGGCCCGGCGAACGTATCGGGTCCGAACATATTGCCTGTATCACAAACCTTCTGGCGCAAGGCATAACCGTGGCGGGGATAAAGGAAGAAAGAATATCGGTTCTTTCCTGCGAAAATGCGAATGGTACAAAAGGCTTCGCTTAGGATATAATGCGAAGAAGATCTGTACAAAAGACGGACAAGATGCGATATAATGATGAAGGAGTAGCCAATTCGTGCGAGAACACAGAGGAGTATTTGTTACTTTTGAAGGGATCGACGGCTGCGGCAAGACCACACAGCTTCAGGCATTGCGCCGCACACTCACCGGAGCGGGACACGAAGTCCTTCTCGTACGTGAGCCGGGCGGGACAATGATAGGGGAGAAGATCCGGGAGCTGCTGTTAGACAAAGAGAATACCGGGATGACTTCCGAGACGGAACTTCTTCTCTACGAAGCGGCCAGATCGCAGATTGTACGAGAAGTAATCCAACCGGCGCTGAACTCCGGTAAGATCGTGATCTGCGACCGCTTCTACGACTCCAGTACGGCTTATCAGGGTTATGGAAGAGGATTGCCTTTAGAAGATGTCGGCACCTTGAACCGATTTGCGACAGGCGGACTTGAACCGGATCTGACATTCCTTCTGGATTTATCTGCGAGGGATGCGGCACGCCGAATGCATGGGCGCGAAGGTCAGGAAGATCGTCTCGAGATTGAGGGAACCGAATTTATGGAGTCGGTCCGTGAGGGATATCTCACGATGGCCGGGAAGAATGGCAGGTTTGTTTGTCTGGATGCCAGCCTACCGGCTCTTGAACTACAACAAGAAATTGAACATAAGTTTTGGGAGGTATTACGGAAATGAAGCTCGTTTTTGCTATTGTTCATGATGAGGACAGTCCCCGATTGATGGCGGAACTGAATAAATCAGGTTTTCGTGTGACAAAACTCAACTCATCCGGAGGATTTCTTCGCTCGGGCAATACGACCCTGATGATCGTCGTTGAAGACGAGCAGATTGAAGAGGTTATGGGGCTTATTCGTAAGTACTCCTCGAGCCGCCAATCCGCGATCAATACCAATGTGACACCGTCGGCCATGGGTGGAGCCTATATCCCGTACCCGGTCGAGGTGATGGTCGGAGGGGCGACAGTATTCGTTCTTAACGTCGAACAATTTGAGAAGATGTGATCTATGGCATTGTCCTCCGTCATCGGTCAGACATATGCGAAGAGCCGCCTCGGGACGCTGTTTTCCGGCGATCCGGGGCATGCTTATGTCTTCACGGGACCAGTGGGTATCGGGAAGAAGAAACTGGCTCGAGAGGTAGCGCAGGCTCTTCTTTGCGGATCGGCGACATCGGACGGCGGGTGCGGACAGTGTCCGGATTGCATCTATTTTCGCGAAGGAACACATCCGGATTATCGTGAATTATTCGCGGCTTCCGGTGATAAGAACATTCGGGTTGCAGAGGTCCGTTCGCGGATATGCGGGGATGTTTCCATTTATCCGCAGATTTCTCGCAGGAAGATTTACCTCATCGATGGTGACGGACTTAACGAAGAAGGCCAGAATGCCCTTCTTAAGACACTGGAAGAACCGCCGCCGTATGCCGTCTTTCTTCTGGTCGTCACCGACGCGGCGAAGCTTCTTGCGACAATTGTATCAAGATCTACCGTGATCGCCCTTTCTCCGAACCGAACGGAAGAGATTATCGAGATTCTGCGGCGTTCATCTGATGTTTCCGAAGAGGATGCGAAGTTCTTTGCCCGATATGCGAACGGCATTCCCGGACAGGCTCTCTTTCTTGCCGCCAGCCCGTGGTTCTCGGAACTTCGGGAAGAGACACTCGAAATTCTGCTTGCGATTCCCGGCAATTCAAGAACTTGGCTTCTGACGGAAGGATATACATTTTTCGACGCCGGCAAAGACCATATCGACGAGATTTTCATGATTTTTGCCCTGGCTTTGCGGGATATGGCGTTCTTATGCAGGGAGCCCGAATCGGATGCATTGCTGAATACCGATAAAAAGGATAAGATATCCCATATAATCAGACGCCACCGTCCGGACATATTGTCTATTCATCGTGCCAGTTGCGCAGTAACGACGGCTTCCAAGTGTTTGCGCGCGAACTGTACTTTTGAGAGCACGATCTGCCGGATGCTTCTCTCGATACATAAGGAGTTAACAAATGCCTAAAGTAGTTTCTGTTCGTTTTCACGACGCAGGTAAGATCACACGATTCGATCCGGCGGACTTTACTCTCCACCTCGGTGATGCCGTGATGGCTGAGGGACCTCTCGGACTCGATCTGGGTCACGTCGTTGAGGAGATATTTGACCTTCCCGTTGAGGTCACCGGCGATTCTCTTCTGCCGATTCTTCGTATGGCCAATGCACAGGATCTCAGCCGTTACAAAGAGAAGAAGGACCGGGAGCACGATGCGTTTCTGGTATGCCAGAAGAAGATCGAGGAACACGACCTGTCGATGAATCTTGTCGATGCGCAATATAGCTTTGACGGGAAGAAGCTGATCTTTTATTTTACGGCGGAGAATCGTGTTGATTTTCGCGAATTGGTGAAGGATCTTGCTTCGGAGTTTCGGACGCGTATCGAGCTTCGACAGATCGGTGTTCGCGATCAGGCGAAGATGGTCGGCGGCTTAGGTCTGTGCGGTCGAGAGTTATGCTGTTGCACGTTCCTCAATGACTTCGTCCCCGTTTCCGTTAAGATGGTCAAGGAACAGGGCCTCTCGATGAATCCGACAAAGATTTCCGGCGCTTGCGGTCGACTCATGTGCTGCCTGAAGTATGAACAGGAAGCTTATGAGGACGCGCATGCGAGATTGCCGAAGCTCGGGGATATTGTCATGACGCCGCAAGGAAGAGGCACGGTGGTCGGGATCGATATTCTTCGCGAACGTCTGACCGTACGCATGGAAGCCGGAGAAGATGCAGAGTACCAGACGGTTGCGGCGGAAGAGACACAGATTCTCACGCCCAGAGGCAAGAAGAATGACCGTCCGGGCGGCGCGCCGCCCTGTAAGAACAAAGGTTGTCCGAAGAATCGGGCGAACGCGGATGATGTCATTACTTTAGATGAATGATCGACGCCGAACGGCATGCGGAGAGATTCGTTGCTGTATGGTTGCGCGTCGTTTCATCGAGTGATAGAATAAGCGGTAGTAAAATACGGAGGTAATACATATGGCATATAAGATTTCTGATTCCTGCATTTCCTGCGGATCTTGTGAGAGCGAGTGCCCCGTCAGCGCGATTTCTTCGGGCGATACACAGTACAACATTGACGCTTCCACCTGCATCGATTGCGGTGCCTGCGAGGCCGTCTGCCCTGTCAGCGCGATTTCTGCCGGCTGATCTTACTACATCGGCAATCACGGAGTACCCTCTGAGTATGTAGAATTCTCGGAGGGTTCTTTTTTTCTTCGAAGGGATACCATGTGAACAATTCGGGAAGGGATCTTATTCAAGAAGATGAGACAATCGAGGATCTCGGTCGTTGCGGTTATCGTCTGATTCAGACCAAGGACGGATTTCGCTTCGGCGAGGACACGGTTTTGCTTGCACATTTTGCCGCAACCATGATTCGCAGACGCAAAGGGATGTCTTATGTCCTTGAACTGGGAGCCGGATGCGGGGCCGCAAGTATTTTACTGTCCGCGCGCAGGCCGGATGTCCGGATCGACGGTATTGAATTACCGGGACGAGCCGCGGATGTTTTCGCGCGAAATATTCGATTGAATCACCTGGAAGATAAGGTCAGATGCTTTGCCGGCGACTTGCGGCAAGCGGAGAAGGAGTATCCCGCCGAGATTCGCGGGGGCTCGTACCACAGTGTTTTCTGCAATCCTCCGTTCTTCGTTCTCGGCTCGGGTCCTTCCTATACGAACGCCTCCGTGCTGTCCGGCCGGGCGGCGGCCCGAAGCGAGCAGAACGGCACGATGGATGATTTCATCGCGGCGGCCGGCAGATTCCTCGTGCCCAAGGGCGATCTTATCCTGGTCCAACGGGCCGGACGGCTGACGGACGTGATAGAGTCGATGATGCGGGCGCGAATTGCTCCGCGTTACATTCGTTTTGTCCACCCGAAGCGTGAAAGCTCCGCGAAGCTTGTTCTTGTCAGCGGACAGAAACACGCATCTTCAGGAGGACTCCGGATCGTACCGCCGTTGATTCTCTATGAGGATTCACAACGAACGGAAGAGCTTCTGAGAATATATCTCGAGGAGGATGGTTCATGTTATATCTCGTAGGCACACCGATCGGAAACTTGTCGGATCTCTCGCCGCGTGCCAAAGATACACTGAATGAAGTGGATCTTATCGCATGCGAGGATACCAGACGATCCGGTCTGCTTCTGGCGGCCTTCGGCATCAAGAAACCGTTGATCAGTTATCATGAACACAACCGTTCTTCGCGCGGTCAACTTCTTCTTCGTCATCTTCTGGAAGGAAAGAACATCGCATTGGTATCCGACGCGGGGATGCCGTGTATCAGTGATCCAGGCAGTGATCTGGTGAATTTATGTGTCGATAATAATATTCCTGTCGAAGTGATTCCCGGCCCCGTCGCCGCGATCGCCGCACTTGTTCTTTCCGGATTGGACTCGAGGCGATTCCTGTTTGAAGGCTTTCTCCCCCCGGATGGTCGCGAGCGTAAAGAACGCATCGCACAACTCGCGGAGAACCGTTGTACGAGCATTCTTTATGAAGCTCCGCATCGTATCGTGAGAACCCTGGGAGATCTTGCGAAAGCCGGTCTCAACGACAGACGGGTCGCCATATGCCGTGAACTGACGAAGCGCTATGAAGAAGTGCTTCGGATGTCGGTCGCAGAGGCTCTTTTGCACTTCTCTGAGCAGCCGCCGCGAGGGGAATTCGTTCTGGTGATCGATGCTTGTACGAGTAATATTTCATCGGAACGCATGGAGATCCCGGAGGAATCAAAGGCAGAACGAGTATCGCAACTGCAGGAGAATGGACTTCCGACGAAAGAAATGGCCGGTATTCTGGCCAAAGAGTGGGGGATTACCAAAAAAGAAGCCTATTCTTTTATCATAAAAATGATAAACTGATTTCAGTTGGATTTTTGGTTTATCGGGGTGACAGGAGCATGGAGAACATAAGGACCGCGAAGGTGGAAGTAAACCCACCCTCGCCGTTGATCTGTGTGGGGAATACGCCGCAGATCGACACGGACGATTACACGACAGATCAGAGCGACAGAATCCATTCACTGATTCTGCATTTCGATGCGGTGAGGGATGTATGTGTTTTCAACGCGTCATTTCAGCGCGTTCTTCTTTTGACAGACAATACGTTGACAGATGCTTCGCAGAACATTTTTTCCTATCTCCATCCGGAGGATACGGAGAATTTCCGCAACGAAATTCTCGGACATGTAACGTCGTGTGAATTGCCGGCGGATCGTGTTTATCGATTTGTTCGTGCCGATGATGTCGAGCTTTGGTTGCGGATTTCGCGCATGACCATCGAGACTTCGGAGAATCAGATCCGAAGCGTGACGGTTGTATTCGCGAATGATTCCGACAGGAGAATGAAGGAGTTGACGCGTGACTCGATTCTTGACGGTGCGGCTACGGTTTCATTCGTTGCCGACATAACCAAGGACGAGATTATTTTCTCCGAAAACCTTCGAGAGATTCTGCCGGACGCTCAACTAACCTACGGCGGACATATCATGGAAACGGTCGCGCAATATGTTTTCGAGGAGGACCTTCGCAATGTCCTGGAGCCGATCAGCGAAGTAATCGCCGGAGACAAGGAACGCTACGCTTGTGAGTTCCGTATTCGACGCGGCAATGAATATGTTTGGATTGCCCTGCGCGGTAAGATCTGTACCGATCCTGTATCAAAGCATCGAATTCTTGTCGGTTCCCTGATGAACCTGGACGATATGCGGAATTATAAGAAGTTTGCCGAGGAGTACATCAACCGTCATAAGGTCACACTTCTTCCGGGACGAACAACATTGATCGACGCCACGGAGAAAGTCTTATGCGATCGCAACGTCTTCTCGGCGGCGGTTATTCTGGCGGATATTCTCTCCTTTCAGAAGTTGAATGATCGATTTGGACGTGAAGCGGGAAACCATGTTCTCAAGGCTTTTGCGCGTCATCTTCATGCCGCCTTGCCGAGCGGCGCGGAACTTTATCATATGTCCGGCGATACCTTCGCAATTCTTTGGCCACACGCGTCGCGTATGCAGGTGGACAGATTCATGCAATATACAATCGAGGCCGGCACCGTCCCGGTTGACGTCGGAACCGACTCCGTCGACATATCCTTCGTGATGAGCGGCGCTCTCTATCCCTCGTGCGGAAGCCGGGCGGCGGAACTTGTGGAGAACGCGGAAATCACGTTGCATAAGATCAAGAAGACGCGCAAACAACCGTACGCACTGTACTCCTCAGAGGATAAACTCGAGATTACGGAACAGCTGGATTTCGAACTGCAGATTACCCGGTCCCTGCGGAACACGAATGAGAATTTCCTTTTGTATTTTCAGCCGCTCTTCTCGCCGGGGGACGGCCGCCTGCTCGGAGCCGAGGCGCTCCTGCGCTGGATCGCTCCGAATCGCGAGATTATGACGCCGCAGAAGGTGATCGAGGGACTGATGTCCACGGGAAACATCCGCCTCGTCAGCGCTTTTGTTCTCGACCTTGGCATCGCGCGATGCCGGGAGTGGATCGATGCCGGTGTCGGCGACGATTTCCAGATGCATATCAATATTACGGCGGATGACCTGATGCATGCCGGCTTTGCCGACGAGGTTCTGCTTCTGCTTGATCGCTATAATCTTCACGCGAAAAACCTCATGCTCGAGATTACCGAGACGTCGCTCATGAAGAATCTCGCGGTATGCCGGTCGAATATTGTTCGGCTTCGGGCGAAAGGCGTGCGTTTCTCTCTCGACGATTTCGGAAGCGGGTATTCGTCCCTCAATTGTCTTCGTGAATTGCCGGTCGATGAAGTGAAGATCGATCGGGTTTTCCTAGAAAATGTCCAGAAAGATCGTTACAACCATTCGTTTGTCTCTGTCATTGTCATCTTGGCGCATAGCATTTCGGCAAAAGTGTGTATCGAAGGTGTTGAGAGCAAAGAGCAGGCCGATGCGGTACGCAAGTTGAAGCCGGATCTCTTCCAGGGATTCTTCTTCGGTCATCCGTTGCCGCCGAAGCTTTTCGAGGAGCGCTTCATCGCTTCCTAATTGTTTGTGTTCTGCGTGTATAACGAAATGCTCGCTCGACAAGAAGATTGGTCGTAAAGTTTTTTCACTACATAAAGCGTGTCCGCTATATAACCGTCCGCCGGAGTAAAGCAATCTGCGGGGGGGCATTTGTAAATCTGTTCCCGATTCGCTATAATTACGGGATGTCCACACACGTTCCAAGGGGGATGAAATCATGACCGAAAAGAAGACCTACTACATCACAACGCCGATCTATTACCCGTCGGGCAATCCGCACATCGGACATTGTTATACGACGGTCGCCTGTGACTGCCTTGCGAGGTACAAGCGAATGCGCGGATTTGACGTGATGTTTCTTACGGGAACGGATGAACATGGACAGAAGATTGAGAAGAAGGCGATCGAGGCCGGCGTAACTCCGCAGGAGTATGTCGACGTTATCGTTACAAACTTCAAGAAACTATGGTCGAGAATCGGTATTACGTATGACCGCTTTATCCGTACAACGGACGACTATCATGTGGAATCGGTGCAGCATATTTTCAAGGAACTCTACGATAAGGGATATATTTACAAGGGCGAGTATTCCGGGAAGTATTGCACCCAGGACGAAGCTTTCTGGACGGAGAGCCAGCTGGTGAACGGAAAATGCCCCGAGTGCGGGCGCGATGTCGTCGACGCGAAGGAGGAAGCATACTTCTTTAAGCTTTCCGCCTTTGCCGAGCGGTTGGAGAAACTTCTGACGGATCCGGAGCGATGCTTTCTCGAGCCGGCCTCGCGTGTCAATGAGATGGTTAATAACTTCATAAAGCCCGGTCTCGAGGATCTCTGTGTATCCCGTACAAGCTTCACCTGGGGAGTTCCCGTAACCTTCGATGACAGACATGTTGTATATGTCTGGATCGATGCCTTGTCGAATTATATCACGGCACTTGGTTACGGAAACCATGCCTTTGATGATTACTCGAAATACTGGCCAGCGGATGTTCACGTCATGGCGAAGGAGATCGTGCGCTTTCACTCGATCATATGGCCGGCTGTTCTGATGGCTCTCGATGTCCCGCTCCCGAAAAAGATCTACGGACACGGTTGGATCACGTTCAACGGAACGAAGATGGGCAAATCAACCGGTAACGTTATTGATCCGTTTATCCTCGCGGACCGATATGGCGTCGATGCGCTTCGATATCATCTTCTGCGCGAAATGCAATTCGGATCGGATTGTGCGTTCTCGAATGAGATGATGATCACACGCATAAACAGCGATCTGGCAAACGATCTCGGCAACCTCGTTTCACGTACGGTTGCGATGGTGACGAAGTACTTCGGCGGCACGCTGCCGGAGACCCGGGAAGCCGGTGAGCCCGACATGGATCTTGCGGCAATGCTTCGTGACCTCATACCGATTGTCGAAGAGAATTACGAGTCCTTCCATTTCTCCGTGGCTTTGTCAGAAATCATCCGCGTCGTTTCCCGCGCCAACAAATACATCGATGAGACAACCCCCTGGATTCTCGCCAAGGATCCTGACCGCAAGGCGCGTCTCGCAACGGTTCTGTACAATCTGTTGGAAACAATCCGTGTCGCGGCTACGCTTCTTACTCCGGTAATGCCGGAGTCGATGCCGGAGGTCCTCCGTCAGATCGGAGCGATGCCGGTTGCGTCCTGGGAAGAAGCCAGAGACGTCGGCTTGTTGCGCGCGGATGTCACCGTCGCGCCCGGAAACGTCCTGTTTCCTCGCATCGAGTTGGAGAAGGAGATGGAGTATCTGAACGCGATTCTCGCTCCTAACGCCACACAGGAGCCCGTCAAAGAGGCGACAGCGGAGGTGCCGCCCGCAAGTACGGACAAGAAAGAAGTTACCGTTAAACCGGAGATCACATATGACGACTTTGCCAAGCTTGACTTGAAGGTTGCCCGCGTTCTCTCGTGCGAGCGTGTTCCGAAGTCAGATAAGCTTCTGATGTTCACATTAGACGACGGTATGGGAGGACGAACGGTGCTCTCGGGTATCGCAGAGTATTACCAACCGGAGGAACTCATAGGCAGGAATGTCATTTTGATCGCCAACCTCGCGAAAAGAAAAATCCGCGGCATCGAATCACAAGGAATGTTACTTTGTGCCGACACGCCGGATGGCGGTTGCCGACTGCTGTCGGTTGAAGATCTGTGTCTTCCGGGTGCTTCAGTATCATGACGGGACTTTTCGAGACACATGCCCATCTGACGGATGAGCGATATAGAGAGGATCTTTCCGATGTCCTCGATCGCGCGGTGAAATCAGGTGTTTCGCACCTCATAGTTGCGAGCGCGGATATCGAGGAGAGTGACCGGGCGGTTCGCCTGGTCGCCGAAACGAAGGTCGAGGGGATTGAGCTCTACGCGATGGTTGGAGTCCATCCTCACAGTGCCTCCGAATATGATGACACTGCCGAATCGATTCTTCGTGATCATTTGTCGAATGCCCGGGAACGGCGGATCGTCGCCCTCGGCGAGATCGGCCTTGATTATCACTATGACCTTTCTCCGCGGGATGTACAGAGAGAAGTCTTCCGCCGCCAGCTCGCTTTAGCCTTTGCGATGGATCTTCCTATCGTTCTTCACGAACGTGAGGCCACGGCGGATACGCTCGAGATCCTGCGTGATTTCTCGATGCGTGGCCAGCTCCGCAAAGTTCCCGGTGTGTGCCATTGTTTCTCCGGCAGTGAAGAATCCGCGGCAATCCTCTTGGCTCTCGGATTCTATCTGGGTTTCGACGGTCCGATTACCTTCAAGAATGCCCGAAAATCACCTGACGTCATCCGCATGACACCCGTCGACCGTCTTCTCACCGAGACGGATTGTCCGTATCTGACGCCGGAGCCGTTTCGTGGCAAGAGGAATGAACCGTCCTATGTTTCCTATATCGTCGCGAAAATGGCCGAGTTCAAGGGGATACAACCGGAAGAAATGGCTCGGATATCCGCGGAGAATGCATTTCGTCTGTTCTTTTCTTCGGGCAAATAACTGCCGGACAATCATATTATTTCGTGATTTGTGATGGAGGAAAACCACGAGAATTGATCATCGCAAAAATCGCTGTAAACAACCTTGCAAAACCTGTTGACAAGAGATTCTGGATCAAGTATACTTCCTATTGCGCTCCGGGATGAGCGCTCCAGTAAAAGTTCGGGAGCATAGCTCAGCTGGGAGAGCATCTGCCTTACAAGCAGAGGGTCACAGGTTCGAGCCCTGTTGTTCCCACCATAATGGCGCAGTAGTTCAGTTGGTTAGAATGCCAGCCTGTCACGCTGGAGGTCGAGGGTTCGAGCCCCTTCTGCGTCGCCATAACGAACGGTCCACCCGGACCGTTTGTTATATGCCCAGATAGCTCAGTCGGTAGAGCAGGGGACTGAAAATCCCCGTGTCGTTGGTTCGATTCCGACTCTGGGCACCAGAAAGGCCGTGATTATTCGTAATCACGGTCTTTTAATTTTTCCTATACATGCGCCGGGCTCGTCTATCCTATTTCCCGTTTTTCACAAGAAGAGCACACTTGTATGATCAAGTATTCATGATATTGCCATCATGGCGAACTATCCATTTCAGTGGCGAATGATGTATAATAGTGCTCTAGCTTTTTGAACACATCGTTTGGAGGAATAAACATCATGATTGATAAGCCGTTTGCCCACGATAAAGCCGACGTCCTCGCTTCGCTGGTGTCGGATGCCGACAAGGGACTCACAACATCGGAGGCACAGCGCAGACTTCTTGAATACGGACTCAACACGTTGGGAGAGAAGAAGCCAACGCCTCTTTGGAAGCGTTTTCTTGAGCAATTCGCCGATGCGATGGTCTTGATCCTGGTTGCGGCTGCCGTCTTATCGGCTGTCATGGCGATACAATCCGGCGAGTCGAGTGAATGGGTCGACGTCGGGGTGATCTTGGCGATTGTTCTTATCAACGCAATCCTCGGAGTTTACCAGGAAGGCAAAGCCGATCAAGCGATCGCGGCGCTGAAACGAATGAGCTCTCCGCAATCGAAGGTGATTCGTGACGGTAAACAGGTTCTTATCCCCTCTGATCAGATCGTGCCCGGGGATATCGCCGTTCTCGACGCGGGCGACCTGGTCGCTGCGGATATTCGTCTTCTTTCACAAAGCTCATTGAAGGTTGAGGAAGCGTCGCTTACCGGAGAATCTGTTCCCGTAGAGAAGAACGCAGATGTTGTCCTGCCGGAGGACTGTGGCCTCGGAGATCGTGAGAATACAGTCTTCATGGGCACGGCGATTACGTACGGACGCGCACGCGGTGTTGTTGTCGGAACCGCCGGCAGTACGGAACTCGGCAAGATAGCCACCAAATTGCAGAATATCGAAGATTCTCAGACTCCGTTGCAGAAGAACCTTACAAGTCTCGGCAAGATACTCGGTATCATTTGTATTGCCGTCTGTGTTCTGGTATTCGTCGTTGACGTTTTTGTCCAGAAGGAGCCGTGGAATGAGGCCCTTATGACGGCAGTAAGCCTTGCGGTCGCGGCGATCCCCGAGGGACTCGCGGCGGTTGTGACAATTGTACTTTCGATCGGCATGACGCGCATGGCCACCAGAAACGCGATAGTACGTAAGCTTCTGGCGGTCGAGACACTGGGAAGCGTCGATGTAATCTGTTCGGATAAGACAGGAACCCTGACGCAGAATGAGATGACCGTAACCGCGGTATATGACGGATCAGATATCTATGAAGTCACCGGCATCGGATATTCACCGGATGGCACGGTTCTTGCACCGGATAAGAATCCGGCCAAGGTCGAAGGTGTCCTCCGTCAGGTGATTCTTTCCGGTCTGTTGTGCAGCGATGCCGTCACGATGAAGAAGGACGATGGCAGATATTCCTGTATCGGCGATCCCACCGAGGCCGCTCTGGTCGCTCTGGCTTCCAAGGTTGGATTTACCAAGGATTCTGTCAGCGGAGATTATCCTCGCGTAGCCGAATTGCCTTTTGATTCGGATCGCAAGATGATGACAACCTATCACCCCAATGTCGAGGAGAATCGTATCGTCTCTTTCACCAAGGGTGCTCCGGACATCATTCTTGATCGCTGTGTCTCGGCATTGACGGCGGACGGTGTTGTTCCGATGACCGAGGAGCGTAAGGCCCGGATCATGGCAACCAACCGTGGCTTTGCGAAGAAGGCATTACGTGTTCTGGCGTTTGCGTATCGCACACATGATACCGACGCGGTGTCGGCATCGATGGCTGATTTTGAACATGAGTCCGGATTGGTTTTTATAGGTCTCACAGGTATGATCGATCCCGCGAGATCTGAGGCCAAGGACGCGATCGCGACATGTAAGGAAGCAGGAATTCGCGCGGTTATGATCACGGGTGACTACAAGGATACAGCCGTAGCCATAGCCGAGGATCTCGGTTTGATGACGGCCGGATATGAGAGCCTTTCCGGCGCGGATCTCGATAAGGTTAGTGATGAGGATCTTCCGGACGTCGCGGAGAAGACAGCCGTATACGCACGTGTTTCTCCGGATAACAAGGTCAGAATCGTCACGGCTCTTCAGAGCCGGAGCCACATCACATCGATGACAGGCGACGGAGTCAATGATGCCATGGCCTTGAAGAAGGCAGACATCGGCGTCGCGATGGGAATTACGGGCACGGATGTCGCGAAGAATTCCGCGGATATGATTCTTACCGACGATAACTTCGCCACGATCGTTCACGCGATCGAGGAGGGAAGAATCATTTACAGTAACATTCGCAAGTTCGTCGGTTTCCTCCTGTCGTGTAATGTCGGCGAGATCCTGATCATCTTTATTATCTCGCTGATTCCGGCGTCCTTGATCCCCGGAATCGGGGTTCCCCTAACGGCAATTCAACTTCTGTGGTTGAATCTGGTAACGGACAGCTTCCCGGCTCTGGCTCTCGGGCGAGAGAAGGGTGAACCGGACATCATGAAGGTACCTCCGCGCAAGAAATCCGAGCCGATTATCAACGGGCCGATGAAATGGATGATTCTCGTTCAGAGTCTGGCGATCTTCGGGTCGGTATTCGTAGCCTTTGTTACCGGACTTCTCGTCATTTTCAAGGATCAGGCGGTTCCCCTTGAGGGAGCTCGAACGATGGCGTTTGCCACATTAATCCTGGCAGAACTGCTTCGCGCTTTCGGGGCAAGATCTGAGCGTATCAGCGTTTTCAAACTTGGATTCTTCTCCAATAAGGCGATGAATTATGCGGTCTTGTTCTCCGCAATCCTGTTGTTTGCCGTTATCTATATTCCCGGACTGAACCGTGTTTTCGATGCGGTTGCATTGCCGCCCGTTGCATGGTTGCCGATCGTGATTTGCGCGATCATTCCCTTTACCGTCAGCGAACTGTACAAGATATTCCGGAATCGCGCGAAGTGATTCGACCGGATGATCCTTGTGCTTAACCGCGAAATACCCTCCAATTCTCTTGCAAGACCCGAAAACGTATGATAATATTGAACGGATTCATTTAGAAGTGGCTATAAGCCGGAGGCTCTTATCATGCAGATCATCGCGATCATTCTCGCTGTATTGGATATTCTCGTTTGTATCGCTCTCGTTCTTCTGGTCGTTTTCCAGGAAGGTAACGATAAGGGCTTAGGTGTTATCGGCGGCGGTGCGGATACTTTCTTCGGCAAGGAGAAGGGACGTACACTCGACAGCAAGCTTAAGCGGTTCACTTCCGTTCTGGCGATCGCTTTTGTCCTGGTGACGTTAGCCCTGTTCCTCATCCTTTCTAAGGGTTGGTAATCTCAGCGACAAACATTTACAGATTCATAGGCTGTCTCAATTGACTGTTGCAAGTCTTTTGAGACAGTTTTTTCTTTGCCTTTGAGATCCTTTAATTTTGTCTAAAATGAATTTGGCAGGACATCCGACTGCTATAATGAAGATATCCGAGGAAGAATCGAGGTGGATACGATGAAGAGAAAGAACTCCGGAAATAAGGGAAAAAGTAAATTCTCAGGTCATTCCCGACAGACTGCGCCGCATTCGAACCCAAGGACATCTCCAACGGGTAAGAAAATGACTTCTTCCCGGGCGCCGGATCGAGAGGTTCTTCCCGTCGCGCAGAACGCTTTGCGAGGTCCGCTGCAGACGCAGAATATCTGTGTCGGAATGCTTCGTGAGATGGGATTTGACGGATATGTCGAACCGGATGTCGGTTACGATGCACTCCAGTACGGTCGAATTCTCGTGCGCTCGCGGAATCTGAACGGTGCGCCTTTCGATATGAAAGTTGTCTGTGAAATCTCGAATCCGGACGCCGCTCCGGGAAAATACGAAGGTAAAATCATCGAGGTTCTCGGAGACCCCGGCAATACGGACGTGGCGATGCTCGGAATTATCCGACAATACGGACTGTCGACGGAATTCCCGTCCGCCGTCGTTGCAGAAGCGGCAAGGTTTCCGGTAACACCGACGGACGAAGAGATTTCTGCGGAGATCACCTCCGGCCGCAAGGACCTGCGAACTCTGCGAACGATTACCATCGACGGAGAAGATGCCAAAGACCTCGACGATGCGATTTCGGTAGAGAAGCTTGCGGGCATTGGTTATAAGTTGTATGTCCATATCGCCGATGTCTCGCATTATGTTCGCGAGGGAACCGCGCTTGATGATGAAGCGTCGAAGCGGGCGACCAGTGTATATCTGGCGGATCGCGTCATTCCGATGCTGCCGCCCCGTCTCTCCAATGGTTTGTGCAGTCTGAATCCCGAAGTTCCCAGGCTTGCGCTTTCCGTGGCGATGACGGTGGATTATGACGGCCGCGTGACGGAAGGGAAGATTTTCGAGAGTATTATCCAGAGTGATCTGCGAGCCTCTTACAAGAAGGTTTTTCGCGCAATTTACGAGAACGAACCTATCGAAGGGTACGATGCTCTTCTGCCGATGTTGGAAAGCATGCGCGAACTGAAGGATATTCTTACCGCGGCCCGCAAAAGTCGCGGATCCATTGGATTTGACTTCCCGGAAACGAAGGTCGAGCTCGACGCGGAGGGTAAACCGGTTCGTGTTTACGCGTATCCGATTTCGGAAGCAAATGGCATTATTGAGGAATTCATGATTCTCTGTAATGAATTTGTCGCAACACGGTTTGCCGGCATGAACCATCCCTTTGTGTATCGTGTTCATGAAGAACCCGATCCGATCAAGATACGGGAGTTTCTGCATATAGCCGGTCTCTTCGGTGTTCGTCAACGGCGCGGCAAGGCGACGCCCGCCATGCTTGCGGCACTTATGGACGAGATTCGCGGAGAAGTATACGAACCTGCGCTGTCCCAGCTTCTATTGCGATCATTGGCGAAAGCCCGCTATGCGCCGGAGAACCTCGGACACTTCGGCCTCGCTTCGGAAGGATACTGTCATTTCACATCGCCGATTCGACGCTATCCGGACCTCTATATCCATCGAATCATTAAGAGCTACCTTCACGAGAAGCCCCGGACGTCCCATTTCGCAAAAAAAGTCGAACACGTTAGTGCGCACAGTTCCGACATGGAACGCAACGCCATGGAGGCGGAGCGAGCTTCTGTCAGTCAGAAGGTAGCGGAGTATATGGTGCGACATGTCGGTGATACATTCGATGGGTTGATCTCGGGCGTATCAAGGGGAGGCATCTTTGTGCGGCTCGAGAGCACCATTGAGGGAATGGTGCCGTTCCGAACCATGGACGACTATTTCACCTTTGATGAGCAACGCCTGGAAGCCAGAGGCAGTTCTTCCGGTAAGGTATTCCGCATCGGACAGAAGGTCAAGATTCTCGTTACCGGTGCGGACACCATGTTGCGCCGCGTTGACTTTGCCGTCGTGAACGAGTCGGATGATTCACGTAGCTCGAAGTCAAATGAGAAGAAATCTGAGCGCACGGACCGGGTTTCCAAAGTTTCCGGCAAAAAAAGAAGCGCCGGACCGAAGTCGTCCGGGCGCCCGAGAAAATGAACGGTAAGCGGTTCCGGCGCTTATTCTGCCACGCGGTATGGCTTCAGTGCAGCGACAAGATCATCGCACGCGTCGGAGTGGATCTCCAGATTGATGGGGCGTTGCAACTCGAGACTGAAGATTCCCATGATTGACTTGGCATCGACAACATAGCGGCCCGAAGACAAATCTACATCATACGGGAAGGAATTGACGGCATGGACAAAGTCCTTGACATCTGTGATAGATTTAAATTGCACTGCGAACCGAACCATAATCTCACCCTCCGATACATGACACGTATTTAGCGTCGTAACTTCATATCAATTAAGTTTATCACATGAGTCGACGCTGTCAATTCGCGTCCAGACAAAAACGCCAAAGGAGAACAAGAGATTTGACCCAAATACCGTTGCAATATTTCGAGTCTGCACATGAGGTGGGCAGTGCCCCGCAAAACACTGAAGCCTTGTCTGTCGCATTTCAGACGCTCGGCTGCAAAGTGAACCGTTATGAGACGGATGCCGTGAAAGAAGCCTTTCTCCAGGCCGGATTTATCGTCAGGGAGGAATCGGATACCGTTGATGTCTTTGTCATCAACACGTGCACGGTGACGTCTGAAGCGGACCGAAAATCCCGGCAAATGATACGAAGGGCTCAGAAGCAACACCCGGGTTCGCTGGTCGTTGCGATGGGGTGTCAGGTGGAGATGAGCCCACAAGAATCTGAGGCGGATATTGCATCGGGAACGCGCAATCGCAATCGATTGGTTAACCGGGTTCTTCAAGAGCTCGGACGCTCGTTGCCGGCAAAGAATGAGGAAGAATCCTGCCTTCTTGCCGGAGACATCCCGGAAGCGTTCGAAGAATTAGGACCCGTACTTTCTCAGGAAGAGACACGGGCATACATCAAGATTCAGGATGGTTGCGATTCTTTCTGCTCCTACTGCATTATTCCTTATGCTCGCGGCAGGATTCGCAGCCGCTTACACGAGGATATCCTTACTGAGGCCGGAGCTCTCGTAGAGAAAGGGTTTCTGGAGATCGTTCTGACAGGAATTCATATTTGCTCCTATGGTCGTGATCGCGGACAGGGAATCGAAGCGCTGACGGCTGTGATCTCAGATCTTTCGGCGATACATGGCATCCGCAGGATCCGGCTTGGATCTTTGGAACCAACGGCTTTGACGGCAGAATTCTTCGACAGAATTCAATCCGTCGAGAAGTTGTGCCCGCACTTTCATATCTCTTTGCAGAGCGGATCGGATACGATTCTTCGCAAGATGAATCGAAAATACGACACCGCGAATTTTCGCGAAGGAGTTCGATTGTTGCGATCCTATTTTCCTTCGGCGTCGATTACGACAGATATCATCGTCGGTTTTCCCGGGGAAGATCGGGAGGAACATACCCGGAGCCTTTCTTTCTGTGAAGAGATCGGCTTCTCGAAAATCCATGTTTTTCCGTATTCTGAAAGACCGGGCACCCGTGCTGCTTCGATGACTCCGAAGGTGACGAAAGAAGAGAAGAGCCGCAGAGCCGCTGAGTTTCTGGCACTTTCGGACCGTATGGCGAGAGAATTCCACGATAAAATGGTCGGAAGTCGACATGAAGTTCTCGTTGAAGGGACGGATTCGGATGGGATCATCTCGGGATATGCGGGCAACTATGTAAGAACCTTTTTCTCTTCTGACGAGGCATTTGAACCCAATACTATCGTATCTGTCCATGTGGATCAGGCGACGGTGGAAGGTGTGATCGGTCATGTCGAAAAATTGTAAGGATATCCTTTTTATTTTTCGTTAAAACATGATACAATCAAATAGAACAGATGTTTCTGTTTCACATCTGGAGGTGATTCTATGGTTGATTCCGAGACCGCAAGATTTCAATTAAATATGGACAAGACCGAAGACGTTCGCGAGCTGATGTCCTTCGTTTTGACGGCATTACAAGAGAAGGGCTACAATCCTATTAATCAATTGGTCGGATATTTTATGTCCGGCGATCCGACATATATTACGAATCACAAGGGCGCACGCGGCATCATTCGACGGATCGAGAGAGATGAACTTCTTGAGGTTATCATTCGCGATTACTGCCAGCGCCTGAAGTAAAAATATGGGACGAGTGATGGCGATCGACTATGGTACGAGGCGCATTGGCGTCGCGTTGAGCGACACCCTACGGCTTACGGCACACGGTTTTGAGACTGTGTCCTGGAACGGTCAGGATCTCGCGTATGCTTTGGAGAGAATTGCATCGATCGTTCGTGAGAAGGGTGTCGACGAGATCGTTGTCGGACGCCCGAGGCGAACGGACGGTGCGATCAGTGAATCGCAACTCCTTGCCGAAGAATTCGCCCGTCAGCTTGCCGATATCACCGGCATTGTACCCGAGTTTCGGGACGAGAGATATACGACCGTGATCGCTTCGAGGTATTTGACGGATACGGGAGTAACGGGTCGCGATCGCAAAAAAGTAGTCGATCAGGTTGCCGCGGAGATCATTCTTCGCGAACATCTCGAATCGCATCGCAAGAGAGACTGAATCATGCTATAATGGTTTGGATTATGATTCGAATAGATATACGCTTCGGCGTAAGTGGGAGGTCAATATGTTTTTTGAAGATGGCGGATGCAACTGCGGACACGAGGGATGCTCGGACGATTGCATGACAGAGGGTCAGGAAGAGCAGGCCGTAATTACGATGGTTGACGCCGAGACCGGCGAAGAGTATCAGTTCGCGGTTGTTGATGATTTTGAGTTTAAGGGACAGGCCTATTGTGTTCTCGTCACCGTTGACGAAGAAGAGCCGGAGTTGGTCATCACGAAGGTCGTTGAGCTTGAGAATGATGAAGGCGAAGGCCTTATGAGTCTTGAGGAAGACGAAGCTGACGAGGTTTACGCGGAGTACGACCGTCTCTGTGAAGAAGCCGAGATCGACGATGAAGACGACGCAGGCGAAGAAGAGTAAGCCGGATCGTAAGACCGGCGTAACGGCGCATAATAAGACGGAAGACGTCCTTGCCGTTCTGCGCGATGCGACGAGCGGCAAGGAATACTATCTCTCCGTTATCGATTCGTTCCCGATGGATGGCCGAGAATATGTGGTGATGTATAATTACGAACCCGACGACGGCAACCATGCGGATCCCGAGCTTGTTATCATGCGTACCGAGTTTGCCCGGGCCGGCGATCAGTATTTTTATTCGATCAAGGACAGTCGGGAACTCGATCGGGCTTTCAATCGCTTTATGATGCGCTTTTCCACATCACCGGGAGGGTATCCCGGCAAATAGAACCGAAGAGATGCCGCTTTACAGTGGCATTCTTTTTTCGTGAACCACAGAAGTATTTTCAAGGAGATCGGAACATGCCTCGTCTGCCGGACCGCATCCACAAGCGTCCCTTTGTCGTTGGAGTTCTTGTACTGACCTTCATTCTGGTCATTGCCGGAGTGTTGGTTATATCCTTGCGCATTTTCGGTGCAACACAGGACATGCCGATTGTCACGGTATTGAAGACGCGGTCGGAGACTTCTGTCACGGATATCGGGCTGAATATTGATCGATTGCCGGGGACGAATTATCTCCGGAATCCATCTTTTGAAAACACCGGAGAGAGCGCCATTTACACCGTTGCGGACGCCCAGGGCAATTCGATTTTTGTGCTGCCTGAGGAAGCCGGGGACGGAGGTTACGCCAACGGGTATTTTAACGGAGGGACGCTTCGAGTTCTGTCGGTGGATGAGGAAGGTACTCTCGTTCAGAAGTTCAGTACACAAATCGGCGATTTCTCCTTAAAACGACTTGGCATGTGGACGAATCTTGTGGTCCCTCAAACGATGGAGGGTCAACGCATTGTCTCTACGGCTTCATCCTCTTCACAAACGATCGGCGTAGGACCGGAAGGCTTTGTTCTTGCGGATATGACAGCTGCAGCTCCGCGCGTTGAGAACACAGGAATTCGCGGAGATTTGATCTCGATTATTTATGACGGCGAGAGGTTTTGTGCGATAACACCGAATGGAACGTTTGTCATTTCTCCGGACGGAATGGACTGGTCTTCCTTTTCCCTGGCTTCGGATATTCCGGGTGATATGCGTACGGTTTCTTACGTCGGCAGTGTTCTTGTGGCGGCGGGAGATTTCGGTGCGGTAACCATTCTGTCGGACAGCCAGGTTAAGGAAGTTGATGCGGGAACGAACCGGACTTTTCGCGCATCGTGCAGTGACGGATCGGTCATGTTGCTCGCCGGTGATCAAGGTACGGTAAAGATGTCGGCAAACGGTCTTTTGTATCGGAATCTGACGCCGGATGAACTGCCGGAATTCTTCGAAGTTCCCGATTGGACTGCGGCAGACGCCAGAGATGGCAAGTTTCTTCTCGCGGGAAGTAACGGAGAGATTGCCGTCGGGACATATGATTCTGATTTGTCTGTTTTCGAGTTCGAAACGGTTCTCGCTACGGGGGAGTTTGAGAGCCGGCTCGCCGTAGAGAAGGCGATTTTTCTGCCGTCAGGGGAGATCCTGCTTCTGGACACGCAAGGCAACCTGTATTGCTCGGATACATCGTATCAGGAATGGAAGATGCTGACGACGACACTTCCGGCCAAACCCGATAGTATAGGGGTCTCCTGGACAGGTAAAATTCTCCTTACACAGGGAGAATCTGCTCAATTGACGGGTCTTTACACAGAAGTCGCACTGTCATCAGCGATTCTTCCGGATACCATACGTTCCGGCGACATGTGCCTCCTGTCGGTCTCGTCACCCTCGATATCGATGAAGGAGGAGACGGGAACCTGGCAAGCCGGCGGAGAACATTCGGATTTGAGTGTTCAAATTGCATCTCCTTCCGGAGGCGGGACGTATTCTGCCCGTATTACCGGGAATACGGGTTCTTCGGAAAAAGATGCGCATTTCATATCACAGAAGATTTGTGATTTGGACAGTGTCATTTTTCAGAAGAACAAATTCTATCAGCTCCAGGTGTGGATGAAGCAATCCGGAATAGCAAACCAACAGGTTATGGCTTGGATTTCGGGTGGGTTCACGTCTTTCGGAACAACATTTACCGATGTTGGCGGTGGTTGGCGACTATATACATATACATTTCTGGCTCCTGATACGGCAACGGTCGCGGCGACCGAAGAGATTCGAATTAACATTGGTTTTTATGGCGCCGGCGAGCTTTATGTCGACAAGATATATCTCGGACTGGAGGCGAATGCCGAGACTGCGATAGAACCCGAGATCTCGACTGCGATTCGCGATTCTTCTATGAACCTGATTCGCCTTGAGAATGTGCAGATCGCGCGCAAGTATTCATCTCCGGATGGTTTCCTTCAACAAGCCGGTAACGAATCCGGTACCGCGTCCGACGCACAGAGCAACACGGTCGGGATCGAGTCTTTGGAGGCATCGCTGACACTGGTGCGGGATGCCGATGCGGATCCGTGGATCGTAATCGGACCGATGGCCGATGAGTTGACCATACAAAAACTGATGGGCTACCTTTGCGGCGACCTCTCGGACCCGTATGGCAAGCTTAGAGCCGACAACGGAACCGGCGTACCCTGGGGAATGCAGTTTGACCGTATGGTTTTTGAGATCAATGATACCGACGGAGTATTTCGAACAGATATCGAAAAGAGTGCCTATGTGAACTATGTCATTGCCTTGGTGAGGCAGTCCGCTGATTATCTGGACGTACAGGATAAGATTATCTTCCTTGACGGAATGGAGTATATCGGGAAGTCAATGCTTTCCGATGCGGATGGTCATACATGGGATGTTACGGTATCGAATGTTGATGCGACAATGGGTCAGATCGTCTCGTTTGAACAGTCGGTTGCCGATGCATTCACATCGTATTACGATCAGATTCCTCGAATTCCATATGCCCCGAATCGTCCTGCGAATATCGGTGAGGAGTGGGCACGCTCCTTCCGCCTGGATGTTTTTTATGAGACGGCGGAATCATCGATCGCCCCCTACGTGTTGGATACGATCACAGCGGCGGATTATACCTACGCGCTGCTTTTCGACTACGGGAAATATTCCTCGTGCCTGATGGCCGACCTGAGCACGGCTCGTCCGGTATTTGACTCGACGAATCAGACGATTATCAAATCATCGGATCTGCTTACCGGGGAATCCTTGCTCAACAAGAATCAACAGACGCTTCTTAACGTCATATCCATTCTCAGTGGCGCTGCCCAAGGAAATCGAACCGAGATCATCACGGATACTTCGCAGGTGGTCGAATCTTCCACGGACGGACTCTCGACATTTGCGTATTCGGATGAAGAGTCCACGCACTTTATCGCGGTGAACATTTCAAATACGCCGATTGTGTTCAATCTTGAAGCGGATTGGCCGCTGGACGGCGATTTATCTTCCAAATACGGATCGGATGGCGCACTTCTGGAGTCAATGAAGCTGGCAAATAAGAATAATCGAATCACGCTGATGCCGGGGCAAGTGTTCATAGCGGAGATCACCTATGATTGAGTGTTCCGGCGGAAGACCGGATGAATTATTTTTAGGTAAAACCTATGGACAATCGCTGGATCATTCGTTATAATAATCAAGCGTTTGGGTGGTTAGCTCAGCTGGTTAGAGTACTTGCTTGACATGCAAGGGGTCGATGGTTCGAGTCCATTACTACCCACCAAAGATTAAGGCTGTCTCAGAAGACTTGTTGCAAGTCGGTAGAGGCAGCTTTTTTATGTTTATGCCAAGCGAACATTGATCGAGAGAACATCTTTTATTGGCAAAGAACCACTACAAATTTCCTTAATACTGGGTTGGGCCAACACCTAACGAACGAGCATCCGCAGGCGAACGCCGAGGACCCGCGAGTGAGAAGGTGTTGGCCCAACCCAGATTGGATGTTTTCATTTCTTGTGCGTAAGGGTAACATGGACACATAGGATGGAGATATCGACGGAGGTAGCACATGATACTTTTGGTCATCGACACACAGAAAGCGATCGTTACAGATGAGTTGTACGCTTTGGACTTGCTGGTAGAGAATGTTTCCAGACTTATTCGACAGGCGCGCATGAATGGAATCGAGGTTCTTTATATCCGGCACGATGATCGTGAGGACACGAGCGTTCCTGATCCTGACTTGGACATCTATGAAGGGTTTGCGCCCGCGCCCGGAGAACACGTGATTGTGAAGCGATTCAACAGCGCTTTTCGACAGACGGATCTTGAGGCGTATCTGGATTCGAAAGGTGAACGACAGCTGATGGTTACGGGAATCATGACGGATTTTTGCATCGATGCGACGATTAAGAGCGGATTTGAGCGTGGCTTTGAGATCGTTGTTCCCGCGAATGCGAATTCCTGTACCGGTAACGATTATATGAGTGCCGAAACGACGTATCGCTATTTCAACCAGATGATGTGGCCTCGTCGATATGCGAGATGTGTAACGATGGAGGAGGCGGAGAATTCCATCCGTCAAGCGACGAAGAAGTGACTGTTGGGCAATTCTGTCGTGAATTGTAAAGACAGATGACGAACCTTTGACTATAATGATGGAGAGGCGATGTTTTCGCGTCGTCGAGAGGAGGGATACTGTGATTTGCCCCAAATGCACAGCTGAGATTTTGGATGGATTCTCATTCTGCCCGCAATGTGGTTACTCTTTGCCTGAGAAGCAAGAGGATACTGGAGTGGTGCCTGAGATTGTGAGTGCTGCCGATACGACGTCCTTCGTTGTAGAGAGCAAAGAAGAAGACCCGGATTTTGACGATCGTGATACTTCGGTGAATGGTACGGATGATATTTCGCCCGAGGATACCGAACCCATTCTCAAGGAGCAGACATTTGAAGAATTTGTCTTACCGACAGCGGTCGCTGATCCGGCTCCTTCGAACCCGGCGATCCCTTCCGATCCGGCGGTTTATCCGGTCAGCGTATCAGAGACCGTTTCTCCGTCGATGTCAACGGAAACGAAGGCCGTGGCGGAGATCCGTCAGACGCCGGTAACGCAGATACGGTCCTCTGCCGCGACAACACCGGGTGTGTCGCAAGAACCAGTGATTCCCAAGACACATAAGCCGCTGACAACAGGCGGAGCTTTCTGGTACTTCTTTGTCACAGCGATCCCTGTAGTCGGATTTCTGATTCTGGTTATCGTTGCCGCTGCCAGCAAGAATTTGAACCGGAAGAGTCTGTCCAGATCGATATTGCTCTGGCATCTCGTCGCCGTCCTTCTTTTGTGTTCATTATTTACCGCTCTGTTCTTCCTGAATCAACCATTTCTTATCGAATTATTCGATTTCAAAAACTGGTTTATGACTTTTGATTTCATCCTTCGGACCTTCATGTACTGAAGCTGTCTCGAAGCGGCAAGCAACTTGCCACACGTGCGTTCAATGACTGTAACAATGTTACGTTACAATCAGGCTGTAGTCTCGCGATACTGCGCGGCTGCAGCTTTTTTATCGTGAGGTGTAGGATGGCTGATGAGGAATTGATTTCGAAGCGCGATCTGTTACGGGCGGCCCGTATTTCATATGGCACGCTATATCGCTGGAAACGTATGAGTCTGATCCCGGAGACATGGTTTATCAGGAAATCAACGCATACAGGGCAGGAGACCTTCTTTCCGAAGGAGAGGATGCTTGCTCGCGTTCATCGAATTCAAGAGCTAAAGGGAGAACTGTCCCCTGATCAGCTCCGCGAACTTTTCTCGCCGAATGTCCGAAGCTTCCGCATTCCTTTCGAAGATTTTCTTCATCTGAAGATTGTCTCGAAGCTTTCTGTTGCGGCGTTTACTTCCGTATTCCCGGAGCGTAAGGATTTATCCTTTGACGATGTGTTTTCCATCTATGTTGTGGATCATCTGATGAGGCTTTCCGGCATATATCTTGAAGATGCGAAGCAGGTTATTCGCATGCTCGACAAGTACTTGCGAACAAGATCGAGTAAAGAATTTCAGTTGATCCTTATGAGGAAGATGGGAATTCCGTTTACGGTACTCGTAAAGGGAGATGAGGAGATTCTACTCGAGGAGAACACAGAGATTATCGCGTGTGCGCATCTGAATGAATTTGAAGAAGCGTTGAAGGACCAGCTCATCGCATGAGGAAAGCTCGGGGTGTTCTATGAAGACACGACCAACAGGGAAGACAGTCGCTAAGGATCAGCCGTTTTCGATACTCCATATCCTTTCTGATGAAGTTCGATTGAAGATTGTCCGAATTCTCGCTGAGAACGGAGAACTCTGCGCACGGGACATCCTGACGCATTTTCCGATAACACAGCCAACGTTATCGCACCACATGAATGTTCTTCTGGAGAATCATATCGTCAAGGCCAGAAAGAGTGGTCGCTGGGTCTTCTATCAGGTAGATTCGGATGCTCTTCGCATGCTGATTTCGTATTTGACAAAGCTTCTCGCGACGGCGGATGATACATTATCAGAATCGTCTCACGAAGAAGAAGTGCCGGCGAGGCGGGAGAAGCGCA
Organism: Bacillota bacterium; assembly: GCA_023397475.1. Classification (GTDB taxonomy): domain Bacteria; phylum Bacillota; class Clostridia; order Saccharofermentanales; family Saccharofermentanaceae; genus Firm-13. The sequence goes on from JAEWUD010000047.1 coordinate 114,411, forward strand.
GCCGTGTCCCTTCCAGGAAGATAACAGAGGAAGCTATTCCGGCACTACTACGGGAGATCCCCCCGGTTGATTCTCACTCGAGTCCTGAATCTCCGATGGCAGAGGAGACAAAAGACAAGAAGAAAAAGGACAAGAAGAAGGACAAGAAGAAAAAGAAAAACAAGAAAAAATGAAATTATTGTATCGTTTGTTGTTCGATAATTGACATCTTCCTGCGTTCACATTATTATAATGGAAAGATTACAACAATGGAAGCGAGCGACGAATGAAGCAGCAGGATATCGTAGAGACAATCATTACCCGATTCTCTTCGCAAGAGATTCGCCTGACCCCCCAACGTATAGGCGTATATAAATATCTTCTGGAGAATCGAATCCATCCGACGGTTGAGACTGTTTATAACGCACTGAAATCAGATAATCCTTCACTCTCCAAGACAACTATTTATAACACCGTGGACACGTTAACCAAGGCCGGACTCATCCATGTCGTCCGTGTCGGAGAAGGTGATGCGAGACTCGACGGAAATACAGACAAGCACGGTCATTTCCTTTGCAAAGATTGTAATGACATTTACGATTTTGATCTTGACGGATGCCAGATTCCCAGTTCGCTGGATGCGTTTGACATTCATGAGATTGATGTTATTGCTTCGGGTATCTGCCAAGATTGCAAAGAGTCATCACGTAGGGAACACTGCTAAGCATTTCCAAATATAGTATAACGGAGGTTTTCAAATGGAACTGAAAGGATCAAAAACAGAACAGAATCTGAACACAGCCTTTGCGGGTGAATCCATGGCGACCAACAAGTACAGTTACTATTCTTCTCAGGCAAAGAAAGAAGGGTACGTACAGATTTCGAACATTTTTGCTGAGACAAGCGGGAATGAGCGTGAACATGCGAAGCTCTGGTTCAAGGCTCTCCATGGCGGAGAAGTTGCCGACACCAAGACCAATCTCCTCGACGCAGCCGCCGGAGAGTACTATGAGTGGACAGATATGTACAAGAAGTTCGCCGAGGAAGCGAGAGAAGAAGGATTCAATCAACTCGCCGCCGCATTCGAAGGCGTAGCGGCGATTGAGAAGGAGCACGAGGCTCGTTACAGAGCGTTGGCCGAGCGTATTGAGAAGGGCGAAGTTTTTGAGAGGGACGGTATCGTCGTTTGGAAGTGCGTAAACTGCGGACACATCCACATTGCGCAGAAGGCTCCCGTCATCTGTCCGGTATGCAAGCACGCACAGTCGTATTTCGAGATTCAGGCCAAGAATTATTGATCCCGAATCGAACAGGTAGGAACAGATATAATTCAGAGGAGGATACTATGGCACGTGATTTTAAGGTCTACAAATGCCCGCATTGCGGAAATATCGTAACTCTTCTTCATGTCGGCGGCGGAACTCTGGTTTGCTGCGGCGAACCGATGAAGCTTCTGGTTGCCGGTGAGAATGACACAGCTGCCAAAGAGAAGCATGTTCCGGTCGTTACTACAGAGGCGGGGAAGGTCATTGTTAAGGTTGGCGAAGTTCCTCATCCTATGACTGCGGAACATTTGATTCAGTGGGTTGCCCTTGTTACCGACACACAGGTTTATTTTGCGTATCTCGCTCCCGGCGAAGAGCCCAAAGCAGAATTCTCCGTTGATGTTGCGGGAACATCCTACGAGGTTTACGAATACTGTAATCTGCATGGACTTTGGAAGGCCTGATTCTTCACGATTTCGGACCTCAAGAGGCATCGCGATGATTCGCGGTGCCTCTTTTTATATCGAGCGTGAAAAGGAAGCGAGAAGTGAGCGAGACTTTGCCACCGTCATAAAAAAAGGGCTGTCTCAAAACGTGACGTTTTGAGACAGCCCTTGGTAAGTTATCGGGAAATATCAAATTATTTCTCGTTCCAGCTCATCATAGAACGAAGTTCGCGACCGACTTTCTCGATCGGATGTTCTGTCTCGAGGCGACGACGTGCGTTGAAGTTCAACCGTCCGCACTGATTCTCAAGGATCCAGTTACGAGCGAAGGTTCCATCCTGAATCTCCGCGAGGACCTTCTTCATTTCCTTCTTCGTCTCGTCGGTGATGATGCGCTTTCCTATCTGATAATCGCCGTACTCCGCCGTATCAGAGATCGAATAACGCATGCGAGTCAGTCCGCCCTGATAGACGAGATCGACGATCAGCTTCATCTCGTGCATGCACTCGTAGTAAGCGTTCTCGGGATCGTAGCCAGCCTCACAGAGTACTTCGAAGCCGACCTTCATCAGCTCGGAAACACCGCCGCAGAGAACCGCCTGCTCACCGAAAAGATCCGTCTCGGTCTCTTCACGGAAACTCGTCTCAAGAAGGCCGGCGCGGCCTCCGCCGACTCCGTGACCGTAAGCGAATGCGATATCACGGCAATTGCCGGTGTAGTCCTGGTATACGGCGAAAAGACAGGGAACACCGCGTCCGATCTGATACTCGGAGCGGACCGTGTGTCCGGGTCCCTTCGGAGCAATCATGAATACATCAATGTTGGCCGGAGGAACAATGCGCTGGAAGTGGATATTGAATCCGTGGGCAAAAGCGAGGGCCTTGCCCTCGGAGAGATTCGGAAGGATATCCTTCTCGTACATATCCGCCTGCTTCTCGTCGTTGATTAGAATCATGATGACATCCGCGATCTTTGTCGCTTCGGCGGTCGTCATGACCTTAAGTCCGGCGGCTTCGGCTTTTGCCCAAGACTTCGAACCCTCATAAAGGGCTATGACAACATTGTATCCGCTCTCTTTGAGGTTCAGCGCATGCGCGTGACCCTGGCTGCCATAACCGACGATTGCGACGGTCTTGTTATCCAGTGCGTGTGTCTGACATTCGGCATCTTTGTAAATTTTCTTCATGATGGGCCTCCTTTGGATTGAGACATTATTTCAAATCATTCGATTTGCTTTTGCGTTATACGCTTCGATCAGGAATCGAGAGTCAGAACCCGGTCACCACGCTCGATCGCGATCAGTCCCGTCCGGACCATCTCCAGGATACCGAACGGAGAGAGGAGTTCACTCAGCGCCGAGATCTTGTCATTGTTTCCGGAGATCTCGATCGTCGCGGTCGTTGCGGAGACATCGATGATGTGGCCGCGAAAAATATCGACGATCTGGAGGACGTTGGTCCTCGTCGTGTCATTGCAGGTAACCTTGATGAATACAAGCTCACGGGTAAAGTGTGAATCCGGCTCAAGGCACTTGACCTTGAGGACAATCGGCAACTTATGGAGCTGCTTGACGATCTGCATGATCTGCTCATCGTCGGCCGACAGACTTACCGTGATGCGGGAAATCTCAGGATTTGTCGTCGTTCCGACGGCAAGACTCTCGATGTTGAAGCCGCGACGAGCGAATAGACTGGCAACTCGTGCGAGAACACCGGAATGATTTTCGACAAGTATAGATAAATTCCTACGCATAGTAACGACCTCCCTTGAGAAAGATTTATCACAACGTATCACGAAAAATCTGTGGATTCAACAATGTTTTGGGACGCAAAAGCCATTTGGTTGAAAATCAACCAGAAAAAGAACGTAAAGTATGCTCTTGAAGATGAGAAAGCGTTACTTCTGTTGTGCTTTCAGAAGGTCACGGATCTCGGTGAGAAGAGCGACGTCGGCACTGATCTCCGGCTCCTTCGCAGCTTCCTCCGCCTGTTCTTTCTTCAACTTCTGTTCGAAAGTTGTTCTCGCTTTATTTATACCCTTAACGACAAGAAAGATAACAAAAGCGATGATCACAAACTGAATAATAGCATTGATAAATAATCCGAAACCAATCGCAACTTCGGGGGTAAGTATCTCCTGGGTCGCCGGATCAAGAACAGCTGCCTTGAGGACAACCTTAAGACTCGAGAAATCAATACCGGAGGTCAACATCCCGACACAGGGCATAATAATGTCCTTTACCAGGGAATTGACGATAGCGGTAAAAGCGGTCGCAATCACAACACCGACGGCCAGATCCATGACATTGCCACGAAGAATAAACTGCTTGAATTCCTTAAACATATAAAAGCCTCCCAATTCTCTATTTGAAATAAATTCAATAAAATATTTATAACATAATAAAGGAACAAAAAAAAGAGCGGAGCCACGTTTCGTAACTCCGCTCTCGCAGTTCGAAGTTGGGCATCAGACAAACTTGCGGATCTTCTCAGGCAACGTATCGACGTCGCTGCTGCAAACAACCGTAACAGACACCTTCTCATCGGCGAGGAATGCATCGAGCCTCTCAAGGAAGGCGGAAAGAGCATCAAGCGAATCATCTCTGGAAACCTTAAAAACACTGTCTATATAAATGTGTGTAAGATCATAGTCCTTGGCGTGAATGCCTGCGATAAAACTCAGGAGCTGGTCGTAACCGACGACCGGATATTCCTTGATATCAACCAGACGAACCTTGTACTTCAAAAGATGATCGAGGCGATTCCCACTCTGGATACACACGATATTATTGTTCTCTTGAAAGGCTTGCTCATTGATGTCCTCGACAAGCTGAGCTGTCTTCCCGGTGCCCTTGGCACCCGCGATTACTCGTATCATTGGCATCATCTCCCTTACGTTGATTATCCAAGTGATTTGGATTACCATCATTTTACCCTATTCCTCAAACGAAATGAATAGCAAAAAGGGAAATATTTCCTCTCAAATTGTTGAAGATGTCCAGAAGCCTTCCGGTTTCTTTGCCGCGAATCATACTTTTCGCACAAAAGATAGAGGGAGTGGTACAAAACGCGGGAAAACGTCCGTAAGAGTTGCATCTATATAAACTCTATGATAGAATTTCACTTGTAGATGAAGCGTTTTATGGAGAGTGGGTTTTGCCCGCTCTTTCTTTTGTGGTAATTTTCGGAGGATGATTTGGCTTCAAGATCGCAGACAGCCCAGAGAGCTTTTGACCTCACTCAGACCGTGATTTCGGACATGGGATACGATCTGATCGACGTTGAGTATAAGAAGGAAGGTCCCCATTTTTTCCTTCGATTCTTCATTGATCGAAGAGGGGGAATCTCCACGGACGACTGCGAGCTGATCAGCAGGTCGATCGATCCGATTCTGGATGAGAAGCTTGGCATTGTACCGGATTTTCTTGAAGTATCCTCACCCGGATTGACTCGCCCTCTCACGACGGCGTCCGATTTTATCCGACATTCCGGGGAAGAGGTTGAGGTTAGTCTCTACCATCCGATCGATAATGCCAAGTCGTATCAGGGCACGCTGGTTTCAGGTGGAGAAGAGTCATTAACGATTCTCGTCGGTGAACGAGAACTTGTCCTGCCGCTGGAAGCAGTTGCAACGGTAAAGAGAACCATTCATTTCTAGATTGACAGCGACTCGAATAAGTAGAAAAACGGTTATTGCGAGAATAACGTTTGCGCAGCGAATTAACGAAAAGGAGAACGGTAGAATGAACAAGACAATGATTGAAGCGGTCAATATGTTGGCCAAGGAGAGAGGCATTGAAGAAGATGTTCTTTTCGAGGCAATAGAAGAGGCGATTGTCGCCGCATTCAAGAGGGAATTCGCCGACGCGAAGCAGAACGATAACGTTTTCGCGGAGATTGATCGTGAGACCGGTGAGATGTATGTTTACGAGGTTCGCACGGTCACTGCCGTCGTAGATAATCCGAAGACACAGATCTCACTGGAGGAAGCTCGCGCGATTGATTCTGAGCTGGAAGAGGGCGACAGTATCGAGATGACAATTCCGGTTGAATCCCTGGGGCGTCTTGCCGCGAACGCCGCGAAGAGTGCGATCAATCAGAAACTTCGTATGGCGGAACACACGAGAATTCAGAACGAGTTCTCCGGCCGTATCGGTGAGCTTGCATCAGGCGTAATTCAGCGCAAGGACAGCAAATTCGTTTTCGTTGACATCGGACGCGCGGAAGCGACGTTGACTCGACAGGAACAGGTCAAAGATGAGAAGTATAATTTCAACCAGCACATGAGATTCCTCATTCTCAAGGTTGAAGAGCATAACGGCCGTCCGGTCGTCTATATCTCAAGAAGCCACCCGAACCTGGTTAAGAAGCTTTTCGAGCAGGAAGTACCGGAAATCGCCGCGGGAATTGTTGAGATCGTATCTGTTGCCCGTGAGGCCGGATCCCGTACCAAGATCGCAGTGGCGACCAGAGACGAGAATGTCGATCCGCTCGGCGCATGTGTCGGACAGAGAGGTGCCCGTGTTCAGGCGGTTATGGACGAGCTCGGTCAGGAGAAGGTCGATGTCATTGAGTGGGACTCGGATCCCGCACAATTTATCAGCAACGCGCTTTCTCCCGCCAAAGTTGTTCGCGTTGATACGGAGATCACCAACAAGCCGGACGGTACCCGTGAGATGGCAGCGCGTGTTGTTGTCCCGGATCATCAGTACTCCCTGGCGATCGGCCGTTCCGGTCAGAATGTCCGCCTTGCGGCGCGCCTTACCGGATGGAAGATCGATATCAAGAGTGAATCGCAGATGCGTGATATCATACAGGATGAGTTCATGGCGAGATTCACCGTAGCGGATGAGGACGGCATGACCCAAACTTCCGAAGCGGATCAGGACATGAGTAACGAAGCAACGGGCGAAGCAGAACCGGACAACACGTCGGAGCAAGAGGCATAAGCAATGGCTGCCGGAATGAAGAAGATTCCACAACGCATGTGTGTGACCTGTCGGGAGAGAAGAAATAAGCGAGATCTGATTCGTATTGTTCTGATGCCGGATGGTCAGGTGACCGTAGATCCCACGGGAAAGAAGCCGGGACGCGGAGTTTATACTTGTAAGAACAAGAAATGTCTTGCTCAAGCGGTTAAGCAGCATCGGATCGAGAAAGGCCTGAAAGCAGAGGTCGCATCCGAAACGATAGAGGAATTACTGGCCGTTGCGCTCACGATGACAACAGATCTGGATGAATAAGGAGAAGGATGAAGAAACCAACCGGAAAGCACGGAATACCCAAGCCGGGGGAGCCTCCTGACGAGAACAGGATCCTGATGTTTCTTGGACTTGCGACCAGAGCCGGTAAAACGGCTGCCGGATACGACATAGTATCGCAGGCAGTTCTGTCCGGGAAAGCGCACCTCGTTCTGTGCGCGACAGACGCATCCGAGAATACGACACGAAGGATAAGGAACCTCGCCCAGGAAACAGACACTCCCTTCCGGCGATTCTCAACGCGAGATAAGCTCGGAAGATTTACAGGCAAGGACGATCGAGCAGTCGTAGGGATACTCGATCAGGGATTTTCGGACCGGTTGATCACCATGATTCCGGATAACGATACGATAAGTGACGAAGACAGATCAGTTGACGCAAACGGCTGAATACAATAGGAGGATTTCATGACCGAAAACAAATCAAAGGGCGCAGCGGCACCCGAAACCGGAAATAAGAATATCGAAGAGGACAAGGAGATGCCCGGCATCGGAATTACCGTCAGCGGTATTTCCGGCACGAAGACACTTCGTGTGGGTCGCGTTAATAAGAAACCCAAAGAGGCAACTCCGGAGAAAACCGACGGGGCCAATGAAGCCGCGCCTGCTGCCGGACCCTCGGTCACGCAATCCTCTACTGCGCCTGCTCCCGCTGCGTTTGCTGAGCCTTTGCGCGCAAAAGAGTCGTCTGACGTGAAGGACACAACGGCGGAACCGAAGCGCGTTACCACCGATGCAGACGTACCCTCCGGCAAGGCTGGTCGTGAGCCGATCGTCGAGACGAATGTCGGCGCAAATGTAACCGCAAAGACGGAACTTGCGCCCGAGAAGTCGACGACACCTGTCGCTGAGCCTGTGAGAAACACAGATTCCTCCCCGATTACCCAAGGAGTGACAAAGCCGGCTTCGGAAAATAAGCCCGAGAGCAAGCCTGCACCCACAAACTCGCAGGAATCGCAGCCAAGACCTTTTGCACAGGGCGGATACCAGGGACAAAGACCGCAGGGCCAGGGTGGATATCAGAGTCAGGGCGGCGGATATCAGGGACAAAGACCGCAGGGTCCGGGCGGATACCAGGGTCAGGGCGGCGGATATCAGGGACAAAGACC
>JAEWUD010000046.1 GCA_023397475.1 Bacillota bacterium
CCCTTCCTGTCACGTCCGTGCATCGGATTCGCGCCCGGAGCGAAGGGCTCGCCGGCTTTGCGTCCATCGGGGGTTGAACCGGTCATCTTACCGTAGACAACATTCGATGTGATCGTGAGTATCGACATCGTCGGAATACTGTCGCGGTACGTCGGATGCTTCGACAACTCTGTCATGAAGCTCTTCACGACATTCGTCGCCATCTTATCGGCGCGCGGATCGTCATTTCCGTACGCCGGGTATTCTCCGTCGATCTCGAAATCCGTCACAAGACCGCTCTCGTTCCGGATCGGGCGTACCTTGGCATACCGGATCGCCGATAAGCTGTCCGTGACCACCGAAAGTCCCGCGATGCCACATGCCATTGTACGGACGATCTTCTCGTCATGCAAGGCCATCTCAAGGTTCTCGTAACAATACTTGTCATGCATATAATGAATAACGTTGAGCGAATTGATATAGAGTTTACTGAGCCACGCGCACATCTCCGAGAATCGCGACATCACCTGATCATAATTCAGAAGCTCGCCGGCAAGAGGTTCGCGTACCGGACCGATCTGTTCGCCGGTCTTCTCGTCCCGGCCTCCGTTGATCGCGTACAGCAAAGCCTTGGCGAGGTTGGCGCGGGCGCCGAAGAATTGCATCTGCTTACCTACGCGCATTGCGGAGACACAGCAGGCAATCGCGTAATCGTCACCGAACTTTTCGCGCATCAGATCATCGCTCTCATATTGCAGTGAACTCGTATCGATCGACAGTCGGGAACAATAATTCTTGAACGCCCTGGGCAAGGACTTGCTCCAGAGAACCGTCATATTGGGTTCGGGTGCCGGTCCGAGATTCCGGAGCGTATGCAGGAAACGGAAGGACATCTTCGTTACAAGGTGTCGTCCATCCAGACCGATTCCACCGATCGATTCTGTCACCCATGTCGGATCCCCCGAGAATAATTCATCATACGCCGGCGTACGCAGAAATCGCACCATACGAAGCTTCATGATGAAGTGGTCGACGATCTCCTGAACCTCGGACTCCGTGATCTTCTGTTCCCGCAGATCCCGTTCGGCGTAGATGTCGAGGAAGGTCGAGACGCGCCCTAAGGACATCGCCGCTCCGTTCTGTTCCTTGACCGCACCCAGATACGCGAAATATAGCCACTGAACGGCCTCGCGAAAACTCTCCGCCGGTCGACTGATATCAAAACCATAGCCTTGCGCCATACGCGTCAAATCATAAAGCGCCCGGATCTGCTCCGAAATCTCTTCCCGCAACTGGATTGTCGATGGGTCCATGATATCCTGAATCTCTTCGTCCTTCGCTTTGCGCTTCTGATCGATGAGAAACATCGTCCCGTAGAGTGGTACGCGGCGATAATCGCCGATGATGCGACCGCGACCGTAGGAATCGGGAAGGCCGGTGATCAGGCCTGCGTGGCGAGCCTTCTGCATGTCGGGAGTATACGCGTCGAAAACACCGTCATTATGGGTCTTGCGGTAGCGAAAAACACGCTCTACCTCGGGGTCCGGCTCTCGTCCGTAGGCTTTCAACGAGGTTCGGACCATGCGGATACCGCCGAAAGGCATAATCGCTCGCTTCAGTGGCTCATCGGTCTGGAGACCTACGATCTTCTCGCGGGCGGAGTCAATATATCCGGGAGCATGGGAAAGTATTGTCGAGATCGTCCGTTCATCGATATCAAGGACACCGCCGTTCTGGATTTCCTTCTCGCGAAGTTGCATGACCTCGTCCCAAAGCGCCAGCGTATCGGATGTCGGCGGCGCGAGGAAAGTGTCATCACCGTCGTACGGCGTGTAGTTGCGGACAATAAAGTCGCGAACGTGAATCTCATCGCACCATTTTCCCGTGTTGAACATCATTTCGGCCCTCATATTGGTATAAATACAATATTTTGCTCTTTACAAACAGAATACCGTATTTTTCGATTTTCGTTAACAGAAAATCTCGAATACACGCCACAAATTTTTCGGGCAAAAGTGGCATGCAATGGGTCAGGTTCAACAGATTTTCGAAAGTGTTATTGAAAAATATTGGATATTAGTTGTCAGCGCACTTATCCGGCCGCACTCAGATGTTCAACGAGAATTCGTATGCCGATCCCGATCAGAATCAAGCCGCCAAGAATTTCCGCGGCCTTGCCGAACATTGAGCCGAGCCGTCTTCCGAGAGATCCGCCGAGTATTGAAAATATCAGACAGACAACCCCAATGATCGCCGCCGACATCCAGATATCCGTATCGAGGACGGCAAAGCTGATTCCTACGGCGAGAGCGTCAATTGAGGTTGCGACGGCGAGGAAGAGCAGCCGTCTCAAACCGAAAATCGCGCGATCCGCGGTTTCCTGTTCTTCCGGAGTCTTTGTAATATCACACGCATCTGCCTCGGCTGCCTTACGAGATTGAAGAATGTCCTTCAGGGATTCATAGAGCATGCGCCCGCCGATTCCCGCGAGCATAAGGAATGCGATCCAATGGTCGAGCTGCTCGATATACCCGCGAAAACTCGTCGCCAGGAAGAATCCGATAACCGGCATAGCGGCCTGAAACAGACCAAACAACAGGGCCATTTTGATGATCTCACGAGATTTGATGCGGCATGCCGCGATACCTGAGGAGACGGAAACGGCAAAGGCATCCATCGCCAGACCGATCGCAGTCAACAGTATGATATAAAAGCTCATGAAAACACCCTCCGTTTCACCGTATTTTGCACGCTTTGATTTTTTCTGTCAATCCGGTTCTCAGGAGATATCATTTCATGTTATTATGTGGAGCGTTTTCGTTTATACTTAAATTATGATGCGATAATTTTTTGTTTTGGGCCCGAACATGCTTTTGTGGTTTAAGACGAATTGAGGTGTATATGTATATGAGAAAGACGAAGATCATTTGTACTCTCGGACCGGCTGCGGAATCGGACGATATCGTTCGCAAGCTCATGCTGACAGGTATGAACGTCGCCCGTTTCAATTTCTCCCACGGCTCCTATGAAGAGCACCTGGGGCGTATCGAGTGCGTGAAGAGAATCCGGGAAGAACTGAATCTTCCGGTCGCCCTGCTCCTCGACACGAAGGGTCCCGAGATTCGAACCGGCTCCTTCGAGGGTGGCAAGGTTATGCTTACCGAAGGTGAGATCGTCGTCATCCGGCACAAGGACATCAAGGGTACCGCGAAGGAGTTCTCCGTCACGTACAAGGGTCTTCCCGAGGACGTTACGGTCGATTCCCGCATTCTGATCGATGACGGTCTGATTGAGCTCATCGTTACGGAAGTTAAAGACGATGACATCTACTGCCGCGTGCAGAACGGCGGTCCGGTCTCGGACAAGAAGAGCATCAACGTACCCGGGACGGAGCTCCGTCTTCCCGCCCTGACACAGAAGGATATCCAGGATATCGAGTTCGGTATCGAGAACGGAATTGATTTCATCGCCGCCTCTTTCGTCCGGAAGCCGCGCGATGTGCAGGAGATCCGCCATATTCTTGAGAAGCACAATGCCCAGGACATCAATATCATCGCCAAGATCGAGAACGGTGAAGGTGTCCAGAATTTTGAAGACATCCTGAAGGTCGCCGACGGCATCATGGTCGCCCGCGGTGACCTGGGTGTCGAGATCCCTGCCTCCGAGGTTCCGATCGTTCAGAAGAACATCATCAAGCAGTGCCAGAACTTCGGCAAGATATCGATTACCGCAACACAGATGCTTGATTCGATGATTCGTAATCCACGTCCGACACGAGCCGAGGTCAGCGATGTCGCGAACGCGATTTTCGACGGAACGAGCGCGGTTATGCTCTCCGGCGAGACAGCCGCCGGCAAATACCCGATCGAATCTCTCGAGATGATGGTCGAGATCGCCCGCAGAACCGAGAGTTCGATCGATTACTGGAAGAATCTGCAGAATACCCGGTATACGATGCTCTCCTCGGTCGCGAACGCGATCAGCCATGCGACGTGCACGACCGCGATGGATCTGAACGCAAAGGCGATCATAACCATCACCCACGCCGGACGCACGGCGCGACTCGTCTCTCGATTCCGCCCCGGCTGCCCTGTCGTCGCGACGACGGTGTACCCTCGCGTACAACGACAGCTTAATTTATCCTGGGGCATCTGCCCGATCCTTGTCGACGAAGTCCAGACAACGGATGAGATGTTCGATGTCGGTTTGTCTGCGGCGAAGAAATGCGGATTCCTTTTTGACGGAGATATCATTGTCATGACAGGCGGCACACCGATCGGTATGAGCGGAACAACCAATACGATCAAGGTGCAAACCATCGGACACTCCCTTGTTCAAGGCAAGGGTCTCAAGGTCTCCGATGACGCCCCCGTGAAGGTAACGGGAACGGTTCTTCTGATCCGTGACCCCGAGCATCTCCCGGAATGCGATATCGAGCCCAATGATGAGATTATTCTCGTCGCGCCTTATACAAACAATCGTATGATGCCTTTGATTCGCAAGGCGAAGGCACTCGTGGTCGAAGATGACGACCCAACCTCGCATACGGCAACCGCCGCTGTCGCACTTGAGATCCCGGCCATTCTGTCGAGCGAGAATGCGACCCGGCTGTTGAAAGACGGCTGGACAGTTACCGTAGACATCGATCAGGGTGTGATTTCGTGACACGCCTTCTTCCCGAACGGAGGAAAGAATGACCCTATACGAGGCGATCGTACTCTTTTTCATCTACAGTTTTCTCGGTTGGATACTCGAGTCCGTGTATTGTTCCATTCACGAGAAGCATATCGTAAACCGTGGTTTTCTTTTCGGGCCTCTTTGTCCGATCTATGGATTCGGCTCACTTCTGCTTCTCGTGACGCTCACTCCGGTCGTGTCACAGCCCTTGCTTGTTTTCGCGATCGCTTTTCTTCTTACATCGCTTCTCGAGTATGTCGTCAGCTTCCTCCTGGAGGTTCTTTTCAAGAAATCCTGGTGGGATTACTCCCATATGCCGCTGAATATCAACGGACGCGTCTGGCTGCCCTTCAGCTTCGTCTGGGGCGGTCTTGCCATGCTTTTGCTTTACGTTGTTCATCCGTTCTTTCACGGACTGTTGGCGCGGCTTCCGGAAACGGCGGTTCTGGTGATCGCCATCGTCGCCTTGATTCTTCTGGTTACCGATATTGTCTTCTCGATACGCGACAATGTTATCTTCAACCGCGAGATGAATCGGCTCGCAGAACTCTCCGCGAAGATTGATCACCTGAAAGAAGAGATTCTTCGCTTCTCTTCGGCTCGACGTGATGAATTGAAGGCATTTGGGGCGGGTCAGAGGGAGCGATTGGAACGCGAACTTGCAAGTCTGTTGGCACAGCGAGAATCCGTCACGGACGCCTTTGTCGCACGTATGAAGCGTATTCTTGACGCCTTCCCTCACATTAAGTTGAGCCACAGAGACAAGATCAGCCTGCGAGAGTTGCTCTCGAATTTCCGTCGGGAGAAATGAACAAATCCTGTCGCAAACGCTAGTCTTTAACTGCGTAACTCTTCCCCGAACAGCCCCGGATTGGGGGCGACTTTCATTTTAGCTTGTCATATGTTATAATTGCTTCGGCGAGTTATTGTTTTTATGACAATCCGCTGCAATGACAGCGATTCATCGGAAAGGACGCTATGAAGTTTATCGGGATACCGAGAAGAGAGAAGAATAAAGGCGAGAAGGTTCGTTCCGTCGTAGGCGGCATCTTACTTTTCACTTTTGTGTTCGTCTGCGTTCTGGGAGCCGAGTCCGTCCTGTCCGATCGCCCGAGTTCTTCCGACGATGTATCGATCGATCCCGTATTCACCGCTTCCAGCAGCACAGATATCGAATTGCTTCCGGTAGGACTCGACGAGTCTTTGCCTTCCCTTGCGAACCGCTCCGAAGATCCGGCCGATATGCTGACGGTTCCTGTAGACGATGATTCCACTCCGGATGCGAGCGTTACCACGCACCTTCCATATTCTGTATTTCTGGCCATTGAGACAGCGAAGAATCTCCCCCCGGTCGTCACGCCTCCGCAGACAGTAACGCCGGCTCCTGTTGAGACACCGGAGAATGTTCATTACTATGTTATCGCCGAATTGAGCGTACGGGTCGGCCCCGGTACGGATTTCGAGAAGATCGGCGCGCTTGTCGCGGGTGATGAAGTCGATACGATCGCATCCGTTGATAACGGTTGGAAGAAACTTTCCGACGGCACCTACGTTATTGACGATTATTTATCCCTTATTCCGCCTGAGACAGAGCTCACTGCGACATTCTATGTCACCGGCGAAGCCAATGTGCGTTCGGGCCCGGGAACCGGGTACGAGGTTGTTAAGACACTTGTAAAGGGTGATGCGATCTCTGTGATTGCCGTCACCTCCAACGGTTGGTACAAGACCATAAAGGGCACATACGTCAGCAAAGAAGTCTGTTCCGACACACCGCCGGCAACGCCGACGCCGGTTCCGACGAAGGCTCCTACGAAGGCGCCCACGCCCGTTCCTCAGCCTACCAAGGCTCCTGCTCCGACATCGGCTCCGACAGCAACGGTTAAGGCCGGCGATTCGATCGAATGCACCATTACTTTTTACGGTCCTCAATTAAAGAAGGACGGTACGTATTCGACAACGACAAAATCCGGCGCCGCATGTGTCGTCGGCACGACGGTCGCCGCTGACTGGAGTGTAATTCCAAAGAATTCCACGATCTATATTCCTGGCTTGCCCTTAAACCTGTATGACGGTTCGTACGCAGACGACGGTTATTACACGGTTCAGGATGTCGGCAGTGCGGTAAAGGGATACAAGATCGATATATATGTTCCTTCCGAAGAGATCGCGAACCAACTGAACAACGGGAAGAAATGGACCGTAAACATTATTTCAGTGGGAAGTAACGACTAACCGTATTAAGTGCGACCTGGTAACTTGCGTTGTATACGGAGAACACCTTTCGGACAGAACATCATAGGAATTTCATTGTAAAAAGCGTCGCACGGTCGCTCTTGTTTTTGTGCGCGCCTCTTGCAATGATCTTGCTACGCGAAACGATTCAACACCGAAAGGAACTACCATATGACAAACGACAAGAAAAACCGTCACCATTCCTCGGGCGTCAGCCCCTCATCATCAGAACCCGCTAAGGATTATAACAATACCGTGAAACTCCCCGTTCGCGCCGCATCACCCGCGGCTAAGGAGGTCGTTGCGGCTTCTTCCTCTGAAACACAGCAGAAGCCACACAAGGCAAAAAAGCAGCAGAATCAGCAGATTTCGGAGCCGACGGACAAGAAAACGAACCCGCCGACAGCCGGGAACCGGGAAAACCAGAGAAACCGGCAGCCGAATAGCCAGCGAGAGAAACAGAAAAACAAGCCGCTTCGCGAGAATGCTCCCGAAGCAATTATCATCGCAAAAACGAACGTCGATATGCCTGGTTTGGCCTCTCTGCCCGGAGGTCAAAAGAAAAAGCACAGGAAACCCGGACGGGACCAGCGATACCTTCGCGTCATTGCCCTCGGCGGTCTCGGCGAGATCGGAAAGAACATGACACTTTTCGAGTACGGGAATGACATCATCCTCGTCGATTGCGGCATGGCCTTTCCCGAAGAAAACATGCCCGGTATCGATGCCGTTATTCAGGACTTCAGCTATGTTCTGCAGAACAAGGATCGGGTTCGCGGCATCTATTTAACCCACGGCCATGAGGATCACATCGGAGCACTGCCGTATCTGATGAAAGACCTCAAGTGTCCGATCTACGGCGGTCGACTTACGATCGAACTCGTCCGAGGCAAGCTCAATGAGAAGGCCGGCGGAACTCGAGGTATCTCTCTGAAACAGGTGAAACCCGGCGACGTCGTCTCCGGCGGCAATGCCTTCTCCGTCGAGTTTATCCATGTAAACCACAGCATCGCGGATGCCTTTGCGCTCGCGATCCGGACACCTGCGGGTGTCGTAATTCATACGGGAGACTTTAAGATCGATTACACGCCGATCGACGGAGGACCGATTGATTTACAGCGCTTCGCCCAATACGGCAAAGAAGGTGTATTGCTGCTGATGGCCGAGAGCACGAACATTGAGGCGTCCGGCACATCGATGTCTGAGTCGCAGGTCGGCGAATCTTTCCAACGATTATTCGGCAAAGCGCCGGGACGCGTCATCGTCGCGACATTCTCCTCGCATGTTCATCGCATGCAGCAGATCTTCACGGCTGCCGAAGTATATGGGCGCAAGGTCGCTCTCGTCGGACGAAGCATGTTGAATGTTTTCGCGGCGGCAAATTCGCTTGGGTATATAAAAATGCAACCGGACACGTTGATCGACATCACTGAGGTCGATCAGTATGCGCCGGAGAAAGTTGTTATTTTGACAACCGGCAGCCAAGCGGAACCGATGTCTGCCCTGACGCGCATGGCCTTCTCGTCCCACAAAGTCGTCGAGATTCAGAAGGGTGACACCGTAATCATCTCAGCTCACCCGATTCCGGGCAATGAGAAGCCGATCTACCGTGTAATCAATGAACTCTTCCGACGCGGCGCCCAGGTAATTTACGAGGATCTCGCGGATGTTCATGTATCCGGTCACGCTTACCGGGGTGAACTGATGATGATTCATAATCTTGTACGCCCGAAGTATTTCGTGCCCGTTCACGGCGAATACCGCATGCTCTACAAGCATACGCAGCTCGCCAAGAGTTTGGGGCAGAGCGAAGAGTCTACGTTCATTCTTAACAACGGTGATATTTTCGAGTTGAACGCGGATTCGGCCAGGGTATCCGGTTACATTAACGCGGCGCCCGTTCTGATCGACGGTTCCGGCATCGGAGATCTCGACAATCGCGTCCTGCGCGATCGGCGTCTTCTGGCGGATGACGGTGTTGTCTGTATCACGCTGGCCGTCGACAAAGCCGGGACGAAGCTTCTTGCCGCGCCGGCTGTACAGGCCGTCGGCTTCCTTTATGAGAGCGAATCTGAGTTGGTGATACGCGATGTAACGGATAAGATGTTGTCGTACGTTGCCCGTTGCGGAACCCAGAGCAAGAGCATATCGGTGGTATCGGAATCCGGTCAGTTGCGCGACTATCTTAAGAGCGTACTTTTCGAGAAAACCAAGCGCCGTCCGATGATCCTCATCACGGTGGTTCGGGTCTAACACGTTATCGAGAAGCGATGTAAGGAGACGTTCCGTTGAAGCAGAAGACCGAGTTCTCGATCGGAGAGGTCGCACAAATGAAAGGCCTCACCGTCAAGGCCTTGCGTTTCTATGAGGATATCGGTCTTCTCACGCCGCATCGCATCGACCCGTTCACGAAATATCGCTATTATCACAGCGACCAATTTCTTGTCATCGAGCTGATCAAAGCCGCGCGAGGCATGGACATCAGTCCGAACGATCTCGTGCCTTTCGTCAAAGCACAGGACACCGCGGGACTTCTTGCGTTCTTGCAGATGCATCGCGAAAAAACACGTCTCCGCCTCGAGGAGCTGAAATCACTTCTGATTCATATCGACGGTGTGACAAGCGGGTTGGTGCGAGCCAGGGAATCAGCCGGAAATCCCGGTGTTTACGTACGGGAGATGCCCGATCTGTATCTTTACACGCGACGTATTAAGTCCGCGAAGGATTTCGCGGACAGTGCGGGCATACTGTCCGAACTCGAACGCAAAGCAGCGGCAAAAGGTTTGGATCCCACGTATGAATCCGGTGCGTTGTTTGAACCGGACGCATCCGGGGTCTTTGCTCCGACACGTTTCTTCACGACGGTGCTTCACGGAGATGATCCGGATATCTTTGTCATTCCTTACGGGCGACATGTATGTACGCTGATTGACGCCGAATCGTCGGAGGAGAAATCGAATCTTTTGTCGAGGTACTGCGAAGAGAACAAACTCGACGTGATCGTTATCACGCAGGTTGAACTACTGTCCGATCTGTTCGGAAATTCAAATCCGGTCGAAATGCGGTTTCGCGTCCAGACATCGAATCAATGACCCCGGCGGACCTCGATCACATCCCGGATTGCCTTCAGTCGTCCGACCACCCGGTCGTATTGGCTCTGGCTCTTGACTTCAATCGTCATGTTAAAATTCGCCGTTACATCCTTCATCGCCTGCATCTGCGCGGAAATGATGGACACTTTCTCCTCTGATATCGCGTTGGATATATCCGCGAGAAGATGACGGCGGTCGTGTGCGAGAATTGAGACCTCGACCTGATAGCTGTCCTGTTCTCCCCTGACATCCCAATACACGTCGATGAGGCGCGATGCCTTCTCCGCGTCCTTGGGAGAGTCGATCGAACATTTAAGGATATTCTTGATATTGCTGCAATCGGTACGGTGTACACCGACACCTTTGCCGCGCGTCACGAATCCGATAATCGGATCTCCCGGAACCGGGCTGCAGCATCGCGAGAGATGAACCAGACAGTTCTCAATGCCCTTGACGATGACGCCGGTATCATTCTTCTTCTTATGGCGCGAAACGGATTTACTCTTCGGCAGAGCCTTTGGAGTCAGAATCAGGTTCTCTTCAGTGATTCCGATCGGCAGCGGTGAATAAACAACCTGCCCCCCGCTCGTCACGCGATACCCGAGTGCAAATCTTTCGGATTCCGGCAGTGAACGAATATACTCATCCCGCAGACGGGCAATGATCTTGCTGGCCGCTATACCGCCATAACCGATGGCCGCATACATGTCGTCGACATTGCTGAAGGACTGCTTACGCATCGCGAATTCCATGAACTCCGACTTCATCAGCTGTTGCGGCGTGAATCCGCTCTTCTTGATCTCGCTGACCAGCATATCCTTGCCTCGCACGATGTTCTCATCGCGCATTTCCTTCTTAAACCAGGCATTGATCTTCGAGCGGGCAGATGTACTCTTGACGATCTTGAGCCAATCCCGCGAAGGGCCGTGCACCTTCTCCGAAGCGAGAATCTCAACAATATCTCCGTTCTGCAATTCGTACGTCAGAGGAACAATACGACCGTTGACCTTGGCGCCGAACATACGATTTCCGATTCCACTGTGGATGTTATACGCGAAATCAATCGGAACAGCGTGTGCCGGCAGCGATATTACGTCCCCCTTCGGTGTGAAAACGAATACCTCGTCGGCAACCAGGCCGCTCTTGAGTGTATCGAGAAATTCATCGGCATCTTTGGACTCCCCCTGCCAATCGAGAAGTTGACGCAGCCAGGAGAGCTTACTGTCGACGGAGTCAGGGGACGAAGCGCCGGGACCGCCTTCTTTGTAGCGCCAATGTGCGGCGATACCGTATTCCGCCGTACGATGCATGGCCAGCGTGCGGATCTGGACCTCAAACGGTATTCCCTTCTTTCCGATCACGGTCGTATGCAAGGACTGATACATGTTGGACTTCGGCATTGCGATATAATCCTTGAATCGTCCCGGCATCGGATAATAGAGGTCATGAACGAGACCCAAAACCGCGTAACAGTCCGAGACCGTACCGACGATAATCCGACACGCGAATAGATCGAAGATCTGATCGAGGGTCTTCCCCTGCGTCTTCATCTTGTTATAAATGCTATAAAAATGCTTCGGACGTCCTTCGATCTCGGCCTCTATACCCATGTCGCCGATGCGTTTCTGAAGCTCCGCGATAACCTCGGTTAGGAACTCCTCCCGCTCCGAGCGCTTCTGTGAGATCGCTCCGACCAGTTCATAATACGCGTCCTTATCGAGATACCGAAGGCAGAGATCTTCGAGCTCCCACTTGATCTTATAGATACCGAGGCGGTGAGCCAGCGGCGCGTAGATGTCCAGCGTTTCCTTTGCCTTCTCAACCTGCTTCTCCAGAGAAAGATGCTTGATCGTCCGCATATTATGCAGTCGATCGGCCAGCTTGATCAGCACAACGCGGATATCCTTCGCCATCGCGAGGAACATCTTGCGCATGTTCTCCGCCTGCACCTCTTCCTTGGATGAATAGGAGATCCGGCTCAGCTTGGTAACACCGTCCACCAGCAGCGCGACGTCATCGCCAAACAACTCCGTGACCAGTCCGACCGTAACGTTGGTATCCTCCACCGTATCGTGCAGCATGGCGGCACAGAGCGTGTCCGTATCGACCTCAAGCTCGGTGAGAATCTCCGTCGTCGCAAGGGGGTGAATAATATAGGGTTCACCGGTCTTCCTGACCTGTTCGCCGTGCGCCTTGTAGGCGAAGACAAAAGCCTTCTCCAGTTTATCCGACTCGTCCTTCTCGGCATACGCCTGATAGCGCATCACGACCTCATGGTACGCGTTAAGAATTGTCGGGGAGATTCCTTCGGGCATCGAAAAGTCATGAAGACCCGCTTCAAACAGCGCAAGTCTTCCCGTATCGTCCGAGGCGTGTTCTGCGCCTCGTGTCTGATCCCTCTTCGAATCCGGTGCCATTCTTGTCTCTCCTTCTCAGGAAAACATTCTTTGATATGTTTTGGTATTTTCCAGTTTAACCTTGCCTTCGACAAATAACAAGGAGAAGCAGATCCTCTGACCTTTTCGAGAATGGAACTGTATCAGAGAAGCCTCCGCAAAAACATCAAGAATGCGTAAAAGCTGAAACCCATTGATGGACTCTTTATAAGAAAGCGAAATCTTGCGAGCCAAGAGGTTCGCGTCGCATATGACAGATCCTTCCGTACAATTCGTCCGGAGAAACTGGTAGACGCGCTTGAAATCCTCTCGTGTCGGAACGATATCTGCGCTCCCCGTCTTGGCCAGAATTGCAAGTTGGCGAAGGCCAAGGTTCTTCTGGTAGAGTGTCTCCAGAATATCCGGAGAATCGATGACCATCCTGCCTGTCTTCGAGAAACGAATGTCACGGATCATGAGAGAAAGTGACTCCTTGTCCCTCCATACATTTGATGTCAAAGAATAGAGAATATCAATCTTACTCCCGACCGTGTACAGATCCTCGAGTGCACCGAAACCAAATCCGATCGCGTCAAATTGACGGTTCTTCCCGTTCGTCTCAACCGAAACCTTCAATTTCAGATGTTTACCGCTCCCGCAAGACATCGCTTGTTCGATCGTCAAGTTCTCCAGAAGGAATATCGGCTCGGCATTCGATTCGCCAAACGGTGCCAGACGTTGAATCTCGCGAAAAGAAGATAGCGAGATCTCTTCCACCGAAAGACGGGCGTCCGGGCGCAACGCCGCTACCCCATGTCCCTCCTCACAGGTTTTGAGCGAGTATTCCTCGAGCATCTTACAGAAACCCGAAAAATGAGAAGCCTCGACCGCAATGCCCGCGGCCTTCGGATGACCTCCGAACTGCGCAGCATGTTCTTTCGCGAAAATAATCGCTTCCAGAATGTTAAAGCCATCCACCGAACGGGCCGAACCTTTATATAAGTCAGGTTGTCCCGAATCCTTCGTAAATACAATAGCGGGACGTCCGTAGCGAGAGACTAAGCGGGATGCGACAATACCGATCACACCGGGATGCCAGTCGTCTCCCAGGAGAACGATCGGACCGGCGGATGTGATTGACACCTCACCTTCTTTGACAGAACCCTCAATCCGAGCGATCGCTTTCTGGAAAATATCCAGTTCAATCTCTTGTCGTCTGGCATTCTCTGATGTAAGAAGCGCTGCAATTTCCGCGGCCTTGGCTGAATCGTCCGTCGTCAGCAATTCAACGGCTCGGGCGGCATCTCCCATCCGTCCCGAAGCATTGATCCGAGGAACGATAAGATAACTGATGGAAATGGAGTTCAACTCCTTCTCCCGTTGGCCCGCCACTTCGATCAGAGACGTAATTCCCAATCGCCCGCGCTCATGCAGTTGGCGCAATCCTTTACGCACGATCGTTCGATTCTCATCGACTAGAGGGACGACATCCGCAATTGTACCAAGCATGGCAAGGTCAAAAAATGCTTCAAAGTCGTTCTTCTCCGTCAGCGGGTATAGGAAAGAGGACAACGCCTCAATTAATTTCAAAGCGATCCCCACACCGGAAAGCTGTGTAAAGGGATAAAGAGAATCCACGCGTTTGGCGCTGACAACCGCAATTGCCTGCGGCAATATGGGTTTAACCTCGTGGTGATCTGTAACGATCACATCAATACCGGAACGCATCAACGTAGAGATCTCATCTACATCTGAGATACCGCAGTCAACGGTAATCATCAACGAAGGACTAAATCCATCAATACGGGAAAAGAGGGCTTCCGACATTCCATAACCCTCAGAAACTCGATCAGGAATCATATAACGACAATCTGCCCCCGCCTTGCGCAAAAAGAGCAGAAGCAGCGCCGTAGCCGTGACTCCGTCGGCATCATAATCCCCAAAAACAAGGATTCGCTCGCGATTCGCGATCGCCGATCGAATACGTGTACAAGCGTTTTGCATGTCAGGAAGAAGGAATGGGTCGTGCCATTTCGGTGGTTCGCCGGACAGAAATGCGCTTCGTTCCACCGGATCAGAAACGCCACGGGCCGCAAGAATTCTCTCTGCCAAAGGAAGAATCGTCTCATCCGGCAAAGCATAGGAAGGGTCATCCCAGGTTTTCGCTAGTAGAATCACAGTAACCCCCGCCCTACGACTAGGGCATTGTTGTCGATCATGCTGAAAGAAAAAACCCGGTGCGACGCACCGGGTTCCCTTGTCTCATTTGTCAAAAAACCTTAGCGCTTGCGCTTTCTGGCGGCCTCAGACTTCTTCTTGCGCTTGACACTCGGCTTCTCGTAGTGCTCTCTCTTGCGGACCTCGGCAAGAACACCCGATCTTGCGCAGGAGCGCTTAAAACGACGCAACGCACTGTCAAGGGACTCATTTTCCTTAATTCTGATTTCTGACACTTTCTTCCCTCCCCTCGTGCGTAACAATATGTCCGGCAACGGATCAGAATCTTATTGCCTACATCGTTGGTATTATACCTGTTGTACCGAATTGCGTCAATAGACAACTAACGCTTAATAGCCTTTATACCAGACCGGATAAGCGTTTATCTTGACGCGGTCGTATCGCCTTTGTTCGCTGTTCTCTTCTTGCGCCAAACGAGTCCCGTTCCTATCGCAACAGCGAACACCAGGAAGGCTATCGCAACAAGCGTGGCAACAGAGTTCGATTCACCGGTCTTCGTCAAACCTGTTGTTCCCTTCTGAGATACGGAAATGCCCAGCACACCCGTGCGCGTAATCGTCGAAGTTGTTTCTCCTGTCTGTACGGTGACCGTTACATCCTTCGTGATTTGCGTAACAGACGAGGTCTCAGGCACAACATATGCTTTACCCATGACAGTTGCTGTTTGTCCGGGAGCAAGATCTCCGACGGGATATTTCTCACCCGTCAGCGGATCCGTGAGAACAACCGATGTAATCGTTTCCGATCCGGTATTGGTGATCTTATAGGTAACGGTTACAGAGTCTCCGGGCACTGCATTGGGTTTGTCCACAATGACCTCGATGGTAACAGAAGGAGTACCCGAAGGTGTTGGCGTAGACGTCGGCGTTGTTGAAGGAGTCGACGTCGGTGTAGGTGTAGGAGTGGCTGTCGGCGTAGGCGTCGACGTCGGCGTAGGTGTCGACGTCGGTGTAGGCGTAGGCGTAGCCGTCGGCGTAGGTGTTGACGTCGGTGTGGGCGTAGGCGTTGCTGTCGGCGTAGGCGTTGCTGTCGGCGTAGGTGTAGGTGTCGACGTTGGTGTGGGCGTAGGTGTCGACGTCGGTGTAGGTGTAGGTGTAGCC
>JAEWUD010000040.1 GCA_023397475.1 Bacillota bacterium
TGTCCTGCTGGTAACAGGACTACAACACCCGGGGCTTTCGCCTTTCTGTTAGAATGTCATTGACAAGTATATCCGGCTATCCATGGACAGGCAACTCCGTCAGCACAGAGATACAGTCCGTCGGCACAAGCATTAAACATATATGCAAGATTTTGATCCATCTCGTTGTTTTCGGCAAGCCCGTTTGATTCCTTCCAAAACTCTCCTACTTCTTTTCCTACAGATTGGATATATCCCTGTTCTTGCATGTCATAAGGTGACAATGTTTTATCAAAATCATAACAGATGGCTAGTACAGGTTTATCTTCCTTATTTCTTCTCACAAATTCTTTCTTGCTCATACTTTTCCCTTCACTCAAAATATTGTTGCATTAGTGCCTTTTTTAGTGTTTCAAATCTTTCTAAGCTCTCTTGGATTTTAAATTTCGATTTGTCGACTTCTTGGACAAAGCTTGCGAACTGGTTTTGAAGTTCTGTCGGTGGTTTATTAATAGAAATGCTTTTGAGTTTTGTCACATTGATTCCTGCCATTACAGCACCAGAGCTGACCATTTCAATTTGAGATTCGACGGTTGGACTATTGTGTAATTGATACATTAAAAATATCGGGTTAATCTTACAATAATCGGCTCTGATTCTAAGAACATCGGAATGGATGATACCTGATGGGTACTTGTCAGGAAAAAGAGCGCACATACCAACGTTCCCTTTGCGCGACATCACAACATCACCCGGTATAAGGGAGAATGATTCAAGTTGCTTTGCCTTTTGAGGCGTTAAATAATCAGACGGCTGCTTTGCAAAAGCCGAGTTAATCTGCGGTATTCCCCACAATGCGACCCCAGAAGTTACATATTCTGCCTTGCACAATTGAGTTCCAAAAGGACCACATTTTATATCATCAGGGGAAGCGCACGCATCTGATAACTTTATAAACGGCCACTTGTGATCATTAATTCCAAGATCACCAAACATCTCTATAAATCTCGCCTTAACAAGCTCGTCAAGTTTAGCAATCTGCTGTTTGCGAAGAGAAATCAGTTTGTTAACAGAGAAAACTGTTCGTATAATTGTGTCCTGTTGATCGAGACCAGGAAGAGGTAACGTAATATTTAACAAATCGACAGTTCGCGCTCTGGGCATTTTTGCTCCGGCCACTTTTCCTGAAATGTGGTGAACAAACGACGGTGACCTCAGAAAGCAGGCTAGATACTCTCTTCTTGCTCTCTTTGGATCCGGTTTCATTGCCAACATTTCGGATGTTGCGAATCCTTCTCTGTCAGGAACGACAACCTTGTTTAGATATGGTCTTAGTTTCGAATAAAGTACATTACTGGTATCAAACTGACATGTTGATGTGCCGATTTTAATCGGAGAAATGTATTGATATTCGATGATTTCACCTGTCTCAGATTCGACCATATCTAGATTCAGGAGCCATACCTTTTCTGATCCTTGATTTACTTTCCCTTGTTGTATAGGGGCAATGTCTCCCAATCTCACCTTCACAGCATCCCCTCCAATTCCGCCAAACCCTTTGCGATCTCCTTTTCGAGTTCGTTAAGCTCAGCTAGTATCTCCTTGGTTGAGGGATATTCTACGGCCTGATACTCGGTCTTTTTGTACTTGTTGAGGGACAGATCGTAATTGTTCTCGACGATCTCGCTTTTCGGGACGAAGAAGGACTTCTCCGTGCGGGCGCGGTCTTTCTCTTCATCGAGTTTGTGGAAGCGAGCGACGATATCGGAAATATCATTCTTATCCGGTGTAGGCGTGCGCTTGTCGTCGAGGGTCATCCCGTCGGCGGTCATGTCATAGAACCATACGTTATCCGTACCGCCGTGACCTGTCTTTGTGAAGATCAAAATCCCGGTGGAGACGCCGGCGTAGGGCTTGAATACGCCGGACGGCATGGAGATGACGGCTTCAAGGCGGTTGTCCTCGATCAGTGCCTTGCGAATGGCCTGGTGCGCCGTCGAAGATCCGAAGAGAACACCATCCGGTACGATGCAGGCGCAGCGTCCGCCGATCTTTAGCATACGTAGGAAGAGCGCCAGGAATAGAAGTTCTGTCTTCTTGGTCTTACAAATCTTAAGAAGATCCGCGGACACGATATCCGAGTCCAGACTTCCCTTGAAGGGAGGATTGGCGAGGATTAGTGAGTACTTCTCCCGATCCGGATTCTGGTCCGAGAGGCTGTCCCGGTACTCGATGAAGGGGTTATCGACACCGTGGGTCATCATGTTCATGGCGCCAATGCGAAGCATGGTGCGATCCATGTCATAGCCGTGGAACATGTGATTCATGTAGTGGTCTCGCTTCTGTCGGTTGAAGAAGATCGCTTCCTTGTAGTTCTGCTTGAGATACTCCCCGGCGGAGACGAGGAAGCCGGAAGTTCCGCAGGCCGGATCACAAATCACGTCGTCCGGGCGAGGGGCGAGGAGCTCGACGATCATCCGGATGATGTGGCGAGGGGTTCGGAACTGACCGTTCATTCCAGATGTTGAGATCTTGGACAAGAGATACTCGTAGACGTCACCGCGGACATCCGATTCCTTGAGCGCGGCCATCTGCTTGTAGATCTCGTCGAGCGCGTCTACGATTTTGGAGAGCAGAAGCGGGGTCGGGATCTTGAAGATCGCATCGTCCATGTATTTGGAATAGGCGCTCTCTTTATTGCCGTGAAGATTTTTAATGAAAGGGAACACCCATTCCTGCAGAACAGAGTACATTTTTCCCGCGGGATAATCATGAAAGACGGACCATTTGAGCTGGCTACCGTCCGTCTTACGATCGCCGATCTCGACTTCCATCGCAAAGATACTCTCATAGGAAAGCCCCAGCATCGCACTCTCTTTAGCACGCAGATTGTCGATATCATCCAGATCCCGGATGAACATCAGGTAGGTCATCTGCTCGACGACATCCAGTGGATTCGTAAGTCCCCCGGTCCAGAACATCTGCCAGAGACCGTCAATTTTGTTCTTCAGTTCGCCTGTAATCATGTCAATCCCTCTCTCTGTTCCATGTATATTCGGTGTAACGGCCACCGCCGAGTTTGATAATATCACCACTACCTATAAGATCGGTCAATGTTCGCTGTACAGTAACCTGACTGATGTCCGGACACTTCTTGATGATTTCCGCCTTCGTGATCGTTCCCATAGTTCCCTTGATCAGCTCTCGGATACGGTCAGGCTTAGACATCTCCTTGGTGGCCAATACCTGGACGCGTGTGGAGAAGTCCCGATACGCAGCAACAACCACACTCAGCAGGTAGCGAACAAAGGGCAAATAATCATTCTTCTCTTCATGCCATCCCTCCGAACTCTGTTGCAGCGTCTCGTAGTAGGTCTCCTTGGATAACTCGATTGCCTTCTCGATACTGATATACTTCCCGACGATGTAGCCGGAACGATAGAGTAGCAGCAATGTAACAAGTCGGCTCATTCGTCCGTTTCCATCGTTGAACGGATGAATGCAGAGGAAATTCAGAATGAAGATCGGGATGAGTAGCAGGGGATCATACTCGGGATATTTGCTCATGTCGTTGAACGCAGAACAAGCTCGATCCATCACTTCCGGAGTCTCCCATGCGGATACGGGGCGAAACCGGACATATGCATTGCCCTCTGCGTCGACTTCCTCAATTACGTTATCGGAACTCTTATAGCTTCCGCCGATACTTTTGCCGCTGAATTTATAGAGATCCCGATGAAGCTGGAGAAACATCGAGGGAATCGGAGGGATGTAATCATGATTCTCATGTATGGTGGCAAGCACATCCCTGTATCCGGCGATCTCTTCTTCATTTCTGTTTCTGGGCACCGTCTTATCCTGAACGATCTTCTTCAGTCGATCACCGGAAGTAAAGATACCCTCGATCTTGTTGGACGCCTCTGTGCTCTGGATCCTCGCGATCTCCACAAGCTGAGTCAAGGTGTCACTTCTTGATTCGATGAATAGGGCTTGTTCCCCCTTATATTCATGAATCTGCGTCAGAAGCGCGACCATCTCAGGAGTCAGCAAGTCTTTGTATATTCTCTTATATGGAAACTCCCTCATCTTGATCATCCTTCTCATCAATTTGCTCATTTGTCTCGAAATGATGTAATTGAATTCTACATCCAATTTGATCATGGGTCAAGTTCAATTTGTTCATTTCCCATGTAATGATCAAATTGAACTGTTAAATGATGCAATTGAGATCTCTTCCCTCCGTGACAATCCCGTGCGATCCCCCGCAGTATAATCCCCTATCCGTGTCTTATTCCTTAACCGCACCCTTCCCCCTCGCCAAGCCTCGCTGTGCCGCCTTCGCAAATCGCGGCCGGTTGTATCGCTGTGCGAGAATACAGGGCGCGTTTGCGATGATCGCGTAGAAGATCATGATGACGCCGACCCAGGCCGGGTTCCAGAGGAAGAAGAGGATAGCGGGAAGCATCGCCAGATAGTGCGTCAGCTCCGCCCGCCGGGACTCCAGGACAAACCGCTCGAAATATCCCGCGTCAGTGTCCGCGAGCCGATTTTTCGCGAAGCCCTGTTTCAGGATTGCCGCGCCGTCCGGGAGCTTCTCTTTCCACGATTTGACGCGGAAGATCTCGTCCCAAATCTTACCGGACTTCTCCCATTTTCGCGTACGATACAGCCAGTTATCTTTCGCGAAAAATCGATCGGGCAGCTTCAGCGTGAACAACGCCGCCGCCATATGGAAGATGAACCAGGCGATGAAATCAATAATGACCGTCCAGAGAAGGGGGATTTCGATGATGCGCATGATGCCTTCCTCCGTTATACCTTGATATTCCGGCCGCGCCAGCGAACCGTGTGAAGGACCTTGGTCATGAAGAGGGACCACAGGAACAGGACCGTGAAGAAGAGATGTTGCAGCGGGTAGAGAATCAGAAGCAGAAGGTTGAAGTTGCCCGTTCGCCGGGCCTGGAAGATCAGCTGTAGCATGTAGACAAGTGTCGCCAGTACGGCGATCGCAATCCAGACCGGCGATCCGTCCAGAATGGTCTTCACAAGGAGCGCCACCGTCGAGAATCCTCCGCTGATCCACGCGATGATCATCGTGAAGACAAACGGATGTGTCGAAGAAGACGCCGTGCCGAAGCTCTTGGTCCAACCCTCGAAAAGCGACCGGAAACCCTCCGGATACATGCGGAAGCTGATCAGGTCGCGTCCGCTCATGCCGACAGTCTTATAGCCGTGGTTCTGAAACAACACGCCCAGGGCGAGATCATCCATCACCGCGCCGCCTACGGCCTGATGTCCTCCGACGGTAAAGTACTCCTGCCGGCTGAGTAGGATACAGGGCCCGAAGGAACCCGCGCTGGTAAATCTTCGACCCCAAGGTGTGAAGGCGTTCATTCCGGCGATGACAATAATATTGAAGATCGCCGAGAAGCTCTCGTAGAGTTTCTTTGTCCGATGATAGGGCTGCAGCGATAGGACTCCGCTCCCGTTCATTGCCCGGTAGGATTCCGTCAGGCGACGAAGGCTGTCCGGCTTCTCCAGCACCGTATCCGCATCCAGAAATAACAGCCAGTCCCCGCCGGCCGCCCGGGCACCTGTCCAGCAGGCAAAGGACTTGCCGATCCAGCTGTCCTCCAGCCGTTCGGTCGCGATGACCCTCGCACCCGCGGCCGCGGCGAGCTCCGCCGTCCGGTCCGTGGACTGGTCGTCGACGACAATCAGTTCATAGTCGATTCCCTCCTGCAGGGACAGAGAGGTAAGAAGATTGGGAAGCCTCTCCTGTTCGTTGCGCGCCGGGATGATGATGCTGAGTTTCATAGCAGACAGATCGCCCGCAGACTTCTCCCGCGTGGTTCCTCTTGCGGACAGATCGCCACCCGACAGAACTTTTCTCGATCCCATGGCGGGCGTCGGCAGCTTCCACAGCATGAGAAACCCCGAGAGAACTGCGAGGATAATCACGACTAGACTGAATCCGTACAACATGCTACTTCACCTCGTTCACAAGTCATCGCATGAAACGGCGAAGACGGCGAATCCACTTCAGATGTTTCTCGTTATAGGGCGGGTACTTAACTGCCGGATCGAAGAATCGGGGTGTCCGGTACACGACCTTCTCCCAGGTGAACGCGTCAAACGAGGCGACGCCGTGATAGCGTCCGTATCCGCTCGCGCCGACACCGCCGAAAGGCAGCTGTGCCTTGCCCGCGTGTCCCATCACCGTGTTCCGGCAGATCGCGCCGCACCGCAGCTCGTCGACAAGCTCCTGCCACAAAGCTTCGTCCTCGCAGAAGACATACGCCGCCAGAGGCTCCGGCCGCACAGCTAGCTTACGAAGGAGATCGTCTCTGTCGAACCAGGTCAGAATCGGCAAGATCGGGCCAAAGATCTCTTCCTTCATCAGAGGAGATTCCGGATCCGGGTCGACCATGATCGTGGGCTCGAGGTAGCGTGTCCCGGGACGATTTCGCCCTCCGTGAGCAACGCGGCCGTTCGCTAACATCGCAGTAAGTCGTGCAAAATGCCGGTCATGGATAATGCGCCCGTAGTCTCGACTCTTCTCCGGATCATTGCCGTACAAGGCGTCGATCTGCTTCTTCATTTCCTCAACCAATGGCTCCCGTGCCGATTCCTCGACCCAGACATGGTCGGCGGTTATGCAGGTCTGTCCGGCGTTGAAGAACTTGCCCCAGACAATTCTTCGCGCGGTTACCGCTGTCACACTTTTCGCGTCGACGATACAGGGGCACTTCCCACCGAGCTCCAGAATCGAAGGGATTCGCAGCTCTGCCGCCCGCGCGGCCACAAGCGCGCCGACGCGTTCGCTGCCGGTGAAGAAGATGAAGTCCCAGTCCTGCCGGAGAAGCGCCGAAGAGACCTCCGCGTCGCCCTCGACAATGACCAGTTCTTCCTCGCGAAAAAACTCCCTCGCCAGTTCGGCGATCAGTCCGGAGGTCGCGGGTGACAGTTCCGACGGCTTGAGAAAACATCCGTTCCCCGCAATCAACGCTCCGGCTAGAGGCAGTAGCGCGAGCTGTAACGGATAGTTCCAGGGGCTCAGGATCAAGACGGACCCATAGGGTCTTTTGCTGACGCGGGCCAAATTCCCGGGACCCGTCCGGATTCTGCGATCGCGCAGGAAGCGCCGTTGTTTTCGCAAGAGAAGGTCAATCTCGTTCAGGGTAACCGCAATCTCGGAAGTCAGAGATTCGGTCGCGGGCTTCCCCAGATCCTCGCGAAGTGCCGTAAGAAATCGCGACTCATTCTCCGTGATCATGCGTCGAAGTCGAAGCAGTGCCGATCGTCCCCGCTCCCGGCGAGTCGCAGCGTTCGCCGCAACCGCCTTCTGACGACGGATTACGTCCTCCCAGTGCGCCTCGCGCGACAGGGGCAGATTTGCCTTGTCTATTACGGGATTCTCATCACGGACGACGTCGCTCACAAGACACTCCTCCGGGGTCAGCCGATGTCCTTCACAATCAACTCGCTCGTCTTCTGGCCGCTTAAGGTCACCATCGGCATGCCGCCGCCGGGGTTGACCGTGCCGCCGACAAAGTAGAGATTCTCGAAAAGCTCGCTCTTCTTCGGATTCTTGAATCCCTTGTTCTTCTTCTTGTCCGAGAGCGTTCCGTAGATCGCCCCGCGGTCCGAATTGTACATTCGCCGGATGTCCGAAGGAATCCACATATCCTCGGTGACGATGTGCTTGCGAAGATCCGTGATTCCCATGTTCTCCATCTTCACCAGAACGCGCTCCCGAAGCGCCATATACTCCTCACGGCTGAAGTCCTTCTCCTGCATATACGGGATATGCGGCAGAATCTTAATGTTCTCATGACCCGGACGCGCCTGTCCCGGATCGGTCTTGCTGCTGTTGACGACATAAAGAATCGGATCGTCGGGCAACTCATGGCTGTGGAACACCTTGTTGAAGTGCCCTCTCGGATTCGAAGAGAAGAAGAAATTATGGTGCGCCAACTGCGGATACAATCGATCGACGCCCAGATGCAGGACAAGTCCGGAGCAAGCGGGCTCGAATCGCTCGCGCTTCTTATCCGCGTACTCCTTCTCGCCGAGAAGTTTGTCATACGCCGGCAGTACCTCCATGTTGGACACGAAGACATCACCCGTAACCTTTGTTCCGTCCGCGAGTTCGATCGCCTCAATCGAGCGATCCCCCTTGCGAATCATCCGGACAACCTCGGCGTCCGTGTTCAACTCGACACCGGCTTCCTGTGCCAGCCGAATCAATCCCTCGGCCAAGCCATACATGCCGCCGGGAACATACCATACGCCCTGTTTGTGTTGCATATAAATCATCATATTCAGAACCGCCGGAGCGTCATACGGCGACGAACCGACATACTTGATAAAATAGTCGAACATCTCCACAAGGCGCGGATGCGTGATGTATTTCGCGATTCCCTCGTGCATGGTCGAGAAGAGGTCAAAACCCTTGAGCGAACGCAGTAACCCGTACTTCCACAACACCTCGGACGTATTGTCGAGGCCCATCTCGAAATAGCCCTTGTCCGTCGCGTCGTAGAGATTACGCGCATAGGCAAGAAAGCTCTTGTACTCCTCCATATGTTTGGGATCAATTCCGGGATTCGCAGCGGCCATCCGGTCCAGATCGCCGTAGAGATCAATAACCGATCCGTCGGGGAAGAACGACCTCCACTCCAGTTCCAGACGCCGGATCTTCACATAATCGTCCATATCTCGCCCGCCGTCGCGGAACAACTTCTCGAAAATCTGCGGCATCGTCAGAATCGACGGCCCCAGATCGAAGGTAAACCCGTCCTTCGTAAGACGGTTGAGTTTGCCTCCCAGATGATGATTCTTCTCGAAAAGCCGTACCTTATAACCCTTCTGTGCCAGAGAAATCGCTGCGGACAGCCCCCCGAGGCCTCCGCCGATCACAATCACAGTTCTGCTCGTTGACATACAATCACCCTTTCTGCCTCTCGCGTGTATCTACCCGTATTGGAGAAATTCGTGTTGTCAGGAAGGCTTTCCGGTCCTCCGTGTCGCTGTCTCTTATGAATATAATTCTATCATGAATATGTCTTGCGCGTCTTCTTCTCTCTTTCTTGCCCTGCCCCTACCAAGCCGTCTTACATGCACCTTTATATATCGTACATTTTTCTTATAAAATCGAAAATTCTCTGAAAAATTTTATGTTACAATGGTCGGAGAATTTGGGGAGATCCCGGGAGTTCAACCGATGAAGCTTAATGAGTTGCGTTCTTATCGCAGTATTGTAATCCAGTGCCATGACAATCCGGACCCGGACGCAATCGCATCCGGTTTCGCCCTCTATCGATATTTCTCGCAGGATCCGAATAAACAAGTTCTTCTGGTCTACGCCGGCAAGTACATCATCCAGAAATCAAATCTTCTGATGATGCTGGAGCGCCTGCAAGTACCTCTGTTTCATGTCGACACGCTCCCTGACGCTCCGGACCTCCTGATCACAGTCGACTGCCAGTTCGGCGAGGGTAACGTGACCGAGCTTCCCGCCTCCTGTGTCGCCGTCATCGATCATCATCCCCCGAGCCGGAACCGCTATGACTTCAGCGAGATCCGCAGTTCTTACGGAAGCTGCGCCAGTATCGTTTATCAGCTTCTACGCGACGAAGGCGTCGATGTGAACCTCGATATCTCGGTAGCTACGGCCTTGTATTACGGCCTTTACTCAGACACCAACAGCCTATCCGAGATCTCTCACCCTGCGGACAAGGATCTCCGGGACGACCTTGTGTACAACAAGAGCCTTCTCACCGCGTTGCGCAACGCCAACTTCTCGGCCTCCGATATCAACATCGCCGGCGAGGCGTTATCCTTAGCGGTTTTCGACGAGAGACACCGCATCGGCATCGCCGAGGCGAAGCCCTGTGATCCGAATATCCTGGGATTCATCGGGGACATGCTCCTTCAGGTCGATCTTCTGGACTGCTGCCTGGTCTACTGCCGCTTGCCGTTCGGCATCAAGTTCTCCGTCCGCAGTTGCATCCGCGAGATTCACGCCGGAGACATGGCAACATTTCTCTCCGACGGCATCGGTTCCGGGGGCGGACACGCGGAGAAGGCCGGCGGATTTTTACGCGAAGATGCGGTTCAGATCGTCAGCGAAGCCCGGACGGATCACGAGTTTTTTCGCGATCGCATCCTGTCGTACTTCGACAGCTACGATATCGTCTACGCCTCCGACTTCACGCCGGATGTCAACCGCATGGGCCTTTATCGCAAAGTTCGACTGCCGCTTGGCTACGTACGGAGCACCGATGTTCTCGAAGAAGGCACACTCGCGACCGTTCGTACCCTCGAGGGCGATATCACAATCTTCGCCTCCAGCGATATCTACATCATGATCGGTATCGTCGGCGAGGTCTATCCGATCAAACGAAGCACTTTCGAGAAGCGATATGTTCTATCCAAAGATCCCTTTACAGCAACCTTCGAATACGAACCGAGCATTCGTTCCGCCCAGGATCATCGACCTGTCCGCCTCCTGCAGTACGCGAAGACATGTATCCCCTCCGGCGAGACCCTGATCCACGCGATGCCGCTCGAGCGCAAGGTCAAGGTCTTCACCGCCTGGGACCCGGATAACTACATGCGCGGTAAGCCGGGGGATTTCCTTGCGGTCCACCACGATAACCAGAAAGATGTTTACGTGATCGATCGTGATATCTTCTACCGGACCTATACCGAAGCCGAATAGTCAGCCTCCCTCGGTCGCCGCGGAACCAACACTGCCCCTTACACAATCCGTATCCTTTTGCTCGAAAAGCGCTATGCGTGAAACTTCTGCGTGCTCGAAAAGCGCTACGCGTGAAACTTTCTGTGTGGCGGTTTATGGGCGAAAACGCGGGTAGTGGTCGATTTCGCCCATACTATCGTGTCTTTGGATTCTCGTCGCAGTGGCGGATTATGGGCGAAAACGTGCGTTGCGGTCGATTTCGCCCATAACTCTGATGCCGGGTGTATGGGCGAAAATGGCATCTTGGTTCGATTTCGCCCATATTATCGTGTCTTTGGATTCTCATCGCAGTGGCGGGTGTATGGGCGAAAATGCCGTCTGGGTTCGATTTCGCCCATAACTCTGATACCGGGTGTATGGGCGAAATGCCGTCTGGGGTCGATTTCGCCCATATAATATCGCACCGGGCACCCACATAAGTCTCTCGGTTTCCCGCTCGCGCTCGCGCCACTTGCAAATCCCTTCCGACGCCCTTATTATGAGAACGACCCCAATACTGGGGCAATCCATTCTCGAAGGGAGATGTTCACATATGGCAAATAACAAGATTTGGGGTTTTTCCGCCTAATTGAATAGGGCGCTTGTCGTTACGGCCGAGAATCTTTGACCTGACGAACGCGCCGCCTTTGAGAACCTTCGTCCATCCTGCCACGCCGTTTGCCGGCGATCTTGCGGAGAATACGACTGGGTCGTGTTCTTTTTTTATGGAACACGCGCTCTTTCACCGCGGAATGCAGTCTTCAGAGGAGGCTGCTCAATCCGCGGTTTTTTGCGCCCTTTTTTCGTGAAAAGAAAGGAGTGATCCAGCATGCACAGGAATTTTTCGAGTGAAAAGAACCTACCGGAGAGCATAAGCCTCCGAACAGCAAGTGAGAAAAGGAGAATTAGCATGATCGATATTACAAATTATGGCTATGTCGCCGGGGAGGCAGCCTTTCCCGACGAGCTGATCCCGGCGCGAGTCGTCGAGGTCCGAAGAGAACTCTATAAAGTCGTCTGCCGGGAAGGAGAGGTGAACGCCCGACTTAAGGGCTCATACTTCCTTCGCGCCGGCGAGAGGAGCGACTATCCGGCCGTCGGAGATTTTGTCACGCTCCGTTACAACCGCGACGGACATTCCTTCATCGCCGGCCTGCTGCCGCGAAGATCCAAATTCTCGCGCACAGACTTCTCCGGCCACGCAGCGGCCTATGTGAAGACCGTCCTCGAACAGGTTGTCGCGGCCAACTTCGACTACGTCTTCATCGTCTCGTCCCTGAACCAGGACTTCAGCCCCGGCCGCATCGCGCGGTACCTGACCCAGGCCCTGCAGAGCGGCGGAACTCCCGTCGTCATCCTGACCAAAGCCGACCTGTGCGAGAATGCCGAAGCACAGGTCGCCGCCGTTCGCGAGATCGCGCCGGACATCGACGTTATCCCCTTGTCGAGCCACACCGGAGCCGGGCTTTCCGCTCTTGCCCCCTATGTCCAACCGGGGAAAACCATCGTCTTTCTCGGCATGTCCGGCGTGGGTAAGTCCTCCCTGCTGAATGCACTGGCCGGAGAGAACCTGATGGACGTCAAGGCCATTCGCGAGTCGGACGCACGCGGAAGACATACGACCACCCATCGTCAGCTCGCCCTGCTCGCATCGGGAGCGATGATCATCGATACTCCCGGCATGCGCGAGCTCGGACTCTGGGACGCCGAAGAAGGCATCCGCGCGGCCTTTGCCGACATCGAGGATCTCGTAACGCGCTGCCGCTTCTCCGATTGCCGACACAAGACCGAGGGCGGTTGCGCGGTGAAGGCCGCGCTTGCCGACGGAAGCCTTGCGGAGAATCACTGGCAGAGCTACCTGTCGCAGACAAAAGAAGCGACGTTTGTCGACCGGAGACTACGACGAAGAACGTGAGGATGGGTTTGTCGATCGGAGACTACGACGCAGGACGTAAGACCGGATACCTGCTCGAGAAAGACCGCGCACCTGCGTAAAGAAGTGCCGCGTGGTCCTCTGTGAAAAAGGGCCCGCGGCGTTTTCTCGAAATAATTCCGCTTACATCTGTATTCCGAGGGCAGCAATCAACTTTTCGATACAGACATGAACCTTCCCGAAGGGGTATATCGAAAAGCCCTGTTTCTTATCCGTTACAAAGTCATATTCTCAGTCTCTGAAACTACCCTATGGCTTGATGCCGTTGTGGATTGCAGACAAGATCCCTCCTCCGGAATCAATTGAATCTACTCCATTCCGTCGTATTCGTATCGCTCCCATGAATCTTGACGATGAACCACTCACGAATCCCGCGTGCTCAGCATCTTCAACGGCTCTGCCCGCAAGTTACTGCGAATCTGCACCAGCGAGATCCCCAGCGCCATAACCACGACGGCAACCCCGCACAGGACGGCGAGAATCGGTCCTGCCGGATCCGTCGCAAGCCGCATATTCTCCACCGTCGCGACGGAGTTTGCCCAGTTGCTGAATTCGGTACTGTAAGAAACCCATTCGGACATGGTCGACAGAATTCCCGTCGAGAGACAGGAGAGTGCGTATCCCACAGCGCTGCCGAGCACACTGCCGATCGCCACGATCATCAGGACTCCGGAGAGGAGAGAGACAGTGCACGCGCGTTTCCCCATCCCTAATGATCGCTCGATTGCGGTTCGTTTTTTCTGTTTGCCGATAAAGAGGTTGCAGAAGAACAGCAAGATAAGTACGGTGACCAAGAGTCCCACGACGAACAGGGCAAACGCGACTTGTTTGATTTGCGCGAGCCCTTCCTTGATCTGTGTGTATCCCTTGTCATAGATAGTTATCTTAAATCTATCGTTGTTCGGTCCCGCGAGCCCCGATTTTTCCCACATTTCCCAGAAATTCTCCACGCTCCCGTTCGGAATCTGGAAAACCGTGTTGTATCCCTTGAGCGGGCCGTAATCCAGAATATTGTTCGCGTCACTGTTTTTCACAGAAGCTCCGGGAATGACGACACCGTACCCGGCCATGTCATAGCCTGCGGAGTTGGACGCCTTGATGATTTCGTTGTAGATCCCGACCACGGTGTAATCGTGCGACTCGAAAACCTCATAGCACTTGCCTTCCGCGTTCAACATGTGGTTGGGATTACCCACAGGCAGCCCGTCCGGCGGGTACTCCTGGCTGGCCGAGTTCCGGTAGTCGGCGTAATAAAGCGCCAGCGGTACGGTGTCGCCGATCTCGTAATCGTGCATTTTCGCGAATTCCTGACTGATCAGGCAAACCGTCTGCCCCTCCGCATATTCCTCTTTCGTGATATCTCGACCTTCCTGAATCGTAGCGTTCCCGACATAGAAGGACATCAGCAGCTGCGTGCTGTCCGTCGGAATCACGGGAATTGTGTGCTCCAATCGATCCATCGCTTTGGCAAGCTCCAGCCACCTCTGTCCCTGTGGCGTGTCATAGAACCCATCCGTCACCTCTTCATACGCGAGAAGTATCGGCATGCTGTCGGGAATGAGTTGCCCATCCGGCTCATACTGGCTCGAGAGCACGTAAATATCCCCGATGTCACGCGGGTAGAATTCACCGGACAGCTGATCGACCCCGGTGTGTGTGTCCACCCACTCCTGATGCGAAGGTCGCCACGCCAGCACCATCACATAGGTCTTGCCCGCATACAACATCTGCGGCTCGGCGTTATAATGATCACAGAAGAGAACCGTCTCCCAATCGCCGATCTCTCTTCCCTCAATTCCGTTGCGTCCATATAGCTCGCGCACGAGCTTCAACCGCACCGTATTATCCGGAACACAGTCCTCCAGCGGGGTGACCTCGACGATCGGAAGCCGGTCGCGCGTCTGTGCGATCAGCTGGATATACGCGTTGGCGGGGTATGTGAAGCTCGGGTCATAAGCCCCGTAATACGGCCTGTGCTTGGGCGGAATAACATACTCCACCCCATCGATCAGAAGATCCTCCGGCACCACAGATTTGTCATAAATCGGTGCCGAATATTCCATGCTCTCCTTCATCTCGGCGTCCCAGACCGATCCCGGCTCATACGAGACCGGATTCTGCGACACGAGCCCCATCGTTACGAAAACATCCTCAATCCGCTGCATGTTCATATCGCTCATGCGAAAAAGTGCGACACCCAGCGTTAATAGTGCCGCCGACAAACTGATCAGGACAAGGAAAAGCCCCGTACGCAAGGGCGTGCGAAGAATCTGACGGATACTGTTGGAAAACTCGCTCTTCAAAATATCACTCCTCTGTGACTTGCGCTATGAGCCCATCACTTGCTCAGAAACCCATGCCCTCGTCTCTTACTCCTAATCACCCGTGCGCAACTCCCCGTCCTTCATCCGGAAGACGACATCCGCCTCCGCGCAGACACCCGGATTATGCGTGATGACGATGACAAGGTACCCCTTCTCATGCGCCAGCTTCTTCAAGATCTTGACGACATTCTCCTCATTCGCCGAATCGAGATTGCCCGTCGGCTCATCCGCGAGGATGATCTTCCCGCCGGCCGCCAGCGCCCTCGCAATCGAGACGCGCTGCTGCTCGCCGCCGCTCATCATGACGGGAAACTGTCGATAGGTCTTCTCGCCCAGCCCAACGTCGTTGATCAGCTGCTTGGCCTTCTCCGTCGCCTCGGATTTTTTTACGTGCAAAAGCTCCATCGGGTACATCACGTTCTCGAGCGCCGTCAACAGCGGAAAAAGATTGAACGACTGATAGACCACGGACGCCGTCTCGCGGCGGTACTTGTCGCGGTCCATCGCGGTCATCGCGCAGCCCTCGACGAAGATCTCCCCGGAGGTAGGCAGGTCCAGCCCGGCCAGCAACGACAGCAACGTGCTCTTGCCGCTGCCGGACGGCCCCGTCACCGCGTAGAAATTGCCCGCCTCAAAAAGGCAGTTCACCTTCTTAAGCGCCTCGATCGACTGATACTTGCTCTGATAGATGTATCCGACATCCTTTACTTCCAGCATTGTCCCTCTCCCTCCGATGCGTCCAGCACAGCGCGTTTACGCGCACCCTCTAACTACAAATACTAGTCCAGCCTTCGCTTGCGCGCACCGTCTGACCCTAAATATTTTCAGTCCAGCGCGGTCAACACCTGCATGACGCTGAATCTCCCCAGCATCGCAAGCGCGATCGCAGTTCCGGCCATATAGACGACAAAGAACGGCAAGATCACCCCGACCGCAAGCATCGCGTTCATATCGACAAGGATCGACGCGACGGCCACGCCCGCCAAGCTCCCGCTCATTTCCAGAACTGCACTCTCGAAAAGCAACATGCCGAAGCAGTTCTTCCGGCTCACGCCCAACGAACGCATGATCGCGATCTCCGGCTTGCGGCTCTGCAACAGCAGATAACTGACAACAAAACCCAGAAACCCGACAATCAGCACCACAAACGGCAGCAGCAGTTGCGTCAGCGTAATATTCTCCTTCAGCCGCGTCGCTGTCTTGACGAACGTCTCATCGTTCACAAGAAGCGACCCACCCGTCTGCGTACTCGTCGCCTCCGAGATCACCGGCAGCAGTCCGGCCGCATGCATCTCGGTCTTGAACGCATTCAGCTCCAACGGTTTCGCGACGCGAAAACGAGCCGAGTCCGCGAAGAAGAAGCTCCCGACCTGCGCATGAATTTCCCGCAGCCACCCGACCGGGAAAACCACCTGCACCGTCCTCGACTCCGCCGCCTCCCCGCCGCTCGGAACCGAGAAACTCCCGATAACCCTCACATCATACAAACCCAGCCGGTTATAACTCTTGAGCGGATTATTCCCCGGGTACGTGGTGTTGAATAGCGTCATCTGAACCGTATCGCCCACCCGAAGTCCCAGACTTTCCAGCTCACGCTCCTCCATCACGCAAACCGGCTCCGTTCCCGCAAATGCCTCAATCCCCTTGCCCGACTCGAAAACAAACGCCTCCTTGGGCACTCCGGGCATCGCCTCCACCCGATTCACGCCAAGTCCCCAAGGCAACTCCATATTCCGCTGCTCGATCACCGCCGCAATCTCCGCGGTATAATCCAGATCCGTCACATACTCCGACGCCTCCAGCGCCTGAATATAGCTCTCCTTAATAAGAACCTCCGACCGCTGCGACCCGTTCAAATTCGTAAGCCTCGCCTCGATCGGAATCGCCGCCGGCAGCGCCTCCAGCTCGCTAAGGTTCACCAAAAGCCCGCTGAAGAACAGGAAAAGAAACACAACAATGAGCATGCACGTAAACACGGCCAGGAAACTTCGGGTCCAATGCCTTCGGATATTGAGGATTGCTTTGCGTAAGTGAAACATAATGGGCACCTGGTTTCTGCGAAGAAATTATGAGGAGTTTGTGGCGCAAGTAATGTTGATGATAAATATGATCATAGTATCATATTTCGCGCAAATGGGATTCGATGAATTATCAAGGACACCTGTTCGTTACGCTCCGTTAGCGCACGTTGACTTCACCCAACGCAAAATCTTCAATGCGTATTCCAATCGAAAAACATCAACAGCTATAATCTTATTGACACCCATTCAAACTAATGATAGATATAGGTGGTGAGTTGCATGCAATAGAGAATAAGAAAAGTCCTTCATCAACGAGAATCGAGTGTAAGAAGCGATGCGGTGCGAACCGTATCAAGGAAGCGAAAGGGAGTAGGATATGCGTCAGTATTTGTCAGCGATCAAGAATTATGTGAACTTCAGCGGCCGTTCTTCAAGAAAAGAATACTGGTTCTTTATACTGTTTAACATGCTATTCACGTATGCGGCAGTTTTTCTCGATGCATTTTTCAAAACAAACATCGTAATAGACAATGTTCGAAGCACATACGGTTATATTTATCTGTTATATTGCCTGTTTGTCATGATTCCATCAATCGCCTTACTTGTACGGCGCCTTCATGATCAGGAAAAGTCCGGCGCATGGTTCTTCATCACATTCATACCCTTGGTCGGACCTATCTGGATGCTCATCCTCCTCTGCACAGCGGGTACTGACGGACCCAACCAGTACGGTTCCGATCCTCGCGAATAGACAAAAGCGAACAATTGAAATATTGGGACCGGTCATAACCAAGCGATCCGGACGCGGTCCCCACAACTCCTACGATCACCATCATCGGCCTCTCCGGCATATATGCAGGAGAGGTCTTTTCTGTTATCGCGAAAACAAGCCTGTGTAAAGAGAGTATTTGTCATCAGGTGTCGCATCGCTGCCCATAGTCCTTTTCACCACTTAGCGGATTCGGGATCCCGCCCAGCCATGCTGGTGGTTCAAACTGTGAGACAGTAATCGTCTCATGTTAGCTATATCGTCGATCAACAAGGGAGCACATCACCTTCGTATCGTTTTCATTGCTGGGAGACAGAAGCTACTCGTCAATGATTAGAAGTTCAACCTACTCAAATGCACTAAACAGCCGATTGAGTAGGCTTGTCATGGGATAGCCACTGCGGACCACAAAGGATCCAACAAGAAGAGGCACCATCAGAATGAGCTCGATCACCCTGGTAATCAGCAACAGTTCGAAAGGCATGGATAAATAGAACCCCGAAATAATACCTACCGCCATCGGGGGGACAAATAATGCTGCTCCTCCGAGAAAAAATCTCTTGAGCGACTCCTCAAGTTCTCGAAAAAAAACAAATCCAAGAACGATAAACACCAGCCAGACAATGAGAAACGCGACGGAAAACCACCACAGAAATTGCAGCATATTCAAGTCCTCTCATGATTCATCCGAATGACATATATCTCACATTATCTGATTACCGAATCGAAATTCGCCGTATCGTAATTCGATAACTATGCGCTCGTAGAAGAAGAGATCACAAGGGAGCACTTCGCTTGTGTTGCCGCAATTTCTTTCCCCGACGATTCCGTAAATTTCGAAAAATTGACACAAAGAGTCTCCTCAAAAACGGTCAACGGATTTATAGTGAAATTGTATTAACCGATTCGGTCAATGGTGGCGCTACAAAACGGGTGGCGTTAGAAAACGAGAGGCGCTAGAGAATGGTAGGCACCATGAAACGGGAGACTCTATGAACGAGAAGTTTTTTAAGCTTCCACTGGAAAAGCAACAGAGAATCGAAAGAGCTGCGTATAAGGTCTTTTCGCAAAATATTTACAAGAAAGCGCCCATGTCAGAGATCGCGGATGAGGGCGGCATCTCCAAGGCTCTGCTCTTTCACTACTTCACGAATAAGAAGGACCTATATTTGTATTTGTGGAATAAAACGGTGGAGCTGATAACGAATTCCTCCAGAGAGTTTCGAGTATTGGATACAGATGATTTTTTCGAAATGCTGAGAAGGAGTCTTTGGGCAAAATGTTCCCTTATGCGAGAATACCCCCACATGAACGCTTTTTCCTTGAAAGCGTATTATGAGCAGCATCCGGAAATCAAACAAACCATTCAAGAAAGCTATGCCAAGATCAGCCAGATGAGCGAGAACAAGGTATTCGAGAAGATGGATACCACTGTATTTCGTTCTGATATTGATTTGAGACTGATGTATGCTGAAATTTTTTATGCCGTTGATGGATATCTGTTGAGTAAATATCGCGCGGAGCATATCGTACCGGATGAAATTGAACAGGAAGTAACACGACTGATTGCATTATGGAAGCAAATCTATACGGAAAGGTCGAATTGATGTTTATGGAACCCAAACAAATTGCAGCGCAGGGTGGTACGGTTCATTACTGGATTGACAGAGGAAATGCAGGCTCTGACTGCATCGTATTTACACATGGTGTGACCGCCGACCATACCATGTTTGAGAAGCAGGTGGAGTTTTTTCGCGAAAAATACACCCTCATCCTTTGGGACATTCCGCTGCACGGATTATCAAGACCCTATCAGAGGTTCTCCTACCGTGACACGGCGGACGTTCTCTATACAATCCTCATGAAAGAGACGATTGAGAAAGTGGTATTGGTGGGAATGTCCATGGGCGGCTATCCATGCCAGCATTTTGCTGCCCTGCATCCGCAGATGGTGCGTGGTTTTGTCGCACTGGACACGACTCCGTTAGGACTCGGGTATTATTCGAAGTCGGATTTATTTTGGCTTCGTCAGGTGGAACCCATGGCGAGATGCTTTCCCGCGAGAATGCTGCGAACGAGTATGGCACGGGCTGTTTCACAGACCGAATACTCGTACCAGACAATGATGGCCATGCTGGAGCCATTCTCAAAGGCCGAAATCATCGAGCAAATGAAGATCGCCTATACCTATTTCCCTCTCGAAAACAAGGACGTCACTTTCCCATTTCCCGTACTGATCCTCGTGGGCGAGAAAGACAGCACCGGCAAAGTAAAAGCCTATTGCAAAGCGTGGGCGAAACAAACAGGCTATCCCCTGCATCAGATCCAAGGGGCGAAGCATTTCTCGAACGGGGACAACCCGGAACAGGTCAATAGGGAAATCGAAGATTTCGTGAATAGTCTCTAGGGGACATAATCTGCAAAACGTGGCAGATTAGAACCATATTCGCGGAGTGGGAAATAGAAGCCCCGCATCAATGATAATAAACTCGCGCAGGAGCCGGCGTACCTACTTAAATGCACTCAGAT
Organism: Bacillota bacterium; assembly: GCA_023397475.1. GTDB lineage: Bacteria > Bacillota > Clostridia > Saccharofermentanales > Saccharofermentanaceae > Firm-13. Next base: position 20,300 of record JAEWUD010000040.1, read on the forward strand.
GCCGATTGAGTAGGCTTGTAACAGAGGCATTCCCCGAATATTTCTAGGAGAGGGGGATCAGAAGACTCACCCTGAATCCCGGATCGGCACCGGTGCAGATGATTTCGCCGCTCATCATCTCCATAAGGGATTTCGAGATATAGAGCCCCAGGCCGCTGCCATCCTGCATGCTGATCTCTTCTGATTTTCCCCTGTAGAACTTATTGGTCACCAGGTGAATCTCATCTTCCGATACTCCCGGTCCATAATCTCTTATCTCCATCTGAAGATATCCTTCGATAATGCTATAGGTAACATCTATCTTTGTATTCGCGTACTTATAGGAGTTGTTGATGACATTTGCGATGATCTGCTCCATTCGCCTGACGTCAAAGCAGATCAGGCACTCCGGGATAGATCCCTGTTTCGCCAACCCTTTATCATCGTGTCTCTTCACGATATCCGCCAGTACGATTGCGTCTTCATCTCTTACGTTAACCTGCATCTGCCCGAGATCATCCAGAGTCGACGCGAACAAGTCGCTGACCAGCGCATCGATTTGATCCGCTTTTTGGTAGATATTCTCGATCTTCTCACGTTCATACGCATCGGTCACCTTAACCTTGAGAAGTTCGCTGGTAAGCTTGATTCCCGTAATCGGTGTCTTCAGGTCATGGCTAAGCTGTGCGATCAGTTCTTTCTCTTTCTTCTTCAAGATGGCTTCACGTATCTTTGCCGCAGCCAGTTCTTCCCGCATGATATCAAAGCTTTCGGTAAACGCTCCGAACATATTGTCTTTTTCTCTTGTAAGAGATGTCTCAAGATCACCTGCCGCAATATCATTCGCAAATTTCTGCATGTCTTCAAAGGGCTTGATGATGTTCTTTCGAACATATCGCCCGTACAAAATCATAACCAGAATCATCGCGGCGAAAGTTCCAAGAAGGGTAATAGAGATTCTCTGACGCAATTCGATCTGTTGTCGGGGACCGGTAAGAATGACCACTTCTCCCAATACTGTATCCCCTGACAAGACACTTACATGAGGATAGTTGCGAGTAATCGCATCGTTAACGGACTGTATATCATTTTCTGTCGTTTGCGTGATTACCCTGCCTTGATTATCGAGAACCAAGTAGTCTATCCCAAAGTCCTGCTCTGAAAGATATTCCGGATGGTTCCATTTCTCCCTGACGCTTTGAACCACATCATTGATACGGACCATATCGACTTTCTCGTTCCCGGTATCCGCCATAATAAATAGGCATATACCAAGGCACACGAGGAAAACCAGACCGAATACGATCAGAACTCTGTTGTATCTTTTCATCGATCCGATCTCCATGGCAGCGCTTCACGCAAACTCTTCAATGATATACCCCACGCCCCAGACCGTCTTTATGATCTTCGGATTGTTTGGATCTTCCTCAATTTTTTCCCGCAGGTGTCTTATATGAACCGCAAGTGTTCCTTCTCCTACGAAGGAATCATCCCAGACTTTACTGAAAAGCTCATCCTTGGTCACCACACGATTCCGGTTCTGAAGAAGATACAGGAGAAGCTTATACTCCATGCTCTTGAGGTTTACCGCCGCTTCATCCTTCACAAGTCTGTGCGTCAGAGTATCCAGTGACAGATGATCTACAATAAAAATTACGTCTGTATTCGGACGGCTATCCGGCTTTGAAGAGGCGTCATTTGCACCGGACGATCTTTCATATCTTTTCAGAATCGCCTTAACCTTGGCAAGCAGAATATTCAGGGTATATGGCTTCTTGATGTAATCATCGCCGCCGATATTCAGGGCGGTTAACACATCATCATCGCTTGTTCTTGCGCTGATGAACAATATGGGCATGTTATAGTCTGTTCTGACTCTCTTGCATAACTCAAAGCCGGACCGATCTCCGAGATTGATATCCAAAAGTAAAAGAGATACTTCATTCTCGTTTAGAAAGCTGACAGCGCTGTCGTAATCAAGAACACAGGCCGTCTTGATATCAAACATATTAAAATATTCCGCGGTAGATTCCGCGATGACCTTATCATCGTCTATCATTAGGCATTGATATTTCATAACAATCTCCATAAAGCGAAAGATATACTTGCCTTAAATAAATTCAAGACAAGTATATCAAAACTGTGAACCATCCTTGCGGATGATGTCTCCATTCTTGAAAAGAGTTTGAATCACCCTCTCAACTATTTTTTCGGGAAACTCAATGCAATCTTCTCCCCGTCGTCACCGACAAAAGCTATCTTACCTTCTGTGGGAAGAGCCACTTCATTCGGATAATCCATCATGTATGTTGAATAAACAAGCGTTCCATACTTGTCATACACATAGATGGATGTGTTCTCACTTCTCTCAAATGTCACTGTCCTTCCCTTTGTCTCATCCGTGAGATTGTACCAGATTGCTTCATCCCTTGTCGTAGTCACATCACGGATCTCCTCCGAGAAATCCGCAAGGCAGCTGTCCTTGATGTATACCGCATCCGAATATACCGCGCGGACAAGAAGTCTGTCATCCTGCTTTTCGATCACAATGCTCGTCAGGTCCCGGCCATTCTGACAGGGAATCTGAAGGAACGGTTCCGCATGTGTCTCGTCGATGATCTTAAGAACCTGCGATCCTTCCAGAATTACATATCCCGGCATGGCTTCCGACACCTTCATTTCAACCTTGGGAGTTAATGTGAAATTCATATTGGAGTACTTTCCGCTGTACAAACTATACTCACCCTCATAGGTTTTCCAGGCATCCGTCAACGCAGGAGTTACCTTGTTGGGCTCAAGTTTTTCGGCAAAATAGTCTTTCTGATAGTAAATGCCAAAATCAACATACTCAATGGCAGCGTCTCTGACGATATACGTTCTACCGTTCTCTCTTTCCGCAAAATGATAAACGGTTCGGCTAGCATCCTGAACACTCGCCTCAATTCCTCCGCTCATAAGGACAAATCCGTTATCCTCCGTACACTTATAATACGTGGTTTTCGGGATATCCGTATCACAACTTGTCACGGTCATGTATTCCATGTTGGGGAACTCTACTTTAAACAGCGCAGAGTTAGTGGTATATACCCCCTCGTATTGTTTCAGCTCTTCCGGTACGGAATTCTTTGTAGGTATGTCCCCTGATAACGGATCGCTTACCGTAATTCCTCCTTCTTCCAGAGCAATTTTCATCAGTGCTCTGGCCATGGCTGAACTGCCCAATGGATTTGCACCGGAACTCAGAACCGCAATACTGATGTTCTCCCCTGGCGCCACCATCAAGTCCGCGAATTGCTGCGATGTGGCACCGCCTTTCTCAAGGATCAATACCCCTGCGTCACTGAAAGGTTTGACCTCGACACTGTCCCAGCCCAGTCCGTAGGGGGATTCGTATTCATCCTTGGCATAGTTTGTCGTCATCTGCTCTTTGGCTTCATCCGATAGGAGTGTGTTGTCTCCCTCCCAGAAAGTGCTTCCATAGATACTAAGCTCCGACGCCGTCGAAATAATGCCGCCGCTTCCGATATCCATCACATACTCGTGTCCGATTCTGTCTCCGCCGCTCGTGAAAATATCGATGGCTTCCGGTGTTTGAAACATGTCGACAGGTGTACCTGTCTGTGTGAGTCCCAATGGTTTCTCAATATGATTCTGCAGATATTCCGTAAACGTCTCACCGCTCACCCTCTCTACGAGTAACTCGAGAAGCCAGAAGCCATCGTTGCAATAGACGCTGAATTCACCCGGATCCGCCTTCAGTTTCTGCCCGCTCAAATTCTCAAGAAGAAGATCGTGAGATACCAGATCATTATCTTCAAACAGAAAAGAATCGCCAAACGTCGTTCCCATCAGACCGGAGGAGTGGTTCATCAGCATGCGAACCGTTATATCCTTGTATCTCTCATCGTCCATCGTGAATTCAGGAATGTATGTGATTACAGGCTCGTCCAGATCAATCTTTCCTGCATCTGCGAGCTGAAGCGCCGCAACCGTCACGAATGTTTTGCTGACAGAGCCGATATTGCAGACCACATCCTTGGTCTCTTCTGCTGTCGCCACATATGCGCCGGCCTCCGGGTTGGTCGCCGCAAGTGTGTCGGCCCGTATTCCCGTCTCCGGCACACTGCTCCCGGTCGTTGTCGCGCATGCTCCTGTGGAGAGAATTACTCCAATGGCAAGGATCAAGGTGATCGACCGCTTCATCTGTCCGCTATCCTTCCGCTGCTTATCCGTATCTATCTTTCTCATGTTTGGATTACCTCATTCATCCTGCGTAAATCTTATCCGCTGCTTTGCGAAAATGAATCACTCCGTCATCAGTTCATATACCGAAATCTTCCTGATTTTCCTCGCGCCGATGTACGCCGCCAAAAATGCGAACAGAAAAATCGCAATATCCAGGATCAGGATTCCGAAATAATTAACTTCTATTTTTCCGATAATGGCTGTTAAGATATTGGTGCTTGCGACTCCGAGAACGGAGCCAAGAATGATTCCGGCCACAAGAACGGGAAGGATCTTAAAGGATAATTGAAGCATCAGTTCTCTTGATGTATACCCAAGTCCTTTGAAGATGCCCAGCTCGCCTCTTTGTTTCTTCACGCTGGATTCCATGATCATGAACATGATAATCATGACGACCAGAACCGCGATGATCATGAAGATTCCGGATCCTACGGAAAACGCCGCTAATGCGCCTTTCAACTGGGTCTCCATGATATCTTTCAGGTGATGGATATTTTCGATTTTGAAGATCGAACTATTTCCTTTGATCAATGTATCTCCGATTTTGATGGCATACTCCACGTGACTTAATCCATACACGCTTAACAGCGTCGCCATCTTCTTTTCAGCCTCGGCTCTGATTCTCTCTTCTGACGTGTTATATTTTCCCTCATCCTCCAGGGCATCCTGAATCGTCCTGCCAAAGGATGTTGATAACCAACTGCTGAACTCATCCTTATCAACACCTTCATTCAAGGTGATCTCCAACACTCTTGGCTTGTAAGAGGGCTTTATTCTTTGCATCCCCGCATCGGTAAAATAAACATTTCTACCGGTATTCGTCATGCACGATATCGTCCCGCACACAAGATATTCCTTTTCTATTTTCCCGAACTTAAAGGTAATCATGTCTCCGACGTTTATTCCTTCCTGACTGGCCAACATCTTTCCAAGCATGACTTCGTTATCGTGTTTGGGAATACGTCCTTCCAGGGGAATGATCTGATCTGTCACATCAAAATTCTCATAAACGATTGGAACGACACTGTAATCCTTATATTGAAGATTGACATCGGAAAGCCAGGCAGAGGATAGATTGATTTTCTTAACTTCCGGAAGACCTATGAGTTCTTCCCTCATCCTTTCAACATCTGTATCCGCTGTCACAACAACACTCAGATCCGGCATCTCGATTCCTGCCATCGCCCGCAGGGCGCTCATCCCGTCATTACAATAACTGTACAGAAGAAAACACCCGACAATGGTAAAAGTGGATACTGCCACGCAGATCCCGACACCAATGTTCTGTTTTGTGTTGCTTAATGCTCCCTTAAGCGCAAGTCTTACATGAACATTCGTCCTTGTTGACGAGAGAGGCAGTCTGCTTTCGCCAAAATGATGATCGTTTATTCCTTTGCGAAATGCGACTACCGGCGGATATTTCTTGACCATTCCTGATTTGAAGAAAGAAAGCGCAGCTACAAGAAGGAGAAGTACGATGGCCAGGATCGCAATTAAATCCCCTCGAATCTGAACGGTTCCATGATGACCGCTCATCATCTCTCCGACACGGAAAAGTATCGGATTGAAAATCACTGAACCGATAATTCCCAGGACAACGCCAATAATCCCCAGAAGAACATACTCAAGAACGTAAGAAAGAGATATTTCTCCGGACCTGTACCCCAGTGCTTCAAGCACGCCGATTGAGACTACCTGTTCGTTAATATCACTCGTTATCCGGTGTCTTATCATAACAAGAAGAGAAACAAGCACCACAGCAGACATCACCATCATAATGATAAGAACGATTTTGATATATCCGCCTGACGCAAATTCAAGTTCTTCATACATTTGTGAGACGAATCGCAGTGTCTCTCCGTTCGATGTATTCTCCTCAACATAAGCTTTAAAATCTTTATAAACTTCTGCTGCTTTACCTTCCTCGGTTTCGAATCCCAGCATGTACGATTTCCCGATGACCTTCCGCAACAAATCACAGTCATCATCACCGATGACAAACTTCAGGAACATCGTGTTGTCAGAATAGATACAGGACTCTGCAAATCCCGCAATGGTGAAGGGATACTGTTTCCCGTTATAAATCATGGTAAAGGTATCGCCTTCCTTAAATCCGAGCGAATCTTTCACATAGAAGGGAGCGTATAGCGGATGTTCGATCGCAGCAATCTCTTCCGGTGACAATTCTGTCTCAACGATGAAATCCTCGATCTTTCTCTCGTTCTCTTCATTAACAAAACACATATACTGCGAGCACTCCTCGCCATTCACGTCGATGAACTTGGTGCCGACAGAAGTTATGCAGTCAATATGTTCAAACCTGGTTACGCGCTCATCAGCTTTGAACACCTCGTCATACGCAGGAAAGTAATCCTTGTCATTCCTTACAAGAACGTGGTTTCTGATGCCGTGATACTTTTCTATCGTATCCCCGAAAATTCTCTGTATACCCAAAAGACTCGAAGATGAAGCGCCGAGAAGAATCATACAGATCATCATCAGGATGACAATAGACACAGATTCCGACCTGTGCTTTTTTATATTAAAATAGACCAATCTTAGTATTTTCATTTTCACTCCTTGGGGACATAGCTGAATCCCTGACAAATGCCCCTCTGCTATACTTCTCTCTTTCGTTTACCAACCCATATCGTCAAGGAATTTCTGTAATTCATTTCTTCTTTCCTTCACATCATCCGTGCCATACTTTGTCATGTTGTGATCTCCGCAAATTGTCCCGTCCCGAAGAAAAATCACCCGGTCACCCCGTAAAGCTGTCTTCAGATCATGCGTAACCACGACAATGCTCTGCCCGCTCTTGTTGATCCGGGTAAAAATGTCCAGAACATCCTGACTGGATGCGGAGTTCAGATTTCCGGTAGGCTCATCGGCAAATACAATTTTCGGATCGTTGATGATTGCTCGCACGATCCCCACTCGTTGTGCTTCACCGCCGGACAACTGATTGGGATACTTCTTCCAGGTTTGCTCATCGATACCGACCTTCGTCAGAAGCTCCTTTGTCTTCGCGACGAGCTCCTTTGAATTCTTCTGCGCGACCAGCGCGCCGGTAAGAACGTTATCAAGAACATTCATGTTCTCGAGAAGGTGAATGCTCTGAAATACGAAGCCGCAGTTCTTTCTTCTGAATATGGCCAGTTCATCATTGTTGTACGTGGAGATCTCTTCCTCTCCAAAAAAAACTTTGCCCAAGGAAGGCTTATCCATTCCGGATAACGCGTACAATAAGGTCGATTTGCCTGAGCCCGATGCGCCCATAATAATCGTGAAATCCATCTCCCTGATTCCCAGATCAAGGTTCTTGATCACGTGCTGCTGAACACCGCCGTTACTGAAACTCTTACATAACTTCTCAGTCCGTAAAATAGAAGAAACCATATATAACGCTCCTTTAGAAATGAATTCCAGTTCAGTAGTCACGCGGTTCTCCGCGCACCCTCATCACTCACTCTAAAAGCATTATATGTGGTCTCTGATTTCATTTCTTTAAAGAAGTACTATCAAATTCTTATCAGATTTTTAATTGAGTCTACTACGGGTCAGTGTAAAAATTGAATGATGTTATGATAATGATTATAGAATAAATGTCCTTCTTATTTGACATTGATGGAGGAGATGAAAGGATATATAGATGAAGTTATTCCTCTCTTAAATGTTAAATTGAAACTGGAGAATCATATACTAAAAATGAATATAAAATAACAAAACAATGATACAATGTTGATAAGAAGGTAACTATTCGAAGTATACGGATTTCAGTTATGTTTATTGGAAAGCAACAGTTGAAAGTCCGGGAGGAAAAACAACAAGTGGTTATGTTACGTCAGGTTGGGCGTATGCGTCACAGGGGTATTGGTTATTTGGGGGGAATAAGGCCTGGTATAATATTGCAAATACATTACCGAAGAATTGAGGGATGCAGGGCAAAGTGGATTTATAATCCCTTTGCCCTGCATCTTCTCATTTGAAGAAAGATTGATATGACGAAAAAGATTGTTGTATACATAGCCTATGCTCTGTGCATGATATTAATAATAATTCAATCATATATGATGTATTCGGGGGCTTTGTTCACGAAGATTGATCAAGACAAAGTATCGCTTATCCTTGAAAAACCTGAATCTTTATTGAAGGATGAATACGTTAAAATATTAATTGAGATATCTGAGTTGACCTCTTCTGACATTATGTTTTGTCGAGTAAATCAGGATAAATCATTTCAATACTACAAGACAAATCAAGAAGAGTATTTTTTGGATCTCTCTACATCACAAGGCTCTACATTGATTCCGGAAGGAGTCATTTTATCTACTCGTGACGACGCAGAAGAACAAATTTATGCATTTGTTCCAGACGATATGTCTATTGATTTTTACGCGTTTCCTAGTCTATACAAAACAGATATTGATCTGTCTTATGGGAAATTTCTTGTAAGTGAAGAATTCAGAACAAATTGGATATCTGAACTTTCATCCCGTGGAATATACTGCGAAGTATCTGAGAATATTATTATTATGCCAGATATGTCGTTCTCAATAATACTTGCGGTGTTTATACTCATGCTTTTCATCAGTGTAGTTATTTATGCGTTTTCGCGGGCACGCGAATTTACGGTCAAAAAATCCCTAGGATATAGTAACACAAATATTGCTTTAGAAGAAATAAAACAGAACATAGTATGGAGCGTTCCATTAGCCTTATTAGCAATATCGATAGCTTTTTTAACTTTTGGAATTAAATACAATTTTGAGTCTTCACTTAATTATTTATACAATATGTTTCCAATTATGCTCTCTTTAATTCTTCTCCTTCAGTTAACGATGCTTGTATCCACCTATTTGGTTAGTAAAAATTGTCGAATACAGTGTATTAAGGGGGCGAACAGTAACACGTCTGTATTTGTTTTTGCATGCACATCGAAAGTTATTCTCTTTGTTATCCTAATCGCATATATATCGCAAATGACATTTGTTGTAAGAAGCGCTTTCAACGAATATATAACATTAAAGGATAACGCTGATAAGTTATCTGGGTTTGCTATGATTCCTTCCTATATGACCATCGAGGATCCCGAAGATAATCCAGAGAAATATATCCCTCGTATGGTGAATTTCTATGAAAGTATTCATGATCAAAAGCAAGCAATTATTGCAAGTATGAGTCAGGCAGTAGAGAACGATATGCTTCCTGATGATACAGTACCGGCGTATGTGAAAATAAATGACAATTATCTGGATTTTGTTCAGACTATCACTGATATGCGCGGGAATCGAATAACAGCTGCAAGTTTGAAGCCTGAAAAGTACAACGTACTTATTCCTGCCGGATGGAGTGAAGATCTTGTTCTAGGAATTCGAGCAAATCAAGAGTTCTACGGGGAAGATACGTTCAACTTTATTGAATATGACCCTCAGAGTACTTTTTTTACATTTAGCACAAAAAGCAATTCCGACGAGCCGGGAAGTGTCAGAAATGTTATAGCATACGTCTTTGATCCAGAAATTGCGGTTAAGTATGAACCGCCGGATTTCATTGTTGGCAATTTTCTTTCATTCTTTTCTGGGACGATGTTCTTCAAGTGTGATTCTGAGACTGAACTCACTCCGTATGAACAAATTCGTCCCATTCTTCAAAAATACGGTTTATCTGAAATTGTTGTCGATAGCCCAACTGTTTTGACGTTCTATGAGGGACAATTATCACAAACCATAGAACGTGTGACATTCTTAGGAGCAATCCTTTGTACGTTGATATTTGCGTTGATTTATTTGATCATTTTTTCGTCTGAACAATATTATCTTCACTATGCCAAGCGTATTTCAATTAAACTTATGACAGGTCATTCCTTAGTTGACATATGCATTGTTAGAATCATTCTCAAGACGGCCATCCTACCTCTAATCTCGATTTTAGGCTTATACTTGTCAATTTCAATGCCTCTATCTTTTGCCGCCGTTCTAATTGAAGTGTTTATTTTCATTTTCATTCTTCGAAAACAGAGCAAGAACAACATCGTTTCAATTATAAAAGGAAGGAATTAGCAATATGTCCGATATTGTTCTACAAGATATATCTAAAAAGTATGGACAAAGAATAGTTTTCTCGTGTTTTTCTCTTACAATAGAACCGGGAGAGTTTATATGTATATCGGGAGAAAGTGGGAAAGGTAAATCAACAATACTTAATATTATGGGTTTATTAGATTATCCAGATTCTGGAGATGTAATCATCAAAGGGCAAAAAAATGCTAATCTTCATAGTAACTCCGGAAGAAGATTAGTACGGAATGAAATAGCATACGTCTTTCAGAATTATGGACTAGTTGAGGACCAAACTGTGAACTATAACATGAAGATAGCTGCAAGATTTTCGGGAAAGAATTCGATAATAGATTATAATTATGCGCTTGAAGAGGTTGGGTTACATCAAGGAGTGTTAAAACAAAAAATTTACCAACTAAGCGGCGGTGAGCAGCAAAGAGTTGCTTTAGCAAGACTGCATGTGAAACCATCTTCAATCATTCTTGCTGATGAGCCTACAGGAAGTCTCGATTCAACCAATCGAGATGTTATTATGAACATACTGAAGAAGCATAACGAGGCAGGAAAAACTCTTGTCGTCGTAACTCATGATAAGGAAATAGAAAAATGCGCAAATCGCGTAGTGAGATTATAAAAGACATTGCTGTAATGGTTGTGTTACTATTATAGCGATTTTTAATTAGCTAGACCCATAGCTTCTTCAGGATCGATTTCATTCATATGGTATTTCCAATGGTAGACAATTGGTGAATCATTGGTAGTGTCAAGAATTATTCGCACATTTGATCTCTCACTTGGCAACTGGCCGTTAACCAGTCGATGAATCCGTAATCACCTCATCTTTCAGATCCATGGACTCAAGGTGCTTCATGTTCAGGTAGAGCTTCGTACCCCAAAGCGAAGATTCCATGTATCGAAGTCGAGCACAAACCAGCACCAATGCGGAGTTTGCGTGTAAGCGTCCGATAATCGACGCCTTTAAAACCAAAATGAATTGTGGGACTCTCTAAGAAGAAATACATGAGTAATCGCGAGTCTTGTAAAGACTGTGAAAGTAAACGCGAGAACTCATAAAGACGCAAAAAGCAGAGGGAGAGCAGCCCATGGATATGCGAAATGTACAGCACCAGGCTTTGGTCAAGGAATGGAAGGAACGGATTCTGGCTCAACGAAACAGCGGACAGAGTGTGCGCCAATGGTGCGAGAAC
>JAEWUD010000015.1 GCA_023397475.1 Bacillota bacterium
GCGAGCGCCCAAACATAGCGAGCGCCCAAACATAGCGAGCGCCCAAACATAGCGAGCGCCCAAACATAGCGAGCGCCCAAACATAGCGAGCGCCCAAACATAGCGAGCGCCCCGGATATCGTCGTACGATATCCGGGGCGCTGTTTTTCACGAACAATCAGGGAAGAATCAGCCGAGGAAAAGCTTCATGTCATCATCGACGGTGCCGATGCCGGCGATGCCGAAGTTCTCGACGAGGACCTTCGCCACGTTCGGCGAGAGGAATGCGGGCAGTGTCGGTCCGAGATGAATGTTCTTCACGCCGAGGGACAGGAGGGCCAGTAGAACGATAACGGCCTTCTGCTCATACCATGCGATGTTATACGCGATCGGCAGCTCGTTGATGTCTGAAAGGGCGAAAACTTCCTTAAGCTTCAACGCGATGACCGCGAGCGAGTAGGAGTCGTTGCACTGGCCGGCGTCGAGAACGCGGGGGATCCCGCCGATGTCGCCAAGGCCGAGCTTATTGTAGCGATACTTCGCGCAGCCGGCCGTGAGGATAACGGTATCCTTCGGAAGCTTGGCCGCGAACTCGGTGTAGTAGTCGCGGGACTTCATGCGTCCGTCGCAGCCTGCCATGACGAAGAACTTACGGATCGCGCCGGACTTGACAGCATCGACGACCTTGTCGGCCAGAGCGAATACCTGTGCGTGTGCGAATCCGCCGACGATACTGCCGGTCTCGATCTCTTCCGGAGCGGGGAGCGTCTTGGCATGCTCAATGATCGCCGAGAAATCCTTCTTGCCGTCGGGCCCGGCCACCACGTGCGTGCAGCCCGGGAAGCCGGCAGCGCCGGTCGTATAGATGCGGGAGCGAATCTCCTCGCTCTTCGGCGGGACGATGCAGTTGGTCGTGAACAGGATCGGGCCATGGAAGGATGCGAACTCTGTCGTCTGCTTCCACCACGCGTTGCCGTAGTTGCCGACGAAATGATCGTATTTCTTGAAGGCCGGATAATAGTTTGCCGGGAGCATCTCGCTGTGGGTATAGACGTCAACGCCCGTGCCCGCCGTCTGCTCGAGAAGCATCTCCATATCCGCGAGGTCATGGCCGGAGATCAGGATCGCCGGATTGCCGCGAACGCCGATATTGACCTGTGTGATCTCGGGGTTTCCGTAGCGGGAGGTGTTGGCTTCGTCGAGAAGCGCCATGACCTTGACTCCGTTCGCGCCGGTCGCAAGAACAAGTGCGGTCAGCTCGTCAGCCGTAAGTGCGTCGTTTGTGATCGCTTCGAGGGCTTCATACACGAACGCGAAAATCGCCGGGTCGGATTTGCCGAGATTGAGGGCATGCTCTCCGTACGCCGCGAGACCGCGAAGTCCGAAGAGTACGAGAGAACGCAGGGAACGGACGTCTTCATTCTCTGTTGCGAGAGTGCCGACGGTCTCTGCCTTCTTGAGCATCTCTTCCGTTGTTCCGGGAACATAGTCGGCCGCGTCGCCGTACGATACTGCGTCAACCGTCTTCTTGAGTTCATCGCGAAGAGCGGCCAACTTACGGATCTGCGCCACAATCGCTGTATCGTCGAAATTCGCGTTGGTAATCGTCATAAAGAGACTTGTCAGCGTCTCACGGTCGAGTCCCTCCACAGATGCGGAATCCGCCTTGCCGCGAACCACAACCTGGGCGACACCTTCCAAAACATACGTGAGAAGATCTTGCAAATTCGCTGTTGACGGCCCCTTGCCGCATACACCCGATACATTACAACCCGTTCCCTTGGCTGCCTCCTGGCACTGATAACAGAACATTCCCATACTTTCCTACCTCGCTTTCAAACTTTGCGTTATGATGCAGGCCCCGCGTGGATATACAGCGGGACCTTACAATGCGAAACGTCGAAAAGGCTTGTGAGATGCGATGATCGTATCGGCTTCTGCCAATGATGGGATTAAGAAGATCGATACCTCGCGCAACATCATGTCCACCTCTTGCCGTTCACCACCGGTCGTGCCGGCTGACACATTGATCATGCCGCATTTCAAAGAAATAATACGTTGGAATTCCAACATCAAGAGAATTTTGTCGCACTTCTTTGCCTCTTTATTATAGCGAGGAATATCCCTCGATGGGATACTTCGCGAAAAGATTCACCGATGGTTCACAGATGCGTCTTTACGGTATACTAGACCACAAGAAGTCAAATTCCTCATGAGTCGGAGGACGGATCAGCGTGATTCATCTGTCAACACAAGCATCGAACAATCGTCGTACCCGGGGGATTTCCGTAATCTGCCGGATAACGACATTCTTTCTGCTCTTTACCTCTCTCCTCTTCGGTACCGCATGTTCGCAAACCGACGGCAACTCTTCCCTGCCAACCCTACCGACGGCTTCCGTCGCGTCAGGATACCGCCTCCTCCCTCTGTCTTCTGAATCCGAAGCGACCGCGACAATCACGGTTCCTACGATCGCAAGTCCTGTTATCGAAATCATCGCGAATCCCGATCCTTCATCGGACGTGATCGACACCCTGTGCGGGGATGCGGATTTGTCGACGGAGGAGAGAGCTGCGATAACCGCGCAGGTCAGCCATATTCTTCATAACGTCGTGCCGGAAGGGGCGTCGGATACGGAGCGATTCGCGGCGGTTTTCCAGTACTTTTGCGAGACGACGGACTTCGCGCCGGACATGGGCGGTTCTTTGTTTGCAGGGACGGACAGTGTTCTCCTACAGGGAAGCGGTCTCTGTTATGATTTCGCGGAGATTCTGACAACGCTTCTTCCGGAACTTAATATCCCCTGCGTTATGGTCTCGAATCGTGTGCACGCATGGAACCAGGTTGTGATCGACGGAGAGACTTACCACACGGATCTGTCGTGGGGTGTCGGATCGTTCGGTGCGCCGGAGAATTCTTTTCGTACATTTCTGATGAACGATGCGGCCCGGCAGGCGAGTTTCTCCGCCAGTGCAGCGGACGGTTCCGATGCGGTGGTCGGAGATTTCGAGACAAGTACCGTGACTCCGCCGCCGGCAACGAGCGACGCCTATGCAGCCTATGAGGAGATCCTGTATGTGTACGCGACGGATATTGAGAGCGGCCGGATCTTCTACGGCGACGACGAGGGAATCCAGTGTATGTCGCTGGACGGGACAACTAAGGAGACGGTGACCGCCGACCGGGCGGCCGCGATGGTGTACCGCTGCGGCGTCCTCTACTATCTGCGCTATGACGACGGGAGCCTGTGTGCCGTCGTTCCGGGCGAGGAGCCTTCTCTCATCGACAATTCTGCGTATTATCGCGTGCTGATGCCTGCGGCAACGGGGCTTCTTTTCGGGAATACGATCGATGATGTGAAGAGCCTCTTCGTTCTCCCGACATCGGCGGATCTCGAGGCCAAATCAAACGAGACGATTGATGCAGGTCAGGCGGTTACGGAAGCCGACCGGTCGTATTTTTTCGCAGTGCGGTTTGAGGAAGCGATGGATACCGGAAAGGATCTGTCGTCGCTCGTCGTACTGACGGATCGGGAGGGTCTGCCTTTTGCCACGCGCATGACATGGAGTGACGACGGCAAGGAGCTCTACGTGCGACCGCTCTATCCCTGGGATGCGGATACAACGTATTGTCTGTATGTCGCGTCCGGAATTCCTTCAGCGGAAAAGGGCGCGACGGCGGCGACCGTTACCTATTCCATTATTACCGCCGCATAGCCCTCATTACACCGATGTTTTCACGGAAGAATTCTCCTGCGGCAAATAGAGGACAAAGGACTTCGTAAATCCTGTGGGACCGTCGACCAGGCCGGCAAATCCACCGTGACGTTCGACGATTTTTCGCGTAATGGCCAGACCGAGACCGCTGCCGCCGCGTGAGCTTCGCGACTCATCGCCGACGATGAAAGGCGTGAAGAGCCGATCCCGCAGTTCCGCCGGAATCTCGTCGCCGTCATCCGATACATAGATCGCATAATAGGGGCCTTCGATCCCCGTCTCCGGATGGCTCGCGCGTTCATTTCGCAAACAGAGAGACACGCGGTGGCCCGGCCCGTTATGCAGAATCGCATTGGACAGAAGATTGGACACGGCGCGTGCGAGCTCCAGCCGGTCGGCCTCATAATTGATCGATTCGTCCGGCAGAACAATATCCAGAGCAATCGATTGTGACTCGAAATCCGTATACATCGTCGCCAGAATTCCGCGCAGGAATTCCGTAAGTTCGATCTTCTCGCGTCGAAGCTCATATGCCATGTTGTCGAGACGGGCGTACTCGAAAAGAAGCTCGACAAGCCCGTTCATATGCAGGGCTTTCGCGCGAATCGCCTGCAGATACTCGAGCTTCTTGGCCTCGTCCGTGACCATATTGTCCGCGAGCGCCCCCGCGTAACCCGCGATTGTCGAGATCGGCGTCTTCAGGTCATGCGAGATGTTTGAGAAAATCATGCTCCTCTCCATCTCGTACTTCGCCTTCGCCTTCTCCGCCGTCTCGAGCTTCTCCGCCATGTAATTGAAGGCCCCCTGCATCTCGACAAACTCATAGTCGACCTTCTCCGTCAGACGCACGGCGTGATCGCCCTCCGTAATCTTGCGAAGTCCCGACGTCATGCTGTTGATCGGCTTTAAGACCTTGAGGTTCATCGTATACGCGAAAAGCCACACGAAAAACAGCAGTGCACAGATATAGAGAATAATCAGCACCACAGCCGTCGTTGTGAAAAGAAAGTCGTTCTCCAGATTGATCAGCAGCAACAAAAGTCCGCCGGTCCCGGCGATGGTCGGCGTCACGATACTGATCAGAATCGAGAAACCGACAAAGGTCAGCATCGAGAAGATCATCAGGCGCGAACGACTGCCCCGCACCGGCGTCGCTTGCGATGCCGGACCGGTCTTCGTACTTTCTGGCTTATTTACCGCTGTCTTCCCCGTCATTTCTCGAGGCGGTATCCCAACCCGCGTATGGTCTTGATATATTCTCCGCCCTCGTCGCCGAGCTTGGCGCGGAGCTTGCTGATACACACCATGATGCTGTTGTCGTCGACGAAGCTCGATTCATTCCATCCGGCCTCGTAGATCTGTTGCTTCGTGAACACGCGACCGGGATTCTCCATGAACAAACGCATAATGCGAAACTCCGTGGAGGTCAACTCGACCGGAACGCCGTCCTTGGTCAACAGGCACTGTTCGGTATCGAGGATGAGATCGCGAATATTGATCTTCGACTCCCTCTCCGTCTGCACGGCAGAGAATTGACGAACGCGGCGCAGATGCGCCTGCACGCGAGCGCAGAGCTCCAATGGGTTGAAGGGCTTGGTCACATAGTCATCCGCGCCGAGGCGAAGACCCAGGATGCGATCGTGCGGATCGCTCTTGGCGGACAGGAACAGGATCGGCAGGTTATTGATCTCCCGAATTCGCTTCACGAGCATGTGCCCGTTCAGCCCCGGCATCATTATGTCGACAATCGCCAGATCCACTGTATGCTTCTTCATCTGCTCAAGCGCCGCGATGCCGTCCGCCGCTTCAACCACCGTATATCCGTCATTCTCCAGATAGAGCCGCAACAAATCGCGGATCTCTTTCTCGTCATCTGCGATCAGAATGGTTGTATCCACCGTTCATCCCTCCGTTTCGCTTCCTCACGCAGCCGATCCTTCTTGATCGCCGCGGCAACGAGGCAGAAAATGCCCCGTCAGAAGCCGTTACTTAAATTATCGCAAAGAAGCCCCAAAGTGCAAGCACAACATAGGGGGCCGTGGTGAAGATCGCGGTCAGAATCGCCTTGATCGTCACCGAAATCTTCACCTCTTTCTTCCCACGCAGAAGAAGTACGATCATTCGCACCCATTGCGCCGCGAAAAGTATCGACAGCAAGATGAATCCCCCGGCGTGAAGATTCGCCGTCGTCTTGGTCATATCGCCGATCTCAAGAACTCTCCACAGAAGAACGCCGAAGTTCAGATAGAGGAAAAGCGTCGTCCCAACCATCATACGTGCCTGGAAGCGCACGTTGAGCGACGGTCGCGAGAGCATCTGATCCTCGGACGATCTGCGGACCTGACGGACAATCGCAATGATCAGATATATAGGAAGGGACAGGAGGCAGAACAGGAGTACCGCAATCAGAAGAATATAACTTGCGGCAGCCTTTTCTGTCGACATACCTTCAATGGAGGTAAAAGGTACAAAATCCCCGTCGCCCCCGATACTGATCGCGCGTATCTCTCCTCCTTCTCGAACAAAGTAAATCTGTGGAGCGATACTGTCCTCCGCGTCCGCGACAAAACGTCCCGGCGACACCTGCGTAAAGGAATATCGATCCGTAGGAATGATCACGCTGACAAGATCGATCCCTCCTCGCTCATTCGCCTCCGCCCGCAGCATCGACAACGGACACATCAACCCGAACGGAGCGACCGTGAATCCTCCGCGCGCGCCGACATACAAGCCACCGGCAAATTCCGACACATCCGGAAGCTCCGCCGGAGCGCCGGACGGACCGGCGACCTCCGGAGATCCGAAGATCGCCCGACCGATCGCCCCGATCAGCTGACTCTCATACTGCTGGTTCGTCAGAATGACGACAGACAGATTCTCTTCGGGAATCACCATCAGCTGCGAGGAGAAATACAACGTGTTCCCCCCGTGTCCGTAAGCGGTCTCAACTCCCTTGTAGGGCCAGAAACCATGCGCGCAACCGGCCAATTCGGGGCACGGCGCATAGGAGTCGGTAAACATCTCATCCCTTGTCGCGTCGTCCGCGAAAAGCGGGCAGTCTTCCGCGCAAAGGGCTGCGCCAAACGCAGCAAGATCCGTCGCTGTGCCCATCATCGCTCCCGCGGGATACAATCCGACGAAGCTCGCCGGACCCTCGGATAAAGTCCCGTCCTCTTCCCTCGTATAACCCTGCGCCGCTCCTGTAAGAACCGCGGGAGCATCGCTTCGGTCCGGAAGAATCGAGGTAAGGTTCATGGCAAGCGGTTCGAGAAAACTCGTGCGCGCATATTCGGCAAAGGTTTGACCGGTGATACATTCGACCGCATACGCCGCCAGCGCGCAGGAATAATTCGAGTACGCGCTCACCGTATCCGGTTCAAAACACTGGCGCGGGATGACATTCTCCAGCGCGGTCCGCAGCGTCATATCGGCAGCCGGCTTGTCAAGAATCAGATCATGATAGACTTCCTCGAAACCCGCCCGATGGTTCATCAGGTCGAGCATCGTGACCGCAAACCGCAGGTCAAGCTTCCGCATGAAGTCTTCCGGCAGGTATTGTGCAATCGAAGCACCCAAATCCAGGCGGCCTTCTTCCACAAGCTTCATCACCGCCGTCCAGACAAAAGTCTTGCTGACGGAACCCCACTCGAAGGTTGTCATCGCGGGATCCACGGGGATCTTCTCTGCTATATCCGCGTACCCGTAGCCTTTGGATAAAAGGGTCATTCCGTCCTTGACAATCACAACCGCGGCGCCGGCGCATGAAGTGCCGATAAACGGCGCGACCGCTTCGTCAATTGTTTTCTCCAGATCCTCTTCCCGTATTCCGGTCGGTGTGACACCGATCGGTTGCGCCAACTTCGCGGCAACCGACTGCGGCACGAGACCGCTGATAAGGAGAATCAGCGTGATGATTGCCGCACCGGCTCTGCGAATCCCCTGCATTCTACTCATGTCGCACCTCCGTTCTCGCCCAGCTCACGATTGTGTTGCTCCACGACCCAATCGATTCCGCGGGTAACCTCGTCGGGAACCGATACGTGGAGATAATGCCCCTGTCCATAGACCAATGCGGAGTTGCTGAGCGGAAACTGTTCCGCGACAGCGGCGATGCATCGCCGCAGCATCTCCTCTGTCTCCTCGGGTGGCGAATCCGGATCATCCGTCGGGACGTCATACAGAACATACGCCGGCATCGGGAGCGCCTTCATTCCCTGTCGGACCTCGTCGAGAATCGCATGCACCGTTGAGAACTGCCTTGCTGACGTTGCAATCATCGACGAGGAGAAGCATTGCTCATTCAACGCATCGACATAATCCTCGCCGCGAAACTCCCGAAGTGCATGGTTGATTTCCCGTTCCAGAAGATCGGCGCCCAGATCGGATATCAATCGGGGAACGCCGACATCGTTCAAACCGCCCAACAGTTGATAGTATAGTCCCTGCGCCTGGTATGCCAAACGCGTGACCGTGTCCTGCCCCATCTCTTCGTTCGTCGCGTCGACAAGAACGACACCCAGTACCTCTTCCGGAAATACTTGCGCGTAACGCCGCACCAGAGCCCCGCCGCGCGAGTGCCCGACAAAGACATACGGACCGTCAATATTCATCGCGTCAAGCAAGGCGTGCAGATCGTAGATCTCTTGATCCGGCGTATTCACGGAGGAAGAAGGATCGCTCCTGCCCATCCCGGCCGGATCGTAGGTAATCGTACGGTATGTGTCCGCTATTGTCGCCGCATAGGTACAGAAAGAATACGCCCCGTCCCCGAGTCCGGGAACAAAAACCACCGGTAAAGCGCCTTCTTTCCCTCCGATCTCCACATATATTTCGCCATCGCCGACCGGTACGCGTGTACCGGTGAACGCATAGGACGGGGGATTTTTTCGAGCATCCGCCTGGCGAATCGCAGCGATGACAAAGAGTATTGCCAGCAGCGAAAAAATACAAAGGGCAACAATGGACAGAACTCGCACGAGTCGCTTCTTATTCTTCATGGGAAACCTCCGCAGAATCCGGAATTTCATATCCGTAACGCACACAGAACACTTGGATGTAATCCGGCGTTACCGCCTGGTTGAGAAGTTCGGAATCGACGCCGCTGAGGTATTGGTCGAAGAATGCTTTCAGGTATGCGGTGAGCGAGTCCAGCGCCTCGAAGCCACCGATAGAGGCGACCTCCGGCGATCGTAGGATTGAATATTTATCATAGATAAGCCCGCTGTCCGTCGCGAATGAATCGTGCGTCGATCCGCGCAGCAGGAGGTGATAACATGCCTCGGAGGTTTCAGAGATCTCTACCTTTTCGCGAAAAAACAAGGCCGATTGCGAAATGCCCTGCTCATTCATCATCAGCATGACCGGTTGTGTCAAAGGGTCGGCCATGGATCCGAACATCGTGCCGTCCATATTGACGGCGGCAAGAATCTCCGGATTCTCCCGTGCCGCAGCGACGGCGGCGGCACCCCCGAAAGAGTGACCGAAGATCCCGACGCGGGCCAGATCCATCGACCCCGCAAGCGGCTCCTCGCTTCCGGCCGCCGCAGGGTAATAGACGGTGACGGGAAGTTCCCGTTGATCTCCGGGTTCATCTGAGAATGTCTCGTCTCGACTCTCGTCCTTCACAAAGATTCGGGTGCGGCCGACTTCGTACAGGCCGGCGGGAGCGGGATAGCGGATACCCGCCGCAACATAGATCGCCGATGCGGCCAGTGCTGTGACAAGAACAAGGCCTGTGGCAAGAAGGATCCTGCCGATCAATTTACTTTTCATGACGCCCCCTGTATACGGTATTGTCCTGACTATACAGCGGGCGGGTTTCTCTTATCTCAAGGTAGTCTTAATGGATTCATAAAATACCGACCGGCGGGAACGCGGCCCCGGCACTTACCCACGCCCCATAATACGGGCGATTCGGCCCAGAAGCTCGACGGACGCGTCGATCTCGACCTTGCGCGTCGAGACGCTCTCGACATTACAGCCGATGGGAATTCCTTTGGCCCTTCCGTAGGCCCATAACTCGCGAAAAATCCCTTCCGACACATCCACCGATGCGGACAGGATGTCTTCGGAGGCCGACAGGTCATTCTCGAGCCATCGCGGAATCGCGATCCCCAGCCAACGCATAAATAGAAGGGTCTTCTCCGATCCGCACGGGGTCAACGTGAAAAGCACCGGGGCCGGCGTTATCCCCTCCTGCTGACAATAGCGGGCGTAGTCGGAAAGAAAATCCTTGGCGGCACCCACATTGTAGACGGCTTGCGACACGAAGAAACGACAGCCGCGACGCGTTTTCGACGCGACACGAAGATGTTCGTCAAAGTTCTTGGCATGGCGTTCGGGAATCAGAACCCCGCCGAGCGGAACATCCGCCCCGCTCGCCGCATACAGGTCATAGGCACGCGACAACGACAGCCCTGCGCTCCCCGAGGACGCCGCTCCGACAAAAACCGTCATGCGGGAGCTCTCCCTCGAATCCCGGAGAAAATCCAACAGTTCGTCTTCCGAATACTTGCCGACGGATCGATAGATGATACGGTCGACCGGAAGAGACGCCAGGTACTTCTCGCTATACTCGACGGGATCGATCGTCTCGAGGAAGGGAAACGGCCGCTCCTCCGGATTCCGATCCTTCTCGTCGCAGATATCGTAGAGAATCAGTGCGTCGATCGGCAGTTTGCGTATACGGTCGCATTGCGCCGCACCGATCTCTCGGATTCGCTCCTCCGGGAGGTCTTTCTTCGGCGGCGTGATTCCGTACGTCAGTACACCCGCGCCCCGCGTCCATATCGTTTGCGACATCTTGTTCCTCCGGTGTTTTTTGTTATCAGTATACTCACAAGCGTCAAAGAAGCAACCGCCGCAAACCTTTGCCGCCGCAAACAAGAGGATTCGCTCGCGAAAAACGGCGAGAAAATCCCTTAGCCCGGACCTGTTGACTCTCCCCTAAGGGAAGACTGTAAGGTAAGAACAAAGAGATGAAGCACTTGTTCTCTCGCTCGAAAAGGAGAGGAAAATAAGATCCTTCCCCGGCTCGAAAAGCAGAGAATATGACCCTTCACCGGCTAACGCAACAACCCGAAAAGGAGAACCTCGAATGAACATACTTGAGATCGAATCCCTGTCAAAAACCTACCGGCGGAAGAAAACGAACGTTCCTGCCGTCCGTGACGCAAGTTTCCGGGTGCAGACCGGTTCCGTAACGGCACTTCTCGGCCCTAACGGCGCGGGCAAAACCAGCGTCGTCAAGATGGTCTGCGATGTGCTGACCCCGGACGCCGGTCGCGTCCTCGTGAACGGATACGAAGTCGGAAAGGATCGGCGTGCCCGCGCGAGTCTTGCCGCGGTACTCGAAGGAAGCCGAAATATGTACCGTCAGTTGAGCCCGACGGAGAACCTCTGTTTCTTCGCGGGCCTTCACGGCATACCGCATCAAGAGGCGATGATCCGGGCCTCCCGCTGGCTGAAGAGCCTCGGCCTGGAGGAGAAAGCGAACGTTCCCGCAGAGACATTGTCGCGCGGCATGCAACAGAAACTCGCCTTCGGCATCGCGGCAATCTGCGACACTCCGCTCTTGATTCTCGACGAACCGACACTCGGTCTGGACGTCGAGTCCATGGCGATGCTGCGTGAAGGAATCGTCCGTTACTCCAAAGAGAACGGAACAACCGTGTTGATCACGACGCACGATATGTCACTCGTCGAGTCGATCTGTGATCGCGCGGTCATTATGAGCGGAGGTCGCGTTCTGGCGGATCGCTCGATTGAGGACTGGCGCGAGGCCTTCCGGAGCCGCGCATACCGCATCTCCTTGTCTCAACATGATCCCTCTCTCCTTCCCGTTTTGCAGACACACCCGTCCCAGCCGATCATCGCTGCGACGGACGACGGAAAATTGGAGATTTCCATCATTCTCGAAGATGCCGTGCAACTCTATCCATGGATGGATCTTCTTCGCGCACATCACGGAATGATCGAAAGCATCGGCAAAGAAGAGACACGCTTCGAAGAGATATTTCTTCAAGTCATTCACAAGGGGGCCATATGAGCATTGCTACGTTATACCAGACCGTTTTTCGCAAAGAAATGGCGCTTACAATTCGCTACAAATGGAATTCACTCCTTGGCCTCGTTTCCGTCATCGTGCTTTTCGCGCTTCTCTTCCTCGGATACAAGGGCGTGGCCGGTAATTCTCCGGACTATACGTCGGGCCTTGCCCATCTCTTAACCGGCTACATCCTCACGATCAGCGCGCTCTTCTTCTATCAGGATATCGCGCAGAATCTGTCAACAGAGGCGTCGGAAGGCGTGCTGGAAATGCTCTCCATGTCACCGTTCGGCTACACGTGCATCGGCGCTGTCCGTCTGTGCATCAACTCGATCTGGAATATCGTCATGATCACGGCGATATCGCTCGTTCTCATTCTCATCACCGGCCGAACCTTCGAAGCGGATATTGGACTGCTCCTGCCGCTGATGCTCCTGTTTCTCCTCCCGGCCATCGGAATGAGCTTTGCTCTCGGCGGCTTACAGCTTATCCTCAAGAAACTCGATTCGCTCATGGGGCTTCTGCAATTTCTCGTCGCCATCCTCGTCGCCATCCCGATCGACGGAGCCTTCCTCTTTGCCCGTGCCCTGCCGGGCGTCCTGCCGGCACATCTGGCCAGATCCGTCGCGGCCGGTCTCATAACCCGGGAGACATTACCGGGAGATCTTGTCACGCAGGCCATCCTCATCTCCGTCCTGTGGTTGTTCGTCGGTGCCCTGCTCTTCCGCTGGGCGGAAAAGCGCGCAAAACGCGACGGTCACCTCGCGCACTATTGATGTGAGTGCGGTTGGTGCGGGTACGGCAGATGCGCCAAGTATGGGCGAAATGGGTGGTCGGGGTCGGTTTCGCCCATAGAATGGCGAAGTGGAGTCTGGGCGAAATCGGGAGATGTGGCTGTTTTCGCCCATAAAGTGCCGGGTGTGAGCTCGTCGAAGGAAGGGCGAAAGTGCCCGAATGACCGCGTTCGTCCACAAATCTCAACAGCGAAGGCGTCCACTGGGTTGTGAGTGGACGCGCATTTAACTTGCGAACTTCCGCAATCGCCAGCCATTGGACCCGCCGGGCAAGCGCGAGACCAGGCCTCCCACGCAAGAAGCTGCCTCATCTGACCCATTACGGGTCTTTTGCGGCAGCTTCTCCTTGAATTTGTATTTAGTCGTGTTGCAATTCCTCAGAAATCTTTTTTCGAGAACCTCACAAGACCCTTACCCGTAAGATCACTCGACACTTCTCGCTTCGACATTCGGGACGTACATTTCTTCTCCGCCTTCGCTGGTGTACTGGGTGATCGACTGTGTCGAGCCCCACACGGTGACGGTCTGACCCTCGACAAAGGGAACCTCGCCAACCGAGAGCCGATAATAGACTTCGACGATCTGTCCCACTTCTTCCACGCCGTCGACATACATCAGGAAGTCACAATAGTAGTCGTAACCGTCATCGTATTCGTAGACTTGGAAGATGGTTCCCGAGAATTGCGAATGTGACGCGGCGGCGGTCTCACAGGCTGTGATCATGTCCGCCGCGGTCATCGGCAGGCTGCCGTCCTTGAAGGCTTGCACACGAACGGCCCGTTCATCGACGGTCTCTGAAATGAAGCCCATCGCCCAGTTCCCCTCAAATACAACCTCACCGTTCGAATCATAATAGGTGCCGAATCCGTCATACTCGTTGTCGACGAAGTTGCCCTGATAGACAACATAGGTATCGGTGTACTCTTCGCCGTATCCATTCAGGGTATCATTGACATATGTTCCGGTCTCGGTCCATCCGTTGTCCCAATAGGTCAGTCCTTCTCCCTCCAAGTGCCCGGCGACCCAGTTCCCGGTATAATACCAGCTGGTTCCGTCGAGTTCATAGGACACAAATGTCCCAAAACCTTCCGGTAAACCTCCGGCCATATCACCGGTATAGACGCCCTCGTAATCGCCAAAATTGAAGGAGAGCGTAATTTCCAGATCCGTGACATAATCGCCTGCGGCCGATGTCTCCGTCGCTTCTGTCGTCTCCGTTGCTTCTGTCGTCTCGACCGGCGCGGCAATCTCCAGCTTAGCAACCGGCTTCGTAATCAACGCGAAAAACTCCGAAGCGTCCGTTACGAGCCAATCATCATCAAAGGTCAGTTCGAAAGAAATTTCCTCTTCGAGCGTCGGTGCCTTCTTCGCTGTAATCGCGTCGATCACATCTTCCGCTTCATAATCGTCATCGAGATCCGAAAGAATACTCTTAAGGTCGATCACGGTTACCGTCACGACACAGCTCCCTTCCTCATCGTCCTCCGTGCCGGTTGAAGAGGTTATCTCGTAACTGACCTGCTGCAGAAGCTCATCGACAATTTCTCGTGTCGCGTCGTCATACTCGAGGAAATCCTCGGCAGAATCATCGTCAAGCACGTCCGATGTATAATCATTGTCGGCGAAATCTCCGCCTGCGATCTCATCCAGCAAGGTCTCAACAACCTCCTCGACATCTTCCGATCGCGCTGCCGTCGTTTCTGTCGCAGGCAAGAGATTGCAAGAGGAGACCAGAAGTCCCACGCCAACAATCCAAGCAAGAGCGACCGTTGCATACCGGATTCTCTTTGCAGCCATAATTGCCTCCTTATTCCCGGACACCTGACGGTCCGTTTTCTGTCATATCTCGATCAAGAATTCCGTGAAAAATCTCGACAATGGTCGGATCAAATTGTGTGCCCGAGTTTCTGCGAATCTCCGCGACTGCATCTTCTCTGGACATCGCTTTGCGGTATACACGATCCTCGGTCATCGCGTCAAAGGCATCGACAACCGAAAGGATCCGGGAAACCAAGGGAATCTCCTCCCCCTTAAGTCCTCGCGGATAGCCCTTGCCGTCCCACCGTTCATGATGGGACAGGACCAGCTGTGCGATCTCTTCCAATTCAGGGGCCGACATGACGATGCGGAAACCGATCTCCGGATGACGCTTCATGATGATCCATTCTTCGTCCGTCAGTTTGCCGGGTTTATTAAGTATCCGGTCCTCAATTCCGATCTTGCCGATGTCATGAAGCATGGAGAAAAGTTGTAGATTATCAAGGCTCTTCTGCGGCAGGTCGAGAACCTGGCCGATCTCGCGGCATAGGCTGGCGATCCGCATCGCGTGTTCTTCGGTCTCCTGACTTCTCGCGTACAATGTCGCAAGAATCGACGACAACAATGAGCTGTGCGTACTCTTCCTCTCGAAAAGCTTGCGCTTGCGAACCGCATCATCCGCTTCCTTCTCCGCATCCTCCAGCGTTTGTCCGTCACGGGAGCAAGTGGCGGCTGCGACGGTTAGATTGATCTTATGTTCCGGACGCTCCGTCATCTCGTTATGTCTTTCGCATGCCTGCCGGATCCGCTCAATCAACATCGCGGCGGCATCTTCTCCGGCCCCGGGCATGAGAACATTGAACTCATCGCCGCCGATACGCGCCAGAATATCGCCTTGGCGGCAACAGGAGCGGATGATATCCGCGGTTCTTCGGATGAGATAGTCGCCCTCTGATTGTCCGAAAGCGTCGTTGATCAGGCGAACGCCGTTGATATCCGCGTTGACGATGGATACCGGAAGAGCATTAGATCCTGCAATTCGTACCTTCTCTTCCTCATAGAACTTCCGGTTATAGAGCCCTGTCAGGAAGTCATGGTCGTTCATGTAGCGAATGCGGTCGATATTGCGCTTGGACTCCGTGATATCGATGATAATCCCCTCCAGGGCATCGACCTCATTCGACTCCGAATAAATTCCGCGGCCGATCTCAAGGACCCATTTGCGCTCACCGGACTTTGTTACGATCTCATATTCATAGCGGAACGGTTCGTGTTTTCCAAGCGTCTGTTTCCACGTCTGCCACAGTTTCTCGGAATATTCTTCCGAAATAATGTCACCGAAGTTCAACTCATGATTCTCGATAAATGCCTCCGGCGGATATCCTGTGAGTTCGAGACAACCGTCCGACATGAACTGCATGGTCCATTCACGGTTGTGCAGACACCGGTACGCCATGCCCGGCAGATTCGACAAGAGAACTCCCTTGCTGCGCTCACTCTCACGAAGAGCGTCAATCGCACTCTTCTTCTCGTCGATGTCTTGAACAATACAGATGTGCTCCGGACTCTCCAACGATTCTCCCTGCAGTGAATGGGTGTACAGACCGGTAACGACAATATTCACCCAAACCGGTGAACCGTCCTTGCGAAGGTACCTCTTCTCCATCGAATATCCGGAGATCTCTCCGTTCTTAAAGAGTTCAAACTCAGCAACATCCCGGTCCAGATCGTCCGGATGCGTGATCGTCGTCCAGTCAAAAGACGGCTCCTCTTCCTCCTCGTACCCGAGAATACGCCGAAGCTCACGGTTCACCCGTGTCATGTTCGTATAGTCTGTCACGATCGCGATGCCGATGGGCGCCTGCTCGAAAATATCCTTCAGCCGCTCCTCGCTCTTGCGAAGTCGTCGCGCCGTCTCGCGCAATGACTCGTTCTTGCGAAGCGCATAGAAAATACCGAGAAGAAGCAGGAGGAAAATCAGTGTGATGAGAACCGCAGTTAAGGCATGCAGCCAAGGTTCATGCATCACGGCTTGCAAGGAGTAATCCACGCCGAATACCGCGCGGATCATACCGGTCGAAGGATCGATCATAGGAACGAGCACCGTGAACCTACCGCTTCGCTCACCCTGATCCGCGATCGCGTACTCAGCCTGAGTTAACGTCTGCTTCGTCTCCGGAAGCATCGGATAAATTGTATCCGGAGTCACCTTGCCGGTACCGTCCGGCGATGTCGACCCGGCCAGATAGCGATAATCCTCCCCGGAGGCGTAGACAACAAAAATACGAGACGTATCTCGGCTCAGATCATCATATCGTTGCAAACCGTACACAAGAAAATCGTGATTCTTCTGCCTTTCGGACGGAGCCTCGTTCGACGGTGAATTAAAGATAACCGTCTCGGCGAGCAGCGCCGCGGACTGTGCGCGTAAAACCGCCGCCTCTCGCACATTCTTCGAGTCCAAAAGGAAGGTATAGATTGTATATACGGCTCCTGACGCGATCACGAGAAGAATCACGAAAACGAGAAGAATCTTCCGTAACGTCAGGTGTCCCGAAGAGCGCTTCTTCGCCATCTTGTCCACCTGTGTCGTGTACATGCCGAAGCGGGCAATGCGTCCCCTCCACAAAAGGAGATTCGCAAATGTATATATCTATTTTACTTTGATTTAATGCGAAAATCTATGTCCAAAGCGAAAACTGCAAAACGTTGTGATTCGATTTTTTGTCGATTCTAAGAATATTGCTCATTGGTGACCCTTGTTTGTCTCTTCTATATATTTATGTATTGTTTTATTTTCTTTTGTGCTGTACATTTATTTTACTTGATATTTAAGAGCTGTCGCATCGGAGAACGTTTCTATGGAGATTCAGGTGCCGGTAATCCATACCGAAGAAGATGCCGCGAGCTTCGTATCCGAAGTCGTCCGCGAGCAGTCGCTTCGCAATCCCCAGATTGCGCGCATGGGTGCCGCAATCCGAATTTTCTCCGGCTTTTTATTGGTCGTCGCTTTCGGGGCGATTCTCTTTTTCCGCATCGCAGGTTACTCCCCGCCTACGGAGAGCATCGTACTTTTTCTTTTCACAGTCGTACTCTTCATCGGCGCCGTGATTTTCGAGCACAACGTAATGTACTTCCTGATTCGAAGCGCGAAGAAGGAAGTCCTCGCGGTTTTTCGAAGCGAATCGACGGCGATGCATCGCGGGTTTTTTACCTTCGACAACGAAGCGATGTGCTATACAACGGCAACCGGTACGGAGCGAATCGAGTGGAATTCGCTGGAGCGCATCGACGAGTTCCCCTCTTTCTTCGTGTTCCGTCCCGGTCCGGGTCGACAATTTCTTCTGCCGCGTCGATGTTTCACGGGACGCGAGCAACTTGACGCGTTTCTCGATCTCCTGGAATCGTGCGCGCCGGGCACCGCTCTCTCGCTTCGTCACCTTGAACAGCGACAGTACGCACCGGAAAGTGATTTTTTTGCCGGCGACGCGGGCTCCGCGCAAGAGTCTGTAGATTCCGCGGGCACGGCAACACAACAAGCGCGTTTCGATCTGGTATTTGAACGGACCGATGACGAAGTGACCCCGATCTTGTACGAGACGATTTTTCGCGGCAGGAATTACCGGCGCATCGCCGCAATGGCTATAGCTCTCCTGTTGTCCGGAACACTAGGCGTCTTTCTCTTCCCATGGTCAGCGGCAAGAAATGTCGCCTGGTTTCTTGTGCTGGCCGGAGTTTTTCTCCTGACAGGACTTATACTTTTTACAATCAAGCTGGTCCTCTCGGCCCGCGACGAGGGCAAAGCTCTTCCTCGATTCGCACATTTACGGTTCTACGCGGATCGTTTTCAACTCATTTACTCGAGCGGCACCCGGGAATATGAGTGGGCGGGAGTACAGCTTGTCCGGATTCGCGACAAGGATGTGACGATCTGGATCACCGACGGATTGGTCGTGAACGTGCCGCTTCGCGTTGTTCGGAATGACGCGGAGAAGTCGGATTTTCTCACGTATTTGAAGAGCACGGGCGCTCGCGTCGTGCATCGCAGCTGAAGCGAAGCGGCTGAAGTTCCGGCACATCCGGATTCGCGACAAGGCTGACCGGACAATTGGACGCAGGATATTCGCATAGGATTTTCACTCTTTACAAACCCATGGAATTGTCGTATAGTTCCAATCAGTACAAATATTTCACGACTTTGATGGAGACAGTAGACTTCTTTCGAAAGACCCAGCGATCCGGGGACAGTGCGAGCCCGGTTCCGGTAGAGGAAGATCGAATATCCCTCCTGAGTCTCGGATCCAAAGGCTATTTTCGCCGAGTAGAGACCGACGGTTCTCCGCCGTTATCGGGAGCGCATATGTCAGTATGTCGTACAGGTGGTATAGCGGAAGTTTTATCTTTCGTCCTGTTTGCGGGACGGAGGATTTTTTTATGGTTTTTTCGCGAAAAGGAGGTACGAGAGATGAGAGTTGAGATCATGGACACCACGCTTCGGGACGGTGAACAGACACCGGGCGTCGCATTCACGGAGAACGAGAAGTTGAACATCGCGCGAATGCTGCTCGACGAGGTCAAGGTAGACCGCGTAGAGGTCGGTTCGGCGCGCATTTCAAAGGGCGAACAGCTGGCGGTTCGCATGATTGCCGACTGGGCAAGACAGTCAGGCTGTCTCGACAAGGTCGAGGTGTTGGGATTCGTCGACGGCACCCAGTCGGTCGACTGGCTTGCCGACACCGGAGTCAAGGTCTTAAACCTCCTCTGCAAGGGCTCGCTCCGCCACGTCGAGGCCCAGCTCAGAAAGTCCCCTGAAGAGCATATGCGCGATGTCGACGCGGTGATCGATTACGCCGTATCCCGCGGAATTTCCGTCAATCTCTATCTCGAGGACTGGTCCAACGGCATGAAGGATTCGCGCGACTACGTGAAGCTCATGGTCGATCATTTCGCGACGCGTCCGGTCCGCCGGTTCATGCTGCCGGACACACTCGGCATCTTGACGCCCGACGCAACCTACGATTACGCGAAATACATGACGTCAACCTGGCCGGAGCTGCATTTCGATTTCCATGCGCACAACGACTACGATCTCGCGGTCGCCAACACACTGATGGCGGTAAAAGCCGGATGCCGGGGCATCCACACAACCGTCAACGGCTTAGGCGAGCGCACCGGAAATACAACACTCTCCTCCATCGTCGGCGTTCTTGCCGACCATATGCCGGAAGCCGAGAACCGCGTCGACGAGGAGAAGCTCAACAAGGTCAGCAAGATCGTCGAGGCCTTCTCGGGCGTACGCATCCCCGCGAACAAACCCGTCATCGGCGATAACGTCTTCACGCAAACCTGCGGTGTTCACGCGGACGGCGACGCCAAGGGCAGCCTCTATTGCAACGCCTTGATGCCGGAACGGTTCGGGCGTTCGCGCAAATACGCGCTCGGCAAGACCTCCGGCAAAGCGAGCGTCGCCCGAAACCTCGAGGAGCTCGGCGTTGTACTCGACAAAGAAGCCATCGCCAAGGTCACCGCGCGCATCGTCGAGCTCGGCGATCACAAGGAGAGCGTCACGACCGAAGAACTCCCCTATATCATCTCCGACGTTCTCGGCACCGATGAGAGTGCGAACCGCGTGTCGATCAAGAACTTCTACCTATGCAAGGCGAAGGACCTGAGTCCCGTCGCGACCCTTGCAATCGAGATCGACGGCAAGACCTACGAAGGCACCGCGACCGGTGACGGTCAGTACGACGCCTTCATGAAGGCTCTCACAACAATCTACGCGAAAATCGACCGCACCCTTCCCGATCTCGTCGACTACGTCGTTACCATCCCGCCGGGCGGCCGTACAAGCGCACTCGTCGAGACGATCATCACCTGGCAGAACGAAACCGAGTTCAAGACAAGAGGTCTCGACTCGGATCAGACAGCCTCCGCGATCAAGGCAACGGTCAAGATGCTGAATAGGATGGAGAAGCCGGAGTAATGGGCGGGCTCGCACTTCTTCGCACGGGTTGGGTCCTCGTCGGCTTTCGCGAGGGCGATGATTAAGTATAGTCCTGTGTAGATCTTAAGAGCCCTCGCAAAAGCCTCCTGCGGAGAACCCGTGCGATAGAAGGCATCGCCCGCCCTGAGGATGTAACTGCTACTATGTTGGGCGAAGAGAGAGAGGCGAGCTCGATAAAACGCTTCGCCCGCCCTTAGGGATGTAACTGCTGGTGCGGCAGACTGAGGGAGGGAAATATTCCTCGCGATAGAAGGCTTCGCCCGCCCTGAGGTGGTAACTGTTACTGTGTCGGGCTAAGGGAGGGAAAGAGAACGCTTGTATACTGTGATTTAACGCGAGTTGTCAGGGCTACTTTTCTGCTTTATGGGCGAAATGGGCATTTTTGAGCGATTTCGCCCATACTCCACCATCCCATTTTATGGGCGAAAAAGACCGTCTTCCTCATTTTCGCCCATACTCCTGTTTGCAATTTATGGGCGAAAAGTAGCACATTCATCTGTTTCGCCCATACTCCCTCTTCCTTTTTTATGGGCGAAACGGACGACGACCCATGATTTCGCCCATAATCCAAAAAATAATCCAAAAACAAGACTCTCGTAGATCCCTTCTAGCAAACACAATTGAAGTGTCGGTCACGACATCGGATTCTCTGGAAGGCCTTCGCGGAAATGATCATTCCACAACGCGAATATCGTTATGAGAATAAGCCGTCGTATGAGAGAATAGGTTTATGGTAAACGATGATCGAATCAACGCGGATAGATTTCTGGGCTTCGCTGATTTATATGACAGCGCCCGGCCGAAGTGTCCCGAGAAGGTTAAGGAAATAATCCTTGCTTATCTTGGAAGGACAACTTCTGTCGTCGTGGACTTAGGATGCGGAACCGGTCTCTCCACAATCATTTGGAGCGACCTGAGCGATCAGGTCATCGGAATAGAGCCGAGTACGGATATGCTTCGGGTGGCCACGGAAAAGGCATCGCATTTACCAAACGTGAGTTTCCTAGCCGGATTTTCCGATCAAACCGGCCTTGCTGACAATTCCTGTGATGTGATTACGTGTTCCCAATCTTTTCATTGGATGAATCCTGAAACCACTTTGCGGGAAGTATCGAGAATACTGCGAACAGGCGGTATTTTCGCGGCGTATGATTGTGACTGGCCGCCCGTTTGCAAATGGGAGGCCGAGCTTGCTTATGACAATCTGTTCAAGAAGGTCTCGGAAATAGAATCCCGGCGTCCCGAGAATCAGCGGAATTACTTAAAGTTCGACAAAGAAAAACATCTTTCGAACATGCAGAACAGTGGGATTTTCCGGTATCAGAGAGAAATTGTTTTCGCGAACGCGGAGACTTGCGATGCGCGTAGGTTTATAGCTATTGCGCTGAGCCAAGGTGGCCTGCAATCGATACTTCGCACGGACAGAGAGGAAATACTTCCCGACCTTCAGACATTTGAAGAGAGAGTTAACGATATCTTCGGAACAGAAGTAATACGTATCGAATTCTGTTACCGAATGAGAATAGGTGTCAAGTAGGATTACTCACGACAGAGCCTCAAACTTCTCCGCCAGTTCCAGAATTGTCCGCACCTCGGCATCTGGCACAGCGACCGGATTCTGGGGAAGGCCTTCGCAGAGATAGTCATTCCACACCGCGAAAAGTCCCGCGGCTTGCGCGCCTCGCACGTCCCAGTCCAAATTGTCGCCGACCATCATCGCGCGATCATTTGTGACGCCGAGTCGCTCCAACGCAAGGTGGAAAACCGCAGGGTCGGGCTTGCTGACACCGGTCTCCTGATCAATCAGAATCTCGGAGAAATAGGGTTCGAGACCGAAGCGGCGAAGCTTTTCGCGCTGAATACGCGATCCGCCGTTGGTCAGGAGTGCAAGGCGAATACCCAGGGAGCGGAACTTTTCGAGAGCTTCGAGGGAGCCTTCGAACAGGTGCATCGAATCCCATCGGATTCGCGAATACTCGTCGGCCGCCCCATCACCGGCTTCTTGATGCGGAAAGGCAAGTTCCGAGAGGGTGTTGCGCATGATCTCGCGGCGCGCGTGATTGATCTCCTCGCGTCCTGTCTTGTGGCGGTCCGGATCACTCCAGTACCAGTCGCGGCAGACGAGGATCTTCTCGTAGAGGACGCGCTCGTCGAACGGAGGCTGCCATTTGTCGCAGAATTGCGACGCGATAACAGCCCAAGCTTCCTCGGAGCCCTCGTTAAAGGACAGAATCGTGTCGTCTAGGTCCAGAAGTAGCGCGTCGGGTACAAAAAGCGTCGTTCTCTTCGTCATGTTGTCCTCATTCTCCCCTCACAGCTTCTACGAAGCTGTGAGAAATTCCTTTGTACTCGCTAGAAGATCTCCGGTAATCTCATTTTCCATATTCCCATAATAATACGTATCGTCGATAACGAGAATACATCCGATGAATCGCGGAGTCCCTGCGTTCAAAAAAAGATCAGCGTTATCATACTGTACCAGAAGATATACAGCTTCATAATCAGCGAATTCTGACGCTTCGTAAGTAACTGCGCCGAATACGTTCTCCAATGCCTGAGCAAAATCGTCGGGTACAACATGGCGACCGGTATTCTTCCCGTCGAGACTGGTGGCCGTCATATCCAGCCAGTTCTCTTCAAGGAGCAAGCATGTCGAATCCTCGTCCAGCACAAGTTCTTTCTGCTCCGAGACCGATGCTTTGACATAATCTCTGATTAGAGCACCTCGCACCTTGATCTGTGTGAAGGAGGCGTCGCCCACTTCACCAACAACATAATCCCTCATAAGTTGCTGCGAGAGCCAATCCGGTTCTATGTCTTTGAAGCGAAAAGCACCGAGTGATTCCGTGTTCCGTGACTCATCAAATGTTTCAGGAGCGATCACATACACCTCTCCCGCGAAAAGAACCGGACTCAGGAAGCTGTCCTTCGTCAACGTTGTCGCAACGGCGGGTTCCGGTTGACAGGAAGTGGTGAAGCATATCACGACGACAAGGAAGGCGACCAAAACCACAAAGCGACTGACTGCTCTTCTCATTCTCTCGACCTCCGTTCTCTTGACTGCGTACTACTACGTATTATACACGGTATTCTCTGATCCCGGTTGTTATCTGCGAGGCGCGGGAGACTACACTATTCCAGGTTGCTGTGTTTGAAACGAGGCAGATTAGAACGCTATGCGCGACAGATTAGCGTTAAGTGCACGTGATCCTCGCGTCGGGCGTCGGGCCGACCTACTAAAACGTACTTAGCGGCCGATTTAGTAGGTTTGTCATTGACAAGAAACTCGCGTCGGTGAGCCAGCGTACCTACTCAAATGCTCTCGAATGCTAATTGAGTAGGCTTGTCATTGCTATATAACTCATTTCGCTGAGTCAGCGAATCTGATTGACTAGCGACGGCAAACAAATGAAGGGTGCCCACGAAGTCCGCGCATGCATCTTACCTTCCCGCGCATGTGCTCCTGCGTGCCGCGCGGTGGCTCTGCTTGCCTCGTAAGTTTTTCTACTTGCCGCACGCGTGATTCTCTGGGCTCGCAAGTTTGCCTCTGACTGCCGTGCGAGTGGAATTTCGCGCCGCTTGTTCGCATTCTTCCCGCGCATGCTTTTCTCAGAAATTACAATCTCTCACAAGTCCACATATTATGAATTGGCCGTAGCACTTCTCTTTAATTGGTGGTTTTTTTCGCAACAGAACCGAGGTATTCTGTAATTGGTTGCAACCAATGGAGGTGCCAATATATGCGTATTGAGATTGACAAGACTCGCAAGGTTCCCGCATATCGACAAATCTACGAGCAGATCGCCCGCAAAATCCGCATCGGCGAACTTCTTCCGGGTGACCTTCTCCCTCCGGAACGCAAATTAGCGGATATCCTGGGTGTCAACCGAACCACCGTTCTCAACGCCTATCGTGAACTGAAGGCCGACGGCCTTCTCGATTCAAAGGTCGGTCACGGGACCTTTATCGCGGAGAACGCGGCAGAACCGGATTCCCGCTACGCGGAGAGTCCGAAGCCATTGTATTCGCATTTAAGCGGCGGCGAGCTCCCCTGGACAAGACTCTTCTCCGAGTCTTCGGCCGCCTTCGAATCCCATCTTCTCAAGGATCTTCTGACCTTGGCAAGCCGCCGTGACATCATCACATTCGCTACCGGCATCGCGTCCCCGGACTCCGGCCCCTCGGAGATCCTCCGCGGTTTGGAGAACAAGATTCTCGTCGAGCATGAGCTCCGGGGCCTCTTGCATGCCCCGGCGGAGGGCTTCCTCTCTTTCCGGTCCGCTCTGTGCCGCATGATGCGAAAGCGTGGCGTCGAAGCCGATCCCGAGGAAGTTGTCGTTCTGTCCGGCTCGCAGCAGGGAATCGATATCCTGGCCCGGGTTCTTGTCGACCCCGGCGATGTTGTCGTTGTCGAGGAACCGACGTATTTTCCTGCGATAACGGCTTTTCGCGCGGCGGGCGCCCGAATCATCGGAGTGCCTCTCGATGCGGACGGGCTAAGAACCGACGTTCTCGAAGAGATTCTCCAGAGGAATCATCCGAAGCTCATTTACACAATGCCGTCCCACCAGAATCCGACCGGCATCGACATGTCGATGCGGCGGCGACGCGAGCTCCTCTCCCTGGCCGCGCGATACCGCGTCCCCATCCTCGAGGACGATGCGTACGGCGAACTCTCCTACGATCACGAGCCCTTGCCGACGCTTAAGTCCATGGATCGCGACGGACACGTCATCTACTTAAGTACTTTCTCGAAGGCCGTATACTCCGGACTTCGCATTGGTTGGATGATCGGACACGCCAAGCTCATCAAGCGCGTCGTCTCCGTGAAGCAGACGGCCGACCTTCATTCCTCGAGCTTGTCGCAATACCTTCTCGAACCCTTCCTTGACCGGGGCTTCGCGCATCACATCGAGAAGATGCGCGTCGAATACCGGGAAAAACGCGACCTGATGTGCGATGCCCTCGAACGATACGCACCGGACGGTGTCGCCTGGAATCGCCCCGTCGGAGGTTACTATATCTGGGCAGTGCTTCCACCCGGCGCCGACGTAGCCCTCCTCCTCAGAAAATCCGCCGAGCAGGGCGTCGCCTTCGTCCCCGGATATGCGTTCTATCACGACGGTCGAGCTACGGAGACGATCCGACTGAACTTCACCGGCGCGTCCGTTACAGAGATCCCCGAAGGAATCCGTCGTCTGTGTGTCGCCCTTCGAGAGACACTCGATGAATCCCTTCCTCCGGCCGCCGGCGACAATTTCGAGGTTCGTCCGATCGTCTGATCCGCAATGTCCCTTCCAATCGAATTTGATCGGGTGACTCTTGCAAGAACGAGAGCCGCCTTCTTTTCTCACACCCGAAAGGAGAATGAATATGCAATATACATACGCGAAAAGAATGCAAGATGTCAGGGCTTCCGAGATCCGCGAGCTCCTGAAACTCACCGAAAGTCCCGAGATCATCTCATTCTCGGGCGGCCTCCCCTCCCCCGACCTTTTCCCGGTAGAGGATCTGAAAGAAGTCAGCCTCTCGGTTCTCGAGAACAGCGGTCGGACGTCTCTGCAATACACGACGACCGAGGGGTTCGAGCCGCTGCGCCGTTGGGTCGCCGAGCGCATGAATACACGACTCGGCACTTCGTTCTCTGCGGATGAGATCCTTCTGACGCACGGGTCCCAACAGGCAATCGACCTGACCGGCAAGGTCTTCCTCGATGAGGGCGATGTCGTCCTTTGCGAGAGTCCGACGTACCTTGCGGCGCTCTCCGCCTTCCGCCTTTTCGGATGCCGATTCGTCGAGATGCCGACCGATGACGACGGCATGATCCCGGAGTCCCTCGAGGAAATCCTTCGCGCCGAACCGCGCGCCAAGCTCATCTATACCATTCCGGAATTCCAGAATCCGACCGGCCGCTCATGGTCCCTCGCGCGAAAAGAATCTCTCGTCCGGATCGCAACGGAGCACAAGGTTGTCGTCCTGGAAGATAACCCCTACGGCGAGCTTCGCTTCGAGGGGGAAAGCCTGCCGTCGGCGGCGACCTTCGATACAATCGGCAATGTGCTCTGTCTCGGCACATTTTCGAAAATCTTCTGCCCCGGTTATCGGATCGGATGGATCGCCGGTCCCCGTGAGGTCATCGACAAATACGTGTTGGTCAAACAGGGAACCGATCTGCAATGCAACACGGTCGGACAGTACCAGATCATGGAGTACCTGAACACGCGCGATATCAATCAACATATCGAGCGGATCCGCGCCGATTATCGCGTCAAGAGAGACATCATGCTCGAGACAATGGACGAGCTGTTCCCGGATGGGGTGAGCTATACGCGGCCGCAGGGCGGACTTTTCGCATGGGTGACGTTGCCGGAGCATCTCGACGCGCGCAAAATCCTCGTCGAATGCCTGGAGGAGAAGGTCGCATTCGTTCCCGGCGGATCGTTCTTCCCGAACGGGGGACATCAGAACACGATGCGGATCAATTTCTCCTATGCTACGACCGAAGAGTTGCGTGAAGGAATCGCACGGATCGCGCGCGTGCTGCGGAGGAATTTGGGGTGAGGCTATCTCGCGCCTTACGTGAACAAGAGAATTCTGATACCCTTAGGAGCAAACAAGACAATGAGAAAGAGGCCGGTGACGGCCTCTTTCTTTTTTCGTTTCGAGCTGAAAAACAGCCAACATCTTCCCTTACCCCTGCAAACAACACACGGCGGCAATCGCCGCGTTGGTGCCGTCCGAGGTCGCCGTGGTCAGCTGACGTACTTCCTTGGCGCGGCAATCCCCCGCGACGAAGATTCCGGGGATATTGGTCCGCGAATCTTCGCCCGCGATGAGATAACCGTCCGCGTCTGTCTCAAGTCCCTCCGGCAACTCCGGATTCTTGGGCGCATGCCCGATCGCGACAAAGAGCCCGTCAATATCGAGTTTGCGCGTGGCATCGGTGACAACGTCCCGTATCGTAATTCCGTTCAGAAGAGGCGAACCGCGAAGGTCGGCAACGATCTTGCCCGTGAGAAAGCTGATGTTCTCCGTCGCCTTCGCCTTCTTCTGCATCGCTGCGTCTGCGCGAAAAACCTCCCGCCGATGAACAATCGTAACGCTCTTGCAGATCGGCGCGAGAAACAATGCGTCACCGAAGGCCGTGTTGCCGCCCCCGACGACCACGACATCCTTGCCGCGGAAGAAAGCGCCATCGCAGACCGCGCAATAGGAGATGCCGCTGCCGGTCAATTCCTCTTCGCGCGCGAGCCCGAGCTTCTTGTGTTTGGCGCCGGTCGCAAGAATCACCGAGCGACAGAGATACTCTGCCTCATCGGTGATGACTTTGCGGTAGTCGCCATCGAGCGCTACCTTGAGTACATGTTCCAATCGCACCTCGACGCCTTGGCCGGTCGCCTGAACGTAGAGGTTGTCCGCGAGCTCCATTCCGCTGATCGTCGGGAAGCCCGGGTAGTTGTCGATCTGATGCGCCGCCGTAATCTGTCCGCCGATATTCTCCGACTCGAAGGCGATGACGGTCTTGCCGGCGCGGGCTACATAAAGCGCCGCCGTCAGCCCCGCGTAACCGCCGCCGATGACAATTACATCCGTCATAGTTCTTATCCCTTCACATATTGCTTAATATTCGAGACATTGCAGATTGTCTGTGCCTCGCCGCCCTTGACGACCACAAGGGTCGGTGCCTGTCGGACATTGAAGCGGCGACTCAGCTCGGCGTTCTCCTCGGCATCAATTACCTCGTAGGACAAGGAACGGGCGTCGAGAATCGTCTTGGCCATGCGGCAGTTCGGGCACGTCTTCGTCGTGAAAAGCAATGTGCGGCTTTCCTCGGACTTCGGAACGACGTGATCTCGAACCGCCCCGGTGTTTTCGAGAGACTGTCCAACATTCACAGTAGCCCGGGCTTCGGAAGCGGTCGATGTCACCGGGTTCTCTTCCGCGGCAGGCTTTGCTTCCTGTCTCTCCCCGTGCTTAACGACAGATGTCTCCGGCTCATAGAGCTTACGATCGCGGAACTCCTGCGCCTTTCCGTCGTTCCAGTTCTGAACCGGACGATAGTAGCCGGTGATGCGGCTGTAGCTCTCGGTCTGTTTGCCGCAGGTCGGGCACTTGTGAACCTCTCCGGCCAGATAACCGTGCACGGAACAGATCGAATACGTCGGAGAGAGCGTGTAGTACGGCAGCGTGTAGTTCTCGGCTACCTTGCGAACCAGCGCCGCCGCGGAACGCCAATCTGGGAGTTTCTCCCCGAGGAAGGCGTGGAAAACGGTGCCCGATGTATACAGTGTCTGCAACTGATCCTGGATGTCCAGCGCGTCGAAAATATCCGACGTATAACCAACCGGAAGATGCGAGCTGTTCGTATAATACGGTACGTGACTCTCCTCGTTCGCCGTTATGATATCAGGATACTTCTTCTTATCGTGTTTGGCCAGACGGTAGGTCGTCGATTCCGCAGGTGTCGCCTCCAGATTGTAGAGATCGCCGTACTGCTCTTGATAATCGGACAGACGATCACGCATGTGGTTCAGGACTTTT
The DNA here is from genome assembly GCA_023397475.1 of Bacillota bacterium. GTDB lineage: Bacteria > Bacillota > Clostridia > Saccharofermentanales > Saccharofermentanaceae > Firm-13. The sequence continues at coordinate 28,840 of JAEWUD010000015.1, forward strand.
TTCGCGAATTCCTGCGTCTTCTTGTGCGTCAGATCCTTGCCGAGCCACTTGGCATTCATGCCCACCTCATTCATACCGATCAGGCCGATCGTCGAGAAGTGGTTGTTAAATGAGCCGAGATAATGGCGAGTGTAAGGATACAGGCCTTCCTCCAGAAGCTTGGTAATTGTGGTGCGCTTGATCTTCAGCGAGCGCGCGGAGACGTCCATCATCTTGTCGAGGCGCTTGTAGAAGTCCTCCTCATCGCGAGCCAGATAGGCGATGCGGGGCATATTGATCGTGACGACGCCGACCGAACCCGTGCTCTCACCGCTTCCGAAGAAACCGCCCGACTTCTTGCGAAGTTCGCGAAGGTCAAGGCGAAGACGGCAGCACATGCTGCGCACATCACTCGGCGCCATATCACTGTTGATGTAGTTCGAGAAATACGGGGTACCGTACTTCGCTGTCATCTCGAAAAGCAGACGATTATTGTCCGTGTCAGACCAGTCGAAGTCCTTCGTAATCGAATAGGTCGGAATCGGATACTGGAAGCCGCGTCCGTTGGCGTCGCCGTCGATCATGATCTCGATGAACGCGCGGTTGACCATGTCCATTTCCTTCTGGCAATCCTTATACTTGAAGTCCATCTCCTTGCCGCCGACAATACAGTTCTGCTCGGCGAGGTCATTCGGCACCACCCAATCCAACGTGATATTGGAGAACGGTGCCTGCGTGCCCCAGCGGCTCGGTGTGTTGACGCCGTAGATAAAGGACTCGACAGCTTTCTTGACCTGATCGTAACTCAGATCATCGTATTTCACGAATGCGGCGAGATACGTGTCAAAGGAGGAGAAAGCCTGCGCTCCGGCCCACTCATTCTGCATGATGCCGAGGAAATTGACCATCTGGTTGCAGAGTGTCGCGAGGTGTTTCGCCGGGGCGGAGGTGATCTTGCCGGGAATGCCGCCGAGACCTTCGGAGATCAACTGCTTCAGGGACCAGCCGGCGCAGTAACCGGTCAGCATCGACAGGTCATGGATATGAATGTCCGCGTTGCGGTGGGCCTTGGCGATCTCGTCGTCATAGATCTCACTGAGCCAGTAGTTTGCCGTAATCGCGCCGGAGTTGCTCAAGATCAAACCGCCGACCGAATACGTCACCGTCGAATTCTCCTTGACGCGCCAGTCGCTGACACGCACATAGCTGTCGACCAGTTCCTTATAATCGAGGAGAGCGGACTTCATGTAGCGGATCTTTTCGCGCTGCTTACGATAGAGAATATATGCCTTCGCGACATCCTCGTATCCGGTGCGCTGGAGGACACTCTCGACGCTGTCCTGAATCTCCTCGACACTGACCTTCCCGTCACGGATCTTCAGCGTATAATCCGCCGTGACCTTCAACGCCAGAAGGTCGATGATGTCGTCGTTGTACTCCTTGTCCTGGGCCTCGAAAGCCTTCTTGATGGCCGAAGCGATCTTGGAAATGTTGAAATCCGCGGTTTTTCCGTCTCTTTTCACGACCTGATACATACGAATCGCCCTCCGATGAATAAAATGAGAAATGTTATGAAATCAAATGGAAAGTTCTGCGAGCCGTTCCTCAGCGAATACCGACGGCTCCGATATGGGGAGAAACAAAGCGAGCCGCCTCTTCGATGCGCTCCCGACTCATCGGGTGGCATCCGCGGCATAACGTGTCGCCGGAATCGGTAAACTCCTGCAAATAATACCTCGGCGCGCCGTCAATCCACTCGCCGATCCGTCGGAAATCCTCCGCCGAATGCAGCTCCTCGACGACCGTCGTGCGAAACTCAAAAGGAACGCCGGAAGTCAGAAGAAGTTGTACGCTCCGACCGATCCGGTCCAACGGCGCCTCGGCAAGTCCGACTGCGGCGGCGTAATGCTCGGGCGAGCTCTTGATATCCATCGCGACATAATCGAGAAGACCCTCGGCCAGAAGCCCTTCCAGAACGTCCGGAAAAGATCCGTTCGTATCGAGCTTCACCGCAAAACCCATCTCGCGAATGCGGACAATGAACGCCCGAATGTCCGGTTGCAGCAGAGGTTCGCCGCCGGATACGCAGACTCCGTCGAGTTTACCCTTGCGGCTTGCAAGAAACGCGAAAAAATCCTCCGTCGACAAGTCGCCCGTGGTATCGGAGGAGGAAGACGGCGCGGCGATCGATGTGTTCCTCGGCGCGTCGTCCGATGAGGCGATCGATTCGGCTTCCTGGGTGACGAGCGATGCATTGTGGCAGAAGGGGCAACGGAAATTACATCCGACGGTAAAAACCGTGCAGGCGACCTTGCCCGGAAAATCTAAAAGAGTTACTCTCTGTAAGCCGCGTAATCGCATATCCGCTCCCCTTTCTGAAGAAATCTTGAGATTCCCTTGAACGCTCCCTCATTCTAACTAAATGTTGTGGTAACGTCAACACAAATACACAAGATGTAGTAATTCTGCAATATTCACCGCAAATGCCCAAATGGCGGGCTTGGAGGCATATTGTAACGGCATGACTGTACCTTTTGCGGGACATTCTTCCAGAAAAAAAGAAAAAAAGACGGCGCGCCGTCTCTTTTCAAAGATATTCTGAGGGATCCTGTTTCATACGATACGGGTCAGACGGATCCTCTGGTGATTCCGTAGCTCCGGCATATCGCGTCAAATTCCTGTGAGAGAACAAATCCGCGAAATACGGAGAGACGACTCGTACCCGAATTCAGCTGCACCGTCCAATTGGATTTGCCGGCGGCATCCGATGTCCGGCCGAGAAGCACCTGGTAGAGCAACTCGACATAGTCCTCGTTGGACAGTCCGCGATTGATCATCTCCTGACTGAAGAAGAATCCGTGCACTACGTGCGCCCCGTTCAAATTGTAGCTCTTACGTTGTGTAATCCAGTTCGAAAAGCCCGTCGGGTCCACACCGCGTCGCAGTGCCTGCTCGTAAAGACGTGTCACGAAGCCCTCGACTCCCCCGTCGATCAACGTGCCGTTAGCAGTCCGGACAACGCAAACATTCTGTTCCGTCTACGCATAGTACCATGTGGAAGACTTTCCCGTATATTCAGTGGCCGGAGAGAGAACACTGTTGGTCGCGATCATACCCGGGAGATTCGGAGCGACGGCACTACCTGTCCACGTGATGACGATACCGGCGTTGTAGTTCCCGGTTTGTTTGCTGGTAAACAGACCGCCCGAAATCACGAGTCGCAAGGGATTTTCTTCCGAAACATCTTTTCTCGCAAACAGGTCGGCTCCTTCTCCGTGAAAATATCCTCCGCTGATGGTTGCGTCGATCCCGTCCTTCAACTCAATGCCGAACGAATTAGAATACTCCGAGACTCCGGTTCCGGCTGAACTGGAATCCAGAAAGACAATGTCCCCGCCGTTCACAATGAAGTCAACAATTCCCTCTACATAAAAGCCGTTAAAATCAATGCGAATCGTCCCATCGAGGAAGAAAATAATGATAACTGCTCGAATCTTCTGCAATCTCATCAAGGATCAAGCCGTCTTCACGAAGTTCAGCCGATTCTGGGTACGTTAAAAAACCCTGTCTGTCCTGCAGTGACCTCCGTCGTCTCCTCGCCCGATGTCTCTGCAGTTTCCTTTGTGACCTCCGTCGTCTCCTCCGTCAGCGGTACCGTTTCGGTAACAACCGTTTCTGATGCTGTAACAGACGGCTCCGTCTCCTGTGCGCATACCGGGATTGCTGAAAAAGTGTATTTCAAAGTATGTTGTCACGCGAAGCCTATGCCCATTTTACCGACAGGCGAGCATTCGACGAATGTCGGTCACCGATCAGAATCGAAGAATCTGTCTTGTATATATATTAATGAAAAGAATCACAGGGGCATCACATAGTTATACATACGAAAAGGTCAGTTTTAGCCATTTTAGTAGGTAATCATTGAGCGATATGGGTTGAATCAAACACTTGTGCCTTAATCTTATGTTTGCCTCGTGAAAAATTCTCAGCCTACTCGCCGAAGAGCCGAAGACCGGAGGGCGCAAGAAATTCTTCCGTCATCAGTCAGGCAACTCACAGGAATTTTCATGAAAGTACACGCGATACTCGCAGCGTTCAAGTCTTCCCTTGCCGGTGGGCGAGTATTCAGAGAGCATCCCCTCCGCAGGGCTTCAGCCCGATGACTGGGATGCGAGACGAACGTTAGCTCGCCCAACATTAACAAATTCGCGGCAGCCCTTCCCCCGACAACGCTCGAATCGCCCGAAGACCCCCGATTCTTGTCCGGAGCGCGACGCGCGCCACCTTGTCCTCTCCGACTGCCTGCACTTGCCCGATGATCACGGCGTTTCCGCCGCAGGGCAAATGACGTACGACAGCCAGTGCTTCTTCCGCCTGATTCCCGGCAACGACGGCTATCATTTTGCCCTCGTTCGCCATATATAACGGATCCAGGCCAAGGATGCCACAGAACGCCCGGACAGCCGGATCGACAGGAAGGTCTGTCTCACGAATCTCAATCGTGACGCCCGAAGCGCGCGCGAATTCGTCGAGCACGGTCGCCAGTCCTCCGCGGGTCACATCCCGCATCGCACGAACGCGGATGCCGGCGGCGAACAGGGCGTCGGGAATTGCGATCAGGGAAGCCGCGTCACTTCGGATTTCGTTAGTGATCCCCATTCGCGCGGACAGAATTGCCGCGTGATGGTCGCCGAGATTGCCGGACAGAAGGATCACGTCTCCGGCAACGAGTCCGCCGGGGCCCGCGATCTCGCGTTCCTCGGGCACGAAGCCAACGCCCGTCGTGTTGATATAGAGTCCGCCGGTTCCTTCGACGCCCTCGGCTCCTTCGACGACTGTTTTTCCTTCGATGACCTTGGTATCTCCGGCGACAATCTGGACTCCGGCCTCACGCGCTGCAACGGCCATCGACTCGACGACCTTTTCGAGCAGCGCGATGGGAAGACCTTCTTCGAGGATGAATCCGCAGGTCAGGTACTTGGGCACGGCCCCGCTCATCGCGAGGTCGTTTACCGTGCCGCACACTGCGAGCTTTCCGATGTTCCCTCCGGGGAAGAAGAGCGGCGTAACGACAAAGCTGTCCGTCGTGACAGCGATACGCGAGGAGCCCGGCACGACGGCCGCGTCTTCCATACGCGCGAGTATCGGGTTATTGAAGTGCGCCGCGAATACTTTATCGATCAGTTCGGCGGTCGCGTGACCTCCGGCACCATGGGCTGAATTGATGATCATCGGCAATCCTCCCTGTATTGGTATGCGTTTCGGCAAGAGCCCTCGGTCGAGACCATGCAGGCTCCCGCCGGCCGCGTGGGCGTACAGACGGTTCCGAACAACGGACACTCGACAGGCCGAACTCCGCCGCGCAGTATCTCGGCACAGCGACAGCCGGGATTGGCTTCTTTGTCTTCGAGAAGTCCTGTGCTTCCGGCATCCCATGCCAGATACTCATCGCGCAGACCTAAGCCCGAACCGGGCAGACGTCCCAGTCCTCGCCAGGCCGCGTCGACCGGCGCGAAAAATCGGTCGATCGTTCGCAACGCGCTCTCGTTGCCGTCTCGCGTAACGGCGGAGGGATACAGATTAAGGACGCGCGGCTTGCCCGCCTCGACCAACCGGACAAGGGAGTACACCGCTCCGATCAGAAGGTCGGGCGTAAAGCCCGCGACACAGACGGGAATCTGATGAGCGGCTGAGGGTGCCTCATAAATCCGGCTTCCCGTGATCACGCTGACGTGACCGGGAGCAAGAAGTCCGTCGATCGCAAGGTCCGGGCCCGAGAGCACGTATTCGATCGCCTGCGGCATTGTTTTGAGCGAGGTAAGAAATCGGACGTTTTGGATTTTTTCGCGAACAATTCTCTCCATCAGCGTCGCGTAAACTGCCGCTGTCGTCTCGAAACCGACCGCAGCAAAGACGAAATCCGTCGTCGGGGCCGACTTGGCGAGCGCAAGCATTTGTGACGGAGCATATACGGTTTCGACCCGTCCGCCCGTCGCCCTGGCATCCGCAAGGCTCACCGAAGACCCCGGCACGCGAAGCATGTCGCCAAAGGTTACGACGCAAGTATTCGGCGTTCGGCACAGTTCGATCAGTCGGTCGATATACGCGGTGACCGTCACGCAAACGGGGCAGCCGGGCCCGGAAATCAGATGTATGCGGGGCGACAACAACGACGGCAGTCCGCAGTGTGCGATCTCCGTCGTATGGGTTCCGCAGACCTCCATGAGCGTGATGTCCGGGCCGTCATAGGACCCAAGGTACGCAAGTTGATCCGTCATAGGTTCTCCAACTCTTCATAGAGATCCCGGAGAATTTCCGCCTCATCTTCGTGCAATACCTGCAGTATGCAGCCGGCGTGGACAAGTACGGAATCGCCCGGGGAGACGCGGACGAGGCCGGCCTCCGCCTCGACGCGATTGCCCGAGAAATCGACGATTGCTTTTGAACCTTCTACGGACAGTACTTTGCCCGGATATGCCACACACATTTTGTCAAACCCCTTTCGCGAGGTGCGAAGCGATGTACGCCTGTCCAAGAGCCAGACCGCCGTCGTTGCACGGCACCGCCTCGTTCATATATACGGTAAAATTCTGTTTCTCCAGCGCGGCGACAGTCAATTCCGTAAGTAACACGTTCGCGAAAACACCGCCGGACAGCGCGACCCGTGATTCGTCATACTTTCCGCGGATCTTGTCACACTCGAGCGCGATGGTCTCCGCAATCGCCGCGTGAAAAGCCAAGGCCAGCGCCCTTCGGTCGATCCCCGCCAGATATGCATAGCGAATATCTCGCACGATGGCGGCGGCATCCGGCATCCCCTCGTCCTTGTCGCGCGCCTTGGCGAAATGCAGAGAAAACGGCGCAACTTCGCAGGCAACGGCTTCCGCCGCGGCATTCTCAAGAAGAATCGCGGCTTCCCCCTCAAAGGTGCTGCGCTCGCAGATCTCGAGCACCGCGCTGATCGCGTCGAAAAGTCGCCCCATACTCGAGGTCTTGAACGTCAGGGTCTTGTTGCGAAGCGCTGCCCGTAGCAGATCCGAGTCCTCATGGCGCATATCCTCTCCGGTCGCCGCAAGATAACAATAGGCAATGGTATCCGGTCGTCGCAGAATATCGTCGCCTGCGACGATACGGACGTTCGACAGATAGGCTTCCCTCGTGAAAAGCACGCCGTCGGCATGAAAAAACTCCCCGCCCCAGACATTGGCGTCGGTGCCGTAACCGGTACCGTCAAAGGCGACGCCGATGCAAGAGGACAGATTGTGCTCCGCCATGACCGAGGCGATATGCGCATGATGATGTTGGACGCCGATCACCGGAATTGCGGGCGTCTCGACGGACAGTTCTTCAGCCGTTGCGGCGGCATCCGTATTCTCCGCGGCGACCGTTGTCGGCAGGATATCGTCCGATATAACTTCATCCGTCATGCTATCGTCAGCGGCGGACTCTTCCGGCAAATCTACTCCGCCTTCCACCTCCGGCTCACGAATCGGCTCGCCCGAACTTCCGGTAAGTCTCGCGAGAAGTTCTCCGGCAAAATAATCCGGGTGCAGGTCCTTCGCCAGAATTGCAGGTTTGACCCCCAAAAGGCGTGACATCCGCTCATACTCCCGCGCGTAATTCGTCTGCGACGCCAGACTCTCCAGGTCGCCGAAGGATGTGCTCGGATAACAGAACTCGCCGGAAGCAAAGCAGAACGAGGATTTGAGGTCTCCTCCGGCGGCAAATACCGCGACCGGAAGCTCTTTGTGTAAATAGACCGGCGTGGGGACATAACCCCGACTGCGCCGCAGGATTTGGACGCGTCCGCAGGTCACGCGGACGACAGAGTCATCCAGCGGAACATCGATCGCGCGATTGTGGGTCAGTACGGCGGCATAGGAGTCTTCCGACGGTGCCGGAATATCTTCGTCGCGATAGAGAATCGGGTCGTCCGACAAATTGTGGCTCGTAACAACCAGGGGGCCGACATCCGACGTCAACATTTGATGGAGACCCGTCGAGGGCAGGAAGGCGCCGAGGAAACGGCTGTCCGCGACGACGCTTTTCGAGAAGGCGTGTCGGCGGGGGCGAAGAATTACAATGGGGCGCATCGGAGATTCGAGAAGTTCGCTCTCTTTATCCGAGACCTCACAAATCTCGCGGATTTCTTCGATCGCGGAGAACATAACGGCGAAAGGCTTCCGGTCGCGTCGTTTCAGACTTCGGAGCGCATCGACGGTCTCGGGTCGATCCGCCCGGCAGACCAGCTGGTATCCCCCGATTCCTTTGACCGACAGTATCCGGCCGTCTGCCAGATACCGCACCGCCTCGTCATAGGCCCCACGGTCCGCCAGCCGGTCGCCGATGGTGATCAGGGAGAGGCGCGGTCCGCAATCGTGACAGGAAATGGTTTGCGCGTGACAGCGCCGACCTTCTTCCGTGTATTCTTTTCGACATGACGGGCACATATCGAACACAGACATCGCGATATTCTCCCGGTCATACGGAATTTCGCGAAAAATACTGTATCGGGGACCGCAACTCGCGCAACTGATGAAGGGGTACTCGTAGCGCCGGTCCTCCGCGGACGTAAGCTCCGCGGCGCATTGCTCACAGATCGCGATATCCGCCGGCAGAATCGGCAGGAAAAGCGAGCTCTCCGAGCTCGGTGCGATCGAGAAGCCCTTCGGAAGAGCGAGATTATCCTCTCGCACCCGGACGCGAATATCGTGAATATGGGCGCCCGGCGGGCTCATCGTCTTGAGTGTCTCAAGGAATGCAAGGAGATCCGGTTCATCTCCGGACGCGAAAATATGAACAAATCCGCCCCGGTTGCGGACAAGTCCTTCGAGTCCGATCTTCTCGGCCTGCGTGCGGACGAACGGCCGGTAGCCGACGCCCTGCACCATGCCCAGTACGATGATTTCGAGCTTCATTCCATTTCTACGCCGGTGATCTCCACTTCCGTACCGGCCTTGGACGGACGGCCTTCTGTTTTACAGGAAGGACAATTGTACTGCAGCAGAACGCGCGGGAAAATCGTCCCGCACGAGGGGCACTCAAGCATGGCACGGCTGGTATTCAGAACGACTTCGGCGTCGGCACACGGTGTGTCTTCGGCGAGTTCGCGAAAAAACATCAGGATCGTATCGGCGGAGTAACCGGAACTCTCGCCGACGGTTAAGTAAATCTTGGTGACACGCGTTTTCCCCTCTTCTTTGAGGCGGTCCAGCGCGTAGGTAAGCATATCGGTGGCTTTGTGATGATCGTGCATAAGATTCTCCTTCTTGTGAAACAATGCCTGTAAGGCGCGTTGCGGACGTTTATTTCGATTCGCTTCCGTCCGTCGGTGCGTCACTTGGGGTTTGGACGGGTTGAGGCGCTTGCGTGACTGTGGGTGCGGGTTTGACCGGGACCGGAGTACCGGTGAAGAGATCGACGCGTTTCTCGGCGCCGGGGTCGGTATACGCGTTCTGCATGACAAGGCATTTCTTGGGACAGACCTCGACGCAGGCGCCGCACTGGATACAGCCAAAGCGACGGATGGACCATGTGGCGGCGGAGCGGTCGACCTCGATCGCCGAGGTCGGGCACTTCTTCGAACAGAGTCCGCAGAAGATGCAGGTGTTAATGTCGATGCCGATCGATCCGCGGGTGCGCACAGGGTATTCGCGCGGCACCGCGGGATAATTTCGCGTCGCCGGCTTGCGGAAGAGATTGCGCAATGCGGTCTTGGTAAAATTGATCATATCCGTTCTTACCTCTCTGTGCAACTGATACAGGGGTCAATCGTAAGAATCAGGATCGGAACATCGGCGAGTTGACAGCCCTTGAGGACTTCGACCAGGCCGGAAAGATTCGCGAAGGTAGGCGTGCGGACACGCATGCGGTCAAGATTCTTCGTCCCGTTGGCCTTCACATAATAGAGAGCCTCGCCGCGCGGCTGTTCGACGCGCATGAAGTGTTCGCCGTTCGGGAAGCCCTTGACCGGAACCGCGACTTCACCGCCGGGAATTCGGGATGCCGCCTGGCGGATCAGATCGAAGGATTGGAAGATCTCTCGGATTCGAACATCGGTTCGCGCATAGGAATCTCCGACGTCACTTGTAATCGGGGCAAATTCGAGATCCGGATAGGCGCCGTAACCGTGTGTCCGCGTGTCGAGGGCGATGCCCGAGGCGCGCATGAACGGTCCGACCGCGCCGAGATCATGCGCCTGTTGCTTCGTAAGAACGCCGACGCCCTCGAGACGGGAACGCACGGCATAGTCCGTGAGGAAGGTTTTGGATATCTCGCGGACTTCCTTCTCCATATCGGCGAAAAGCCCGAGGAAAACCTTGATCATATCGTCGTCCATGTCTTTGCGCTGTCCGCCGATCTTATTGACGGAGAAGATGACGCGTCCGCCGGTTGATGTCTCGAACATGTCGAGGATCTTTTCGCGAATCCGCCAGGACTCCATAAAAAGACTCTCAAAGCCGAACGCGTCGGCCAGAAGACCGAGCCACATCAGGTGACTGTGAATGCGGCTCATCTCCGCCCAGATCGTCCGGAGATATCGTGCGCGATCCGGTATCGTAAGGCCCATGATGCGCTCGACGGCCTCACAATAGCCCATGCCGTGCATGAAGCTGCAAATGCCGCAGATGCGCTCGGCAACGTAGACATACTCGTTGAAATCCTTCTTTTCGACGAGCTTCTCGAGACCTCTGTGGACGAATCCGATCGAAGGAATCGCCTCGACGACAAGTTCGTCTTCAAGAACGAGATCGAGGTGGATCGGCTCGGGGAGAACCGGATGCTGAGGCCCGAAAGGGATGATGCTTCGTGTGGACATAACAGGCCTCCTTAGGACTTCTTGAAGGGCGTCGCCGTCTTGAGGCGGTACAGGTTGCCTTCATAGTCGAGTTGAATCATGCGAATGTGCACGCCGAAGAGATCGCGGATCTCATTCTCGTAGAAAGAGGCCGGCGCGAAAATATCGCTGATGCTGCAGATCTCCTCTTCCGGTGCGACGGTAAAACGCAGGGTGGTCATATCTTCGCCGTGAGCGAAGGAATAGCTGAGCTCGTAGGCTTCCGGCATAGAGACGGCGCAGAGCTGCACGATACGATGACCCATTGCTTTGAGCTCGAGTGCCTTCTCCATGAGATCTTTAGGTTCGATAAGCACGATTTGATCGTTCATTTGCCGCTCTCTTTCTTCTTGTGCTCGTTGCGCTTCTCCTGAAGGAGAGCGACGGCTTTGACGACGCCGTCAATGATCGCTTCGGGACGCGCGGCGCAACCGGGAACATAGATATCGACGGGCAGAACCGTATCGATGCCGCCCTTAATATTGTAGCACTCCTTGAAAATCCCTCCGTCGCAGGCACAGATGCCGACGGCGACGACGACCTTGGGTTTGGGCATCTGGGAGTAGATCTGGCGGACGACACTCTCGCACTGATCGTTGATGCCGCCGGTGATGAGGAGAATATCCGCGTGCTTGGGATTTCCGGTATTAATAACGCCGAAGCGCTCGACGTCGTAGACGGGAGTCAGACACGCCAGCACCTCGATGTCGCAGCCGTTACAACTCGCGGCGTCATAGTGAAGGAGCCAGGGGGAGCGGGTAAGACTTTTCATGCGGGAGGCCTCCTTTCTTTTCGCGCTGGATTACTTGATGGCCGCGAGGACGACAAGGTTCAGGACGCCCGTCGCGAGCGTCACGACCCAGGTGACCTTGAGCATCAGCTGCCACTTGATACGCGGGAAGATATTGTCCGCGAGAATTTCGAGAAAATACACGATCTCCACGACGGCGATCGCGATCAGAATACTCCACCACGGGCGGTGCACGAAGAACAACGCGACGACACCCATGAGAAATACGTTCTCATACCAGTGGGAGATCTCCACGAAGCCGAGAATATTGCCGGATATCTCCGTCGTCAAGCCCTTGCACATCTCTTGATGCGCGTGGTGCGATGTACTTAGATCAAACGGAGACTTCCTGAGTTTGATCGCGAGGATGAAGAGAAATCCGATGAAGACGCCGGGAAGCTTCCAGATCGCCGGAGAGTCCGCCGCGATGATTTCAGCGACGGAGAAGGTTCCGGTGCTCATGTAGAAACCGATCGCGACGATCAGGACCATCGGCTCATACGCCATCATCTGAAGAAGCTCGCGTTGCGCGCCCATGTTGCTGTAAGGCGAATTGGCTGAACACGCCGACATCATGAAGAAGATCGCGGCGAGGGTCAGCGCGAAGAATACCAGAAGGATGTCGCCGCCGGAGAAGAAAAGACAACCGGTGAAGACAATGAAGACAAGAAAGCCGTAGACGAGGAAATCCTGAACGTTGTTGACGAGAACCACCTGTTTGGCCAGGAGTTTTCGGACGTCATAGAAGGGCTGCAGAAGAGGCGGGCCCTTGCGACCTTGAAGACGAGCGGTAACAATCCGATCGAGACCGGACAGGAGTCCGCCGATGATCGGCGCGAATACGAGATAGAGGATGATTGCGATCGCCGTCTGCATATTACAACACACCTCCGATCGCAAAAACCGATACGACCAGAAGGATGCCGGTGGCAATCGCGACAGACGGACGCCACAGCTTCTTTTCGCCGAAGAATTCTTCCATGTACCAGTTCGACAGGTAGATCTCTTTGTCGCGTCCGAGAGAATCCGTGAAATGACGGTCATCTCCCACATTGCCGCCGCCCATATAGGACATGACAATCTTTTTCTTCTTATTAAAGGTTAGGAATCGCACGCCGATCGGAAGGATCACAATAGCGACCAACATCATCAACATGATATTCAGGTTGCCGGCACTGATAATTGCCGGGATCTCGTTGTGGAACATCTCCGCGAGGAAGGGCTCGACGGCATAGGTCGATAACAGAGGAAACATCAGGCAGAGCGCGATCATCAGAAAGGCCTGAACGATCATCGACAGCCATTGTGTCTTGCCGACCTGAGAGTGCCGCCGGGAAGAATTATGAATCACAGCCATCAACTTGCCGAGCCATTTGGTCCAATAGAAGAGCGTCGTCGCACTGCCGAAGATAACGAAGACGACGAGAAGAAGGCTATCCGTATCGACAAAAGCCTTGAGGGCGGCCCACTTCGAGATCAGCATGCCGAACGGAGCGAGGAACATTCCCGCGATGCCCGTAATCATAATGAAGGCAAGAAACGGCAGCTTGACGATCAGTCCGTGCATGTCCTCGATATTTCGGCTGCCGAGCGAATTCTCAACCGCTCCGACCGACAGGAACATCAGGGACTTCGAGATCGCGTGGAAGAGCATGAGCAGAATTCCGGCCCAGACCGCCTCATGACGACCGACACCGGCGCACGCGACGATGAGACCGAGATTGGAGATTGTGGAATACGCGAGAACCTTCTTGGCGTCGCTCTGTGAGATCGCAAGCGCGGATGCCGCGAGGAACGTGAATCCTCCGATGGAGGTCACCAGGACGCCGGCAAGATTCCCGTCAAATAACGGAGACAATCGAATCAACAGGTAGACACCGGCCTTGACCATCGTCGCCGAGTGCAACAGAGCGGATGTCGGCGTCGGGGCAACCATCGCGCCGAGGAGCCATCCCGAGAACGGTAACTGCGCACTCTTGGTCATCGCCGCGACCGCGAGAAGAACCAGCGGAATCATCACGACCTCGCCGGACATTCCCGCGGTCAGAAGGCTGTGAAGATCGGAGACGCCGAGTTGCAACGCGCAGAACACGATCGCAATCGCGAAACACAAACCGCCCAGAAGATTCATCCACAGCGCGCGAAAAGCATTCGCCAGCGCGGTTTCCGTCTGCGTGTACCCAATAAGCAGGAAAGAACAGAGACTCGTGATCTCCCAGAAGAAATACATCCACGTCAGGCTGTTCGAGAAAACAAGTCCGAACATCGCTCCCATGAAGATGAAAAGCAACGCAAAGAAGAATCCCGAACGGTCTTTGACCTCCGGATGATGTTGATGATATTCCTTCATATAGCCGACCGCGTAGAGAAGAATCAGCGAACCGACAATGCCGACCATCAAGACCGTCATGATCGTCAACTTATCCGAATACAGGTGTGCGGGTTCGGCGAGCGTCTCGCCGGCGCCCGAGAAAAGCTCGAGCCAAACCATAAGCCCCGTCTGTCCGACAGTAAGAAGTCCCACAAGAGGCTTTCTGTACTTAATCGCGAAAAACAAAACCAGCGATGCCAATACGATCTCGGCCCCCAAAATGGCCAGATCCACTTCGTGGGTCGACGAAAGAAAGCTCTTCGCCCCATCATTCAATATGCCCCGGAAGGCATAAAGAAGTGCCGCCGCAATCATCATCGCGCAGCACGTAACAACGAACAATCTTCTCGGCAATCCCTGTTTTCGAATCAGCGCTGAACCCAGAGCTGCAACGAACGGAAAGCCGATCAGAAACAATATAATTTCCATGGCTGTAACCAAGTCCTTAAAGAATGCAACGCGTTGTATGCTACTCCTCTAAATTTTGATTGTCAATATAATTCCGTCGGATGTCAAAAATGATTTTCATTTTTGGTTATATTCATAGAATATCGCAAAAATCAGTAGCGTGCCGTAGCGATTTTTCCTGTCGACGCTGGCTTCATGCAGAAGCTTGCTATCACGCACCGGGTCATCGGAGCCAACGGAGAACGAACTTGAACAAACGAGAAACGATGACAAGCTGAGGGTTTCGACGGTAATAAGAATTCATTAAGAGAGAATATCGCCAAAACCTGTTTTTGTCACCAAGCGGTATTCCGGCACCTTCAGATCGCTCGTTATTGTAAAGTTCCGTCTACCCCAGAAAACGCCGGACTGTATTCTCACGCAGATCTCGTTTGTATGGGCGAAATGGCGGGTCGGGGCCGGTTTCGCCCATAAAGTGGAGGCTGTGAACTTGCGGCAGGAAGACTGAGTCTGGGCGAAATGGATGGTTTGGGGCGATTTCGCCCATAAAGTGGAGGGCGTGGGCTCGATGCGGGAAGGCTGAGTATGGGCGAAATGGCGAGTCGGGGGCGGTTTCGCCCATAAAGTGCAGAGCGGGAGTCTGGGCGAAATCGGGGGATGTGGGTCTTTTCGCCCATAAAGTTAGGATTGAGGTCGCGCGGCGGGAGGGCTGAGTCTGGGCGAAATGGCAAGTCGGGGGCGGTTTCGCCCATAAAGTGGAGAAGAGGAGTATGGGCGAAATCGGGGCATGTGGGTCTTTTCGCCCAGAAACCTAGAGATTGAGACGAGCGGTAGGAAGGCTGAGTCTGGGCGAAATGGCAAGTCGGGGGCGGTTTCGCCCATAAAGTGCAGAGCGGAAGTCTGGGCGAAATCGAGGGATAAATGTCTTTTCGCCCATAGCTGACGGCCTAACAAACTATTTGAAGTGCTAGGCGGCATTGGAGAACCGGCGCAGAGGTCGGAAACTCGAGAACACCGCTCATCCCCATAACGTTTTCGAAAATTCTCGAAATATAATATCACGTCTTCTTGACATCGAACACCGATGCGTTATGATTATGCGTAAAACGATTCATTTCAAGGCCGCGCGCCGCTAAGGAGAACAATATGAATATGGCGACACTAAATAAGATCTATCAGGCCCTCCGCCTTGTTCCGTTCCTCATTATGTTCATCGGAATAGGACTTTTGGCTACGAACATCATCGAGCCCAACATAATGCTTGTGTCGATCATTATTGGCATCGTCGTGATCTTGCAGTTTGCAATGACCATCATAAAGTTTATTCTGTCTCGTGCCGGCTTTTCTACCTCTCGAAAAGGACGTGGCGCGAATCCCGGATCTCCCAGCGGTGGGTCGACCGGAGTCAATCCCGGCTTCGGTTCGAGCACTTCCTTTACCTCCTCGGCTGTCTTTGGTGGTACGCCGGAAAACCCGGTCAATGAGACTCTCGTTTCGCCCTCTTCTGCGGATTATCCGACAGCAGAATCTCCGATCGACTCTGCTTCCGGCACCGCACCGATTTCTACCCCCATTTACGCTACCGGAGCCCCAATCGTTTCCGCGCCGACTTCGGACCCTTCACAATACTACGATCAGGCGGTCCGCGACCTTCTCTTGATTGAGAATGTTTTTGCGATCGACGGAACCGGAACGGTTGTGTCCGGCACGCTTCTTCGAGCCTTGGGTGACGGGGATCGGATTCTTGTTAAGACAGCCAAGGGAAATGTCTATGACTCGCAAGTTTCCGGATTACAGATCTGGCGTGACGGCGAGTTGAAAACAACGACGCGCGCGATTATGGAGGACGTGGTGTCCTTCCGACTGGAAAATATTGACGCCAGCCGCATTGCCGCCGGGGATAAGGTCTGCTCCATCGGCTAAGGTCAAACTTCTTTCAACTTCGTCGCCCTTCAACTGAGGAAGAACAGGATATGATTCGCAAGATACTTATATTGCTTTGCGCGATCCCATCTCATCTTCCCGCCTGATACCCTAAATATACCTACGCCACAAACCTTACGCGAACTGACTCTCGTAGAGATCGTAATAGAATCCCCGGGCCGCCAGGAGCTCCTGATGCGTCCCCTGCTCGATCACGCGACCGTGTCGCATCACCAGAATATGATCCGATGTCTTGATCGTCGACAGACGGTGCGCGATCACAAAACTCGTACGGCCCTTCATCAACAACGCAAAGGCATCTTGAATCCGCTGTTCCGTCAGGGAGTCTACCGAACTCGTGGCCTCATCCAGAATCAGCATCGCCGGATCGGCGACGAGTGCCCTTGCGATCGTAAGAAGTTGGCGCTGCCCCGCGGACAACGTCCCGCCGGTCTCGCCGATCACCGTATCATACCCCTGCGACAGGCGTTTGATAAATCCGTGCGCATGAACGGCCTTCGCCGCGGCGATGACCTCCTCATCGGTAGCATCCGGACGCCCGTATCGCAGATTATCCCGCACCGTCCCCGTGAACAACCACGTCTCCTGCAGAACCATCCCGAAAGACCTACGCAGGCTCGCGCGAGTAATCTGACGCGTATCATGCCCGTCGACCCGTATTACTCCGGCATCAGGATCGTAGAAACGCATCAACAGGTTGATCATCGTCGTCTTTCCCGCGCCGGTGGGACCGACGATCGCGATCCGCTGACCGGGCGAGACGCGAAGCGAGAAATCTTCGATCAGCGGACGGTCCTTCTCATACGCGAAAAACACCCCGTCAAATTCGACCTCTCCCCTCACGTCTTCCGGCACGAGATCCGTCGCATCCACCGGATCCTCGATCTCCTTTGTCTCATCAATCAGCGCGAAAACCCGCTCGGCCGAGGCAAACGCCGCCATGACCTGTGACGTGATGTTCGTGATATCGTTGAGCGGCCGGGAGAAGGACGTCCAGTAGGAGAGGAATCCCGCAATGCTGCCGATCGACAATCCGCCGGCAATCCATCCGAATACCCCGATCAGGATAAACGCCCCATGATTGACAAAACGCGTCGTCGGATTCGGCAAAGACGACACAAACTGCGCACGTCGCCCGACCTTCTTAAGACGCTGATTAATCTTCTCAAAATTCTCCTGCTCCGCAGCCTCGCGGCCGAATGCCTTGACCTCCCGCTGACCTCCGAAAACTTCCTCGACCAGACCGTCGAGCTCACCGATATAAGCCTGCTGTTTCTGGAAGAATTTTCCCGTGACTTTGACCATAAAGGTCGCGATCAGGAAGGTAAGAAACGCCGCCGGAAGAACGATCAGGGTCATCCGCGCACTCATTACGAGCATGAAGATCATCGTGCCGATCATCGTGGCAATACCGGTCACTAGTTGCACCAGTCCTTGCAGAAGCCCGTCCGATATCGCGTCGACATCGTTGACAAACCGCGACAGAATGTCGCCGTGCGACGTGTGATCGTAGAAGGACAGCGGCAAACGCGACATCCGCGAGAATCCCTCGTCGCGAATCTCCGCCGCGGTTTTGGCTGCGACGATTCCGGACAGGTAATTCACGAGTCGCGCGAATCCGGCGGAAACCGCGTACATCAACAGCAAAGTAATAATCACGGCGGCAATCGTTGCGATGTCCACCTGACCCGGCCCGATCATCGCATCAATCGCACGGCTCATCAGAAACGGCGCCGTGACCTCAATCGCGCATCCGATGGTCGCGATCGCAATGACGGCGGCAAGATATTTTCGCTGGCGGCCGGCATACGACAATATCCGCTCGAAAACCTTGCCCGAGGGCCGGATCTTCTTCTGACCGAGGCGTTTGGCATCCGGGTGCAAATTGTTCATCCCGGGAAGAATGGAAGAAGCTTGTCCCATTATGCCCTCACCTCCTCTTCCGCCAATTGCGACAAGGCGATCGACCGGTAGGTCGGACACGTTCGAAGAAGCTCCGAATGCGATCCAAGGCCAACCTGTTGGCCGTCGTCCAGAACAAGAATTGTATCCGCGTTCCGCAATGCCGCGATGCGTTGCGAGACGATCATCATCGTCATCCCCGTCTCGCGGCTGAGTTCCGCGAGAGATTTACGGAGTTTGGCCTCCGTCGTGTAGTCGAGAGCGGACGATGCGTCGTCAAGAAGTAAGATACGAGGACGTCGCACGAGAGCACGGGCGATCGACAGCCTCTGCTTCTGACCGCCGGACAGATTCTTTGCTCCGCGAACCACATGAGTCAGAAGCTTCTCCGGCATCCGCTCCACAAACGCGTCAGCCTGCGCCGCTTGCAACGCCTGCCAGAGTTCCTGCTCCGTCGCATCCGCCTTGCCCCAGCGCAGATTGTCCGCGACGGTCCCGGTGAAGATCACGGGCTCCTGAAAAACCGCGCCGATCATCCCGCGCAATTCATCATGAGGAATCGAGCCGATCTCGCGACCAAACACGTGGATCCGGCCTTCTCTGGCCGTATAGAAACCCTCCAGCAAAGAGAGAATCGTTGATTTGCCCGAACCCGTGCCGCCGATGATGCCGAGCACTCCGCCCCGGGCAACCGAGAAAGAGATTCCGGAGAGTGCGTCCTTCTCACGGTCACCGCCGCCCGAATCCGAATAGGAGAACATCACATCGCGAAAAGCTACCGCCACACCCTCGTCAACCCCATTCGCCGATTCCTCAGAATCCGTGCGGAGCTTATCGAGAGAAGGCGAAGAAGACGCTTCATCGACACGAAGGGCGTCTGCCAATTCCGACGCCGGGTCCTCCGGTGTCGACAAGACCTCGTCGACTCGCGTATAAGACGCGGCCGTCCGCGTAAAAATAACGACCAGATGCGCGACCGCGATCAGTGCGTTCAGAATCTGGGCCATGTAATTAATAAATGCGATGATTGTTCCCGTCTGCAGGTCTCCGGCGTTCACGCGCCCAGCGCCAAACCATAGGATCGCGGCGACCGACAGATTCATGATCAGCATCGTCAGCGGATTCATCAGCGACGAGACACGCATCACGCGAATCACACTGTCACTGTGCCGTAGCACCGCCTCGCGAAAACGTCCGCGTTCCGCATCGCCCCGTGCGAATGCCCGGATCACCCGAACGCCCGAACAGTTCTCGCGCACAAGCCCGCCGACCCCGTCCAGGCGCTTCTGCACCTCGCCGTAGAGGGGATACGCGGCCTTCATGACCGCGACCATAACCAGAATAAACAGAGCGACGGCAACCACCACGATCACGGCGAGCGGCACATCCAGAAGCATCGCCGCGACGATGCATCCGATGCTGACAAACGGCGCGCGCACGAGAAGGCGTATCGTCATCGCGACCGCAACCTGTAACTGGTTAATATCATTCGTCATTCGCGTCGTCAGCGTATCCGTCCCGAAGCGATCAAAGGTCGCCTGCGAGAATCGGTTCACATGGGAAAACATCGCGCTTCGCACCCGCGTGCCAAAACCCTGCGACGCGACCGCAGCCAGATACTGGCAAATCAGGGCGCTAATAAGTCCGACGACAATCGTCAGCAGCATCCGAAGCCCCGTCTGATAAATCACATCCGTATTGCCAAGCGCGACGCCCTGATCGATGATGATCGCCATCTGCACCGGCAGCGTCAGCTCCAGAATCGCTTCAATCAACTTGAACAGCGGCCCGACGACAAACTGCGCCTTATACGGTTTGAGAAACGGAACGAAATTCTTCATGAATGTCACTCTCCAACGGTCTTCTCGCGAAAAAGGGACGCAAGCATATCGCCTGCATCCCTCTTATCCTATCATCGGAGCGGTTCTCCCGCAACGCGGGGACATTTCTGACGAGGTAAGCGTCAGATTACCATGGGTAATTGGCCGGGGTGGTGCCGGGGAACCGGACACTGGAATTGAATTGCCAAATCCATTCACTTGTACTCGGATTCCAAATCCAAAACTGACCACTATTATCTAGCTCGTAATAAATCTTCTGGTCTTCGTTAACTCCCCATATTTGAGTTCCATCTTTGAACTTTGGTTGCTGGGCTGGATCCTCATACCACTCCGTTGCCTTCGTCTCAACTGGTGTTGGTGTTGGTTTCGGTGTCGGTGTTGGCGTAGGTGCTTTCGTGGTTTGAGTTGTGGTGCTTTGGGTCGAAGCTTGCGTCGTCGTCTGCGTTGTGGTTTGTGTGGTTGTCTGGGTTGTCGATTGGGTCGTCTGCGACGGCGTCGTTGCCTTCGTTGTCGTGCTGGTTGTCGCCGCACTCGTCGTCGATGAGGTAGCAACCATCGTCTCGTCAGATACAGATTCAAGTAGCACAAACAAGACGTACTCTCCCGAATCCAGAAGCGCATATTGAAGTTCCGGTACGCCGACCTTCGCCACGACCGTTACCTGCTCGCCCTCCGCGAGTCTTCGAACGACGGTAAGCCGCTGTTCGTTCTGCCAGATGTTCGCACGGAACAGAGTCCTGTAAATGCTAGGTGCCGGCAGATCTTCGCGGATCGAGATATCGATTGGAAAGACTGGTGCCTGGATCGACGGCATCGTCTCTCCAAGGACCTCTGTCGCGGTGGTTGTCGTTGTTGCAATTGTCTCCACGGTTGTGACTCCGCCTTCAGTCGGGACGGTTGTCTCCTGTCCTCCGTTCGGATTACAGCCGGATAGGATCGCTGCTGTTATGGCGATAAGGATGAAACTATGGATTTTCTTGTACATGATTGGTTCTCCTGACATGTGTGGATTTATATTAATTGCTCACTGTTCCGAAACATGCTCCCACAAATCAAGTAACAAAGCATTCGCATTACGCAGGCTTATCCTCCGGCCAGGGATAGTTATCAGGCCAGCTTCCTGGGAAGCGAACATCTCGATTCTCATCCCACATCCATTCAGATGTATTAGGATTCCAGGCCCATGTTTTGCCATTATTGTCAACTTCGTAGTACGTGTGGTTTTCAACATCTATAAAGAAATAATCCATACCGTTCTTTGATTTTGGTTGTAAGTCCGGATTCTCATACCACTCCGTCGACTTCGTCTCGACCGGCGTAGGTGTAGGAATAGGCGTAGGCTTCGGTGTGGGTGTCGGCGCTTTCGTGGTCTGTGTTGTCGTGCTTTGGGTTGTAGCTTGTGTCGTAGCCTGTGTAGTCGTCTGCGTGGTTGTCTGCGTTGTCGCTTGAGTCGTTTGCGACGGTTTCGGTGTAGATGTCGGAGCCTTTGTCGTCGTACTTGTACTTGCTGCACTCGACTCCGTGGTGGTCGTTACCGTTGTCTCTCCGGTTACCGGTTCAAGGAGTACGAATAGGACATACTCTCCCGAATCAAGAAGCGCATACTGGAGTTCCGGTGCACCGACCTTCGCCACGACCGTTACCTGCTCGCCCTCCGCGAGTCTTCGAACGATGGTAAGCCGCTGTTCCGTTTCCCAGATGTTCGCACGGAACAATGTCCGGTAAACGGCGGCCGTCGCAAAATCTTCCCTTATGGTTATATCGATGGGAAAGACAAGTCCATTCATGGACGGCATCGTCTCTCCAAGGACCTCTGTTGCGGTGGTTTTCGTTGTAGCAACTGTCTCCACGGTTGTGACTCCGCCTTCGGTTGGGACGGTCGTCTCTTGTCCATCGGCAGGTTTACAGCCGGATAGGATCGCTGCCGTCACGACGATGAGGATGACACTATGGATTTTCTTGTACATGATTGGTTCTCCTTCATGACTCGTTTCTCAGCATATATTACACAATGCATACTGAGAAATCTATCATTTTCGCAGATTTCTTTGACGATTATTTCTGTGCCATATGAGTCATAGTGAACATACGACAACTGGATACTTACACTCTTACGCGCTTCGGAGACCTCCGTTTCCTTATTACAAGAAGAACGACAATGAAGGCAAGAAGCAGGATTCCAGCAATGGATCCGAAGAACATCGCACGGTTGTTGAAGAAACGAACCCACAGATTTGTCGTAACGAAGAAGTCCCTGATCTCTACCGTCGACTCGTTCCCCGCAGCATCAACACTGACGATACGAACTTCATGTGCATTGATCGAGTCGCCTTCGATCAGGAATTCGATGCGTCCGCCGTTCGCGATCAGCTTGTCCATACTCTCTCCCGACCATGACGAGACTTCCTGTCCGTCGAGATAAATCGTCACAGTTGCAAGTTTCAGGTTATCGTTGACGGAGAGCTGCGCGGTTAATGCCTCAACCGCATACGTCAATCCGTTCTCGAGATTCGCTACAACAATGTTGGGCGGTGTCTTGTCAACACCGAAGCTGATCTCTTTATCCTTCGTATCCTGGGTGTTCTCCGCGATATTGCCCGCTTCGTCTTCCGAATGAATCGAGATACGGTAGATACCGTCATCCTCGAAATTCTTCTTGAAGATCGTGTAGGTGTATTGATACCACTTGCCTTCGCCACCCGTAATGACAACCTCATAGTCCTCCCCCTCGACCAAGGTTCTCGTCGCGTCGTTTTTGAAGAGTGTGACCTTGATGTTGGAGAGCTTATTCGGGTTGGTTTCCGTGACAACGACATCCTCGGGGGTTCGCACGAAGGTTCCCTGAATCTTCGCGATCGACGCACCGAGAACATAGGTTGACCCGAAGCGATTTACAGAGAACGTGATGGTCTGCGACGAGCTGTTGCCGGCTTTGTCCGTCAGGTTCGCCGTAAGCGTGTAGATGTCGTCGACCTCCTTCTCCTTCGCGAAATTCTTGAATGTAAATACGCTGCCATTCTCAATAATGGAGTACGACCCATCCGGGTTCACCGTCTTACGATTAACGCCGGTGAGATTGATCGCAAACATAGAAGCGTCGAAGTTCGTATCCGACCCGGTAACGACCGGGTTCACATCGCCTTTGTACGCCGTCTCGTTTACGACGCCGGAAATAACAAGCTCAGGCAATGTCGTATCAATGGTGAAGGTTTGTTTCTCGAACTCCGCGGCCAGGTTTCCGGCTTTGTCGGTAACACTGATATCAAAGCTGTAGGTAGCGTCCGCAGAATAGTTGATTGTAGCCGTATGACGGTCACCGACAGTCGACCAGCTGCTGACGGACGGCAACGTAACCGTTGTCCCGTCGTCGCTTGCCGTCAGATCAATCTTCACGCGATCCGGCTGGAAATTATGTTCAACAATTACGATTGTCGCTGTGCGCGCAGCTTTGTAATAGGATGTGTTCAGTGCACTGTTGTTGTCGTACGAGACACTGACTGTCGGCAAGGTTTTGTCGACGGTAAATTGCTCTCCGGCGATTGTGCTCGCGGCAAAAGTTGCAACGGGGCATGGATTTCCCGCTTCGTCCGTATAATTGACGCCAAAGGTATAGTCGCCGTCTGTCGCGTACGTAATGGTAGCTGTCCACTTCGTGTTGTCGCGATTTCCGCTGCCGTCCACATGAGCCCACGCGCTGATCGCTGGGATTGATCCCTCGGAGTTGGTAATCGCAACGAGCACATCTTTCGGATCGAAATTTCTTTCGGTGACGACGATTGTCGCTGTCCGGGCCGCTTTAAAGAAGGTTCCGTTGTCCGCGCTGTTGTTGTCGTAGGATATGGTGACTGTGGGGGCCGTCGTATCGATCTTCAGTGTGACCGAACTCTCGGAACTGTTTCCCGCGTTATCGACGGAGTAAACGACAACTTCGATGTTATTGCTGTTATTCTTCTTGCTGTCGACGGTTATGGAACCGGACCACGTCTTCAAGAGGTCCTCTTGCGTCGGGTCGGTTGTAGCAAAGGTATAGAGAATCCCGCTTTGCGTCGGGTCGGTACTGCTGACGGCAAGATCGAAGACTTTGTAACTCACTTCTTTAAGTCCCGAATATGCTCCGTTGACGAGGGGATCTGTGATCTTGATCGAAACACTTGCGTCACCCCGGTAAATATCATTGATCGGTTGTTTCGGCTCGAGTAAGATATCCGGAGCAAGTGTCTCTGCCAACGGTTTCTTGTCGTCGACAATCAGTCCGTTGGTGCTGATGAATGTGATATTCCCGGCCATGTCGGTAATTTTCAAGTATACCGTTACCTGCTCATTCGGAAGAAGCTCCAGTCCGGTGAAGCTCGTCCAGGATGTTATCGCGGCAAGCTGTTCTTCACTCCTTGGCGTTGAAGCGGGGTTCGTAGCGGATGAGGTATCCTTATAGTACTGGACGCTCGCAATCGGAGAAGTGACATCATGCGTCGATCCACTGATCGTGATCTTCTGATTGGACCAATATCCAAAGAGAAGCGTACGGATCAGTGAGTCCCACGTCGATACACGCCCCTCAGCTGATGTCGCGGTCACAGTACCGGACGGCACATTTGTATCGACGGTGAAATCAAACGGTGCCACAGAGTCTTTCGTATTGATCGGCGAGTTGGCGTTCCCCGCCTCATCAGTGTACGCGATGCCCAAAGTATAATTGGCATCCTTCAGGAACTGAATGGTCGCCGTGTGAGTCGCAGTATCCGGATCGGTTGGACTCTCGGTCGTTTGCCATCCACTGATGATATAGGGTGACGCAACCTTGTTGCCAAGAGCATCCACGGCTGTAATGACGATTCCCTGGGTAGCTGCCGAGGCGTCAAAATGGTGCGAACGCTCCGAAATTACAACGGTAGCTGTACGTGAGGCATCGAAGTAAGAGTTACCTCCGAAGTCTGTATTGTTATCGAACGTCAATTGAATCGCGGGAGAGGTACAGTCAATATCCAGGGATACGGATTGCGTTACCTCATTGCCAGCGTTATCTATCGTCCGCACATAGAGAACGACATTACAACTGTTGTTCAATGCTGCCGTAACTACGGTATTTCCGCTCCATGTCTCTATCAATTCAGCTTGGGTGGGATTCTCGATTGATGCGGTGAAGAGATTTCCCTGCTGGGTAGGATTCGCATCGTCATTATCCTTAACCACCCAATAATCTACGGATCGAATGCCGGAATATGGCTCGCTGTCAGATACAGAAATAGCTACATTTACATCCGTTTTGTAGAACCCGTTGGCATTCGGAGTCTCCGGTGTCAGTGTAATCTGGCTTCCTGTCGCATCTACGATGCATCCGTTGGAGCTTACATAAGAGATATTCCCGGCCGCGTCCGTGATACGTAGGTAAACGACAAACTGCTCATCCGCGTCTACGTTAAATGGCGCAAAGGGCTGGAAAGTCTGGGTCCCAAGCTCGGCAACTGTCATCGCAGTCGGGTTACTTGTCTTATAGTACTCGATCGTCACAGGACTTACGACGTCTTGCGCTTCTGCGCTGACTGCAAGGGATGAATTACTGTAAATTCCAAAGGTAATCACGGTCAGGAGCTGATCCCAGATGCTGGTTCCAACGGTGACTTTTCCTGTCGGATCTGTCATATCCACGGCGAAATGAAACGGTGTCGTACAGCTGCTGCTATCAATCGGAGCATTGATATTTCCCGCTTTGTTGATGTAACTCATGGTCCACGAGTATACTCCATCTTCGCTGAAGGTAATCGTCGCGGTGTGCATTGCACCATTGCTCGTCCAGTCACTGATCATTGAAGCAATATCGAGAACGATCGGTTGATTCTGTGCATCGACAGCATTAATGACGATTCCTTTGGTCGCATTGTCCGCAAGAAAAACATTGAGGTCTTCCGTAATTGTGATTGTCGCCGTTCGTGCGCCACCAAAATATCCACATGACCCAACAGTAGATTCGTTCGCATTGTTGTCGAAACTCAACTGAATCTTCGGACTGTCGATACTGATGAAGATCGGCAACGTTTGTTTATACTCATTGCCGGCATTATCCTTAACAGATACTACAAGTTTAACGTTATCCGAATTATTCAACTCTTTATCGACAATAATTGAACCCGTCCATAGTTTCACAAGATCAGCATAGGACGGATTGGCGACTTGGAATGTAAAGAGTCTTCCCGACTGCGTAGGATTACTTTCGTCGTCGTCTTTGATGACCGCAAAATCAACGGTTTGGATTCCCGAACAGGCAAGCTTTCCTGCAATTTCTTCGTTCACGGTTATCTTTACATTAACATCCGTGTTGTAAATTTCATACTCATTCGGAGGGTCTGCTTCAAAGGTAATAATGCTGTCTGTTTTATCGACGATTACACCATTTGAGCTGATATAGGCATCATTTCCGGCCTTATCAGAAATGCGTACATAAACCACAAATTTCTCATCGATGCTAACTTCTGTTGGCGTTTCAGAGAATTTTCCCGTCGAATAGAGGCTGACCAAATTTTCTTCGGTCAATGGAGTCTCGCTTGATGATTTGTAATATAGGATCTCATGGATAGGGGAGGTGGCGTCATCTGCGGTCACAGAAGCCGTTACCGTCTGATTTTTCCACAATCCGAAAGTAATGGTCGAGAGTAAGCTATTCCAATAATCGGGAGCAATTGTGATCACTCCCGTCGGCTTGTTATTATCGATCGTAAATTTGAAGAGGTCTGTGACCGTTGTTTGGATTGGAGCGCTCGCCATACCTGCTTTATTACTATAGGAGATATCCCATTCATAGTTCGCATTAGCAGAGAATGACAGTGTAGCGGTGAATTTATCACCAGCTTTGACCCAGTTGCTCAGGATTGTTTCTTTATCAACAGGGACGGCTATACCCTTAGAATCCGTTGCCGTTATGATTATCCCCTCTGTTGCTTTCTGCTCATCAAAGCACTGCGCCCAATCCTCGATTGTAATTGTAGCCGTGCGCGTCGAATAGAAAGTAGGCTGAGATTCTATCGTTTTTCCTTCTGCTGTGAGTTGAACGCTAACCGTCGGTGGTGTTGTGGAGATGTTCAATTCATAGGGATAGATTTCCTCGTTTCCTGCTTCATCGACAACCTTGACATGAAGTACCGCCTTTTGCTTATCATGACCTGCCACTTCAACCAAAGCACTTGCAAGAACCTTCGAATCGTATGTCGCATCCGGGGGGATAACAACAGGTTGATATACCGTCGGTAGATCATTACCATATGTCAAGCAATATTCAACCATCGAAATTTTTGTGTAGTCGTCTTTGACTTCAAATGATACGTCGGTATCTTTTGAGATGAATCCATTGGTATCAACCGGATTTGCAGTAAATGTGACAGTTGGCGCCTTGTCGTCTATAACTATCTGTAATGGTTTAATATTAGTAATTTCTGATATTGGGTAAAAATCCCAAGAAAGACCTTGTCTATAATACAACGCAATGCTCCCAATGATTGACGTCCTTGATATAGTTCCTGCGTTAAGATGTTTCTGGCTGAATATCAGAGTATTATCAGACCTTATTAGTCGGATTCCCTCTTTCGTCGTACTAAAACTTACGATAGTTCCACGTGGGTAGACATACAATTTTTGGGTGGTATCTTTTCGTATAGCAAGAGTTGTGTCAAATGTAAAGTCATTGATGGATGCCGAGCTTATTGGTGAAAAAAGAGCATTCAACACTTTATTCTCCGTAATATTCGGAACATTAAATTCTATTGTTCCATTTCCTTTATCTGTAAAATCCGTAACGGATTTTCCATTTTCTTGAACGTTCTGGATTACAAATCCCGAAGCTGGATCAACCGTAACCGTTGTCGATCCACCATAATCCACTGTAGGATTCGAAATCATGATCGTCCCGTTCGCCGGAGCCGGTGTTACTGTCGTAACGGTAAACGTCATCGGCGAGAAAGTGAATTCTATCGTTTGATCTTTATCTATCTTTGTAATGAAGTGGTTATAGGGATTGTCATGCGTGTACGTATTGCCCAGATTATCTTGCGTGATGACGCCGTCAACCTTAACCTGAGATACGCGGCAACCTGTGTCGGGTGTCGCGACAATCGTTACACCGCCTTGATCGACAACAGAGATGACTTGACCGGAAGCGGTGTTTTCGCTCGTCGGGTAAGGAGTGACTATGGGATCCTTGATGGATACAGATCCATCCTCGCTATTGTAGTTGACCGTGACGGTGTGTTTCTTTTTGAATTTCGCCTGAATGGTGGAATTCTTATCAACCGTAATTGTTGTTGTATAGTACGGATAAAGATTGGTGCCTATCGGGTAAGGTGCGGGTTCTCCGTTAATACATAAATAACATATCGAGTATCCTTCATCGGGAATTATTTCGACCTTGACCTGACTTCCATTTTGATAGACATGATCACCGTTGGCCACCGGCGAATCATCCAGCTTGATCACACCGTTCGAACCCAAGATGGTGGTGGTCACATTCCAGTTCCGTGTGAAGACAACGTCAATGGTGGTGTCGGTCATGGGCGTAAACGTGCTCTGATAGTAATATTTATTTGCATCATTGATCGTTATTGCTTGTCCACCGATGACGATGGATTTGATATACCAATCGGCAGCGGGAGCGATCTGTACAGACACCTGTGTTCCGCTTCCCACTGTGAGCGAGCTCTCTTCAACCGCGCTAAAATTAAATTTGACCGTGCCATTGCCTGATTTATTGACAGAAAGAGTTACCGGCACGCGGAGAACGACATTCTCGTTTCCCAGAAGATCGTAGATCTCTACCGAATCGTTTACTGTAACATATCCTGCCTTTGCGACACTGTACGTCAGAGTAACGGTTGTTCCGTTATTTATATCATCTTCAAATTCGGTAACTTCGGGAAGAACCGCTTCTCCCGCAACGGCTGTTGCGGTCAACGGCCCGGTAGATCTATAGGCTGAAGATATCGAGTAAGCGATCGATGCCCCATCTATCGGCTGGCCGGCACTGTCGTTTACTGTCATAGTATAGTCGAAAGGATTCTCGGGAGTGCTTGCCATCGCCGTGATCGGCACAGCCCCCAGGAGGACCATCATGGATAGTAGCATTGCCAGTGTCCGACGTACGATTCCCATCTTCTTTGCGTTCATTCTCATACTCCTTCTCGTGGTTCAAGTTCTCTGTTGTGCGTTGGTTCTTCTCCGAGCATTTGTTATTCAATCCACTCTGAACTTCCCGAGAACTGTATCTCGTGATCGATCGAGAAATCTTTATGTGCGTTCTGTGGCTGTTCGGGCTCTCTGTGAACCGGAAGATCCTCTGACGTCTCCGTCGGGAGGATAGCCGGGTTCAACAGTGTCGTCTCGCCCGCCGTCGACCCGAGTACTTCCGTCTCACCGACCACCGGCCGCAACAGCTCGGTCTCGCCCATACCCGGGTTCAGAAGCTCGGTCTCGGCTCCAGACATCACAGTCTGGCGTCCCAGTTTCTGTGTGGCATTCACCCCGCTCATACGCGTCTCTCTCTGCGCAAGTCGGCCGGAGCGCGAGATCTTATCGGTCATTTGTCTGTTTGCCGCCATCGAACGCTTGTTTTCCGCATCCGTGTTAGCAGCATCGAGGTTCTGCTTACGGATATTCTCGATCGCTTTTCGCTCGGCGGAACCGGTCAGCTCTCCGATAATACGCGGCACTCGAAGTGCGATAAAAAGTACGATCGCAGTCACCGCCAGCACGCCCGCGAGGATGTAGAGAATGAGGGACAGAGTCTGCATCATTTCAACAGTCATTTGTCTGTCGCCTCCTTTGTGGTATTGAATGCGGTGTCTATCGCCGATTTCGTATCCTCCAGCAATTGGATCGTAACGTCCTTTTTGCCGGTTGTCTTGTCCGTCGTCGTATCGATCGCCTGAATGGTCGCTGATATCTTTTCGAGCAGGCGCTCCATGTCTTTCTGCGACACGCCGTCGCCCTTGAACTTGGTCGCGAATTGCTGGATCGCGCCGCGGGACAGCTCTAGGAGCTCAAGCCGCACGATCTCGCTCTCCCCGTCGTCGGTCGCAACGGTGTCGACAAGCTCCGACAGGTTCTCGAAAAACGGCTTGTAGATTCCCTTATCGTTTGCCTCGGTGATGTTCGTCGTGATGTCGCGGTAGAACAGGCCGATGCTCGCGTACACCTTCGCCATCCCGATATTCGGATAGTCTGCCGGTGCGTTCTCGATCACGTCTTGAAACCACTCGATCGAGCTCTTGGCCTTCGTAATCTGGTTGTCGCTGCCGTCGCCGTAGTTGTAGTAATACCAGAACAGTTTCGCCGTCTCGAAACAGATCTCTGTATACACGTCCGGATCCTTCTGGAGCTCCGTTTTATGATTGGTGATCAGGATCTCGAGCTCCTTCGCCTCTTCGACGGAGAAGACAGAGTCCTCTTTGTACGCCTGAATCAATCCGAGATACGCGTCCTTCTCGCCGTCCTGATCCGGGATCGCGATACATTCCTTGAGGAGCGCAACTCTGGATGCATAATCGGTTGATTTCGACGCCGCGAAAAGCTTCTCCTGATAGGCGTCCCGGGCACTCATCGCGGCGACCTGCCCGAGCGACACCCCTCCGATCGCACATGCCGCCGCCAGAACGATGGACGTTATGAACAGGCCGAGCTTCTTCTGTTGCGACCTGCGATATAGATCGTCGATCTGCTCGTAGTGCTCGAGCGCATAGGTCAACTCCGCCGCCGACTGATACCGGTCGTCGGGATTTCTCTGGGTGCATTTCTGGATGATCTTCTCCAGACCGCTCGACAATCCCGGATTGATCTCGCGAATCGGCCGGATCTCGTACGGCGGCTCGCTCGGATTGCAACCGGTCACGAGGTGATACAGTGTCGCGCCCAGACAGTAGATGTCCGTGCGCGGATCGGTCTGTCCCATGCCGCCGAACTGCTCCGGCGCGGCATAACCGACGGTGCCGAGACATGTCGTGTCCGCCAGATTCCTCGCCTTGAACTCACGCGCAGTGCCAAAGTCGATCAGGGTCAGATTGCCGTCGGGCTTCAACATGATGTTTGCCGGTTTCATATCGCGGTAGATGATCGGAGGAACGCGCGAATGCAGGTACCCGAGCACGTCGGAGAGCTGTTTGGCCCACTCGATGACATCTTCCTGCGGTTGCGCGCCGTACTCTTCGAGCGCCTTGTTGAGGGAGTTACCCTCGATATAGTCCATCACGATCAGGAAGGTCTTGTCGTCCTCGATCACGTCGACAATACTCGGCAGGTTCGGGTGCTTAAGCTTCTTGAGCATGTCGGTCTCGACGATCAAGCCCTGCTTAACCGCCTCGAAATCAAGAACGCCGTCTTTGCGGACCTCCTTGATCGCCCAGGTCTTATTCGCCTTCTCATTGATCGCCATGTAGGCGACACTCATGCCGCCGCGCCCGATGACGCTCAGCAGCCGGTATTTCCCATCAACTAATGATCCGATCTCAAGCATGTCTATTCCCCCGCCGTCAACTCAATAGGTCCTTATGGCAATGACCGATATATTGTCTCTTTCTTGTCGCTGTTTATTGATTGCAATCAGTTGGTCGAGATTCGCCTTCATTCCCTCCGCACTCCGCATCACATTCGCGTTAAGGAAAGCATAGATCTCTTCTTCCGAGATCTCATGGCGAAAACCGTCGCTGCACAGAAGATATACCGCATCTTTTCGAGCATCGCCGAAAAAAAGATCCGGATATACGGTCTCCGATGCCCCGATGCACTGCAGAAGGACACTCCTCCGCGGATCCGTCGCGGCCTGTTCCTCCGTGATATATCCCGCCTCAACATCGCGGGCAACGACAGTCTGGTCCTTCGTAAGAACCTTCACGGTCGTATCGATCTCGTAGGCGCGCGAGTCGCCGACATTGACAACATAGTAGCGGTCTTGTGTGATCAGCATCGCTGTCACCGTCGTTCCGAGCTTGGTCGCCGTTTGCTTCCCATACTGCTTAATCTTCTCGTTATAGGTGGTAACGATCTCTTCCCAGTCCCTGCGAATGTCGGCGTCGGCAATCGCGCCGTTACAAAGGCGCGGCAACGACTTCTCCGCCCACGCGTTGAACGCGTGAACCACGGTACTGCTGGCGACCTCGCCCTTGTCCAGGCCTCCCATGCCGTCGCACATCACGGCGAAAACCATCGCCCCGAGAGACGTCGACATGACCCGGACGCTGAAGCTGTCCTGGTTCGTGTCCTTGGTCAATCCGATATCCGTGCTGGCAGCGGCAAGAAAATTCATGGTGCAACCTTTCTGCTATGAACCGTTAACGATGATCCAGTGTCATTTGTCGGCCGGTCGTAAAATGCTCTGTCGCGAAAAGAAATCTCACCCGCGTCGCAGTTCAAACCGGAACATCTCGTTGCCGAGCGCAATGGTGCACCCGTCGTCGAGCTGTGTGGGCGTGTTGCTCGGAATCAGGCGATTATTCACGAAAGTATGGTTTGTCGAATTGTTATCCTGAATAAAGAACTTGCCATCCTTGCGAAGAATATCGGCGTGGCTGCGGCTTACCGCCCCGTTGTCCGAGACGAGATAATCCACATAGCCCTTCTCTTTTCCGATCTTGAAAATCTCCTTCGTGATCGCGATGCGCTCATTGTTCTTCGCGCGGATCAGGTACGGTGTCGGCTCCGCCGTCGGCGATACGCCGAGAACAGTTGTCTCTCCGATGGGCGAACTTCCCCCGCCGAGTACCGTTGTCTCTCCGAAGCTTGCGGGCGCCTGTTGCATCTCCTCGCGGGGAATCATGATCGGCTGTATAGGCGCTACGGATGGAATCGCGGAACCGGCGACCGGTGTCGCAACGGGTATTGCGCCGCCGGATACAGGCGCCGCAGGGGCGACGGGTGAGGGACGACCGGGCACGGCAAACGGAGCCGCCGCCGTGGGAACAGACGCAGGCGCCTTGCCGGGTTTGGCAGGTGCGGGCGCTGATACCGGTTTGCCGGCGGCCTTCTGTGCCTTCTTGATCGCTTTCTGCCGCTCGTAGATCGCGGCGTTATCCTTGTTGTAATGCTGCAGGAGATAGAACAGAGAGATCTCCTTCTCGCCGGGCGCGAGCTGCGGCACCGGCTGTGCCGCTGTTTGCGCGGTCTGAGGTCTTGGCGCCGGTGCCGGAGCAGGTGTCCGGGGTGCGGCAATCGGTGCCGCTTGTACCGGAGCGACGGACGTCGGCTGCGGAGCCGCGACGACCTGCGGCGCCGCGGCGGGATTGGTTGCGGGAGCAACCTGAGCCTGAACAACGGTCACCGTCGGCACAGGTACGGCTTGCGCGGCCGGAGCGGAAGGCGTCAACGTCGGGGTGCCGGATGTCTCCAGAAGACGATCAAGAAGCGCCTTGAACTCGACGATCGAGAACTGTGCGGAGCCGTTCAGATAATTCAGAATCTGTCCGATATGGTCGCAATTCTCCGACTGATCGAACTGCGTGGAGAACATGATATTCTTGAAGAACGCGTGCAGATCCAGAGGCGCCTTCGCCTCCGCAAGGATAGGCAGGCAGATCAGGACCGCCGCACAACTGCGGACATCCGCGTACATATACTTCATGTCCAAAAGCAGCGTCGAGCTGTCGATCATATAGTCATCCGCCGAGATAAACGCCGAAGCCAGACTCGCGAACACGCCCAGGAGTCTTCTCCTGTTGACCGTCCCCAGAAAAAACTGATCGACGGAAACCTTCGCCGAGACGTTGTATTTGATGAACTTCTTCTCGTCCATCTGTGTGAACACCGCTTGCGAGATCCCGGGGATCTTGTTATTGGTGATCATGCCGAGACTTAAAGAGTCGATCTGATCCTCCGGTCCCAACTCATAGACGAGAAAAGAATACGCGCCCTGATTCTCATACGTAAAATTACCCATGATGTCCCCCCTCACTCATTTCCATAGATGCGAACAGACAGAATTCTGGATCGGAAGTTTGGCCAAGCCCTGGAAGCTAAAGATATACTCAAGCTCATAGTTCACCGTTATATAGATGTCATCCTCCTTGACTACGGCCTTAAACGTCATTCCCTCAAGTCCGTTGACAACGTGCATCGAACGAAGGATCTCATCCGCAGCCGTCTCGTCTCCACCGGACAAATAAGCGACGAATCGCTTCCGGACGATCTCATCGAGAGCCGGCGATGAGAGGCCGGTAACATCTTCCGGCTCCGGATTCAAGAATCCTCCGGTTATAATACTGACTGTAGCCTCAATCATATTGGGGTCTTTGTCTTCCCCATACCACTTACTGTCCGACTTGTAATACTCGTCGTCACTTTCTAGAAATTCTATAAGAATGTCTGACAGACTTCCGGGCCAATCTCCTGGAGCAACTCCAATGGTTTCTGTTTTATAAGGATCCAAAGAGACGCTCTGAGAACTCTGGAGAAGTGAATGGGCAATCTGATTTTGCGCCGTGAAAATGACGAAGAAACTGTAGATAAACAGAATAAGGATCATAAAGATCGGCACGACAATGCAAGCCTCAAGCGATATACTTCCCTGCTGATCTCGAACTCTTTTACGCATCTCAATACCCTCTGTAATAGGATTTCTTGTACGGATATCCTGTCTTGGAAAGGTTGCCCACATCGAAAAGCGGGTTCAGTGTCACATCCACGTTAAAATAGAGATAAGCATAGGCTTTGTCGATGTCGAACGTGAATTCGGCAACATTCTCCTTGTAGTAGCTCTCCGACTCCATCTGGATTACATGTTGTGTTCGAGTCAGAACGGTTCTCTCCGGCAAGAATAGCAACATGTACAAGAGATGATCTCGATAATTTACAGCCAACAACGAACCTGAAAAGAAATCACTAAGTTTTGAAGTATTGGGTTCCTTTGGTCCTTTGCTCGCTTTTATAACATTCTGAAGTTCTTCTGACAGAATACCTTCAAAATCTTTAAGCAGTTGTACGACACCCGTAGGTGTCATATAGACCTCTCTCTTGATTAAGTAGGCATCTCCGCCGTTGACCAGCAATATGCAATCCAGAAGAGGTTCAATAATAAGAACCAGCGCATAGATAACCGGTGCACCAACATTGGCGGCAGCAGCCATCTCTGCAACTTCAGCGTTAAGGCATACCGGCAAAATGTTAATCAGCACTCGTAATAAATAGAGATACATAAAGGTACTTGCTTGATTGACAAGTTCCGACTGCGTACCTATGAGAATATACTCAAGCTCTGCGCCGCAGAAAGTAATATCCTCGGATGTGTCTTCATCGAGATTCGAAATGAGATCGATTAATGCGTTCAGATCACCGGCTACCGTAGAACTACTTGAAGAATCTGCTTTCTCTATATCGGCATAATCATAACCTACTAAAGCCGACCCATCTTCACTGTCTGTTCGATTTGGGAAATTATACGTGCAATAGCCACAGAGCAACAAAGACTCGTACTGGAAAACAGGACCTCCTGTAACAAGTTCTCCGATGCGAATACAGATCTCCGTAACCCAGTCAATGATCGCCTGGAAGTAAGTAGCAATCGCAGATATTGCGGTAACGATTGCTTCAAGAGCTTTAAGTAAGTTCCATGAGTTAATCGCTTCTCGAAACAAGTCCGCAGCGTCCATCATCTTTTTAATGGATTCAAGGATTGTTTGGAATGGACTCTTGGTTACCGGGTCGGAGTCAGGATCCACAGGAAGGTCGTTGAAATAGGTTGTTTTGATATTTGCATCCAGTGTTCCTTTGTATATCCCATCGATTTTAAATAACTCGCTGATGGTATTTACCATATTTTCGAGCATGGTGGTAAGAGACTGACCCTCGTCGTCTCCGGCTAATACATTTTCTGCCTTCTTAATTGCTTCATCCAGAACAGAATACTCCGGGACGCCAATGATGATAATCGGATACGCAGCCTCAAGCTCTGCTCGTGTCGTCTCTCCGGTTATTGATGACGAAGAGAAATCATTGCGAATCTTTTGACTAAGAGTCTTAAGTTCATTAACGCTTGTCTTCATTCCTTCAATCGCGGGCTCATCAATATAATCCTCAAGAGCCGACATCAAAGCATTAACGATTTCCTCATAAATCACCGCTGTGGATGTTGCAGAATTCGTAACGTTGGATGAACTGGAAGCTCCTGCGGGCTCGGTAAGTTCTTTCAATTCCTGAATCTTGGTTCGAACATCATCAAGGTTCCCCACGATGTCTTCAAGTTCGGTCTTTATCGTGTCTACATTCCCGGCTAAGGCATCCCCGGCCGCTTGATAAGCATCAGCCTTCTGATCGAGAATGGTCATCTTCGCCATGACATTTGAATTGTCATATACGGATTTTTGTACAGGTCCGGGGGTTGGAGTTGGTCCTGAAGATGGAGGTGTCGGTGTTGGTGTTATTTCTGACGGATAACACAATTCCGGATCAGCTTCCATTTCTTCTTTTATTGTCTCTTGCAAAACCATCGCGGCATCCAGAAATTCGTTGCGCGAGGTAGCATATGTGCTGACCTTCGTCGTGTAATCGGAGAGGGCGGTCAGAAGTGCGTTGACATTCTTCACAAGGTCAGCAGACGCTGAAGCAACCTCGGCTGTCTTCGTGATCGCGTTTAGCGAGTTCATAATTGCATCAATGCTTCCAAGTCCCTTAATTGCATCCATGAGTTCCGAGAGATCCAGCGCATCAACAACAAGTTCCGAGGCCACATTCAGTTCTGCATAATCCATAATCTGCTGCTTCAGAACTTCCTGATTGAGCAAGCTGAGTGAACTCTCGAAATTCACAGTTCCGCTGTTTAATGTTGCTCCGTCTCCCAGGACACCCCAGTTGGCCTGCAAGTATTTCTGAAATGTCGCATCGACACTGCCATCCTGTGACGTAGCAAACAGACCGAATCTCTCCTTCAGATACTCGTCGGAATTACCCAACGTGGACATAGCCGCACTGTTATTTACCTCATTTAACGTCTCAATCGCCTGTTGATAACGCGAAGACTCAATGAGTACCAATGCGATGGTGAGAAACGGACACATGACAAGACAAAGAAGAAGTGAGATCACACCCTTGGTTCCGTTGATAAATTTGTATTCTCTTTGACGACCCGATCTCATACTTCGCTCCTCTTCATCACCCGAAAATCGTACTGAACAATTCAACAACGGCATTGATAGGCTCGAGAACATCATCAAGCTTACCACCCAAATAATCCGCATAGCGCACGGTGTTGTAATAACTCGAGATATCATTGCACTCGCCGTAAGATGTCGCGGATACCTGGAGTGCCTCATCCATTCCGAAGGCTTTTAAGGCCCACCCCCAGAAAATGGTGTACTTCGCTTCAATCGTTACGGTAACATGTCTGCGCCCAAGATCCGAATTATCAACTTGAACCGTAACGGTGGGTTCACCTTCCAGAGCGGCAAGGCTGGTCTGAGATAGTCGGTTTATCGCATATTCTTCGGCTCTTTCACTACATTTATTCTCCAACAAGAATCCGAGAAAAACGTAGCGGTATGGAGGCAGCATGTCGATCAACTCGAGCATTTCTGTCTTCGAAGTGATGTCCTTATCCATGCCATCCCCGCCATACCGATACATCTGCGTCACTTCGGCGACGGTCTCATTGGCGACAGTGGTAACCAAACTCTTTTGGTACAAGAGAAATCCAAGGCTTACCAGGAAAATCAGGACAAAAGTCGTCAGTAAAACGATGATCGTAGACTCGATCATGATTTCGCCGGATTCATCAGATGGAGGCAAGGAGGTTTTTCTCATTATGTTTCTCCGCTGAAATTAATAGTATGCCTTCTCTATGGATGGCTTCTCTTGATCATTATAATCAGCTGGCACATACTTGTCGTAGTTAAGATCTGCCCAAGACCCTTCTTTAACATAAAGTTTTCCCCAGCGAGAGTCCAAGCCAAATGCACCCATAGGAATATTCTCCAGCGCAGAAGGAATATAAATGCTTTCGACATAGGCGCAGG
This sequence comes from Bacillota bacterium, assembly GCA_023397475.1. GTDB lineage: Bacteria > Bacillota > Clostridia > Saccharofermentanales > Saccharofermentanaceae > Firm-13. The sequence goes on from JAEWUD010000015.1 coordinate 66,881, forward strand.
GACTGAATGCCTGATCTCCAATAGTAACAAGGCTTTCCGGAAGGGTTACTGTCTTCGCACCAAGTGCTTGAAATGCACCCTTTCCGATCTCCAAAAGTCCTTCAGAGAAGGTGATCGTTGTCACATTCTGGCAATATGAGAAAGCATATTTACCAATGGTTTGCACAGAACTGGGTATTGTAATGGCTTCAAGATTCTTGCACTTCTCAAAAGAATACTCTCCGATTTTTGTAACATTGGCTCCGATGGTAAGCGTCTTCATGTCCGCAAACTGGAACGCGCTATCTGCAATTTCTGTAGCGTTATCCGGTATAACGATCTCTTCCGCCGCCTGTCCCTTCTCTGTCAGTCCGGTAATTACCGTACCCTCCCAAACAAAGATCTCGTCGGTATTTCCCACGTCCGCACTGGTTTCCGAGACTGACTGTGACACTCCCGCTGTTCCGGAAGTTGTCACTGTCGTTTCTCCGCCTGTCTGTCCGCATCCGCTCAGGAAAGTTCCTCCAACTAAGAGTGTGAGTACGATCGTTAGAAACTTCTTCATAAGTGTTTCTCCATTTTCATTTGCTACCTAGATTTGCTTTAAAATTCTTGCTGTAAACTTCCTTGTGTTTTTTTGAAGTTTGGTCTTGACAGAACGTTTATCGGATGGAATCGAATTTCAATAATATGTCTTCTCATAATATGCGTCAGCCTGACCATAGGGATCCGCAGGAATGAACTCTTTGAAGTTCAGATCCGCCCAAGAGCCTTCTTTGACGTAGATCTTGGTTCCGAAATTAAAAGCTAACCCCAGCGCTCCCATCGGAATATTCTCCATCGAGGCGGGAATATAGACGCCCGTCATAGCGGAACACGGAGTAAATATGTTCTCCCCGAACGTTACAAGGCTCTCGGGAAACGTAATCGTTTCACAGGATGTAGCGCCGAACGCACCGTCACCGATTTCAAGAAGTCCCTCAGAAAAAGTAATCTCTTTAAGTTTTTCGCATTTGTAAAATGCATTTTTACCGATTTTTTTTACCGAACCGGGAAAAATGATCGTTTCAAAATCGTTACACTCCCAAAAAGCCGAATCCCCGATCTCTTCTACGGAAGCGCCTATAACGACACTTTTCATGTCTGCCTGAAAAAACGCATCTTTGCCGATCGCCGTGCACGTATCCGGAATAACGATCTCTTCCGTCGCCTGGCCCTTCTCTGTTAGACCTTTAATCACCGTGCCCTCCCATACAAAGATCTCATCGGTATTTCCTGCGTCCGCACTGGTTTCCGTGGCTGTTTGTGAAACGCCTGCGGTTCCGGTAGTCGTCGCTGTCGTTTCTCCGCCCGTCTGTCCGCATCCGCTTAAGAGAGCAGCGCCAAGAACAAGTGTGAGTCCGATCGTCAGTAACTTTTTCATTCGATAATCCTCCAATTTCTTTTGTTGCGTTTACGTTTTCTTCGTGATATAGAGCAGCAGAAGTTTCCAGGAATCTTCTGTGGTACGAACCATACATCCGCCCTTCTCGCTGAAGTAATCTGCGTCGAGGAACTGGCAGGGGATGACCATCGTGCCCTCCTTGTCAATGAAGCCCCAGAGTCCGTCGACACAGACGGCGGCGAGGCCGTTCGAGAAGCTTCTCGCATTCTCATACGCAGGCTCGATGACGACCTTACCCTTTGTGTCGGCAAAGCCCCATTTGCCATTTAGAGAGAACGCGAAGATACCGTCCTCCGTGATCGCGTCTGCCTGATCGCATCGGAAATCCTGAATCGGATTCCACTTGGAATCGTAGAGACCGTACTGTCCCCCGCTCTTTGCCAGGATCGCTGACTTGCTGAGATATCTTCCCTGTGAATCAAGGACGATATCGTCGTATGTGGGCTCAAGCACGAGATTGCCCTTGTTGTCGACAAGACCCCATTTCCCGTTGACGCAAACCGCTGCCTTGCCATCCGTGAAGGTTCCGGCCATCTGATACGCACCGAATTGTTTGTCGCCGCGAATGTTGTAGTAGGAATAGACACCGTTCTCACAGATCGCGACGAGTTCCTCGTCACAGAACCCGGCATCTTCGATCTTCGCGCTGAACAATCCCTGGACAACATTATCTTTGTCCTGTAGCTTTGCCTCGGTCTCGTTCACATACATCATCCAGCCTTCGGAGTTCGGCGGACTGATATAGTTGTAGTCAAGCCCGATGACCTTGTACCCCTTCTCATCGATGATTCCCCACAAATCTCCGTTTGAGACCAGATATCTTGAATCCGCACAGAGGCGAAAATCGACATATGTATTGGTTGTTAGCTTGAAGCTGTATTTTGCATCGTTATACTTTTTCACAACCTGCTCGTCCTTCACCCCAAGCTCGATGGCGTCTTCGAGAAGTTTATACGCATCGCGATACTTGTTTTTCCCGAAATAAAGGTCTGATATCTCAATAAGAAAATCCGGATCGGTTGGATACATCTTGACCGCATCCAGCAGAGCAGATTGATATTTCCCATACGACTCTTTGTCGCCTGCGAACACGAGGGACCACGCGTCGATCAGCTTACTTCTTGTATCGCGTGTGTCCTTTATCTTCAGGGCATCTTCGTATTTCTCGGCGCTGAGCTGATAAAGCCCCCGCTCGAAATACTCCTCTGCCTCCGTAATGGTCTCCTTGTATTGTGTCTCAGTCTTACTGATCGTAAAAACAACCAGGTTGACCCAACCTATAATCATCAGGATAAACAGAAAGATGACAACAGGTATCTTGTAACCCTTCATTCTTTGTCTCCTTGTCAGAATGATCCGATCAGAATCGTTGCTACGATCCCGATATATATAAACGGTGCGAAAGGAATGGAATCCTTCACCTTTTTTGTCTTCGTTACGAGAAGCCCGACAGATACCAGACAACTGATGATCAGTCCTGCCAGAAGGACGGAACAAACGGCAAGAATACCGCCCATAAATCCGACCGCACTCAAGAATTTCACATCGCCGAAGCCAAGTCCGTTACGCATGGCCTTCGAGAGGGCAAATAGAACAAGAAAGATAATCACAAGACCCAGAGCGCTGCTGATCAACTGACTCAACGCGACATCCTTGCGAAAGATGAATTCGTACCCAATTGTTATCAGCCTCACCATGACAAGCGTGATCGGCAGAAAATTCGGGATGCGATGATACTTGAGATCGATGATCATCGCCGCAACCCCGGTCACATACACCAGCAGAATCTTCGCGAAGTCGACGTAGTGTGTCGTGTTCGCATAAATGAAATGCCCGACAATTCCGGACAGTAGCGCAATCGCGATAAGAAAAATGATGCTGAACCGGCGCTCCTGAAACAATTTCGCAAAGCGGTATGTCTCAGGAGCGCGGTCAGCTTCCGCCTCATCGGTAGAAGTACTCATATCAGCGGCCGCTGCCGCCTTATGTTGATATCGGATGGCAAACCAGGCGGTGCCAACCGCAAGCAATGTTGTAAGGAGGATAAGAAATACTTCCATGAATTCCACGGTCATTCTCCTGTTGTATCAGCCGCCGTACGGCGATGTGAACTTCTCGATTTCCGTTGTCGCGATTCCGATGATCTGATCCTTAAATGCGATGAACGCAAGGGCAATAACCAGAACAATACCAAGAACGATCATGATCGAGATAAAATTCGTGTCGCCTCTATCTTCTGTCAGGAAGCTACGCAGGTTCATCTGTGCACGCATGAGGGCCATCTGTACTTTCTTCATCTTCATTCTCCTTTTCTTTTCCCAAGATATATTATAAAAAGCTACCGCCTAAGGCAGTCGATATAATGATGATCAGAACGCCGGCAAAGATCAGCGTCGTTGGTATGAGGAGTGCGGATGCCGCGACCTCGCCTTTCTGAATCATCCTCTGTTTCTTCGTGGCCCATTGCTCGACAGACTGCGCCATGAGGAATTGTCCGATCTCCTCGCTGCCCTTCTGCATGCCCTGCGCCAAAGAACTGGTAAATTTCTTGATCTCATTCGAGTTCGAGACCACACCGAAATGATGGATCGCTTCCTGCGCCGGGGTTCCGTTGTTCATCTCGCCGCAGGCATCCTGCATAAGCTTACCGACAACACCGGTTTTGCTGCTTGCGACCGTGCTCCACGCGTCATAGAGTGTCATACCCGAGTTAATGAGCAGAGCGAGAGAAGACACGATCTCCGGAAGCTCGAGCTCGCAGGCCTGTTGTCTGGCTGCAAGATCACTCTTGAGCTTGTTGATCCAGAAGTATCCGCAGTAGAGGCTCGCTCCGACACCGATGATCAGAAGGAGGATTTCTCCACCTTCCATCAGCGAAGCGAACCAGAAGGCAACACACAGGAACAGGTGTGTAAAGGTTAAGGCCTGTGCCCAGATTACGTTCGCATAGTATTCGCCGTAATGCTGGCCGAACATCATGTTCGCATTCGACAGGAGTCGATCCCTGATCTTGCCGGACAAGGTGAGCGGTTTGACACTCGCGAGAGTGAAACCCGCAACATAGAGCTCCTTGAGGGGATAATCCGCATCATCGAGGGCCTCGATATAGCTCTCGAATTTCTTGCCCTTGATGACAAGTACGGCAAACAGAACCGCGAGGATCGTACCGATGGATAACAGAACAATTTGCAGTATCATCGCTCGATCACCCCTTCACATCCATGATCTTCTCACCCATCCGGTAGGAGGCGATGAAGAGGCCGACGGCTACGGTAATGGCGACGACACCGATCAGGGAGGCAAAGCTCTCCGCAAACTGACGGCTCATGACGCGAAGCATCAGGACCAGAATGATCGGGACGACATTCATCGCCAGAAATTGTGTCTTATTGGAGGTGAGCTTCGTCTCGATCTCCTCAGCGATCAGGATTTTCTCGCTGATAATATTGCTGCTGCGGCTGACAACCTCCTGGAGGTTGCCGCCGGTACGATAACAGATCGAGAAGACCTTAGCGAAGTTTGCGATGTCTTCGACGCCGCTACGCTTTCCGAAGTCTTCCAGCAATGCCTCAATATCGACGCCGTTCGTTAATCCGGCCAGCATCTCATTGACCTCTTTGACGATGAACGACTCCGCGGTAAATTGGAAGGTCAGATCCTGAACAACGCTCTTTAACGAGTCCTGGACATTCATACCGCTCGACAGCGAGGTGCTTAGAGAAACAAGGAATTCGATAAACTGGCGCTTTAGGATGTTCACACGCTTCTTCTGCAATTGCTTGGTTCGCATCGGCAGGAAGAACTTACGCGCCAGAAGTCCTGCGATAAGGAACACGACGACATTACTGATGTGCGTCGCGATTGTGCGCTCGCCATATGACATGAAGAGATCGGCGTAGAAGACCAGGCCCGTGAATCCGCCCGCAAGCATAGCAAGCCCAGAGTATAGGAGCTTCTCGGAAGAAGTCATCTTGTATACTTTGTAGTTCAGGACCTGATTATTGACGAGCGACGTGACGTATTGTGGTTCAATCTCTTTGCTTTTCCCCGAAAAAAGCCCCATTCTTCTCTCCCTAAATCTCCGCTTTGTATCCTGCCATTTTCAACTTGAAGTCTCGTTTCATTTTATTTTCCGTGCGTCGAAGAGCCCCCGAGACCTTCTCGCGCGTACTTTTCTCATCCTCGACAAAGGTGTACAGAGGATTCAAAACAATCTTACCGTCCTCGTATCCGACGACCTCGACAATCTCCATCGTCTTTCTCGATTTATCGCGCAAACGCGACAAATGAATAATGATATCGATCGCCGAAGCGATCTGCTGACGTATGGCCTCCAGCGGCAGACCCGCCGATCCCTGCAGAACCATCGTCTCCAATCGGCTGAGCATATCTTCCGTCGAGTTCGCGTGTCCCGTGGACAGTGACCCGTCGTGGCCGGTATTCATGGCCTGCAACATGTCGAGCGCTTCACCGCCTCGGACCTCACCGACGACAATTCGCTCCGGGCGCATACGCAGCGAAGACTTGATCAGATCACGGATCGTTACCTGTCCTGCGCCGGTCACATTCGCGTTACGTGTCTCCAATCGAACAAGGTTATCGACACCAACAATCTGAAGTTCCGCCGAGTCCTCGATCGTTATCACGCGCTCGTCTTTCGGAATGAAGTTCGACAGGGCGTTCAGGAACGTGGTCTTACCGGATCCCGTACCGCCGCTGATGAAGATATTGTATTTAGCCTTGACCATCAGCTCGAGGTTGTCGGCGATCTCCTGCGAGATCGACCCGTACTTGATCAGACGCTCGATCGTCATCGGCTCCTTGGAGAATTTGCGGATCGTCAGCACCGGGCCGACCAGAGAGATCGGCGGCAGAACGACATTGACGCGCGAACCGTCCGGAAGACGGGTATCGCAGATCGGGCTGCTCTGATTGACCTCGCGTCCCGCCATCGCGACGATGCGCTGGATGACATCCTCAAGACGCTTCTGACTCTCGAAACGATCGGGAAGCTGTATCAGGCGTCCGGACTTCTCGATAAAGATATTCTCCGCGCCGTTGATCATGACTTCCGTGATCGTATCATCTGTAAGTATAGAGTCCAGAAGACCAAATCCACGAATCGAGCTGAAGACCTGCTTCACGATCGCAAGGCGCTTGTCGATCGGACAGTACTGTCCCGCCATTCGTTGCTCGACGATTGCCTCGACGCGCTCCTCAAGCTCGGCATCCGAAAGGCTGCTGAGGGGGAGTGTCTCGGTGACATAATTCTTGATGTCCCGAATGAATGCCTGATCGATCTCAAACTTCATGTCACTGTTCCTTCTCGGAGACGATCTTGTTCGCGATCTCCATACGTGAGACCTGCTCGATCACCTGCGGTGTCGTCGCGTGCTCGAATCGCGGAATTCCGCCGAGCGCCACGAGAGGAAGTCCCGCGATTGTCTTACTTGTCTTGTTACTGAACTTGTTGTAGAGCACCTGCATCTTATCGACACGAAGCGTCTTATCCTGCTGCTCGATGATCTGCAGGGCCTTGTACATGCGATCGAACTTCACATTACAGACCTCGGACCCGTCGGAAATCATGACGACCTTCGTCGCTTCCTTCCACAAAAGGAGACTCTTCTCGCTGAAGTCGAAATCGCTCGTCACGAGAATATCGTCATAGAGCCCCGAAATCCGGAGTTCGTTGATCAGACGCTGAATGTCCTCAACCGTGAGATCCATAACATCGAGCGCAACCTCCGGAGCCGCGAAGAAATACACGCCGGACGCGTCCTGTTTAACGGAGCTCTCCAGTTTGAGACTGACATTGGCCTTATGACCTTTGATGGCGTAGATAACATCGCTCAGAGTGAACGCTCCGTCCCCCGCGAAAAAGGACGACGCATCGCCGAAACGTTCGAGATTAAGAAAAAGCACGCGTCGATTCTGGCGCGCGAGCGCGACCGCACAGGCTGCCGCGATCGTCGAACTGCCGACACCGCCGCCGGCCGACGCGAAAAGCACCGTTCGTGAAGCATTGTCGTCGAGACGAAACTTCGCCGATCGCGAGGATGTCTCCGCGTAAATACTGAGAATTCCCTTGAAAATCAGATCGAGCTTCTGGAATTTACAGATCGCCGGCTTGCCCCGCAGTGTCTCGATGCTAGGTGACTCGACAAAGTAAGCGAGCGCGCAGTACTGCGGCAGCGTCTTCTCTTCGATCTCGAAGGATTCGCTTGCGAGCAGGACGTCAATTGTCGAGGAAGAAATCGTATGTAGAGCGGCTGCAAGATCGGTGAAGGAATATACCTCGATCTTGTCCGCGTACCTGACATTGAACATAGTCACGATTCGGTTCAGATAGTTACTGTCCTTGTCAAGCAAGGCAAGTTTGATCTTCATGTTGCGCTCTCCTATTGTCCGCTCTGTTGTCTATGATAGCTCTCGAGACAACTGCTTCTGACACAGAAGCTATGTGAATCCATCTTCATGAAAGGTATCACGGTCAAGGAATTTTGTCAATCTTTAACGGGCCGGACGAGTACAAAGCTTCTTGACAGAATGTCGTAAAAAAATATCTCCGTTGCTTGTCCAATGCCAATTATTGCGCAAAGAATCTTATCCCAGTCCCGTTACACTTCGCTATTGTACCATGTGTTATAGCGATGCACAACAGAAATATCAATTTTATTTAATCAAAAATGTTTCTCGATGGATTCAAGAAATTCGATGAATTCTTTTCGCGCATTGGCGATGAGAACCGGATCCTGCGTATCCATCACCGCTTCGAACGCTTGCGTCGCCTGTTCAATTCGCTTGCGTTCGGCTCCGGTACTCTCCTCATAGAGACGCTCCGCCTTCAACATGCACATCTTATTCTGCTCCTGATCGCGCGGCAGGGTTTTCAGATACGCCAGTTCTTTCATGCGTTCCGCGATCTCTTCCTCGGTCATATCGTTGGCACTGCTGTTGAAGATTTTCGTATACTTCTTACCCGTAGAGACGACCGTAACCTCGACCTCGAGAATCGAGTTGATATCATACGTGTAGGTGACATCCACCGACTCCTTGCCGGCCTTCGCTGCGGGGATCGGAAGCTCCATTTCACCGATCAGAAGGTTGTTCCTCGCGAAGCGGCTCTCACCCTGTAAGACCTTCACGTGAATCTTCGTCTGGTCATCGCGGACGGTGTAGAGCCGCTCCGTACGTGACGCCGGAATCACGGTGTTGCGTTCGATGATCGGACAGAAATGCCCCTCCTCAAAGATATGTTTCTCCCTCTCGACAACCACCTCGGTACCCAGCGTAAAAGAACACACATCGGTAAGAATGATCTCTTTGATCGCCTCATTTCGCTCCTTCATCGCCCCCTGAATCGCAGCGCCCAGCGCGACAGCCTCGTCCGGATTAACGCTGGTGTTCGGGAACTGATGGAACGTCTTGCTGACAAAGGACCGGATCATCGGAAACTTCGTCGCGCCTCCGACAAGAATGACCATGTCGATGTCCGTCAGCTTGATCTTGGCGTCGGCAAGGCTCTTGCGAATCGGTACGCGGAGCTTCTCCAGGAGCTCCTCACATTCCTTCTCATAAGTTGACGCAGACGGTGTATAAGAATAGGTCTCGTCCCTGACGGAACACGTCATCGTGTATTCCCGTCCGTCAGAGAGGGCAATCTTCGCCATCTCTGCCTGGCGGTGAAGAAGACCGGCGGTTCTGGTATCGAGGGATCCGATGTCCAACCCTTTCGCCTCACAAAACATCCTATCCAAGATATTTGTGAAGTTCTCTCCGCCGAGATAATTGTCTCCGGAAACGGCACGCACTTCGAGAATATCGTGGTAGAGTTCGATGACAGAGATGTCAAAAGTCCCGCCACCCAGATCGAACACGAGGAATCGCGTGTTCTCATGTCGATGATAAATTCCGTAGGCAATTGCGGCGGCTGTCGGCTCGCTGATGATACGTTTCACCGTAAGTCCGGCCAATTCACCGGCACGCTTGGTTGCCTTGCGGCGCGCATCATTGAAGTAAGCGGGGACACTGATGACCGCTTCTTGTACCGGCTCCCCAAGGAAAGCCTCCGCATCTTCCTTCAGCGATCGGAGGATGAAGGAAGAGAGCTCCTCTGCGTTGTACTCCTTCTTGCCGAACGTGTACTTCTTTTCGCTTCCCATATCGCGCTTGAATACAGCGCGCGAACTGTCGGGGTAAAGGATCATCCGCTCTTTCGCGGCTTCCCCGACATACAGATTGCCGTCGTCATCTATGCTCACGACGGAGGGTGTAAATCGATTGCCATGGCGATTCGGGATGATCTCCGGACCGTTCGGTCCGAAATATGCCGCCAGACTGTTGGTTGTGCCTAAATCTATACCGATGATCATCTTCTCTGCTTCGCTTTCTTTTTGATATATTGCGCATATGGGAAATACCATTCCCGATGATACCCTTCCTTGTACAACTCCTTGAATTCCTGGATCGCTTCCTCGTACAAGGCTTGCTTTTCGAGAAGCAGGACCCGGATCCATTGTTCTCTCACGCAGAATTTATGGCCACAATCGGTGCAAGCCGGAGCTTCGGACATCCGCTCCAGCATTTGCCGGGCTGCCGCCGTGTCTCCGGAGTACAGCAGGACTTGCGCTATCTCGAAAAAACGTTTGCGAGGGGCATTCGGATGTTTCAAATACGACTCGAGATCTCCGTACATGCGATGTACCGCCTCAAAAAAATCCTTGCGAAGGCGTATCCTCGCGTCCGTATCGCGATTCATATCCTGTATCGCCAGGATGCGCGCGGTAAATAAGCGCTTAGCTTCCCAATCATCGGTGGTGGATGCCCGTTTCTCGCCGACCAAATAAAAAGCCAGCGCTTTGGAGGTCTTCCGGGCCACCATCGCATAATAATCACCCTGAAGTCGTTGATGCAGCGCGTTCGGTTTGCGGGCGAATATCGATCGCGTAAGAATTTCTCTTGTCGCCTGACGATCCTTGAGAAGGACGGCGCAGGACAGGAGGCCGCGATACGCCGCAACGCGCAATGTATTGGTATCCGCCAAGATAAGAACCGTCTTGAAGCTGGCCCTTGCCCTATGATACTGAATCTTCTTGATAAAGATTCTGCCTTGTATCAGAAACGCCTCCATGCACCTCGGTTGATTGCGGGACACATCGCCGAGGACGTCCAATGCATCATCATATCGATGCGCGGCCTCCAAACAGATCGCATAATTCATAGAGCAGCGGTAAACATAACGGTTGCCGTACAATTTGTACGCGAGATCATACTGACGGATCGCTTCATCAAAATCTCTTCTTCGCTTGCTGATGTCTCCGAGAAAGACGCGACAGTCCGCGGCGAGCGTCTCCTCTTCTTCGATCACGGAGAGGAATATCTCCTCGGCCAAACCAAATTCCCGTTCTTCCAGCAGTACCTGCCCGAGTGTTATCCGGTTATTCGGAGTGGGAGCGATCGCGACGGCCCGCTCAATATTTTCTCGAGCCTTCCCGAGGATTCCTGCATCGGGATTTCTCTCAAACATCTCAAGATACTCCCGGCTTATTCTGCGGTAGGCCCCGTCTAAACCGGGTCTTTGCCTAAGAATATTCGTGCAGAGATCGATGATTTTACCGTGGTATCCCAGGATTGCGTAGATGTTGATCAGACGATCCGCCGCCCCGAGATCATCCGGATGAGAGAGCAGATACATCTCCAATAGCTCCTGCGCCTCGGTGTACCTCTGAAGCTTCGCAAAAATATTCACCTGCGCAACCAGATAAGAGAGTTTACCCGGCACGACCGAGAGAATACGAGTTATCTCTCTTTGAGCATTGCCCCAATCTCCGGAATCCATATGGATAAAGCAGATCTGCAGTCGAATCTCCATTTTCTCTTCAATGTCACAGCTTTCGGCACTCATGCTCTCGCAGTCCGAGAAGAGTCTCTCAAGCTTGTTGGCGCATAGCGCGCGAATCTCCGGATCATGGGTCTCATAACGCATGATTGTCAGATCAGACAGTTCCAGTAACGGTGACGACAAACCTTCCTGCCGGGCCTGTTGGATAACCTCTTTCGCCTCCTGAATCATGTCCTCCTCGATGAATGCACTCGCCGCCAACGCATAGGCCGAAGCCATCTTCGGCACGATCGCGATGATGGCGCGATAATCGTCGATCACTTGTCTTTGTCGACGAAGGCGATACGCTGCCTTTTGCCGCAGGACGAGAAAAGGGAGGAAACCCGGGTATTTGTTAAGTTGTTCGGAACAATAATCCATACACTTCTCGTCCAGTCGCAGGTCGAAAAGAAAAGATGCTTTCGAATGATTGTATTGGAGACCGTTCAGAAGGGTATTCTCGCTGATCGCTAAGTCGATATTCCGGATCGCCTCCGAGATATCTGCTGTGTCGCCTGATTTTTTCGCGCGGTGTACCCAGACAAGCGAGATAAAATAGTACGCGGTCGGCTTGCGTGTGAGACGTTTCTTCGCCTTCACGCTGTGATCATCTGCGGTCTGATCGATCAACTCGACCCATCGCAGAAGGTGCGGAAGGGCTTCGTCGACCTCTTCAAGGATCACGTACAGCCGTCCGAGCAGATTCGTATGTGAGTACACATCTTCTTCCAGTACCGGCGTCACAGAAAGAAGGAGATCCAGCGCCTTGCGCGGCTCATTATTCTGGTAATAATTCCAGGCCAGATCGATTTTGTCCGCATCCGTCGATGACTCGGCGGATCTTGCCTCGCGGAGTTTGATGACGCTGCCGAGATTCTGTTGATATTTCTCCTTGAGCTCCCCGTCATAAGGATTCGCGGAATAGATCTCCACATATTCCTCATGTGCCTTTTCGTAATCACCCTCATGAACATACAGTTCGCATCGGATCTTCCGCGCTCCGTAATGTTCGGGGTGAATCGCAAATATTCGCCGCAAAAGCTCAGATACGCTCTTCCATTCCCCCAGTTCAGCATATCCCATGGCGGAAATGTAGAGTAAATACGCAAGAGATCTCTCGGCATCCTTGGTCCCCACGCCTGCCTCGCGCTCCGTCTCCTGCGCCCAGTGTCGGATCTCCTCGCTGTCCTTCGTACGAATCGCATAGCGTGTGCGTTCCGCGGCGAGAAACGGATGAGAGACATCGGATTGAATAAGCTCCTCGATCAATCGCGGAGCATCGCTGATATCCTCCTGTTCCAGGATGTTCCTGAGCGAAAAATATGTACGGATATATGCATCGTAATCCGCATCCTTGGCTCCGGCAAAATCCTCCAGAGGCAGCAGAATCCCATTCTTCTTGCTGTCAACGATGAAGTTCAGAAATTGTCGCGGATGTTCCTCCGTATATGCGTCGATTCTCTCTTCTATCTCGCATACGCCGTCGATCAGTTGCCACACAGACGCAGGAAGGTAGAAGTGCTCCGCGAGGTATCGAAGAAGGATTTTCTTCGCGTCTTCCTGTGTGTCAAATGCCTCAAAATAATCCGATCGAAACAACTCCCGCCAGGCTTCGGGATCTCTCCTCTGATCAAAATCAGAATAGATCTCCGCAATCTGTCTGAGCCAGATCCCACCCGGCGTCTCGGTCGCCCACGCAACACTACTGGCTTCCTTCGACATGCGCAAAGCTTCTTCATAGGCCTCGCGAAGTTTGACGAAACCCGTCGGATCATCCTCCGGATTGACTCCCCGCAACTTGGTGCGATAGGCGTCCTTAATCAGATTCTCATCCTTTGTCTTCTCTATTCCAAGAACTCGAAAAGCATCGTCGCCCATTCCGCCCTCCTCGGATCGTCAACATATTACAATGGCATGATTATACCAAACAATATAACGATGAGAAGAGGGCGATAACAGAGATTCTAACTTTGGCGTTTCGATATATTGTCGCCGGTTCATCCTCTTCTCTCCGACAATCAGCGATATCTCAGAAGGATATCCTTTCGCAACGGCGAATATCAGTGTAAAATTAGCAGAGAGTTGTATTTGTGATGTGATCGCATATATTTCTTAGACCTTTCAATGGACTCGTCCTTATCGAAAGTGCAGGAGTATATGATGATTAAGCAAGGATCGCATATTGCGCTCGAAGACATGCAGTATCACAACGAGAGAATTCATCCCCTTCTTATCATTCTCTTCTTTGGATGTTTGATTCTCTTGATGGCTTATCCACTCTTTCGCACCGAATATTTGCCTGGAGATGATTGGGCCTATCATGTAGCGCGCATTGAAGGCATAAAGGACGGCATATTATGCGGAGAATTTCCTGTTAAAATTCATGCAATGCTGCTCAATGGCTTCGGCTACGGCAGCGGCTTTTTCTACCCTAGTTTCTTTCTGTATATCCCGGCGTTTTTTCGCTTGATAGGCATCGATGCCTTGATCTCGTATAAGATTTTTGTCCTTCTGATCATCATTTCGATTGTTGGATCGACATATTATTGTACGAGTCATCTTCTTGCCCACAAGTTCGCCGCTATCTGCGCGACACTTCTATTCTGCTCTTCACACATGGTAATCAGTAACATTTACTGGAGAACAGCGGTCGGCGAGATGCTCGCAACCGTTTTCCTCCCCTTTGTTATTTATGGGGTCTATAACTTATTGAACGAGAACTTCTCGAAGCCGCGGGTGATTTGCCTGGGATTTACAGGATTAATGTTCAGCCACCTGATTTCGCTTTTCTTTTCTTTGGTTTACGCAGGTATTGTAATTGCCTTGAATTCTCGCGTTATGCTTCATCAGGAGCCGATAGCGGGTAACGGGAATGGCAAGAAGAATCCCCGTCTTCTTTTTCGATTGCTGATTGCGGCGGCTGCAGTCCTTCTGGTAACCACGTCATTCTGGCTTCCGATGTTTGAGCAACTCGCAAGAGACAGCTTCCAGGGTTCTGTTCCTTTCTACTATGCTCGCGATTACACGCTTGAATTTTCTGAACTTCTTCTTTTCTCCACTGCCTCACTTGGTATTCCTCTGTCTGCATTTACCCTGATCTCTCTTTCTCTTCGAATTATCAGCCTTACAAAGAAGGAGAAGAGGGTGTGGTCCATGGGGGATGGATACCTTGTATTGGGAATTGGGTTATCTCTCTTAACCACGAAGCTAATCCCGTGGGATCTGCTCGAGAGCTCCATCGGCTTTATTCAGTTCCCATGGAGAATCCTTACAATGGCCTCCTTCTTTCTCGCCCTAGGTATCGTCAGTATATGCACACAGTATTTTGAGACACAGAAGGGGAAAATCGCATTTTTTTCCATTCTATGCGTATTTTGTATCTTTTTCTGTATCAGTATCATCTTTATTCGATGGGAAATATTCAGCACCAGCAAGAGTTTAGATATATACAACGCGGAGTTCGCAACCGGTATAGGACAGGAATGGATGCCGCTCAATACCGATGTCGCTTTACTTCAGAACTCGACAATTATCGTAACAAATACCGATGCAGAGATTTCTGCAGACAAGAATGGAACAACCCTTGTTTTCGCGGCGGATGCAGACAGCACTGCCTATCAGGTTCCCCTTCTGTACTATTACGGGTACCGTGCGATGATCGAAAAAACAGATGGCTCCTTCGAGGATCTTCCGATTACGAAGACCTCGAATAATACCATCTGCTTGCTCGTTCCCGAAACGACGACGGGGACGATTACTGTGTCATACGCGGGGACACCCGTTCAACGCGTCTCCTACGCGATAAGCCTCTTGTCTATTGCCGGCATCGGAATAGGTACGATCCTTCGGAAACGTTCTCACTCACAGTCACCGATCCGACGGAACCTCTCATAGCGGGCATCGATCGCCTTTTCTGTATTCTTCCGGTAGCTGTGGCTGAACCGCTCGGTCGCATCGGAAAGATACGTGTGCAATGTCTCGGCCATCTTATCCGGATCGCTGTGCGCCCCTCCCGTCGGCTCGGCCAGAATCTTGTCGCAGATTCCAAGATCAACCAGGTCATAGGCTGTGATATGCGCCGTGTCCGCTGCCTCGTTCTCGCGTGACGGATCCTTCCAGAGAAGGGACGCAAAGCCGCGCGGAGAGATGACCGAATAGATCGCGTTCGAGGTCATCGCCAGCTCATCGCAGACCGCGATACCCAGAGCACCGCCGCTGCCGCCTTCGCCGATAACAACGCTGATCACGGGAACCTTGAGCGGCATCATCTCCATGAGATTTCGCGCGATCGCCTCGCCCTGTCCGCGCTCCTCCGCTCCGACGCCGCAATAGGCGCCGGGCGTATCGATGAATGTGATGATCGGCCGACCGAATTTCTCCGCCTGTCGCATCGCGCGCATCGCCTTGCGGTAACCCTCGGGGTGAGGCATACCGAAGTTGCATGCTTGATTCTCCAGAAGTGTCTTGCCCTTCCTGTGACCGATGATGGTGACCGGTCGCCCGTTCAGGCGGCCGATTCCCGTGTACATCGCGGCATCGTCGCCGTAGCCTCGATCGCCGTGGGTCTCATGAAGATCGGTGAAGATCTTCGGCAGATAATCCATGAGCGTCGGTCGTTCGCGATTGCGTATGATGGAGAGGCATTCGGAACCGCGACAATGCTTGCGCGGCAGAGGCGGCAGCTTCGGAAGAGAAACCTTCTCCGGCAGCGTATCCTGATGAATGGCAAGAAGAGCAGCGATCTCGTCGCGCATCTCACTTCTTGGGATAATGCGGTCGACGAATCCGTGCTTCATGATGAATTCGGCGCGCTGGAAATCCTCCGGCAACGCTTGCGCGATCGTTCCTTCGATGACGCGGCGACCGGCAAATCCAATCAAGGTGCCGGGCTCGGTTAGGATCATGTCGCCCAAGGATGCGAAGCTCGCCGTAACACCGCCCGTCGTCGGGTCGGTCATGACGGAGATGTACAGAAGTCCCGCGCTGTGGTGACGCTCGACCGCAGCCGAGGTCTTCGCCATCTGCATCAAGGAGACGATACCCTCCTGCATACGCGCGCCGCCGGACGCCGAGAACAGGACAACGGGAAGTTTCTCCTTCGTCGCCGCCTCGAAAAGCCTTGTGATCTTCTCGCCGACCGCCGAGCCCATCGAACCCATCAGGAAGTTCGAATCCATCGCGCCGATCATGACGCGGTGTCCTTCGATCGCGGCAGATCCGACGATAACCGCCTCGGTCATGCCGGTCTTCTCCTGGAGCTTACTGATTCGATGTTCATAGCGCGGGAACGAGATCGGGTCCTTACCATAGAGGGTCTCCCAGAGCTCCGAGAAGCTATTCGGGTCTACGGTCATCGCAATCCGCTCGCGTGCATTGACGCGAAAATTATGTCCGCAGTGCAGACAGACGCTGTGGTTGGCCTCGAAATCCTCGCGGATCATCACGCCCTGACAAGACGAGCAACGGATCCACAGATCGTCCGGGATTGGCATCATATAGCTGAAGCGGTCCTTGACCCCAGCCGGAAGCGTCTCCGCAACGGCCGTAGGCTTCTCTCTCTGCTCTTCCTGCTCCAGATAGGCGCGGTCGGCGTCGAGGCGGGCTCGTAACAGGGAAAACGGTTCATCCATGGTGTTATCTCCTCAATGGTTTCCTTCGAAGCGTTGCTCCGGTAACGCGGGAAAGTTTTTCTGCAACGGAAAGTACATTTGCGAAGGGAAAGATTCGTTTACGAAGGCAGGAGCACGTCTTTTTTTCGTGCGAGATAGGTGTTGTCATAATTGCCGCGAGTGAAGTCCGGCTCACGCAGGATCGACAGGTGGAAATCAATGTTCGTCTTGACACCGATAATCAGGAACTCTGTCAGCGCCCGTCGCATCCGGACGATCGCTTCCTCGCGCGTCGGCGCCCAGACGATCACCTTCGCCAGAAGCGAATCGTAATCGGGCGGGATGCGGTATCCCTGATAGATCGCGCTGTCGATGCGGACGCCCTGCCCTCCCGGCATGTGAAGCCGCTCGATCGTGCCCGGGCTCGGACGGAAATCGAAGGCGGGGTCCTCGGCGTTGATGCGACACTCGATCGAATGTCCGCGAAAAACAATATCGCGTTGCGAGTACCTCAGGATCTCGCCGGCTGCGACACGGATCTGTTCCTGGACGAGGTTCACGCCCGTGATCGCTTCGGAAATCGGATGTTCGACCTGGATTCTCGTATTCATTTCCATAAAGTAGAAGCGGCGGTCCGCGTCGACAAGGAACTCGATCGTGCCGACACCGGTGTATCCGATGCGACGCGCGAGGCACACGGCGGCGTCGCCCATCTGAATCCGGAGTTCCTCCGTCATGAACGGAGACGAAGCTTCTTCAATGATCTTCTGATTCCGGCGCTGAACGGAGCAGTCGCGGTCGCCCAAATGGACGACATGACCGTACTCGTCACAGAGAAGCTGGATCTCGATATGACGGGGCTGGATGACGAGTTTCTCGACATAGACCTCGTCATCTCCGAAGCACGCTTTGGCTTCGGCCTTGGCCATCTGGTAGGCGGACGCGAGTTCCGATTCATTGTTTGCGATACGCATACCGCGACCGCCGCCGCCGGCAGAGGCCTTGATGAGAACCGGATATCCGACTCTTGTCGCTTCCCGCATCGCTTCGGCGATATCGACGATTGCACCCTTCGAACCTGGAATGACCGGGAGACCGGCCGCTTCCGCGGCTTTTCGCGCATTGGCCTTATTGCCCATCTGCTCCATGATCTGGGCGCTGGGTCCGATGAACTTGATGCCGCATTTCTGGCACAGACGCGCGAAAACTGGGTTCTCGGACAGGAAACCGAATCCGGGATGGATCGCCTCGGCACCGGTCGTCAGACAGGCGGACAGGATGGCCTGCATGTTGAGGTAGCTGTCCTTGGAGGCGTCGGGGCCGATGCAGACACACTCGTCCGCGAGCTGGGCGTGAAGGGCGGTGCGGTCGACCTCGGAGCAGACGGCAACCGTACGGACGCCCATCTCACGGCAGGCGCGGATGACGGTAACGGCAATCTCGCCCCGGTTGGCGATCAGAACTTTGCGAAACATATATCACCTCTCGGATCTTCTAATGTTGTTCTCAGGTAACGGCACCGGTCGGGTTCTTCGGCGCGGCGTCCGCGCCGATCGCGAACATGATCTCGCCGCCGACGCAAAATTTATCGCCGACGTACGCCTTTGCCTCGCCGAAACCGACGGGCCCGCGCTGCTTTGTCAGGCGAACCTCCAGGCGCAACGTGTCGCCGGGATATACGCTCTTCTTGAACCGGACCTTGTCGATCCCCGCGAAAAGCGCGATCTTGCCGCGGTTCTCGGGCTTCGACAGGGCGACGATCGCTCCGGCTTGCGCCAGCGCCTCGACGATCAGTACACCGGGCATGACGGGCATCCCGGGAAAATGTCCGCGGAAATAATCTTCCTCGGCACGGACATATTTCACCGCCGTAATGGACTCCTCCGTCATCTCGAGCACTTCGTCAACGAGGATGAAAGGTTCGCGGTGCGGAATAATCTCCTTGATCTGTTCCTGATTCATCAACGTTACATCAGGCATTCTCGTGTTCCCCCGACATCGTGGCATCGATTATGAACAGCTTCTGGCCGTACTCGACGCGGCTGGCCTTCTGAACCAGAATCTCGCGGACGACGCCGGAGATCGGGCTCGTAACTTCGTTCATTAATTTCATCGCCTCGACGATGCACAGGACTTCGCCCTTCTTGACAAAGGAGCCGACGCCGACATAAGCATCCTGATCCGGTGCGGGCGAGTCATAGAATACACCGACGACCGGGCTGGTGACGGCATACCCGGTATCGGGCAGCGCCGCAGGTTCCGTGACGACGGGCTCGGAGGCAAAGGTCATCGGGTGGGAAAAGTTAGCCTCCGAAGCTCCGTTCATATAGACGACTTCCTTCTCGCGACGAATCGCGATCCGCGTGGAACCTTCGCCGAACTTAAAGCTGGTCACGCCTTCCTTCTTCATATGGGTCATCAGATCTTTGATCTGCGCAAAACTTAAGCCCGTCTCCGAGAGCGGAGCCTCAATCGGGTACGTGAGCGGAGTCTCTTCCTTCAGGGAATGCGATGCGGAAGTGTTTTTTGAAGTGGTCATACGTTATCCTCCGTCTTCTTGAAAAGCAGCGTGGCGTTCTGTCCGCCGAAGCCGAGCGAATTCGACATCGCAACCTGAACCGGCATTTTTCGAGCGGTAAGCGGTGTGTAATCGAGGTCGCACTCCGGATCCGCCTCGGTAAGTCCGATCGTCGGAGGAACAACTCCGTCGCGAATAGCGAGGACCGAGGCGACGGCTTCCACCGCGCCGGCCGCGCCGAGCAGATGTCCCGTTACGGACTTCGTCGAGCTGATCGCCGTCTTGTAGGCGGCATCGCCGAGCGCGGACTTGATCGCGATCGTCTCATACTTATCATTGAGCTCGGTACCCGTGCCGTGGGCGTTGATATAGGATACTTCTTCCGGTGTGACGCCGGCTTCGCGCATCGCGAGGATCATCGAGCGCGCAGCTCCCTTGCCTTCCGGGTCGGGGCTCGTGATGTGATAGGCGTCCGCCGTCGCGCCGTAACCGGCGATCTCGGCGATGATGTTTGCTCCGCGGCTCACCGCATTCTCCATGGTCTCGAGAACCAGGATGCCTGCACCCTCGGCGATGACGAATCCGCCGCGGCGGCTGTCGAAAGGCAGCGATGCGAGATCCGGATCCTGAGTTGTATTCAGTGCCTTCATGTTCGAGAATCCGGCAATGGCGATCGGAGTGATCGGCGCCTCGGCGCCTCCGCAGATCGCCGCCTTCAGGTAGCCGCCCTTGATCGCGCGAAAAGCTTCGCCGATCGCGTGGGTACCGGACGCGCACGCCGTCGTCACACAATAATTCGCCCCCTTGACCCCGTAATTCATCGCGACCTGACCGGCGGCGATATTACTGATCATCATTGGGATGAACAGCGGCGAGATTCTGCCCGGTCCTCCCTTAACAAAGAGGTTCTCATACTGCTCATTCATCGTGTTGAGTCCGCCGACACCGGAGCCGATGATCACGCCGACGTCAAAGGGGTCAATCGAAGACAAGTCAATCCCGGAAGATTCCACCGCTTCTTTGGACGCCGCGACAGCAAACTGACAGTAACGGTCCATACGTCGAGCTTCCTTACGATCCATATAGAGCGTAGGATCGAAATCCTTCACTTGCGACGCGACATGGACCTTGTACTCGTATCCGCCGTCGAGTTCAAGGGGAGCAATCCCGTGGCGTCCTTCGACGAGCGCCTTCCAGAAATCCTCCGAGTTGTTGCCTACCGGCGAGATGACGCCCGTTCCCGTAACGACGACGCGCGGGCGACCGGCTGCATCTGTGTATGTTTTCTCACTCATATAAAAGCCTCCTCAAATCTATAAGGGTTCAGATCATTTACAAAACAAGTCCGCCGGACACCTCGATCACCTGTCCGGTGACATAGGAGGCTTTGTCCGAAGCAAGGAAAGATACGACTCCCGCAACATCCTTCGAGGTGCCGTAACGACCGAGGGCAATCCGTGCGACGGCTGCCTTCTTGATCTCTTCCGGAAGATCCGCCGTCATATCCGTGTCTATGAATCCCGGGGCGACGGCATTCGCCGTAATCCCTCTGCTTCCCATCTCTTTGGCGACCGTCTTCGTCATCGCGATTAACCCGGCCTTTGCCGCGGAATAATTCGCCTGTCCGGGGTTCCCGTAGATACCGGCGATCGAAGCCATGTTGATGATCCGTCCGTACTTCTGGCGAAGCATCAGCGACAGACAGAGCTTCGTCAGCATGAACGCACTCGTCAGATTGATATCGATGATACTCGAGAACTGCTCAAGACTCATCCGCATCGCGAAATTATCTCGGATCGCCCCGGCATTATTGACCAACACATCCACGCGTCCGAAGTTTGACTTCGCCGCATCGAAAACCGCCTGACAGCCGGTTTCCAGAGAGACGTCTGCCGCGACGGTGACGACGCGGGTGCCCGGGCGAATACTCTCACAGGAGGTCTTGACCGCGGCTGCGGCCTCATGTCCGGAACGGTATGCAAGAACCAGGTCAAATCCGTCCGCCGCGAGCTGCTCGGCGACCGCGGCACCGATGCCGCGCGACGCGCCCGTGACGATGGCTACAGGGGTGAAGTCTTTGGTATCACTCATATGGAACCTCCGGAAGCGACAATCGCTTCATACTCCGCAAACATTTCCGCAATGATCTCGGCGGCAGGCTGGATTCTCGTGACCATTCCGGCAACCTGTCCGGCCATGAACGACCCTTCCTTCAAATCGCCGTCCTTGACAGCTTTACGCAGGGACCCGATCGTGATCGCCTCCATCTCTTCGAAGGTCGCGCCCTTCTTCTCGAGCTCGAGAAGCTCGGAAACAAGCGGATTCTTGATGCAACGAACCGGATGTCCGCCGCTTCTGCCGGTGACACGCGAATCGATGTCGCGGCACTTGATAACTAATTCCTTATAATTCTGGTGAATCGTGCACTCCTCTGCGGCGAGGAATCGCGTGCCGACCTGGACGCCGCAGGCGCCGAGCATGCTGACGGCGGCAATTCCGCGTCCGTCCGCGATACCTCCCGCGGCAATGACCGGAATCTTCACGGCGTCGACGACCTGAGGTGTCAGCGCCATCGTCGTAATCTCTCCGATATGGCCGCCGGCTTCCGTTCCCTCGGCGACGACCGCGTCAACGCCCAGTGATTCCATACGCTTGGCAAGGCCGGTCGATGCGACGACCGGGATGACCTTGATTCCCGCCGTCTTCCAGCCTTCGACGAACTTACCCGGAGATCCGGCGCCGGTGGTGACGACGGCAACGTTCTCCTCGATCACGACCTGCGCGAGCTCGGGAGAGGCCGGGTTCATCAACATGATGTTGACGCCGAAAGGCTTGTCCGTCAGGCTTTTCGCGAGGCGGATCTCCTTCCGAAGAAGCTCGCCGTTCATCGATCCCGCGGCGATCAGTCCGAGACCGCCTCCGTTCGATACGGCCGCCGCAAGATAGGCATCCGCGACCCAGGCCATACCGCCTTGGATGATCGGGTACTTGGTTCCGAGAATATCTGTAACTCTTGTCTTCATTGGATTCGTCCTCCGATTGATTCGTTAAAATTCGCAGAGCAGGGCGCCGTAAGTTAATCCGCCGCCGAAGCCCGTAAATACCAATTTCTGACCTCTCTTGATCTTGCCGGACCGCACCTCGCGGTCAAGACAGATCGGGATCGATGCCGAGGATGTATTTCCGGTCTCGGCCAGGTGCGAGATGATCTTCTCTTCCGGAATACCCAGGCGTTTCGCCGCCGAAGCGAGAATCCGCGTATTCGCCTGATGCGGAATAAGGTAATCAATATCCGCAAGAGTCATCTTCGCGTTCTCAACCGCCCGTTCAACAGCCAGAGGCATCTTTGTTGTCGCAAAACGATAGACGTCCTGTCCTTGCATCTCGATAAACTTGCCGGTCTCATGCGCGAAAAGCGGTTTTCTCTCCTCATGATCCTTCGGAAGGAAGGGATGCTTCATCCGAGGCATGCCCTCGCCGACAATCGCGTAACCCGAAGCTCCGTCCGCCCCGAAAAAAGACGAATATGGCTTAGCAGCCGCATCTGCGGCGCCCTTCCCGAGAATGACAGCGCCGGCACCGTCGCCGAATAATACACAAACGCGTCGGTCGGTGAAGTCAATAATCTTGGAAAGAGATTCAGCTGACACGACGAGGATATACCGCATATCCGAGGTCGCCAGGTATCGCATCGCGATATCGAAGGCTTGAATAAAGCCGGTACAGGCTTCGTTGATGTCGAAGCAAGAAGCGTTCACGGCCTTCAGTTCATTCTGCAGGATGCACGCCATATTCGGAGAAGAGTAATCCGCGGTCATCGTCGATACGATAATCATGTCGATCTCGTCGGGCGCGATACCCGCCATCTCGATCGCTCCGCGCGCCGCTCCGGCACCGAGCTCCCAGGTCTCTTCGCCGGCGCTGAGGTAGCGACTGCGAATTCCGGTACGGGAAGCAATCCATTCATCACTGGTGTCGATAAATTCCGAGAACTGTTTGTTCTCGACGACAAGTTCCGGGAAACAGGAACCGGTGCCGAGAATGGAGTAAGTATATTGCACGATTATATCCTCCGAGCGTAAGAAAACCCTGTAACGGTAAGATCTTCGCTTGCATTTCTTTTGAGAATCAAGTATTTTGATAATCAAAGGTTATCGCCATTCTACTACGATGCGAATCCAGCGTCAACCATGGCGACTACACCCTGCAGACGAATCCGGCATCGCCGGAACTACGGAGGTTATCAAGTCTATGCGTGCATATCTCTTCCCCGGACAAGGGGCACAGACCGTTCAGATGGCCGAAGAAATCCTTACGGCATTCCCCGCCGCAGCCGCCTTGTATAAGGAAGCCCAAGAAATCACAGGTCTCGATCTGACAAATCTTACCGAAGAAGAACTCGGCCAGACACGCTACAGCCAGCCGGCGATCGTCGTCCACAGCGCCGCGTCACTGCTTCGAGAGCACGAGCAAAATCCAGTAACGGAGTATTCTCCGGCGCTCGCCGGTTTCTCACTCGGCGAGTACACCGCACTTCACGCGGCCGGTGTCATCACTTTCACAGACCTGATGCGTCTCGTCGACGTTCGCTCCCGCCTGATGCAAGAGACCGCGGAGAGCGTCCCCGGTGCCATGTACGCGGTCATCGGATTGGCCGACGAAGCGGTTGAGAATTGCCTCAGCTCCTATGCAGATGTATATCCCGTCAATTACAACTGCAATGGTCAACTCGTGATTGCCGGACTTGAAGCGTCGGCAGCGGAGGCGGCAGCTGAACTGCAGAACATCGGTGCGCGACGCGTGATGCGTCTTGCCGTCAACGGAGCTTTTCACACGCCGCTCATGTCTTCTGCGGCGGCGCGTCTTCGAGAATTTGCCGCGACCTTGTCCTTCGCTTCATTGGATATGCCGCTCTACTCGAACGCAACGGGTGCGCGCGTTACCGCGCCGATCGACTGGCCTTCCTATCTCGAGACACATATGATCTCACCCGTTCGATTCACCGCCGAGATCCGGACGATGCGGGAAGATGGTTATACAGACTTCACCGAAGTCGGACCCGGCAAAGTTCTCTCCGGCCTCGTGAAGAAGATCTGAACCTACACATCACCATAACCCCCTCCAAGGTTATCGATATGTAAGAAGCCCCGGCATTGAATCCTTTGTTCTCACTTGTGGTGTGACAACAGAAAGTTCATAGCGAGGGGCTTCTTGCTGTTCTTTTTATTGAGAAAATTCAAGCGGCGGCATCTTATTGCGTGAGAGATAATTTGCGATACACGCAACGCAACAGCCGATCAGAAAGAAGATGCGTTCGATCGTATGTCTCCAAAATACGAAAAAGCCGTCGCTTCCAACCTCGACGGCTTCCTCAGTGATTATTTCTCAAGCCATATTACTGATGATTATACTCCATCTTGCGAGATCCGGAAACCCTCCGGAGAACAAAAGCGGAAATAATTGCGGTTACCATTACGGCAACACCCGCAAAAATCAGAGTATAGTCGAATCCGGTCTTCTTCACATTCGCGGAGGTAACAGAAATCAGCACCTTACCCGTAGAATCTGTGATAGAGACACCGTTTGTCTTGTCGTACTTGGACGTAAGTCCGAGAAGAGATGCCGCATGAGCGATCTCAAGGGCAATGCCGGACTTCTGTGCGGATGTCAACTTGGCATAGTCCTTCTGTCCCGCGGCAATCGCGACAGCGTCATTGATATCTGTAACAATGCCGGTGATCTGAGCTTCGGTAAGGTTCACACCCTCCTGCGCCATGTAGGATTCTGCCTGGGATATATACGTCTGCGCTACGCCGGCGTTCTTCAGCGCCGCGGTGATGTCACTCTCCTGTGCTGCCGCAGATACCGGGGCCGCAAAGGCAAGAACGGTCATCAGCGTCACTGTCAACAAGGCGATTAACTTCTTCATCACATCTTCCTCCGATTCAGGGTTCATACTGCCTCATATACATCCGGCAGTAGCTTGTAAGTACATTGTAAAAGAAATAAGATACTCTCACATTGTTAAGATTATCACAAGACATTAGCATCCGCAACTCCGAATTATGAAGTTTTGATTGCAGTATGAAGAAACTTCTCCTTCTTCAGCTGTTTCTCGCGCTTCGAATAACCGAGGTAAACAAGCGTTGACGTAGAGACAAGGAACAGAACAATTCCGAACGTCAGGAAGAACCAGTTTGATTGGGTGAGTACCGAATCGACGAAATATTTCAGGTACGGAGTGACGATCGCAATCCGATCCGTAAGGCCGGTCACAGCAAGAACAATCGCCGGGACGGCAAAAATGGCTCCGGCAAACCATAAGCCGAGCATGATGCCGCGCAGCCAAAGCAATGGCTTGCGACGATACAGCAGAGCCAACAGACCGATAGTCAAACACAGCACGACAATCCCCGCAATATATGCGGTCGACATCGTACGTACGAACGACAGCGACCGTTGAAACAACCCGATGTTCATCACAAGTCGCAGATCGATCAGGCAGACATGCCGCGCGATAATTTCCGCCGTATCCGCGGCGACTGCGTCCAACAATGCATACTGCTCCGGGGTCGCGACATAGCCCTGTTCCTCAGAGTACTGATCGAGAAAAGCCGTCAGCGGAGCTTTGATCTTCTCGATCGGATACGCGGGTTCGGAATATTCCGCTTCGCCGTTCAAGTAGAGAACAACATTGTGAATGTGATTGCGGAGCATCGTGTGCAATTCGCTCTCCTCAACCGTCTCGGCAAAAACTTCTTCGGGGATCCCCGAGTAAGAACTCTGCATGCGGAACTCCAGAAGAATCGCTTCCTTCACCTTGGTAACATAGGTCGGCGTCGCGATAATATCGAGATAGAAAGCTTCTGACATCACCGTCCCACGCAGATATAACGAGACGACGATCGTCATCGTCGACAACGCGATCATGACCGATAACAGGACAGACAGGGCACCCTTCAAACGATTCATGTATTCAACTTCGCCTCCGTCAGGTCACAACGGACAACATACCGGTTTGGCGCATTCCCGACATATACGAACGGATAACACGTATATAGCGTCAGTTGTTCCTGATCTGTTGGATCCGTAATCGTATCAAAATCCTTCTTCTCCAGAATCGAAATCTCGCGGATCACATACGTGAAACTCCCGTACGTTGTCTCGAAATCAATAATATCGCCAACCTCAACATATTCCAGATCGCGAAAATACGAGGTCCGGTGTGATGCGATAACAATATTGCCTTCCTGGCCGGGCAGGAAAGAATCAAAATAATGTCCCGCGCCCAGTCGGAACTGATCCTCCGTGTCTCCCTGATATACGCCAACCTCAATCTCTGCGGAAGCAATGCGGATCGTTCCGATCTGATCCCCCTGATAATAGAAAGGAACAACAAGCTTCCCCTCCGTCTCCGTAGGAATCGTTGCCGACTCGCGAACCGTCGTCGCGGATGTCTGCGTCACATTCGGTTCGTCGCTGGTCGATACACGCACCGCATCGCGCCCCGTAAGAAAAATCGCCAGCACGGACTCATTCTCAACATAGGAAAAAAATCCCACCGACAACAGACTCAATCCGAGAAGAAAAATAGCAAAAGGAATCGAAGCCATCCCGACCCGACGCATCCGCTTCAAAAAATTCATATTGCGATGCCGACGTCGGCCATCGCGAAGAAGATCAGGCGAAGTGCGTTGCTCACGACTCTTCTCCGACGCCAGAAATTGGAAGGCCGGATAGTCCGACGAATGACGACGGGAATGAGAAGATCGCAAGACAGAATTCGTCTCCGAAAGATCGTCCGAAGCATTACCCGACTCCTCGGAAAAAGCAGAGTCGCTCGAAGTTGTAAAAGCATCGACGGTAGCGCTCGACGTTGAAGAAGTTGCGTCCGGGGAATCACTCGATAAAGAAGAAACATCCGACGCAGAAACCGTCCCCGGTCTCCGTGAAGAAACCAAGCGCGAATCGTCGCTGTTCCCATTCTCTCTTCGACGCATGAGCGAGCTCCCCTTCCTTGGCAAATACTTAACACAATAATAGCGATCTGCCGGGAAGTTTTCAACACAAAGAGCCTTGATCTATCTCAATCTTCCGATTGTGGACGAAAATGCCCCGAACGACCCCTCTCGTTGCGTTTTAAGCGGCTTGACTTTGTACTCTTCAGTTTCTTCCGGCACATGTCGCGAACCCGGGAGCCAGAGGAATACGATATCACACCTTCCACCGCACAAAGAAGCTGCCTCATCCGACTTTTTAAGTCATCAGAGACAGCCTCTCTTGGAATCCGTATTTATCATGCGAAATAACTAGCCCCGGGTAGTAATTACCATTTCCCGAAGGGACCCTTGGGAGTCGGAACCTTGTAGTTGAAGAGGCCGAATCTCCCCCAACCCGTGTTCGAGGGATAGCAAATATAGGCATATACATAATATCGCCCGTTCGCGAACCCGAACCCATAACAGATGTACCCGTATCCAGGTTTTCCGATACAACCTCCGGAGCTCGGGGGTGTCGGTGTCGGCTTCGGTGTAGGTGTCGCGGTCGGCACCGGCGTTACCGTCGGTTCAGGCGTAGGTGTCGCGGTCGGCACCGGCGTTGCGGTCGGCTCGGGCGTAGGTGTCGCAGTCGGTACCGGCGTTGCCGTCGGTTCGGGTGTAGGTGTCGCGGTCGGTACCGGCGTCGGCATCGGCGGCTCCGCCAATGTCACGATTGCATCGGTTCCCGCGTCATATCCGGTTCTTGCCTGATAGCGAACGCAGTAGGTTCCGGGGGCAAGATTTGTGACGGAGGTGCCCGTCACAGGGACATAATCGGAAGCACCTTCGGCGCGATATTCCATAATGGAGGTTACGCCGTCGATTCTTCCGTCCGTCCGACCGTCGATCGTAGGATCAATACCGATGATCGAAGTCGGTGCATTCTGTGCGAGGTTAGAACCGATCGGCACGTTGATAACCGCATTCGCGCCGGCAAGGTAGCCTGTGCGGGCGGCAAATCGTACATAATACGTTCCGGCGGCAAGACCCGAGATAAGGGTCCCATCGACCTTCGTGTATTCGCTCGATGATGACGGGCGATACTCCATCAAGGAATTGACTCCCGAGATGTTTCCGTCCGCGGCAAAGTAGTTGGCCGGTGCCTGTGCGACGAGGCCTGTCGGCGCTTCCTGGGATTGCTCCGGACCGTTTCCGATTGTGATCTCGATCGACGGACTCGCTTCAAATCCTGTGCGGGAAGCGAATCGGACATAGTATGTTCCGGCCGGGAAGCCCGTCGTCACATTGTCCGATGCGGCATGATAAGACGTGCTGCCATAAACACAGTATTCCATCTGCGCCGTCGTTCCCGTAATCGCTCCGTCGGAAGCACCATACCCTGTTGGCAGCGTTACTCCCAAGCCGGCAGGTGCCGATTGAGGGGCATTCGGACCGTAAGCGACAAAGATCTCCGCATCCTCGCTGGCGCCCAATCCATCGTTCTGATCCGCAAAACGTACAAAGTAGATTCCCGCTGCAAGCCCGATAATCGAATCCCCGATCACGGGCTGATATGCGGAGGCGCCCTCCGCACGGTATTCCATGAGACCGGTCACGCCGGTAATCACTCCGTCTGTCGCAAGATAAGTAGAAGTCGCTATAGCGCCGAGTCCTCCGGGCCCGGGCGATGGCGCTGTTGTCAGAATAATGTTGTCGATATTCTCCGCAAGCACGTCCGTATAATGGAACTTCGCCTTGTCGAAGTTCGCACCGCTGTAGGAAATTGTCTGATCGCAAGCATCATTCTGATTGGCGGCCATATCAACCGTCGCAATGACCGCGTCATCTTTATAAAGAGTGAGAACCGCCCGATTCGATGCGGTGCTCCATCTCGGATCATCATTGCCGAACATCAGACTGATCGCCGTCATGTCGCGGGAGAACTCCATGATGATTCCCGTCGCGGCAGACACGCTGGTCATCAGACCCATGCCATCTGTTTGCGGTGTATAATCCCGCAGATAGAAAGTCGTGCTTCCTTCGTCGAAAAAGGCGCAGTAGGGAGAATCGATACTCTTCCATCCATTCGAATAAGCACCACGGACTTCTGAGGCGAACCGGATCGCCGGTTGCTCGGCGGCGGATACGGGAGAGGAGATAAGAAACGTCGACAAAACCACGGAAACAGACAAAAGTGCGGATAAGACGGACTTTTTACGCATACACGCCTCCTCTTCAGTACAATCCGGACGAGAATTCCTATATAAAATTTTAATCCCTCAACAAAGAATTATCAATGATAACCTTAATTTCTTAAGTCCTATAGAGCATTAGGATATTAGGCGAAAAGAACTTTTCACTTAAAATACTTATTAAAACTAAATTAAAAACTCGAAACTGCACAGATATTGTGAATTATTACCCGCGTGATAGAATAAAAAACACACGCACGCATGAAATGATCTTGACGAGGAGGAACCCAAGATGTCTTTCGTTTTTGACTCCGAGTTCTGTCACGTTGAGAATCTCGCGACGCCTCCGGCCGTCCTGCTCACGTGGAAACAATACGCGCACCATGATGATTACCGGAAACCCACACTTTTCGCGCTCGAAAAGCTGCGCGAATCAGGCGCAACCACCTTCATCATCGATGCCCGAAACGGCTTTGAGGACCATCCGGACGACGTAGAATGGGCCTTCGCAGAGCTGTTGCCCTCCATGGCCGCCACGAAACTCAAACATGTTATTTTCGTTATGAATGAGGTCAGCGAGATTGAGGGAGAGATGGATATGTGGACGCGGGAATTCTTGCGCTATTTTACCGTCGATCGCGCCGCGGACATTCCCTCGGCGCTCGCAATCGCACAGGTCCGGGGACGTTGACAGGAATTTTTCCTGCACTCATTTTGAATCCTTCTTGATTCATCGTTTCGACTCGTCGCTCTTCGATGCTTCCCGTCGCATCGGCGTATATCGTAT
>JAEWUD010000025.1 GCA_023397475.1 Bacillota bacterium
GCGAGAGCGCCGAAACGACCGTCAATCTGGACGCCCGTGAGCGTACAGACCGCGCCGGAAGCGCGATGTTGCTCGATCACGGCGGGGATGTCGACGTTGGAAACGCCGTCTCCGTAGGTGATCAGAAACGGCTCGTCGCCGACATAGGGCTGGATGCGCTTGATACGTCCGCCGGTCATCGTGTTAAGGCCCGTGTTGACGAGTGTAACACTCCACGGCTCGGCGATATTCTTATGAACGACCTTGCGGTTTCCATCACGGAAATCGAAGGTAACGTCGGACATATGCATATAATAATCAGCGAAATACTCCTTGATAACGTGACCCTTGTAACCGAGGCAGATGACGAACTCGTTGAAGCCGTAATGGGAATATATCTTCATGATGTGCCAGAGAATCGGATTCTCACCGATCTCGATCATGGGCTTGGGCTTCAGATGCGACTCCTCGCTGATTCGTGTTCCGAATCCACCGGCAAGAATAACAACCTTCATATCTTCTGCATGCAAGAACAAAGACGGACGAACCGTCTCGAATGATCCTGCGCCCCCTTTCAATTTTAAGATACATTATACACTGTTCGAGGCGTAAAAAAAATGATATAATCACTCGAAATGTTTTTGCCGACAACGGTATTCATTTAATATTCGGCGAGGTGAACGATGAAGGTCCGCGATAAGATGATCATCTTCTGCCTGGCGATCGCCGCCGGACTTTTCCTTTTCTTACTGTATCGGTATATCGGCTCCCGGACGCTTGGACTTACGTTTCCGTGGAATAGCTTTCTGTTCCTTGAGAATGCCAGATATACGGATTTTTTCGAGATTAATGAACTCGTTGCGAACCTGAATCCTTACAAATCGGGATCCTCGTATCCTCCGCTTGCACTCCTCGTCGCCTTACTTTTCGCGAAAATTATTCCCGGGACCGGTTCGATCGGTGCCGACCCGGCGTCGATACAGGCGTTTCGCGATGTCAGCGTCGCGGGGAAGACCGCACTGTATCTTTTCTATGCGGGCGTTCTCCTCGCTATCGCCAGCATATTCTGGAAGCGAATTTATACGTACAACAAGAATCACCCGGGCGAATTCTTTACGGAGAAGACGCGCTTCACCCGTATTCGCGATTTCTTCGACCGTTTCTTGGCATACCCGGCGATCCTTGCCGCCGTCGCTCTTTCGGCTCCTGTGATCTATGCATTCGACCGAGGGAATTACCTCATTCTGTGTGTCTTGTTTCTCGTTCTTTTTGCCTCGTTCTACGGACGTAATGACTGGCTCGCCGCTATTTGTCTCGCGATCGCCGCTTGCCTCAAGATTTATCCCGTCGTTCTATTTCTCGTGTTTCTTATCGGGCGCAAATGGAAACCGATGTTTCTCGGTCTTTCGGTCGGCGCTTTGATCACAGGACTAGGAATGGCAGCCTTCAAGGGGAATTACATTCGAAACAGCGGTTATTTTCTCAAGAATGTTTTCAATTTCTCCGGGGGATTCGGGGACAATCATTCTTTCTATTACCGCTATGCGACAGGATTTCGCAATTTGATCGCGACGCCGGTTCTGGTCGTATCCAATAAGATACCGGAAGATTTTCCCATATCCCGGTTGACCTTGATTGTGAGCGCAGTATTTCTTCTTCTTGTCATCGCGATCTGCTTTCTGGATAAACGTCCGTGGCGTCAGATCCTTTGCCTTTCATTTTTTATGATCCTGTTTCCGACACCGTCGTTTTTTTATAATCTGTCCTATCTGGTAGCTCCGATCCTTCTATTTCTCTTCAAGGAGGAGAGGGAGAAGTTCGACCGATTGTACCTGGTCGGTCTGATTCTTCTGATGATTCCCAAGAGTTATTATTATTTCATGGTCACGTACACAGAAGCTCCCGGCTATACAGGTATCGAGTGTTTCCTGAATCCGGCGATCATGTGCACACTGATTGTGATCTCCTTCGTTGACGCGATCTCTTACCGCCGGCGTTTACATGCGATCAGGCTCGCTCATACGAACGTCGACTCCATGGAAGAACCGAACCAAGACATGGGGGAGGTCACGGCAATCGGATGACCAGAAGAGTACTTCTCACCGGAGGCTCCGGATTCATCGGCAGAAACTTTATCGAGCGATGCGGCTCCCGATATGATATTCTCGCACCCCGACACAAGGAACTTGATCTCGTCGATGATCTTGCGGTTC
This sequence comes from Bacillota bacterium, assembly GCA_023397475.1. Lineage (GTDB taxonomy): Bacteria > Bacillota > Clostridia > Saccharofermentanales > Saccharofermentanaceae > Firm-13. The sequence goes on from JAEWUD010000025.1 coordinate 2,193, forward strand.
GTTGTTTTTTTCGAGAGAACAAGATCGATGCGGTTATCCATTCGGCGACAAAGCCCGGGCACCGCAACGCACTTGATCCGACGAATGTCGGTATCTCCAATCTTCATATGTTCGCGAACCTTTTCGAGGCGTCGCGTGAGGCCGGAGTTAAGAGGTTTTTGTTTTTAGGATCCGGTTCGGAGTACGATATGCGGAGTTATCGTCCGAATATGCGGGAAGAGGAATTGGGTTTATTTATTCCGGCGGACGATACCGGATTCTCGAAATATATCTGTTCGCGAATGCTCGAGGGAGTTCCGGGATATGTGAATGTGCGCTTCTTCGGCATCTTCGGCCCACACGAGGATTATGCGATCCGCTTCATCTCGAATGCGATCTGCAAGGTACTCTTCGATATCCCGGTCACGCTTCGGCAGGACCGTAAATTCTCCTACACCTATATTGATGACGGCATAGACGCGATTGCTCGCTTTCTCGACGCCGACACCGCGGATTTACGGTATAATGACTACAATGTGACGCCCCCGGAAGCGATCTCGCTTCTCGAACTGGCGCGCATTGTTGTGCGTGTCGCCGGTAAACCCAATCATCCGATTCTCGTCGGGTCACCGGGTGAAGGGCTCACCTACAGCGGGGATAACACGCGTTTTACGGAACTTTTCCCCGATTTCGCATTCACGCCCTATGAGGATGCGGTGATTCGTCTGTACAACTGGTATCAGAAGATCAAGGAATCCATTGACCCTGCGCTGCTCTTACAGGACAAATAACGAGAGGACAACGCGAAGAGATTCGCCATAAGGAGACCCTTGTATGAAGAAAATCAGCATTATGACGGCTTGCTACAATGAAGAAGAGAACGTGATTCCCCTTACGGATGCGGTTCGCAAAATTATGGCGGAGGAGCTTCCCGGATACGATTACGAACATGTATTTATCGACAATTGCTCGGAGGACACGACTCTGTCTCTTCTGCGTGAGATCTGCTCCAAGGACAGCCACGTCAAGGTCATCGAGAATGCCAGAAATTTCGGCCATGTCCGGTCGCCGTATCACGGCATTCTTCAGACGACGGGAGACTGTACGATCAGTATGGCCGCCGATTTCCAGGAACCTCCGGCCTTGATTCCCAAACTTGTCAAGAAGTGGGAAGAGGGATATAAGGTTGTCTGCGCGGTAAAGACAACGAGTAAAGAAAGCAAGGCGATGTTCGGCGTAAGAAAGCTCTATTACAATATCGTCAAGCAGATGAGCGAAGTCGAGTCGATCGATAATTTTACCGGTTTCGGCCTCTACGACAAGCAGGTTGTTGCGGCTTTGCGTCTGATGGAAGACCCGTATCCGTATTTTCGCGGTTTGATCTGCGAGATCGGATTCAAACGTGCGCTGGTTGAATTTGACCAGCCGAAACGCGAACGCGGGAAGACACACAACAATTTCTACACCCTGTTTGATATGGCGATGCTCGGTATTACAGCGAATTCGAAGGTGCCGCTCAGACTAGCCACCATCGCGGGTTTCCTGTTTTCGCTGTTGTCGTTCCTGATCGCGGTACTTTATCTGATCCTCAAACTGATCTTCTGGTACAATATGCCGATGGGCACCGCCCCGATTCTGATCGGTGTTTTCTTCATGTTCTCGATCCAGTTGTTCTTTACGGGACTTCTCGGAGAATATATCGCCCAGATTCTTACCAAGGTTACCAAGCGCCCGCGCGTCATCGAAGACGAGCGCATCAATTTTGACGAAGAAAGATAAGGAGACTATGTATGTCCAGTGACAAAGCAGCAGAAATCCGTTCCCAGATCCTGGAATTAACGAAGGCCTACTTTGACGAACAGTTCAAAGAAAAGAAACCCTATGAGCCCGGTGACCGTATTTCATACGGCGGCCGGTACTTTGACGAGAAGGAGATGGTCTCCCTTGTCGATTCCTCGCTGGATTTCTGGCTGACGTCGGGAAAATACTGTGAGATGTTCGAGAAGGAGTTTGCCGACTATCTCGGAACCAGCTTCTGTTCACTTACGAACTCGGGCTCGTCTGCGAATCTATTAGCGTTTATGGCTCTTACCTCGCCGAAACTCAAGGAACGTCGCATCAAGCCCGGCGATGAGGTTATCACGGTAGCATGCGGATTCCCGACGACGGTTGCCCCGATCATGCAGTTCGGCGCGATCCCGGTGTTTATCGATGTTACGCTTCCGACCTACAATCTGGACGTATCGATGCTCGAGGCCGCGCTCTCTCCGAAGACGAAGGCGGTTATGGCCGCTCATACGCTCGGCAATCCTTTTGACCTGCGCGCGGTAGCCGCGTTCTGCAAGAAGCATAATCTCTGGCTCATCGAGGATAATTGCGATGCACTCGGAAGCGAGTATGAGATGGAGAAGGGCAAGAAGCTGACCGGTACGATCGGCGATCTGGGTACTTCGAGCTTCTATCCGCCGCACCATATGACCATGGGTGAGGGAGGGGCGATTTACACGACGAGCGCTCAGTTGCGCCGTCTGGTCGAGTCCTTCCGTGATTGGGGCCGCGACTGTTATTGCGCATCCGGCAAGGATGACACCTGTAACCACCGTTTTGACGGCCAGTATGGCGAATTGCCGGCGGGTTACGACCACAAATATGTCTATTCACATCTCGGCTATAATCTGAAGGCGACGGAGATGCAAGCCGCGATCGGTGTCGAACAGTTGAAAAAGCTTCCATCGATCATCGAGGCTCGCCGCCGCAACTGGAAATACCTCCGCGAGAATCTCGAGCCGCTTTCGGATGCCTTCATTCTTCCTGAGTCGACCGAATATTCAGATCCGAGCTGGTTCGGTTTCCTGCTCACGGTTCGTGAGGACGCAGGATTTACCCGTGAGGAGATCGTGCGCGAGCTGGAGGGTAAGAATATTCAGACACGGATGCTCTTTGCCGGCAACCTGATCTATCATCCGTGCTTCGATCTCTATCGTGCATCGGGCGAAGGCTATCGCGTAGTGGGAGAACTCACCAATACAGATATCATCATGAATCGCACCTTCTGGATCGGCGTATATCCGGGCATGGATCCGGCTCGCCTTGCGCGCATGGTCGAGGTGATCACGGATTTCGTGAAGGGAAGGTAAGAGGCATACATGAAGTCATTGATGGAACGTGTCTACGCCACGAAGCTGTATAAGAAATACGGTCAGTTCTTCCAGTTCTGTATTGTCGGCGGGACGAATTTTCTCGTGTCTTATCTGGTTTATAGTGGCGTACTGCTATTGTTCGGACTGTTCCCGGATTTTCATTTCGCAGAGATACTCAAGGACGACACGACCATTAAGGCAGAAATCGCCCAGGTTTTCGCGTTTATCATCAGTGTGCTCAACGCCTATGTCCTGAATCGGATCTGGGTCTTTCGTAAGGAAGCGAAAAAAGCCGGGAAAGGCTCTGTCGTTCGATTCTTCTCGAGTTATGGGTTTACGTTTGCGCTTAGCTTTTTCCTGACTTGGTTCTGGATCAGTGTCCTTCAACTGTCCGAATTTCTCGTTCCGTTTCTTAATGTTCTGATTACGACGCCGATAAATTTCTTGCTAAGTAAGTATTTTACGTTTCGGCAGAAGAAACTGCCCGCGACCGAGGATGCGGATCAAGAATAAGTTTTTGCGGAGTCGACTTCCGCCATTCGAAAACATACAAAAAGGAGATCTTCTGTATGAAAAAAGTTGCTGTTATTATGGCCGGAGGCGGCGGTACCCGTTTTTGGCCGTTGTCCCGAATCTCCCGTCCGAAGCAGTTGATCTCCCTTACGAGTGATTTGCCGATGATCAACGAAACCATTGATCATTATCGCCATGTCGTTGACAGAGAAGATACGTTCATCGTAACCAATGTCGAGCAGACAAGCCTGATGTCAGAACTGCTCTACGACGAGGTCGATCGTTCGCATATCCTGTCGGAACCCGTGGGGAAGAACACCGCTCCCTGTATCCTGTACGCGGCACTCGTGATCAAGAAACTCTACGGGGACGCGCTGATGGCGGTTCTTCCCGCGGATCATCACATTTCTGACTTGAAGGAATACGAGAGAATTCTTTCTCTGGCCTATGATACGGCCGAGGCGTCCGACCGCATTGTGACGATCGGTCTGTGGCCGACATGTCCGGCGACCGGCTATGGATATCTCCGCTTCTCCGAACATCCGGTCGGCGGTGACGGGACCGAGGTCTATGCGTTGCAGCGCTTTGTCGAGAAACCCGAGCTCCTGCGCGCGCAGGAGTACGTCCGGTCCGGCCGCTACCTCTGGAACAGCGGCATGTTCATCTGGAAGGCATCCGTGATTCTTGCCGCGTTTGAGCAGCACATGCCGGAGCTCTACGCGAGCTTCCTCACAGTCTATGACGCTTTGGGCACACCGGCGGAGAAGGCGGCGATCGAGGAACTGTACCCGACGCTCGTATCGATCTCGATCGACTATGGAATCATGGAGAAGACCAGCGGTGTCTACGTCATCCCGGCCGAATTCGGTTGGAACGACGTCGGGAGTTGGGATGCATTGTCGGAAGTTTTCCCGGTCGACGAGACGGGAAATGTTATTCGGGCGGAAGATGTTCTCGCCATTGATACGAAGAACACCGTGATCAACAGTACAAACGGCAAGCGACTGATCGCAACCTTAGGGATCGAGGATCTGATCGTCGTGGATACCCCGGAAGCGTTGATGATTTGCCCCAAGAGCCGAGCACAGGACGTTAAGAAGCTCGTCGAAGAACTGAAGCGACGCGGCCGGACGGATTTGATTTGACATACGCAGAGGGAATTGCAACATGCGGATCGCGATAGATTTTACAGCGACGCCTCAGAGTAAGACCGGCATCGGTCGTTACCTTCTGGGCCTACTGGCGGGCCTACTCGAGACCGATACAGAGAATGAGTATTACTTGTTTATCCATGACGACGATCTCGATGGATTTCCGGCGGACCATCCGCGTTTCCATAAGATCGCCGTTCACAGTCGTATCTTGCGAAATACATGGATTCGCATCCTCTGGGAGCAATTTGTTTTCCCCTATCGTCTTCGGAAGATCGGAGCGCAGATCCTGCACTCGCCGAATTTCACGATGCCATATTTTGCGCGAATAATTGCGCCCGAGTTGAAGATTGTCGGAACATTTCACGATATGACCTATTTTTTCCTTCCGGATTTCCATGTCGGCTGGAAACGAGAGATGTTCAAGGCCTATATCCGCCATACTGCCCGTAAGGCCGACAAATTGATTACGATCTCCGAGAATTCGAAGAAGGATATTCCTCTCTACTGCAAACCGAAGAATCCGAGCATTGCCGTCACTTGCATGGGTGTTGAACCGAGGTTTTTCGATGCGCCGCTTCCGGAACCTGATTTTCTGATAAACATGGGCATCGACGGTCCGTATATCCTTTACATCGGCACGTTGGAACCCAGAAAGAATGTGCCGGGACTGATTAACGCTTATCGGCAGATGCCGGAGGTTTTTCGCGAAAAGTATCGTCTTGTACTCTGCGGCAAAAAGGGATGGTTGTATGACGAGATCTTCCGGACCGTCGAGAGTGACCCGAATCTTGCCGGCCGCGTTATTTTCACCGGATATGTGGACGACGACGCCCTTCCGACACTTCTTGCCGGAGCTTCGGCGTTTGCGTATGTGTCCTTTTATGAGGGTTTCGGTATTCCCGTAATCGAGGCGATGGCGGCGGGTGTTCCGACCGTAACCTCTTACGGATCCTCGCTCGAAGAAGTAGCCGGAGACGGAGCGATTCTCTGTGATCCGAAGGATGCCGCGGATATCGCGCGCGCACTTGTCGCCGCGCTGACCGATCGAGACACAACATCGGGGCAGAAGCGCATCGAGAACGGCAGAATTCGCGCCGGGACGTACACCTGGGATCGTTGCGCTCAGGAGACGATCGCCGCTTATCGGGACGCGATGGGAGAGGAGAAGAGGAGATGAACGGCAAGCTGTGCTTTGTGATTCTCACATGGAACTCTGCTTCCTATATCCGTTCCTGTCTTGACGCGATCCTGGCGTTGCCCAATCCGGATAAAGTACTTCTCTTCATCACGGATAATGGTTCGTCTGACGGCACGCAGGAGATCTTGCATACCTACGAGACACAATATGTCGACCGTGTTCGCGTGACATTTGAAACGGAAAATCAGGGGACAACCAAACCGAGAAACAAAATGATGCGCGAGGTTCCTCCGGATACGAAGTGGATATGTGTACTCGACTCGGATACCGAAGTAAATCCTGCAGCGATCGAGCGTCTGATCAAGGCTCTGGAGGATCATCCGAAAGCGATGCTCTCATCTCCGCGTATGTGGAAGCGTAGCGGCGAAGAGCAGATGTCCTGCAAGCGCTTTCCGACCGCTTGGGGCAAGCTGATGAAGGCCGCTCCGGTGCGTTCCTGGCAGCATAGAGCCGCCGACAGAGAGTCGTACGATTTTTTCCCCGCGAAAAAAACCGTCGGAAGTCCGCCGGTTTCGGAGAACGATTCGGTGTATCCCGTGGACTACGCGATCTCGGCGTGCTGGATGCTTCGGGCGGATGTCAGAGACAGCGTTGGTTATCTCGATGAGTTTTACTCTTATGCCCCGGAGGATGTTGATTACTGTGCGGCAATCTGGGAAAATGGTTACGATATTTTGTTTGTTTCCGGCGCATCGATTTTTCACGACACACAGAGACTTTCGCATAAGAAGAGAATCAGCGCGACGAATTGGGCACATATTCGAGGCTTGATTCACTATTTTCGCAAGTATGCGTATCTGAATCACCCGCGGATTCGGAAGAACATAGGTACTGAATAGGTTGCGGAGGATAATCCGCGGAAAGTGATGAGGTTATACGATGGAGAACTTGACGGAAAAGGAGAGCGACATCATGGAGCAGGAGCCCGAGATTGCCGTTGACATCGAGAAGATTCAAGAGGAGATTCGCATGTCAATCACACGGCGCCCGGATTACGGCACCTTTGACAAAGAGGGAACGAGCTTCATGCGGACAACCCTTACCGAAGAAGCGGGGATCGTATCCCGGCTTACGGCGATGTCTGTTCTGACAAACCAGTCATGGGAGATCATACCACTGACGTCACACGGCGGAGGGAATCCGATATCCCGTCGGGTGAAGCGCCTTGTTATGAAGTTTTTTGGCTGGCCGGCGCGTCGATATGCCCGGACACAGACCGATTGTAACGGACACATCATACGCGAACTCAATGAAATGGTGACGCTGATGAACAAGCTGACCACGCGCATTGAGACGCAAAACGAGAAGATTATTTCGCAGGAGTCCGAGATCGCATCCCTCGCCGGAACTTTGCGTCGATGCCTGGCGGATTATACGACGAAGAGCCAGACTATTTACGATCGCGTAGAGGAACACACAGCGGCGATCGACGAATGCAATCAAGCGTTGCGTGATACTCGCGAACAAATGAATGCGTTAGTTCGTCAAATCGAATCGCCGCAAGATTTTGATTACGCGGGATTTGAGGACCGTTATCGGGGCAGTGAAGAGAATATTCTTGATCTTCTGAAGACAAGATATCTTCCGCATTTTGCCAAATGCAAGCGCGTTGTGGATCTCGGTTGCGGCAGAGGCGAGTTTCTGTCCGTGCTGAAGGGCTCAGGCATTGATTCTTTCGGAGTGGATATGGACTCCGATATGATTGCGCGTTGTGCGGTTCGAGGCCTCAACGTTGAGGAGGGGGACGCCATCGACTATATCGCGTCTGCCAAGCCGGGAGAAGTCGATGGAATTATGTGTTCGCAGGTTGTTGAACACATCTCTTCTCAGGATCTTATTCGTCTCGTAAACGGCGCCTATAACGCTCTTCCCCAAGGTGGAATGTTGGCGATAGAGACGATCAATCCATTATCCCTTTCAGCCTATCGATTCTCATATCCGATGGATATCACACATCGGCGCTTTGTGCACCCGTTTACCCTCAAGTTCCTTCTGGAATCGGTCGGGTTCTCGAAAGTCGAGTTGTGTTTTTATTCCGTCGCCCGAGAGCCGATCAGCTTCTCCGGCAAGACTCCGGAGGATGTTGCGGCATTCCTAAACGATGTTCAGGATGCGCTTTTCGGCGAACAGGATTACGCTGTGATCGCCCAGAAGTGACTTTCTGACAAGGAGGATATGACTTGGAACGTATGATTTACCAGGTGTTGCCTACGCTGTCGTACGGGGATGCCGTCAGCAATCACGCATTGGCGTTGTCACGCCTTATGCGGAGCTATGGATTTAAGAATGAGATTTTCGCGGAGAATATCCACCCGAAGTTGTCATTGTTCTGCCGACCGGTATCCGATATTTTTCGACGTGTGCGGCCGTTTGATATCGTGATCTACCATATGTCGACGGGCACGGAATTGAATTACTGGTTCAAAGATCTCCGCGCGAAGAAGGTAATGATCTACCACAACGTGACGCCCCCGAACTTCTTCTCCGGAATATCCGCTGTTGCCGAAGATTTAACAAGAAGAGGCCGGGAAGCATTGCGCGACATGGCCGGTTCTGTTGACATGTCGATCGCCGATTCCTCCTACAATGCCGAGGAACTTATGGATCTTGGGTACGACAATGTACGAGTCGTACCGATTCTTTTGCCGTTTACGGATCTCTATACGCCTCCGGATGAGAAGGTGATCGAGAGAATGTCTGACGGCAGGATGAACCTTCTCTTTGTCGGGCGGATCTCGCCGAACAAGTGTCAGGAAGATATTATCGCGGTTCTGCACGAATACAAACGGCTTTATCATTCGAACTGCCGGCTAATTCTGGCGGGCGGTGAAGCGGGCATGGAGATTTATGGAGACATGCTTCGACGCTACGTGAAGCGCTTAGATCTCGTCGATGATGTTGTCTTTACCGGACACATACGTTTTGAGGAGCTGCTGGCGTACTACAAGACGGCGGATGCGTTTGTCTGCATGAGTCGGCACGAGGGTTTCTGCGTTCCTCTCGTAGAGTCGATGTTTTTCGATATTCCGATCTTTGCCAGAAGAACCAGCGCGATTCCCTATACGCTCGGTGACAGCGGCATACAGTTTGACGGCCGTGATTTTTCCGAAATTGCGGGCAAAATTCACACGATCATGACCGATCCGCAGGAGCGCCGGGCGCTACTCAGATGCCAGCGCGAGAAGCTTGCCGATTACGATAACGCTGTTGTCGAGAGTCAGCTGGTCGCGATTATGGCCGAATACATGCGATAGGAGAGACACATGCATACAGATAATAAGAAGAAGATCGCCATGGTCGTTCAACGCTACGGACTCGAGGTCAACGGAGGCGCCGAACTCGAATGTCGTCTGTACGCGGAAAGACTGACGCCTTTCTATGATGTGACGATACTCACCACCTGTGCCGTCGATCACTATACCTGGGCGGATTCCTACAAGCCGGGCGAGGAGATGATCAACGGCGTTCGCGTCATGCGATTTCCCGTCGATTACGAGCGTAAGATGGAAGAATTCGCGCCTTTGCACGGATGGATGATGGCGGGGAAGCACTCCCCGGAGGAAGAGACAAAATGGCTGCTCTCCCAGGGTCCCGTTTCCAAAAAACTCATCAAGTATATCACTGCCCAGAAGGATGCCTATGAGTGCTTTGTCTTTATGACTTACTTGTACCACCCGACGGTCGCCGGTGTCTCCATTGTCCCCGGCAAGAGCGTTCTCATACCGACCGCACATGACGAGCCTCCGATCTATCTTTCGATTTTTCGCGAGGTGTTTAAGAAGCCGAAGGCGATCTTCTACAATACTCTATCCGAACAGATTTTCGTAAATACCATGTTCGACAACGCATCGATCCGCAGCGAGATCGGGGGAGCAGGCGTCGATCTGCCGGAGAATATCGATGCGTCGACGTTCCGTCAACGCTTCGGCATCAACGGCCCCTATATCGTCTACGTAGGACGTATCGAAGAAGGGAAGGGCTGCCAGGACTTGTTCAAGCTTCTGGATTTCTATAATAAGGGTCGGCTGAAGAATCGTTTGCCACCTCTTACCCTTGTCATGGTCGGCAAGGCCGCGATGAAGATTCCGGAGCGTCCGTACGTTAAACCCTTGGGGTTTGTTAGCGAGAATGATAAGTACGCCGCGATCATGGAGTCGTCCTTTCTTGTTCTTCCTTCTCATTTCGAGAGCCTTTCGATCGTCGTTCTCGAAGCTTTTCGATTAGGCAAGCCGGTTCTGGTCAACGGAACGTGCGAAGTCCTGCGGGATCATTGCCGAATTTCGAATGGCGGATTCTATTATCAGACTCCCGATGAATTCTGCGCATTCACGGATTACCTTCTCGAGAATACCGAGGTTGCCGCACAGATGGGGCGCAACGGCCAGCGATATCAGAAGGAGTACTATACCTGGGAACACATCATTCAGAAGCTGTCTTCGTTAATCGAATATGCAAGCAACAAAGAAGATCAAAAGCCGAACGCAAAGAAGGCCTCGACGCTGAATAACCTTGACACGGGCAAGAAAGTCTAGCCGAGGGAACCGCGAGAATCGTATATCTGCCAATGTTAATAAAATATCTGCTCGAAAAAGGACTGTCATACAACCTATGCTTGCAAGGGAGAAAGAAACCAAGATAATGTCTTGAAAAAGATAGCGGTTTCTATTCCACATTCACTAACTACGGCTGGATGGTCGGCGCACATACGAAACCCCGTGAAGGAGCCCGTTTCGTATGTGCCTCATTGATGAATAACCGCTCTGGGCTAGCCGGCGCACATACGAAACCCTGTGGAGAACCCTGTTTCGTATGTGCATCAATGACGAATAACCGCTCTAGGCTGGCTGGCGCACATACGAAACCCCATGAAGGAGCCCGTTTCGTATGTGCCTCATTGACGAATAATCGCTCTTGACTGGCCGGCGCACATACGAAAACACGTAAAGTGCTCTGTTTCGTATGTGCATCAATGATAGATAATGCTTGGCCGGCTAACGCCACTACAAACTGCGACAGCCCATTAGAAAATCGAAAGAATATGTCGTGTCGGTGGGCGAGTGTTAGGCGAGCTTCCCCGTCCGGGGAGGCTCGTCTAATGCGAGACCGCCATTATTTTTCCTTCGGCTCAACCGGACAAAAGGTCTCCTGGTTCTCCTGGAAAGTCTTCTTGTAAAGTCGAGGGGTAAAGACAGCGCGGACGGTCTGAAATACGATCTTGATATCCTCGAGTATGGAGTAGTTCTTGATGTACAGTAGATCATACCGGAGCTTATCTTCCGCAGATGTGTCATAACTTCCGGCAATCTGCGCAAGGCCTGTAATTCCGGCCTTTACGACAAAACGCTGTGCATATGCGGGAATATCTTTCTGAAATTGCTCGACAAAGACAGGGCGTTCGGACCGGGGGCCCACGACACTCATCTCGCCCTTGAGAACATTCAGGAACTGCGGAACTTCGTCAAGTTTGGAACGGCGAAGGAAACGGCCGACCGGGGTGACGCGAGGGTCGCTCTTACCCGAGATCACGGGACCTGTCGCCACCTCAGCATCTGTAGGCATCGTGCGAAGCTTATAGATGAAATACGACTTGTTATCGATGGTGATCCGTTCTTGGCGATAGATGATCGGTCCTTTCGATGTTATCTTTACCAGAATCGCGGCGATCAACAGAAAAGGTGCAGTTACGATCAGAGCGAGAACGGATACAAAGATGTCGAAGATTCTCTTTACCAGTCGCTGTTCGAAGGTGAGTCCCAAACGGTCCAGCATGAAGACCATCAAGTCATTAAAGTTGATGAGACGCGACTTGTAGAGGGAAAGTTCATAGAACTCCGGCACCAAGTAGGCAACGGTATTCTTGCGCGCGCAGTATAGAATAATATCGGATTTGGCTGTATCCGGAACTCCGGGACAGATCAGAATTTCATCGTAATTCCGGATAATCGAACGTACGGCTTTCCGGTCATCGCATACGACACGATCGGCGAGATCAAGGTCAAGTTCGCGAAGACTCGAGTTGATCTGCTGCTCCACGGAATCAATCTCCTGATCCGAACTGCCGATGATGACGAGCTTGCCGGTCACGTATAAGTGCCGGCTGATCACAAGGCCGATCGCACTCCAGACCGCGACAAACAGGAAGATGATAGGGACGCTGATTGCGATAACGCTTCGTGGCAGTGCATGTTGCAGGAGAAAGTACGCGGAGGTTGTCGTAAACAGCGTCTGCAAAAGAGAGAACTTGATCGATTGCGCGACGACATCGAGATTCTTCTTGCGAAAAAAACGGGAGAACTCCAGAAAATTTGCAAGAAAGAATGCCGAAAGGGAAATCAATGGGATCAATGTCTGATATGCCTTGTAGTTGGATGCAATCAGGCTGGGAGCAGCCAAAAGTTTCGATATCCACTTCGGCAACAAGGGAATAACGGCCGGATAAATCGCAAAAGAGCTGATATAAGCCAAATTCACAAGAAGTACGAAGACGATAAAGAACAGCAACTTAAATAAATGCGTCGCAGAAAATCTGCCGTTAAACATCTTGATCTCCAGTCAGCCCATTGTGTCTCGCACCGATGGGGCATACGATACCGCTATTTTATTCTATACGGCACGTTACCGCAACGGGGGTAACAAAAGAACAGATGACACAGGTGCAACAAGCGATCGCGGTTCGAATATCTGTGACGAAGACCTCCGCCAAATCTTCTATGGGTTCATCGGAAGAAGTGAAGCCTTCCAGGAAAGAAGACTGCGTGTCGCGATAGTATGCGTGCCACTGCGCAAAAACCGAGAAAAGATAATCCGGATCGGCCGGTCTCGTCGCCTTAGCGTCCGTCTCGGGCTCGAAGCGGCACAGAGCCTCAATCTCTGATTTGTGATCATAGAAAAAATCACGCATCTCATGTTCGTAATTCAGATGTCTCTTCGCTCCGTTAATCCCGTCACCCTGGTGCGCCGCGCAAAAGAAATCACATAAATAGTGACTCACAATCCCGAGTCGCAGGGAAAAAACAGGGGAGATCAGATACTGATCAAACGCATGTCTCCTGTGCTTGGTAAGTGAAAGAACAAGCTTCTTGTAAATATACGGAAATGAACGCGAAGCGAAATGAGGATGTGTTACCGGTAGCCATGATAGATCGGGGAGCATATTCCCCAGACCATACCAGAAAGACGATATACGTATGTGATGATCCCCGGATAATGCCGCCGAAACATTCTCGCGAATCATCGCTCCCATGCGGCGGTGTAGCTTTGTTACCATTCGAGTCTAAAACCTCTCCCCGATGCCTTGTGGCAAACCCCCGAATACCGTCCTCATTATACGACCTGGTTTTCGAAAAAAATAGCAAAAATCACAAAGATCAAGTCGAATTGTGCTAAAAGATTTCTGCGCAATCAGAAAAAGTTGTCTTGCAAGAAAGACATGCTTATAGTAACTTTTAGATAGGATTATTTGTTCTATATGTGACGGGATTCCGCCTGAAGATAGATGAAGCAGATTTGTTCCCGAAAGGTTTTGGTGTTCATAGCTTATGAAAAAACGTAAATCCTCGAAACTTAAAGCGCAGCGCGCCTTGATTTTTGCGCTGATCACGGTGATTGTTCTTGCGACGACCGCAACCGCCATTATCTTTTTTACGACGCGGGAGAAGACATACCCGGTTCGCAACACAACCGGCGAGACGGTTTCCCTCACTGTGGAACAGTTGCGTCTGGAACTGGATACGAATGGATTCTATAACGGCATCTCCATCAATGGTGTGGACTTATCGGGCAAGACGAAGGAAGAGGCTCTCGCGCTTTTCGCGGGGAATCCGGCCTTGGACACGCCTGAGGTGCAATACACACTCCTTGCCTCCGGCGTCTCTTATCCGCTTGACGGCGCCTCACTTGGAATCTCCTCAAATCTTTTCGCGATCATTGATGAAGCCTTCGCTTACGGTCGCACATCAACCCTTGCTGACGAAGGCGAAGCTCTCGCAGAGCGATATAACCTGATCACGGATCTTGCTTTACAGAAGAAGAACTACACGACTGCCTATACAGCGGATCCGGTTATGACGGCGACTGCCGTACACGCGATTCTCGATCCTCTGGAAGTAGAGGTCATGGATGCCAAGGTGACGGAATTCGATGTAGAAGCTCTGGCTTTCGTCATTGAGGAAGCCAAAGTAGGAATTACTTATCAGACCGATAATACGATCACGGAAGTTCTTAATGCGGTATCGACCGGTGTGTATGCCGCAGAGTTCACCGTTGGTGCCGATATGATTCAGCCGCAAGTCTCTTCCGAGATTCTTCGCCAGAATCTCGGATTCATCGCGAAGTCAGTGACCAACACCACGGCGGATGATAACCGTAACACCAATATCCGTCTCGTTTGCGAAACCATAGACGGACTGGTTCTTCAGCCCGGTGAGTCCTTCGACTATAACGAATTTGTCGGCGAGAGAACCGCTGAGAAGGGTTATAAAGAAGCGACGGGAATCTATGAGGGAACGACTCGACAGGAACTCGGCGGAGGTATCTGCCAAGTTAGCGGCACCATGTACCACACCGTAATGAAGGCAGACCTTCAGGTCGATGAGCGTCATCCGCATACCTGGCCGAGCACATATGTTCCGAAGGGAACAGATGCGACGGTAACTTGGGGCGGCAAGAATTTCAAGTTCACCAATAACACCGAGTATCCGATTGCGCTTCACGCGTACTATAAGAACCAGACCGTGACCGTCGAGCTTTACGGACGTCCTGTGGCCGATGGAATGACGATTAAGATTGAGGGCCTTGTTGTATCTGATGTAGAGCCCGGACCTCCGGAGTATGTGGCGGATCCGCTTCTGCCCGCGGGAAAGATTGCCGAGAAGAATGTTCGTGACCCGCACAATCAAATTTCGGCGGAGTGCTACAAGGTTTACTATGATAAAGACGGCAATGAGGTTAAGCGAGTGCTCGAATCCAAGAGCTACTATCCCGCGATTACAGCGAAGATTGGCGTCGGTGTACTGGCCCCGGACGGCGTAACACTGTATCCGCTTGACCCCAAGACCGGAATTGTCACGATGCCTTCTGTAACACCCACACCTCCCGTGACTCCGCCGGCAGAGACAACTCCTGCTCCCTCGGAGACAGCTCCGACAGATCCCAGCGTTGTTCCTGCGGACAGTAACTGACGAGAGAATACGAACGATAAATCGAACAAGAAGGGGCTGTCTCAAAACGAAAGTTGAGAGACGGCCCTGTTTTTTATTATTACAATGGTGCAGTCTCGCATCTTTCTTGCTTTCGCAGATCCAGAATCTTCGATTCTATGGAGGAGAGGCTCATCATCTCCTCGCATCCTGTGTAATGAATGCCGAGAAACTGAAGTGTGTCGCAATTATTTGTAGCGTAAGCCATCCCAGAGCGGTTATTTGTCAATGATGCACATACGAAACTGGCTCTCTCCCGGGTTTTCGTATGTGCGCCGACCAACCCATGTGCGATTATTTGTCATTGATGCACATACGAAACAGGCTCCTTCGCGGGTTTTCGTATGTGCGTTAGCCATCTCTGAGCGATTATTTATCATTGATGCACATACGAAACAGGCTCGCTCATGGGTTTTCGTATGTGCGCCGACCATCCCATGACCGGTTATTTATCAATGATGCACATACGAAATAGGCTCCTTCGCGGGTTTTCGTATGTGCGTTAGCCATATCAGAGCAATTATTTGTCATTGATGCACATACGAAACAGGCTCCTTCTCGGGTTTTCGTATGTGCGTAAGCCATCTCTGAGCGGTTATTCGTCAATGATGCACATACGAAACAGGCTCTTTCGTGGGTTTTCGTATGTGCGCCAGGCTGTCCGGTGCAGATGGAGAATATTTTCAAGAAAGCGTTATCTATTTGCGACGGGATATTACTTTTGTTCTCTCTGGCAATCAGGTGTTTAGAGACAGCCCATTTCGACTTTGAACGCCTTTATTCCTTGTCTGACATATCACGATAAACCTGCTCAAGTCTCATCTTCGCGAAAAAGAGCAGTCTCAAAACATTCGTCTTGAGACTGCTCTATAGAAACATGAGTGGGGAAGCGTTTACTTCTTCTCAATCATCGACTTGTTCCAGCAATCGAGCGGTTCGACATTGAGGAACTGTGCGATGGTAGACGCGATGTTCGACAGGCCGTAATCGGAAGACGGGACAACCTCGTACGCGTCCTTGTTTGATGTATTGTCATAGAAGATACAAGGGACGACATTGAGCGTGTGGCTCGTCTTCGCCTTGATTCGACCCATCTTATCTTTCTGGGGTTCGCCGTTCTTGCCGAGTTCAAACATTTCTTCGGCATTTCCGTGGTCTGCCGTGATGATCGCCATTCCGCCGACACTGTCGATCGCGGCGAGAACGCGCTTCAGGGCGATATCGACAGATTCGACACCGATAATCGTCGATTCCAGAATTCCGGTATGTCCGACCATGTCGCCGTTCGGAAAATTCACCCTCATAAAGGGGAACTTGTTCGCGCGAATCTTCTCGCAGAGAACATCTGTTATCTCCGCAGACTTCATCCACGGGCGCTGCTCGAAGGGAACGATATCAGAAGTAATCTCAATGTACTCTTCCAGATCGTCGTTGAACTTCGAGGAACGGTTGCCGTTGAAGAAGTATGTGACGTGACCGAACTTCTGTGTCTCCGAGATCGCGAGCTGAGCGATGCCCTTGTCGGCAAGAAGTTCTCCCAGTGTATTGCGGATCAAAGGAGGGGAGACAAGATACTTCTTCGGGATATGAAGATCTCCGTCATATTCCAGCATACCGGCGTAGCGAACCATCGGTACGCGCTCACGATCAAACATCGAGAATTCTTCGCCGGCCTCAAACGCGGTCGTAATCTCCTGCGCACGATCGCCGCGGAAATTAAAGAGGATAACACTGTCGCCATCCTCGATCGTTCCGATGGGCTTCCCATCCTCGGCCACGACAAAACCGGGCAGGTCCTGATCAATGATGCCGGGGATCTCGTTGCGATACGTCTCGATCGCCTCAGTTGCATTCGCGAAGGAACGGTTCTTGCCAAGTACATGGGTATTCCAGCCTTCTTCGACCATACCCCAGTTCGCGCCATATCGATCCATCGTTATCTTCATGCGACCGCCGCCGGAGGCAATGCGATAATCAAAGCCATCAACGCTCAGCGTGGTAAGTGTGGACTCAAGTTGATTAACGTACTGTAGTGCGCTCGTCTCGCCGACATCGCGACCATCCAGAAGAATGTGGACGCGAACCTTGGCGATACCTTCCTTGCGACACTGGCCAAGTAACGCCAGAAGATGGTCGATGTGGGAGTGGACATTGCCATCCGAAAGAAGGCCGATAAAGTGCATCGTGCCCTTATCCGCAACACCCGCCGTCAGCTCTTTCCAAACAGGACTCTCATACAACGCGCCCGTAGCGAGCGATTCTCCGACGAGTTTGGCGCCCTGACTGTAAACCTGTCCCGCGCCGATTGCGTTGTGTCCGACCTCGGAATTGCCCATATCATCATCGGTCGGCAGACCGACGGCCTTTCCGTGGGCCTTCAGCTTCACCATCGGATAACGGGAAAAACATGCGTCGAGTGTCGGCTTGTTCGCCAACTTGACGGCATTGCCGACTTCGGTATCGTTCAGACCGATGCCGTCCATAATAATCAGAACAACGGGTCCCTGATAAGAAACACTCATAGATCATTCTCCTTCGCTTTTCGTAATCGTCTCATCATACCATACGCGCCGGCAAAGATTCATCATGCTTAACGATTCGCTGTGAAAAAATCCTTCTTTTTGAAGGAAAAAACTCGCTTTGCTTTACGATTTGAGGAACGGAGACCCTTTCGTATGATATAATATATGCGGTTCATACAAACAGGCGTAACTGCCTCTCAACCAAGCGTTCTTTATTTATTAGATAAAAGGAGAGACAAAGATGGCACGTGAACTCAAAAAGCAGACCATGGACGGTAATACCGCGGCCGCATATTCGTCGTATGCGTTTACCGAGGTAGCGGGTATTTTCCCGATCACACCTTCGTCCCCGATGGCCGATTATACGGATCAGTGGGCACAACAGGGAAGGAAGAATATCTTTGGACAGACGGTAAACGTCGTTGAACTCGAATCCGAAGCCGGCGCAGCCGGAACGGTGCACGGATCACTTGCGACAGGCGCTCTGACCACGACCTACACAGCTTCTCAGGGACTTCTTCTGATGATCCCCAACATGTACAAGATTTCGGGCGAGCTTCTCCCCGGAGTTTTTCACGTATCCGCCAGAGCCCTCGCGGCGCACGCCCTGAACATCTTCGGCGATCATGCCGATGTCATGGCCTGCCGTCAGACGGGTTTTGCTCTCCTTTGCTCCAACAGTGTCCAGGAAGTCGCTGATCTTGCGGCGGTCGCTCATCTTTCTGCGATCAAGGGAAGAGTTCCTTTCCTTCATTATTTTGACGGCTTCCGTACCTCTCACGAGATTCAGAAGATCGAGACGATTGATTACGCTGATTTCGCGGATTTGGTTGATATGGACGCGGTTGCCGCTTTCCGTCAGAGAGCACTGTCACCGAACCATCCGACACTTCGCGGCACAGCGCAGAATCCCGACATCTATTTCCAGGCAAGAGAAGCTGCCAACCCCTACTATCTTGCTCTTCCTGAGATTGTTGAATACTACATGGGCAAGATCAATGAAATTCGCGGCACCAACTATAAGCTCTTCAACTACTATGGCGCGCCGGATGCCGAGCGTGTCATCATCTCGATGGGCTCCGCTGATGAGACCGTCGAAGAGACCGTAGATTACCTCGTCGCCAAGGGTGAGAAGGTCGGCCTTCTTAAGGTGCACCTGTACCGTCCCTTCGTCGCGGAGAAGTTTCTTGCAGAGCTTCCGAAGACCGTCAAGCATATCGCGGTTCTCGATCGTACGAAGGAGCCGGGCGCTCATGGCGAGCCTCTTTTCCTCGATATCTGCGCTGCATATGCCGGCATTCCCGGTGCGCCTTCGATCATCGGCGGCCGTTATGGTCTGGGATCCAAGGACACCACCCCGGAACAGATTTTCGCGGTCTTCAAGGAACTCGCGAAGGATGCTCCCAAGCGTCAGTTCACCATCGGTATCAACGATGACGTGACGAATATGTCTCTTGCGATTGACGAGTCGATCGATGTCGCTTCCAAGGACACTTTCGCGGCTCGCTTCTGGGGATTGGGTGCTGACGGAACCGTCGGAGCCAATAAGAACTCCATCAAGATTATCGGCGATCACACGGATATGTATGCGCAGGCATATTTCTCCTATGACTCCAAGAAGTCAGGTGGTGTCACGATTTCCGACCTCCGTTTCGGTAAGTCTCCGATCCGTTCGACCTATCTGGTCAACAAGGCAGACTTTATCGCATGCCACAACCAGTCCTATGTCAACAATTATGACATGCTGGCCCCTCTCAAGAAGGGCGGCACATTCCTCCTCAACACCCAGTGGACAGCCGAAGAGCTCGACGCGATGCTTCCCGGATCGATGAAGCGCTTCATTGCGAAGAACAACATCAAGTTCTACACGATCGACGCCGTTGCGAAGGCCAAGGAGATCGGACTCGGCGGACGTATCAACACGATTTGCCAGGCAGCCTTCTTCAAGCTTGCGAACATTATTCCGGTTGAAGATGCCGTAACCTACATGAAGAAGGCCGCGTACAAGTCCTACAGCAAGAAGGGTGACGAGATCGTCAACATGAACTATGCGGCGATTGACGCCGGCATCGAAGCTGTTGTCGAGATCACCGTTCCGGCGGCGTGGGCTGATGCAGAGGATGTTGCGGTCGCCAAGAAGGACGTTCCGGATTTCATCAAGAACGTCGTATATGTCATGAACGCTCAGCAGGGAGATTCGCTTCCTGTCTCCGCTTTTGCCGGACGCGAGGACGGTACCTTCCCGCAGGGCACATCGCAGTATGAGAAGCGCGGTATCGCGGTGGATATTCCGATCTGGGATTCTGCGAAGTGTATCCAGTGCAACCAGTGCTCTCTGGTTTGCCCTCATGCCGCAATCCGTCCCTTCCTTCTCGACGAGAGCGAGGCCGCCAAGGCACCGTTCGCCATGAAGACGGGAATGAAGGGCTATGAGAGCTATCAGTATCGCATCCAGGTTTCCGCTCTTGACTGCACAGGTTGCGGTACTTGCGCGGCGGTTTGCCCGGCGAAAGAGAAAGCCCTTACCATGAAGCCTCTGAAGGAGAACATGATTGAGGCTGAGAACTGGGAATATGCAATCAATCTCTCGACCAAGGCAAATCCCGTTGACAAGAAGACCATCAAGGGCAGCCAGTTCGAGAAGCCCCTCTTCGAATTCTCCGGCGCATGCGCCGGATGCGGAGAGACGGCATATCCGAAGCTTCTCACACAGCTCTTCGGCGACAGAATGCAGATTTCGAACGCGACAGGTTGCTCCTCCATCTGGGGTGGT
Source organism: Bacillota bacterium (assembly GCA_023397475.1). GTDB lineage: Bacteria > Bacillota > Clostridia > Saccharofermentanales > Saccharofermentanaceae > Firm-13. Next base: position 22,669 of record JAEWUD010000025.1, read on the forward strand.
TCGGCTCCTTCCATGCCTTATACGTTCAACGACAAGGGCTTCGGACCGGCATGGGCCAACTCTCTGTTCGAGGATAATGCCGAGCATGGTCTCGGTATGCATCTCGGTGCCAAGCAGCTTCGCAGCCGCGTCGAGAATATCCTTTCCGAGATCGCTCCCAAGGCGGATGATGCAGCTGTAACTGCTGCGATCGACGCATGGACTGCCGCGAAGGATGATGGAGATAAGACCCGTGAAGTATCCGACAATCTTGCCTCCGCTCTCAAGGCTTACAGCGGATCCGACGATACGGTCAAGGCTCTGATCAAGAACGTTCTCTCTTATGAGGACTACTTCATTAAGCGTTCCACTTGGATCATCGGTGGTGACGGCTGGGCGTACGATATCGGTTACGGCGGTCTCGACCACGTACTAGCTTCCGGTGAGAACATCAACGTTCTCGTCCTGGATACCGAGGTTTACTCCAACACGGGCGGACAGGCCAGCAAATCGACACCGACGGGAGCGATCGCACAGTTCGCCGCCGGCGGTAAGGCGATCAAGAAGAAGGATCTCGGCATGATGGCGATGAGCTACGGCTATGTATATGTCGCACAGGTTGCGATGGGTGCCAGCCAGCAGCAGACGATCAAGGCTTTCATGGAGGCTGAGGCTTACAATGGTCCTTCGATCGTGATTTGCTACTCGCCTTGCATCAACCACGGAATCAAGGCCGGAATGGGCTCGACGCAGATTCATGAGAAGGATGCCGTCACCTGTGGTTACTGGCATCTGTACCGCTTCAATCCGGATCTTAAGCAGCAGGGCAAGAACCCCTTCACCCTCGATTCCAAGGAGCCCTCGGGCGACTTCATCGAGTTCCTGAAGCGCGAGGTTCGCTACAACTCCCTCTACAAGAAGTATCCGGCGGAGGCCGTGGACGCGTTGTTCGCGAAGAACCACAAGGACGCTCTCGAGCGCTATGCTTCCTACAAGCGCATGGCTGCCGAGATCGAGTAAGGTAGACGAAGCTACACTGACTACGGAAAGAACCCCGGTTCGCGCAAGTGAGCCGGGGTTTTTTTATGGAGCGTCGGATGCTATAATTAAGTTCGGCTTTTCTCGAGAACGGGAGGTAGGCATGCGCAGTGAGGATATAGGTAAGCTCTTGCTTTCAGATACGAGCATTCCGGATCTGTTCATTACGGAATATATGGCCGGCCTTTCCGAGGTGGCCTTGAAGAGTTATCTTTTCCTTGTGATGGGAGCTCGAGGAATGCGCAGCATTCATTCAGAGAAAGATCTTGCCGCACGACTCGGTGTTTCTCCGGAAGAGATTAAGGGAGCCGTCGGCGAACTTATCTTCTCCGGTTTAGTCGTGAAGGGCGAGAAGGGGATGATACATCTTGTCGATCTGAAGAAGTCAGAAATCGACGGCTATATTCGCAATCACGTCGATCATAAGTCAAATGCGGACCCGAAGAGCATTCGACCCGAAGATGAAGAACGGGATAATCTCACCCGATCGATTGAGAAGACATTTTTTACGGGGTCGATGGGATACCAATGGTATCGCGAGATCGATATCCTCCTTGATGATTATCATTTTCGACCGGAAATCGTATATCGGCTTTTTCAAGATTGCTATGAGAAGAAGCAGTTGCGCTCTCTGATGCAGATTAACGAGAGAGCGATCCTTTGGCAGAGTAAGGGAATTACAGGGCTCGATGAGCTCAATGCATTTCTCGCGAAGGAGGAGGAAGTGTCCGTCACGCTTCGCAAGGTAGGGAAGATACTTCGACGTAAGACGGTATCCTACGATGAGGATTATGTTCGAGTATGGATTGAGAGACTTGGATATACGTTTGAGATCATTGATTTCGCGATCAAGAAAGTTTGGGAGTTTCAGGAGCCGTCGATTAACAAGGCGGATTCCTATCTGAAGTCCTGGTATGCCGCCGGGGTTCGATCTCTGGAGGATGCTTTAGCCTATGAGGAAGATCGTGCCCGCAAGAATAAACTTGCGTATGAACGCGACAAATCGGCTTTGCGCGCTCCGCAAAAGTCCCAAAATTTCGAAGGTGTTCGATACGATGATGGATTTCTTGACTCGCTGGATACGGATCCTTCTGAGTTCATGCGAAAGATCAACGATCCGTCGTAAAACACAACGAGGAGATGAATAATATGGAAGCCTATCGGATCTATGCCGAGAATATTCTCTCGGATCGTCGGGGGAAAAGTGAACTGCAACGAGATCGAAGAATTGCGAGTTATCACGAACGCTATCCCGATCTTCTGGCCCTGGACAGGGAGATCCGAATCGCCAAAGCGGAACATCTTCTTGCTATCGTTGAGAATTCCAAAGAGGTCGCGGATCGCGATAAGATTCATTTTCTTCTCGAGAAACGCAAGTCATTCCTTGCCGTCAATCAGATTCCCGAGGATTATGATCGAATCCTGCCCTTCTGTCAACTATGTGCAGATTCCGGGTATGTTGACGGGAAACCCTGTGTTTGCTTAAAGGAACTTCTGATTCCTAAGCTTCTTGCCGCATCCGGTCTTGAGCAGTATCCGAAGATTTCTTTTGCGGCACACCAACCGGCATTGTTTGAGGACTCCGATCGTATGAACCGATTGCGTGATATGGCGTTCGCTTTCGCCCGTGCGTTACCGCAGCATAGCGGAAATTTATTGTTCTGGGGCAATCCCGGAACGGGTAAGACCTTCCTGGCCGTTGCGATCGCACGTGAAGCGGTGAATCGGAGTGTGACGACACTTGTGGTGAGAGTGACGGAACTCCTGGAAATCATGGCAGCGTACCGCACCCAAATGAACGCCTTTTCTCCGGACCAGGACCGGCTGCGTGAGTTAACGGAGAAGCGAGAACTTCTGCTATCCGGAGAACTCCTCATCATTGACGAGCTCGGCGTCGAGCCCAGAAGTCCGAATACAATCGCCGACCTTCTCTTCATTCTCGGAACAAGAAAACAGTTTGGTGTATCTACGATTATTACGACGAACCTCTCGCCGGCCAATCTGCAGAACACCTATGACAATCGACTCTATTCGCGATTGTTTGGCGATTTTGACCCGTTCCGTTTTGATGGATTAGATTTGCGTACGAAGTGTAAACGAACAAGGCAGGTGTAACAATATGCTTCGAAGCACATGCGGAATCGACACCATTCGAGTATCTCGAATTGCAGATGTTATGAAACGCAAGGGCAAAATTTTTCTGGATCGTGTTTATACGACGGCAGAACAGGATCTTTGCGAAGCCAAGGGTAAGGGTAAGAACGCGTCCCTGGCCGCACGGTTTGCCGGAAAGGAAGCTGTTTCGAAGGCTCTCGGAACCGGGATCGGCAATGAAGGCGTGCGATTTACCGATATCGAGATATTGGCGGATTCCAGCAATCGACCTGTTCTTACTCTCTGTGGCAATGCACTCCGCGTTTTTCGCGACATGGGAGGGACTTCGTTTGATCTGAGTTTGTCACATGACGCGGATCAAGCAGTCGCGATCTGTGTCATGCAGTTTCAGGAGATCAAGGCGGAGGAGGCCTAATGAGTATATTTTCCCGGTTTGGCAAACAGAATCGTCCGCCGAAACGAAGCATCAAGGAGAAAGATTCACAAGAGTATCCTTTCGGTGAGACCGAGGATGTTCGAAGGATTTGGGATCTGTCCGACAAGGATTCGTATGTTAAGCGTCGCTGGCAGAGAAGGCTCCCTCGGTTTGTCGTACCCACGCTGATTTTTCTCGTGTTGGCAGCTCTTGTCTTCTGGCTATTACCGGCTCTGGCAAGTCGGTATGCGGCGGTCGACGGGGAGATTGAGCAGGAAGTGACGCTTCCTGTCCGCATGTTCGATGATTCGACACGCGTCGTTACAGCCTATGCCGCGAACCTTCTGTCATCGGATGAGATCACATCCCCTCTGATTACGCAGGTCCTTTACAACGAGCCGGTAACGCTGCTGCCAACGGTATGTGCGGAAGGATTTGCTCATGTGAGGACATCGGACGGTATTGAAGGATACCTTACGTCGGATGTACTCACGGACCAATTGGATTCGGTAGAACCCTCCATGCATACGTACAAGTTAGTTGTATCCGATGTCTCGAAAAACATCATGTCACATGCGAGCAACGGAACGCTGATCATGAAGGCGATGATGAATACGGTCCTCTATGCGGACGTGCGCGGCGACGGTGTATATCAGGTCGCTCTTCCGGACGGGAGAAGCGGCTGGGTCGGCTCAAGCGGCGTTATCGAACTTGGTGTCAACGAAACGATCAAGAAGATCAGTGCGCGATATTTTGTCAGTTCTGTCTTGAGTTTTGTGAATGTGACACGAATTGAGCACGGACTTACGATGAAGGGCATGTCGATTGAAGGCCTGGCTTATGTTGCCGCTTCGGTAAACGGGGTAACTCTGCCAAGGACAATGGAAGAACAAATGGCTATGGGAGAGCGTGTCGATCCGACCTATGATGAGGTTACGGGGCTTCTACAGGTGACAAGTATAGCGCCGGGGGATCTCGTTTTTCTAAAAGACCCGAAGGATCCCGCCTCTGCTGCGCCTTATGAAATGGCGATCTGCACAGATAACGGATCGCTAATTATGGCTTCGAAGAGCCGGACGTCCCTTCGTATCATCTCGTTTATGGATAATGAGGAGTTGGCATCGCGAATCATCGCGGTCCGGAGAATCTTCAGTTAGAATAAGCTTTCTCTGGAAACCGTGAGACGGCAGGCATACATGTCAGCGAAAAGAACGACAAAAGCGACTGCCGCGAGGCAGTCGCTACGTGAATCGATGATCTCTTCAAAAGCCCCAATAAACGGCGTAGAACGCCGGACAATGAGACGAATGTAAGCTCGATTGAATCAGGCTCTCTTCACAACTCCGGAACGAAGGCAACGGCTGCAAACATGCATTGTCTTCGGCGTTCCATCGACGACGACCTTGACATTACGGACGTTCGGCTGCTGTGTCGTCAAAGCACGACGGGAAACCTGAGAACGGGTGATGCTGATCTTTCTGCCGAAAAACGTATCCTTCTGGCAGACTTCACACTTTGCCATGAGTAACACCTCCTGTGTTTCTTATAACGCGCAGATGAAATTTTACCATATTATCTGGCGATACGCAAGGGAAAAAACCAAGTAACGAGAAGAATTTTAGAAAGGTTTCACATGAGAAGAGAGACATTCTCCGTTCTCCGAAGACGGAGGATCCCGATCGATTTCGTGGGGCAAACACGTTCACATTCCCCGCAATGTGTGCAGGCTTCCTGGTTAACCGTAGCCAACGGACCGTTCATGATGATCGCCCCCGAAGGACAGACCTTCTCGCAACGTCGACAGCCGATACAGCCGATATCACAGCTCTGCCTCGTCTGGGCTCCCGGCCAGCTGTTCTTGCAAAGGACGGCAACGTCTGACGTGACGGGAAGAAGTGTAAGAACTTGTTTCGGACAGGCTTTGACACAGACACCGCATGCGGTGCACGCATTCGGGTCGATCCTCACGATGCCGTTTTCTTTCCGGATCGCGTGAAATGCGCACACTTGAACACAATCGCCAAAACCGAGGCACCCATATGTACAGGAGCCGGGTCCGCCCAGTAGCGTCGCAGCGGCACTGCACGTCGTTGTACCCCGATAATCATAACGCGACTTCGTATGGCCGTTCTCGCCCTGTGTACCCTGACAGAGAAGGACACAGACGGTCTTCTCCAGGCTCACGGGTTCTTTTCCGAGAATCTCTGCGATTTTGGCGATACAAGCCTCGCCGCCTACGGCACACAGAGCGATCTCTGTACCGCCGTCCGCCAGATATTGCGCGTAGCCTTCACAGCCCGGATAACCGCATCCACCGCAATTTGCGCCCGGTAAAGCCGCGGTGATCTCGTCTCTTTTTGCGTTGGTTGGCATGCGAAAAACGTGCGACACAATGACGATCAGGATTCCCAGCACAACGGCGATGCCGAAGACGACAAGCGTTGGAATCCCAATAGACTCGAAAGCGTTCGATTGCATCGCGATCAGAATTGTCATACGTAATTACTCCTTCGTATTCACGAAATACGGGATTACCCGAAAAGATTCTCGACAAGTCCTTTGAAACCAAAGAACGATACGGCAGTCAGGGATGCGGCGATCAGGGTGATGGGAAGTCCCTTAAGTGCCAGAGGAACATCGGCTTTGTCGATCTTGGAACGCACACCCGCGAAAAGAAATAAAGCGAGAGTGTAGCCGAGACCGCCGCCGAGTGCGTTGACCAGCGAATCCACAAATGTATAGGATTTGGTCATGTTCAAGATCGCGACACCGAGAACGGCACAGTTCGTCGTAATCAGCGGAAGAAATATTCCGAGAGCGTTGTAGAGCGGGGGCATGGTCTTCTTCATGACCATCTCAATCATCTGAACCAGAGAGGCGATGACGAGGATAAATACCAGCGTCTGTAGGTAAGAGAGTCCCAGAGGATCTAGGATAAACTTCTGAATCGGCCAGGTGATCGCGGAGGAGGCGACCATGACAAGAATAACAGCGCCGCTCATTCCCATCGCGGTTTTGAGATTTTTCGAGACGCCGAGAAACGAACAGATGCCAAGGAACTTCGAAAGGACGAAGTTATCGACGAGAATCGCGGAGAACAGAATAATCATCAGTTCTTTCATGCCTTGCCTCCCATATCCGATGTTGATCCGGGACAGCCCGGGCACGAGCCACAAGAGGAGCAACCGCCTTCCGGAGCCGAACCGGAGGCAGGATCATTCTGGTTGTTTTTCGGCGTGAAACGTCGCAACAGAGCCTGCGAGGCAACGATGCAGATACCGAACACAAAGAATCCGCCCGGGGGGAGAATAAAGAACAACATCGGCTCAATCACGGTTCCGAACAGGGGCAGTTGAAGATCGAAAAAAGTTCCATTGCCGAGAATCTCGCGAATGGACGCCATGAAGAAGAGAGCAACGGTGAATCCAACACCCATGCCGATTCCGTCAAAAAATGCAGCGCCGACGGACTTCTTGCTCGCGTAGGCTTCCGCTCGCGCGAGGACGATACAGTTTACGACGATCAAAGGGATATAAATGCCGAGCGATTCATTCAATGCGGGAAGGTAGGCGGAAACAAGCATTTGTACGATCGTGACAAAGCCCGCGATGATCGTAATAAACGCAGGAATACGAACCTTGTCGGGGATAAATTTACGTAACAGAGAAATAATGACCTCAGAGCCGGCCTGGACAAAAATGACGGCAAGCCCCATGCTGATTGCGTTCTTGGCTGACGTTGTAATTGCGAGAAGCGGACAGGTTCCCAGGAGCAGACGAAATACGGGATTCTCATCCACAATCCCGTTCCACAGAATCTTGAGCGGAGAGATTCTCTCCTTTACGATAGGGGCGGTGACCTTGACGTCAGATGATTCAGCGGTGGTATTGCTCATGCGGATTCTCCTTTCGAAAAAAGTTCGCGATAGGCGTGTGTCGCCTGGTTAACTGCAGCAACGGCGCCCTTGGAGGATATTGTCGCACCGGATATCGCGTCAATCTGGCCGTTTCCAGACGTGCTGACAAGCAAATCTTCGTCGATGGTTACACCGGCAAAGGAACCTTCAAAACTGTCGTCCTCGACTTTCTTGCCAAGACCGGGCGTCTCATCCGCTGCGGTGAACGAACAGGACACGAGAGTACCATGACTGTCGATGCCTACAGCTGCTTTAATTGGACCGGCATAGCCTTGGGAAGAAGAAATAAAGACATATCCGATGACGACATCTGAAGCGTCTTTGGCGACATAAATCTTATCGACATTGCCGTTCGCCTTTGAAAGAACAGCTTCTTCGGCCTCGGTGGGAACATAAGGAGTAAACGTACCGCCGTTCGGGAAAATCTCCTCCATCTGTGCCTGTTCCGCCTGTGCTTCAAGTGCCGATATGATCGGAGCCGTAACGGAATTTGTCAAGGCCAAAAGGAGTGTCGTCACGAGACAGATAAGGGACAGGAGGACGGCAGGCATGATATTACGATCTTTTTGCATCTCGCACCTCCCGAATCTCTCCAAAGCGCTTCGGCTCGGTCCAGCGATCGATGTGCGGTGTCAGAATATTCATTAAGAGAATTGAGAACGATACACCCTCGGCCATGTTTCCGAAGAGTCGAATGAGCACGGTGAGCAAACCGCATCCGATACCAAAGATAATTCGCCCGCGACGCGTCGTCGGGGACGTTACATAATCGGTGGCCATGAAGAATGCTCCGAGGATAAGGCCGCCGGACAGAGCGTGAATCAGGGGGTCGTGTCCGGTAAGAGCTGTCAGTAGTACCACCGTTCCGATGTAGGTCAGCGGAATCCATATCTTGATTACCCCGCGGGCCAGAAGATAGATCGCACCGGCCAGGAGAGCAAGAATGCAGACTTCACCGATGGATCCGCCCTTGTTGCCCAAGAAAAGTGACAGGTAGGAAGGTAACTCCGTACTGCCCGCTTTGGCAAGCGCCAGCGGCGTAGCGGATGATACCAGATCGACGCCTGAGAGTGAAGAGATGAAATCGAAACTGCCCTGACGAACGACCCAATTTGTCATTGCGGAAGGGAAGGCGATCACCAGGAATATGCGTCCGGCGAGAGCCGGATTCACAAAATTGTTGCCCAGACCACCGAACATTTGCTTTGTGACGATAATGGCGAAGAAAGCGCCGAGAACGACCATATAGTACGGAATATTCGGAGGAAGATTGAAGGCGAGAAGAATACCTGTAATTATCGCCGAGAAATCTGAAAGTGTATTCTCGCGTTTCATGATGCGTCGCGCAGCATACTCGAAAACAACGCAGGACAGAACGGATACGAGGATAACAACGACGGATCGGATACCGAATATCACCCCTGCCGCGATACATGACGGTATCAGGGCGATAACGACATCGCGCATCAGGGATGCAGTTGTCACTTGGTCGCGGATATGCGGCGAAAAAGAAACCTGTAGCTTCATGATTGATTTTTCTACCGGTGATGTTCCGAAGAAACGACCGGTGTCCCTCCTTTTTTATGGAGCATTATCCAATGACGTGAAAAGAAGATTCTCATTGACTATTTTCCGGGTTCCGTCCGAAGTACCTTCTTTCCGGTCTTTATGCTCTGGGTGAGATATCTCTTCGCCGGGCAGGTATATGTACAACAACCGCACTCGATACAGTCCATCACGTGGTACCTCGAGAGCTCCTCGCGATTCTGTTCTCTTGCCGCTCGGTCGATTCCCGTCGGCACAAGGCGCATGGGACATACGGACAGACAGCGGCCGCAATGTATGCATACAGACTCCGACGGCACCAGTGCTTCTTTCTCGCCGAACACCAGAATCGCGTTATTTGCCTTGATGATCCCCTGGTCGACGCGATCCAGAGCAACGCCCATCATCGCTCCGCCCATCAGAACCTTTGAGGGCTCTGAGGAGAGTCCTCCGGCAGCCTTAATAACGTCGATAATCCTCGCGCCGATCGGCACGTTGACATTACCGGGGGTTAGAAGGGCGCTGCCGTCAAGCGTTAACAAGCGACGCACCAGAGGAAGACCGTTTTTTAAATACTTACCGATGACGCGAAGGGTAGTGATATTCATCACGAGGACATGCACGTCATGGGGTAACTTGCCTGTCGGAACCTTCCGTCCGGTCAGAGAGTAGATAAACATCTTCTCCGCGCCCTGCGGATAGATCGTCTTCAGAGTCGTAACGGAGACGGGGAGCGAGACTTCCTCCATCTTCTCCCGCTTGTTGATTTCCCGCTTGAGAATCTGAGCGCCCAGATGTTTGTTACTCTCGACGCCGATGATGGCTTTGGGAATCTGCAACCAGCGAAGCACGGCAAGTATGCCGTCAACGATATCATCGGGATGCTCGGTAATCTGTCGATAGTCCGACGTAATGTAGGGTTCGCACTCCGCGCCGTTGACAAGAAGCACGTCCGGTTTCTTATCTTTGGGTGGGGCGAGCTTCACATGCGTAGGGAAACTGGCGCCGCCAAGTCCGACGATACCGGCATTTCTGACCGCATCCAGAAAATCTTCGCGACTATGTATCACCGGAGGTCGAATTTCCGGATCCAGCGTGTACTTACCGTCCGAAGTGATCGTCACTGCTTCGACCGGTGCTCCGGTCGCGGACACGACATAGCGCTTATCCGTGACAGTCCCCGAGACACTGGCATGAATCGGAACGGACATCGGATGTACCGCTCGACCCACCAGCGTTCCCACGTGAACAAGGTCCCCCTTCTTCACGGCGCATTCGCAGGGAGGTCCGATATGTTGCTGCAGAAGAATCTCTACCTGGGAAAAATCATCCAGACGCTGTGACGGAAAATCTTCGGTATTCTTATTTCCACTGGGATGAACACCGCCGTAAAAACGAAATATCTTTGGCACAATTCGCCTCCGCTTGATGTAATCTTTGTCATTATAGCCCTTCTCAAATGAAAATCATATAGAGAACCGTTGCTTTTTCGCAAATGAAAATCATTTTTCGATATAGCGAAAAATCGAAAAAGACTGTCACCGAAAACCTTTTGCAAAGTCTCTGATGACAGTCCTTTTTGTTTCGTTTGAAATATCCTGTCGGTGGCAACCCTCGCCTGTTGTCGATCAGGCGCCGTCATACGCTCCGCTGGGATAACTCGCGGAGGGATTCCATAGGATCCACTCGGCGTATCCCGTGTCCTTAACCGCCTTGATCTGTTGGTTGATCTGATCATAGCCGTAAGTGATATAGTTGCCCTCGCCGATGTACTTCGCCGTGAAGGCTTGCAGGTACGGACGAACGGTGGTAAACCCCTCAACGGCCGCCTCGTCTGATCCCATTGTTAACGCGGCAAAGAGAACGTCATAGGGATAATAATCCGGCTTATCGAACATCTTGCCGTTCAGCATCGTATCAAGAGCATAATGTGAAGGGTAGATCATCGGACAAGCCGAATCGATTCCCGTAAGTCCCACTGTCGCCCAATCCTGACCGAGATTCTCACCGTCACTCTTACTCGAAAGAATAATCGCGAAAACATCCGCGGAGAGCGGCACACCGTACTCGTCCTGAATTCGGATACGTGCGGTCTGAAGGAATCGATTAATGACCTCAACGCGTGTCGGGGTGGTCTCGGCCGGGCCAAAATAAGCCTTCTCGCCGGACGTTGTCTTGCCTGTAGGGAAACGAACATAATCGAATTGAATCTCGTCGATACCCGCGCCGATCGCCTCGATCGCGAGATCAATATTATAGTCCCAGGTTCTTGTGTCATACGGATTCGCGAAAGACTTCTTGCCCTCGTTCGAGAAGAAGAGCGAGTTCCCGGAGGCATCGCTGATACTATACTCCGGCTTGGCTTCAGACAGAATCGGATCCTTGAAACAAACGATACGACCGATTACCTTGATATCGTTCTCGTGACACTTGGCTACAACCGCAGCAAGATCATACGCGTTCTTCGCGGCGCCGATCTCCGCTGCCAAGGCATTCGTGCTCTTGAAGAGGACACCGTTGGATTCCTTGAGATCGACGACAAAGGCATTCACCTCGGAGTTCTTAGCGATCTCGATATTCTTATCGAGATTCGCCGCCGCTCCGATATAGAGCGCGCGAATCTCGTTGTGAACCAGGATCTCCGGGGTCTCGGCGACAGGAAGCGGCCCGAAAAAAGCGTCGACGACAGCGGATTGCTGAAGCAGCTCCGTAGGAGCGGGGGCGGTTGTCGGCACAGTCGTTTCGGTCGTCGGAACGGTAGTCGTCTGTAAAATGTCCGATCCGTTCGAGGAATCGCCCGGCACAACGGCGGTCGTAGCGGTCGTGCGTAACTCTCCGGGTGTCAGAGATTCAAAAATCATCCGGCCGACAAGGAATATGGATAAACCGACGATCAGTACAGACATAACAAAAATGGAAAGACGCAGTATACGTATAATCTTACGCTTCTTCATCTTGGAACTTCTCCCGGTCGAAGCGGGGGAAAGGTAATCGCCCTGTTGCATGATGATCCTCCGATGTAAATTGCAAAACCCGATACCGAACAAGTCGGCTGCAATCGGGCATACCATGATTCATTATATAGTAAAAAATAATTTCCAACAACTGCGCCTGTGCGACAGACACGATACACACTTAGGTTATATTGGGGAAAATGACCTCATAACCCTTATCACATAACGCGCGAACTGTGTCGTCAAGACGCTCGCTTTTCACAAGAATATAATCCGTATTGAATGTTGACACGGCAAATATCGAGATTCCCTGTTCTGCCAGAATCCCGGCGATCGAGGCGAGAATGCCGACAAGTGAGAAGTCAAGAATCCCGTCAATCTTGAGAATTCGCCAGTTGTCTTCCCTCGCTGCGACCGGAGAGGGCACATCGCGCTCAAGACATACCAGAGAGATCTCATCCTCGGTTCTTGCATAGAATACGATGCCGGATGTTTGGGGGATATCCACGCCGGGGTCAATTTTGACGACGGAGTAGTTGTCCGGCAGAACGCGCAAAGATATTTCTCGCATGGGGGATACGCTCCTTTGCTGCTATATCAATACTCTCTTTTCGATATCGAAATTATTATTGACATTTGTTTCTATGACAGTCTACGACCAAGGGGAGAGATAATCAATACGCAGATAGAAACCAAGCCGATCGATTTCACGTGTTCGTCCGATCCGCGGTGTGATAAAATATTCTTACTGTGAACCAAAGGAGGTCGTAGCGCATGCTGGTACGCAATTGTTCCGGAGGAATCGTTTTTTACGATGATGAGGTGCTGCTTGTACGCAATGAGAAGTTCGAGTGGAGCTTTCCAAAGGGCGTCATCCGTTCGGTGGAGAAACCGGAAGATGTTGCGATCGAGCGCGTTTTTTTCGAGACGGGAATTGAGGCGGCAGTTCTGGCTCCGGCCGGGCGCACGAACTATGAATTCTACTCGGTGACGAGACAGAAGCCCGTCTGTAATAAGATTATTTGGTACGTGATGAAGGCGAAGGAATCGACGGCGAAGAACCGTCCCGTGAGTTCTGCGGAAGGTGGATTTCTTCCGGTGCGTGAAGCGATGGACCGCGTGACCTATAGTCAGGATAAGTCCATGCTCATGATGGCTTACCAACGGTATAAGGAGCTTGTTTGATTGGCAAGAGAATCCTGGGTGGCACCTTCGACGAAGGCCCGTGCGACATGGACAGAGAAGAAGTCCATTTTTATAGCAGATATTTCGCCGATCTCTGACGCATCCTGCGCAGAGGCCTTGATCGCCACAGCAAGAGAGGAATTTCCGGATGCGAGACATCATGTATATGCATGGAGAATCGGCGGGGAAACCTTTCTGCAACGGTTCAGTGATGACGGTGAGCCTTCGGGTACAGCCGGACTTCCTGTCCTCGATGTACTGCGCAAGAATGATATCGAAGATGCGGCGATTGTAGTGACCCGCTATTTTGGAGGAACTCTCCTTGGCACCGGAGGATTAGTCCGCTGTTATTCCAAGGCTGCGTGTCTTGCCCTTCATGCATCACAACCGACGAGATATCTCACAGGCATTGTATTTGAGATTAGAGTTTCGTATACATTTGTTGACAAATTACGATATGCATTTCGAAAAGCTGGCTTCACAGAGGGTGCGACACAATACGCAGATGACGCGATACTCATTGTCTACTGCCCCGTTGCCAGAGAAGACGAGTTGCGAAGGATTTCTCTGGATCTGACAGGCGGCAAAGTGAGGATGAATAGAGTCGGAGATGTTCCCTTGGCAACGGAATTATTGAAGGAGCTTTGTTATGAAGCATGATCGGGAGGAGAGACCGATTCCCTATTCCTTCGGGTCGACACCATCCGCCGCAGTTCAGCGGCTTGACAGCAAGTCCTGGTGGGAGATATTCATGCAACTCGTGGGAGAACTTCCGAAGAACTCTCTGGCTATTCGTTTGTCCGACGACCCCGTGTTTCTTGTGCACGGACACTATTTCTCGATTCGCGATGTCGCTTCCAAAGCAATTGCCGCCGCGGAGCGCGAAGGCGACGAGGGGGCTGCGAGAAATTACCATGACACGGCGAACCGGTTAATTCGGTCCTACGACCGACTCGCAGCGACGAGAATCCGAACCTATTACGATACGCGGTTTGCCCGGTTGTTTATGGCATCCATTATCTGCCTTTTGCTCTGCGGGTTGATGACATTTCTGTATTATCAGACCGGATCTGCATCGGTTGGACTTCGTATCATGATGATTCTTTTCATTATCACCGCTCTAGCTTGTGCCGCAGGTGCATGGTGGACGCAACTGACAAAGAGGACGATCCTTCGCTTGAATTCTCCGGAGAAGACGCGAGAACATGTGAAGAGATCACCAACAGACGACAAACATGGCCATGACGACAACGGTTAGAACCAAATTAGTTTTTTTACCGTTTTCTCTCGAGAATGCCGAAACTCTGCCGAACATTTAACCGGTGTGATATGATAAAACCAATATATAGCTATTCATTATTTCCGTTAGAACCAAGAATGCCCTAATGAGAGGAGAATTTATATGACACTGACGAAACAAGGCAAATCATCTGTAGGATCCGTCGTTTTTATCGCAATCGCGACGTCGCTTGCACTCCTGATTCTTGCCGGTTCCGTTTCTCTAATGTTCGTATTTTTTCGCTACGTTCGTCCTGATGTTATGGCCGACCGCTCAGCGAGTGCAGACCAGACCGTCGTTCAGGATATTGACTCGGATACGAACAACGATGAGACAATTACCGGTACATCTGACAAACATTTTTCCATTTCTGATGCCGCTCTGCTCCCGGATGACGGGGACAAGGAGGCACTGTCCGTCATCGATATTGTGAAGACCGTTTCGCCGGCCACGATTTCGATTCGAGCTCAGATATCCTTTGAGGCTTACGGAGAGGAGACGATGGCTGAAGCTACGGGTTCCGGTTTCATTATCTCTGAGGACGGATATATCGTCACCAACAATCACGTGATCGAGGGCGCTGACAAAGTTGAGATCATGATTCCCGGCGATGACGACTACATCGATGCCGAGATCGTCGGATCTGACAGCAGCACAGACATGGCCGTTCTTAAGGTTGATCGCACAGGCCTTCCTTATGTTACACTTGGAGATTCTTCGAAGCTTCAGGTTGGCGAGCTGGCTGTTGCGATCGGAAATCCTTTCGGTGAACTTGCGGGTACAGTAACCGTCGGCGTTATCAGCGCATTGGATCGCGAGATCTTGATTGACGGATCAGAGTATTCGCTGCTGCAGACAGATGCATCCATTAACAGCGGCAACTCCGGCGGACCCCTTGTCAACTCATATGGAGAAGTCATCGGAATTACTAACGCGAAGGTTTCGGAAGGTGAAGGAATCGGATTTGCCATCCCTGTGAACAACATCAAGAAAGTCATTGAGGAGTTGGTAACGAACGGCTATGTGACCGGAAGACCCCTGATCGGCGTATCGGTTATCACCGTCGATGAAGAGACCGCGGATGCGTACGGTTTCCCGATTGGCGCATTTGTGAGAGAAGTCAGCAAAGGCGGAGCGGCGGATGAAGCCGGCATTCGTTATGGTGACATTATCACAGCGATTGACGGAGAACAAATTACATCAGCAGACGAAGTTGCCGCGATTCGCGACAAATACGACGTCGGAGATGAAGTGTCATTCACAATTTACCGTGACAACGAAGAGTTTGATGTTACCGTAGTACTTCAGGAGGCAAAGTCATGAGAAGCACCCGACAGAGATCCGGATTTGTCAAAGTCACCGCCATTGTCCTGGCACTTCTGATGCTTGGCTCCGTGGTAACACTTGTATTTATGTCACTGGCTGCCGGGTTCTGATCGAAGCGATATCGGAAGCCTCTTCCGGCTTGAGATTACGATGCGTTACAGACCAGGATTGCCCATCCCAAAGAATGCGAAACAGTGTTGTCTGATCGACTGCCTGGCCGCTTCGGAGGGTGGGCAATTCTCTTTTGTCACAGAGCATAATGATTGCCTGCAGTAGAATACAATGCGTAACCAAAAGATATGGACCGCTTCCGTCGGGGAACCCGGCGAGAATTCGTAGCATTTCCTCTGCCCGATCACGGACAGAGAAGAATGTCTCGCCGCCGCCGATCGGCTCGTAGAGGTCCGGGCGCTCTCGGAAATAAGAGAAATTCTCCGGGTATTGAGAGGACGCCTCCCGCATGGATAAACCTTCCCAACTGCCGAGATCCATCTCCGCGAGTTGCGGCGAGAAACAAAGAGGAATTTCTCGGCCGTGAAGAAGTAAGAGCGCCGTATGGATCGCTCGAGGCATCGGACTTGTGTAGCATGCCGAGAAGGGTATTTCAGACAGGAATCCGGCAAGTTGTTCGGCACCGTTGATCCCTTTTTCTGTGAGAGGGGAATTGTTGCGACCTTGCATGCGAATCTGTGTATTCCACACGGTCTCTCCATGCCGGGTGAGAAAAACTTCAATCATTTATGTCTCTCTTTCTGTCGATCAGGTAATACTCGGAACATCTTCGATAAACGACAATCCCTGCTCATTGAGCGCATACGGATACTCCGTCGTCTTCTCTAAGAGAAAAGCCTGATAATTATTCATTCGGATGAAACTGTTCACGCGATCAAACCATTCCGGATTCGGAGACTTCGTCACATAGAATAAGATGACGATCTGTGTTTCGGTCTCAATCATTGTCTTGTCACCCGCAACGCGCGCCGGGTCAAAGACCCATTGATCGAAGTTATCCGGAAGAAGACCCGGATACGTATTCATATTGTGCGCTGCCTTCATCGTCCCTGCGTTGATCTCATCAGCGTAGGTTGTCTCAAGGGTCTTCATTGTGGACTCATCCGAAACGGAATCAAAGACCGCCTGAGCGACGGGGACAATTTCACTCTCGGGGATACCGGGAATACCGGCATTTACATCCTCGCGATTGATATAGAAGAAGCGGATATCGCGTAAAGGTTCTTTTTGCCGGGATCGGGCGGAGAAGCAGAAGAGAATCGGAAACCCGTTACTGTCATTAAAAATCGTACAATCTCCGGGAACCCTGGCCGGATCATACAGCCACGCGCGCCATTCCTCGTTATCGATGTCTCCATAACGAGCGTTGCGGATCAACGTCGAATCAGGAACGGACAGGCGGTCTTTGGCCTCTCCCGTAAAGAAACTCGCCGCAACCGATTCGAATCGCGTCTCATCATGACCGATTCCGTCGATGATCTCCTGCGCGCGTAAATGAGCCGTGTCCTTGAAGCTTTGCTCGGTTTGCTCGAAAACAATCCGTACTACACGATACGAAACAATATCGTATTGATTTCTGGCTTCCGCGTAGGCGTTCTCCGCCTGAAGCTCGGATGCCTTCAATTCATCCAGTTTGGCTCCGCTGGCGTAATCTTCCGTGAAATATCGCTTGGTCAATAAATCGCGAATCAGATCCGGAGTCACATAGGTTCCGAAATAACCCTTGATGTAGGTTTCCAGATCTACACCGATCGCGGCCGCCTTGCCGGAGAGCCAGTCGATATACGCCTGGGCGCGCTGATTTTGCGCCTCATTCGGCGACAAGCCTTTGCCCGTTGCGTCGTCAAAGAGTATTTCTGTCACCTGCATCTCGCGAGCCGCCATATGGAGAAAGTATTCGCGATAGGTTGAGAAGCCCTCGTCACCCGGACTTTCGAGTTGCTCATCGGCGCCGACCTCGAAAATATCGATACCGTTCTCCAATAAAACATAGTGATACATGAAACTGAACTCAGGATTCGAGATCGCTTCACCCTGTAACGTGAGCGGACTCGAGATGCGTTCCTGCGATTCAGGAGAGAAGACGAGAAGATAACTGATGGCGAGTAATACCAGAATCGTGATGGCGGCGACAAAAACGCTTGGCTTCAGAAGCCTGTTCTTCCGGGAACGCGGCTCGAAAACAGTTTCTGCCTTGGTGAGTCTGGTTCTTCTGACGAACTGATCCGGATCGATGAAATCCTCGTCGGACGGATCCTGACCGATGTGTTGTGTCGGGATACTCACTTCGTGAGATTCCAACGATAAACGAATCGGTTCGATACGATCCGTTTCGACAGTGTCATTCGGGGCGGGCTCGTACCCCCGCTCTTGTTCTTCGGATTCTGTGTAGATCTCCGGCAATGACCGGAAATCTTCCCCTTGATGTGATTTTTTCATCTCGCCCCCGTATGTCGGTCTTATAGTTATTATGCAGTCGTTTCGTGATCCTCAGGATGCGGAACCAGAAGGTTTATCGCACCCGGGATGCAGGTTATCTCGATCGGCAGAAGCCCGCCTTCTTCGCCGTCGAGGTCAAGCCGGACATCGTCGCAACACTCGGTCTGAAGCGTCAGACGATCGGTCTGGAAATACGTGATGTTCTCATTGCTTAAGTGATCTCCGATTAGAAGCTTTGCGACCAACGGAAGGAAACCGCCGAACTCGAGTCTGGAGACAATCAAAACATCGAGAAGCCCGTCATCGATCCGCGCATACGGAACAAGTTTCTTCATTCCGCCGACACTCGTTGTATTCGCGACGAGAATTAACAGCGCATCCTGATCGAAGTGCTCCTCCGCAGACTCTGCTTTCAAGCGAAAACCGTTGAAGATATTCGCCGGAATATCTTTGGCCCCCTCGAGCCAATACGCCATCCGGCCCAGAGAAGTCTTTGTCTCCGACGGAACCTTATAGGCAATATCTGTAAGATGACCCGCCGCGGCAACGTTGAGAAAGTATCGGTCGCCCGCTTTACCCACATCCACTTTGCGGGTGTGATTATCCATGATCATACGTGCGTACGAATAGGAGTCGGCGGGGATATCGAGAAATGTCGCAAAGTCATTTACCGTGCCGGCCGGGAGAATGGCCAATGTCGTGCCGGAACCACCCGCGATCAAGCCGTTAACGACTTCGTTTAATGTACCGTCGCCACCCACGGCCAGGACAAGATCATATTCACCCGGCTTCATCTGTTCGGCATATCGCGTCGCGTCATCCTTGGATGCGGTATAACAGAAATCCGCGCGAGAGATAAATTTCTCCTCGACAAGATATCCGATGATATCATCAACCGTTTGGCGCATCACTTGACGTCCGGAGGACGGATTCATGATCACGCGGATTTTTTGATCCATTTCTTAAAAACCTCTCGACCCGGTTCAGGACATTTGCCTTTACAATGTCACATTTTAACATAAATATCCGCGAAAAAAAATGCGAGCCACCCGGTATAACAACCTTCAGGTGAAGTTGTCTTTCGAGGACTGGTTTCACCTGACAGAAAAAACGCACACAAGTAAACCCCGGGATAGCAGGCTGTCCCGGGGTTTACGTTATTTTTCGAACAGACTTGCGATTACGAATTCTTTCCGTGCTTCACGCGATCTCGTTCTTCGGCTCGTTTTGCGTCATTGAAACGGTCTACCGTACCGACAAGATAACCGGTGATACGTCGGATTCGTTCAAAACCGAGATGATCTTCTCCTTCATATTCCGCGCGGCCGCAGCAAGGACAATGATCGCCGATGATGCCGTTGTAGCCGCAGGCCGGGTCGCGATCGATCGGGTGATTGATCGAACCATAACCGATGCCCTGTTCGCCCATAAAACGGATGACCTTCTTGAATGCTTCAAGATTCGAGGCAGTGTCACCATCCATCTCGACATACGAGATGTGACCGGCATTGGTGAGGGCGTGATAGGGGGCCTCGAGACGGATCTTATTGAAAATCGTCGTGTTGTAGTACACCGGGATATGGAAGCTGTTCGTATAATACTCCTTGTCGGTGATTCCCTTAATTTTGCCGAACCGGTTCTTATCGATCCGCAGGAATCGGCCGGACAGACCCTCGGCGGGAGTCGCCAGAAGGGAGTAATTGAGACCAGTTTTCGCCGCCATTTCGTCGCAATAAGAACGCATACGGGTCACGATCTCAAGTCCAAGCTTTTGCGAATCTTCGCTCTCGCCGTGGTGCTTGCCGGTCAATGCGATCAGCGTCTCCGCCAGACCGATAAACCCGATCGACAGCGATCCGTGTCGAATGACTTGTTCGATCGCGTCGCGCGGACCGAGTTTCTCCGAATCAATCCAACAATGCTCGCCCATCAGGAAGGGGAAGTTATACACATGCTTTGCAGCCTGCACGAGCATTCTCTCGTTGAGCTGATCGGAGACAAGCTTCATCTTCTCGTCAAGAAGACGATAGAAAGTCTCCACATCGCCATTTGCCTGGATACCCAGACGGGGAAGGTTAATCGAAGTGAAGGAGAGATTGCCGCGACCGAAGGTGATCTCGCGCTCCGGGTCGTAAACATTGCCGATGACACGCGTACGACAACCCATGTATGCAATCTCGGTTTCCGGTTTGCCTTCCTTCAAATACTGCAGGTTGAACGGAGCATCCTGAAAAGAGAAGTTCGGGAAAAGCCTCTTGGCCGAGCACTCACACGCGAGCTCGAAAAGATCGTAGTTCGGATCACCCGGATCGAAGTTAATTCCCTTCTTGCATCGGAAAATCTGTATCGGGAAAATCGGAGTCTCTCCGTTGCCCAACCCGTTCTTCGTCGCGATCAGGAGATTACGGATCACCATCTTCGCTTCCGGCGAAGTATCGGTACCGTAGTTGATCGAAGAGAAGGGGACCTGAGCTCCCGCGCGACTGTGCAGCGTATTGAAGTTATGAACCAGTGCCTCCATTGCCTGGAAGGTCGCCCGGTCCGTCTCTTCCACGGAGTGTTTTCTTGTATAGGCAAAAAGACGACGCATCAGGTCGTTGTCGATATTATCCAGATCCGGCAGATCCTTTGTAATCTCCGCCTGGAAAGCGAGATCAAAGTCTTCGGACGGATGAAGCTCGGGCCGCATATCCTTTGTCTTATCAAGCCGGAGGATCGCGGCCTTTATCTTCGGCTCCGAAATTTCACTGGGGATTCCGGCAAGAAGCTCCAACGCTCCCGCGAATGCCTTGCGATACTCCTTAATAAAGGTACAACGAACACCGTCAGCCATCACATAATCGAAGTTCGGCAGGGATTGGCCACCGTGCATATCATTCTGATTGGATTGAATCGCGATACAGGCCAGCGCCGAGTAACTGCGAATATCCTTGGGCTTGCGAAGGTGACCGTGCCCGGTATTGAAACCGCCCTCGAAAAGCTTCAGAAGATCGATCTGACAGCAGGTCATCGTCAACGAATAGAAATCCAGATCGTGAATGTGAATCTCTCCGGCCTCGTGTGCCCGCGAATGCTCCGGCTTCAACATATACGACTTATAATAGGCTTTCGCGCTCTCGGAGCCAAAACGCAGCATCGACCCCATCGCCGTGTCGCCGTCGATATTCGCGTTCTCCCGCTTCAAATCGCTGTTCTTCGACTCAGAATTGACGATATCATCCAATGTTCGCATCAAACGAGTGTTCTTCTCTCTAATTCTCGATCGTTCGGCACGATAAAGAATATACGCCTTCGCCGTCTCCACAAGGCCTTCTTCCATGAGCACATGTTCGACCATATCCTGAATCTCTTCGATCTTGGGAACGGCAATCCCCTGCAGTTCGAGATACTCACTCGTTCGAACGGCAAGATCCAGGGAAAGATCCTCCGCGTGTCCCTTCGCTTCGCCTGTGGCCTCAAAAGCCTTGCGAATTGCCACAGCAATCTTCTCAATATTAAAGGGAACCTGTCGGCCGTCCCTTTTCAAAACTCTGGCGATCATATAAACCTCCTTTGATTGACCTCTCACAGACCGCGAAAAACATGGGATCTATGAGTCTTCGCGAATCCTTCGCTGCAATTTTGCATCGGGATCCATGATTGGGTATTCTTATTAAACCTTCATCTTGTGGTAAAATCAAGTCACATACACAACATATTGTGTTTCTTTCTTGTTACACGTGCCATTGCTGCAAAAAGCTGTCGCGTAGACAACTGTTTTTTACCACGTCCGGATATGATAGAATACCAAAAGAATGCTTCCGATAAAAGTAGCAAATTAGTATAAAATGTGGATTCAACAAAGGAGACATGAAGCATGCGAATTCCCGTATGGAATCGTCTCAGTCCTGAGCGCAAACGATCGACGAAGTTCCTGGGACTTTCGTTTTTGATTCCGTTTCTATTCATTCTGTCCGCTTTCATTGTTCAGCAAGTGCATCCGTTCGGAACGAAGATGATTCTGACGGTCGATCTCTATCATCAGTATGCTCCTTTTGTCGCGGAGCTTCGAGACAAACTTCTTCACGGCGACAGCCTTTTCTACTCTTGGAATGTCAGCTTAGGTTCGAACTTCTGGGCGGTGTTTGCGAATTATGCGGCGAGCCCCTTAAACCTTCTGTTGCTCCCGATCCCGGAGAAATTCCTGTCGGATGGAATTGCCCTCGTCGTATGCCTGCGTGTCGGACTGACCGGTCTTTTCACAGCACTGCTCCTACGGGATATCGACCGCAGAAGAGAAGACCTCTTTCTCAGTGTTTTTGCGGCTGTATATGCCTTGAATGGCTGGGTGCTTTCATATTTTTGGAACATCATGTGGCATGATGCTCTGATGCTACTTCCACTGGTTATTCTGGGCCTGCGGCGAATGATGAGGGATAAGAAGCCGGTTCTTTTCTTTATCTCTCTCTTTCTCGTAATCTGGTCGAATTACTATGCGGCCTATTTTGTCTGCTTCTTCCTGATTCTCTACGCTCCTGTTCTGTATGTGAGCCTGTTCGACCGCCTGACGATCCGCAACTTCTTCTCGTCACTCTGGCGTTTTGCCCTGTATGCGGCACTGGCCGGAGGATCGGCCGCCGCTTTGCTGTATCCGACCTGGATGACTCTGAAGGAATCTTCGGCGACGGGGGATACCTTTCCGACGGATTGGGCACTCAAGCAGGAGATGTTCGACTTTTTCGGGCGCTTTTTTGTCGTCAGCAACCCGAATATTCGAGACGGAATGGCCAATGTCTATACAGGAGTTCTTCTGGCTCTGATGATTCCGCTGTTTTTTCTGTGCAAGAGAATTCTTCTCCGCGAGAAGATTGCGTACGGTCTTCTCATGGCTTTCCTATACTTCAGCTTCTCGAGCCGTATCATGGACTTCATCTGGCACGGCTTCCATTTCCCGAACCAGATACCCTTCCGCCAGGCATTCCTGATGTCCTTTCTCATCGTGATTATGGGATACCGGGTTCTGCGAAACCTCAAATCCTTCTCCCTGAATGAAGTGACGGTTGCGGCCGCGGCCGCTGTCGGTTATCTGATCCTCTACGGCAAATTCGCCGAGGAAGGGGAGAGCGATATTGCGCTTTATGTGACGCTGCTTTTTGTCATTGCTTACGCCGCGGTTCTCCGGATGATTCTCATCGGACGACACTCTGTCACAGCCCAGCGTTACGCATTATGCTCCGTCATACTTATCGAGCTTCTGGTTGCGACGCAGTCAACCGTCGGATTGGTCTCGATGCACGAAGGCTTCACCGGCTGGGATTTTTACGGGAAGAAAGGTGCCGAGACAACGGCTTTTGTCGAACAAGCCTCCGCAACGGATACCGACGCCTTTTTTCGCACGGAGATGTATCCCGCCTTCATCTGTAATCAACCGGCACTTTATCATGTGAAGGGGATGTCGGTATTTTCATCGACGGCGGACGAGTCCTTCGTCCAATTCATGCGCAGTCTCGGTTTTCATAATAACGGAATTAACGGCGTACGTAATTATGGCCTGACTCCTGTGACTGCGACTCTTTTCGGGATTGAGTATTTCATCGACGTCAATGACGCCTCTCCGATTCCTTCGGGATTTTCAGAGGTATCCAATGAAGATCTTCGAGTCTTCCGCAACGAAGATGCTCTTTCCGTCGGTTACATGGTTCCATCCTCTATCACGGAATTTCGGACGGAGAACCGCAATCATCCGTTTGTTACTACGAACTTGTTTCTGAAAGCTTTGGGTGCTGAAACGATCTATGTCGACGGCAGCATTCTGACCCGGCAGACGACCAATATGTCCATGATTTCGGAGAATCCCGTAAGCGGATATGTCTATCGGATTACCGAGGCCGAGACCAAAGCGGAGATCTCATTCGCACCGGACGCGAAGACCGTCGGATCTCATATGTATATCTATGTACAGGCCTCGAAGGCTCCGTCAGTTACGGTTACCGAGACAGATCCCGAGACCGGCACCCGCTCCTCCAAAACAATGGAAGTTCGCACACAACAGATTATTGATATCGGAATCTATGCGCCGGAACGAGATAAAGAGGTCGTGCTCACCTGGAACAGCCCGGCGGCGGAACAGCTCACATTGTACTGTTACTCGATGAATGACGAGGCCTACCGATCGATGGTTGATTCTTTGGACGATCAACAACTTCAGGTCACCCACATAGACTCGACATCATTACAGGGCACGATTGATGTTAAGACACAGGGCACACTGCTTCTGACGGTACCGTATGACAAGGGTTGGAGTGCCACGGTAGACGGTCGGACAGTTGAACTCATCCCGGTGGGCGAGGCCCTAACGGCCATAGATCTTACGGTTGGAACTCATGAGATTCATATGACGTATCTGCCGGAGGGGATGAAGATCGGTGGCCTAATTTCTCTGGGATCATTTATGATTTTCCTCGCGTTAGCCGTTCTGCCTCCTCTGTTGCGCAAATTTATCTCGCGCCGTCGACCCGGCGGAGATCTTGCCACGGCTGAACAGGCGCCGGAAGGAGAAATCAATCCGCCGCCTGTACAGGACACCGTAATGGAGCAGACACCCGGCGAGGAAGAAGGCGGAGCAATCGATGAATGATCGTCTGAAGCGCATGATGACGACAGAGGTGAGAGGGATCCCGCACGAGTATTTGTGGGCGGCGTTCCTGCTGCCTGTTTTTCTTCTCGGGATGGCATTCTTCTCCCTTCGAATCCATCCTGTCGGCGGGAATACAATTCTGACGTGCGATTTGTTTCACCAGTACGCGCCGATACTCGCGGAATTCCGCCGCAAAATTCTCTCGGGAGACAGTTTGTTTTACACCTGGAATATTGGACTCGGAAGCGATTTCTGGCCCATACTCACCTATAACTGTTCGAGCCCTTTGAATCTTCTCCTCCTTTTCTTCCCGGAGAAGAATCTATCCGACGCGATCGCGATCCTGGTCCTTCTTCGCGTAGGATTATCCGGACTTTCGTTCTCGTTGCTTTTCTACGGCAAAGAGAGAAGAGAAGGGCCGATGATTCTCCTTTTATCAACGCTATACGCGCTCTCCGGATTCGTCCTCTCGTATTTCTGGGCGGTGATGTGGATGGACGCAATTGTTCTCCTTCCGCTGGTGGTCCTCGGCGTATGGCGCCTGATAGAGAAGAAGAAGGTCATTCTCTTTATCGTCTCTCTTTTCCTTATTATCTCGGGCAATTTCTATTTCGGATTCTTCGTTTGTATCTTCCTCGCGGTATTCTTCTTCGTCCTTTACTCGGAAGCCCGAAGCAAATTCCGGGCGCAACCTTTTCTCCCGACGTTTTTGCGTTTTGCCTGGTGCTCTGTACTGTCAGCCGCTATGGCCGGAATTTTTCTGGTGCCGACCATACTCTCGCTCGGTCAAACAGCTGCGGCCACAGAGAAGATGACACCGACAATCGAGAACAGCTTTGCCTTCTTCGACATACTTTCGCGATTTCTCCTTCACGCGGATCCGGTCATCCGGGAGGGCTTGCCGAATGTCGCCTGCGGGGTATTGCTGTTCCTTCTGATCCCTTTGTATTTTTTCTGTGCGGGCATACCCTTTCGCAACCGCCTTCTCATGGGCATCATGGGCTTTTTCCTGTTCGTCTCGATGGCCAACCCCTATCTTAATTTCCTGTGGCACGGCATGCATAATACGAATCAGATTCCGTATCGCCAAGCCTTTCTTCTTGTTTTTCTCCTGCTTTATATGGCAGCGGAGCTGTTCATCCATCTCGAAAATATTCGTCGGGAAGCCGTGATTGCCTCGGTATTTTTCGCGCTCTCGTATTTGATACTCCTGAATTTCTCGTCACAGACCAAACTCGAACCCTGGCTTCTTTATGGTTCTGCGGCCTTTATGATTCTCTACGGCATCGCACTGACGTACCTTGTCAAGGGTTCTCCCAATCGCAGTAAACCGCAGAAATTTCTTCTGTATCTTGTTATCCTCGAAGTCTTTCTATCCGGAGAATTTGCATTGGCGTTCATTTCGGAGAATGAGCACTTCACGTATTACGAGTCCTATGCACAGCATGCTGATACCATATCGCAGGACATCGATATTATCGATCAGGGCAGATTCACTCGAACCGCCTTGCTGCCGGAGGAAACCGGAAATGACGGCGCGATATTCGATCTCAAATCGATTCCCTCCTTTCTATCCACGACACCTCAATCGACCGTCCGCTTTCTTGCGGGACTTGGGTTCGGAAATAACGGACTGTATGAGGTGTGGATTGAGGGTCTGACGGAGGTATCGTCACGTTTGCTCGGCGTCGGCAATATCGTTACCTATACCGACGGTGTTAGTGTTGACGAGTATCTCAATTTGCCGGCAACGTCGGACAGCGACGTGTCGTCCGATGATGTATTCGCCAAAAGGCAGGATTACATGTATGGCGGATACGAAATCACGCAAAATGAACGGGTACTTCCGGTAGGGTACTGTGTGCCTGTAGATCAGTTGAATTATGCGATGGATCCCGCGATGACTCCATTTGAGAATACGAATTCTCTTCTCTCTGCGATGGGAGTCGTCGGTGCCTATCTGCCCGTTGAAAGAACCGAAATCAACCGGGGCAACCTGAGCGTGGGAGACTCTGTCGACCAGTTCCGGATTGTATCTCCGGATGTCTCCTCAACCTACGGATTTCGGCCG
This sequence comes from Bacillota bacterium, assembly GCA_023397475.1. GTDB lineage: Bacteria > Bacillota > Clostridia > Saccharofermentanales > Saccharofermentanaceae > Firm-13. Next base: position 49,559 of record JAEWUD010000025.1, read on the forward strand.
ATATATTACGCTCCGGGTGGCCGGCTGCTTCTCCATGTCGATACCGATATGGACTACGTTGTTTTTGTCTCGGCGATCGATCCGGAGACCGGCAAAGCAGAACAGAGTATTTTGTATCCCATCGCAGGACAGATTGTCGATTGCGGAGTACTTCCCGAGAATCCAGAGGGGATCGAAGTGCGCATTGTTGTTGAAAAGGGCGCGACGGGGCAGATACGCATCTCGACGGCGACAGTTGACGCGGATGCTCTGGATTATTCCTCCGGGGTTCTTTCCGATTCGTCGCTCGAAGAGATACGCTATTCATCGGATTCACTTTCGGGAACCGTGAACGTACCCGATGGACATCTGCTGCTTCTTACGGTGCCTTTCGATGATGGTTGGACCGCAACGGTCGATGGGATGCCTGCGAATACCGTGCGTGCGTATGACGCATTGCTGGCAGTTGAACTTCCCGCCGGCCGACATGAGATTCATCTGTCCTTTGTGCCGCGAGGTCTTATTGCGGGAGTGCTTCTCAGCATCTTCGCGTGGATCATTTTTGTTGTCATATGTCTTCACAAGCGAATCATAGCCCTCATTCCCGCGAAAAAAAGTGACCCCAATCTCAACCAAGAGGAGAGACAAAATCGTGCTTCATCCTAACGCATATCCGTTTACGGAAATCGACCATCCGGCAACTTCTTATGTAATCATCGATCTTGAGTGGAACCAGCCGATTCCATGGATCAAGACAGATATTGATCCCAAGGAACTTCCCGGAGAGATTATCGAGATCGGGGCTGTGAAGCTGTCACTAACGGAGCGAGGATATCAACTGAGTAAGCCTTTTCATGTGACGATACGGCCGAGCCACTACACCGTGATGAATAAGAATGTCTCACGCGTCACGAACAAGATGTCCTCTGATTTGAAGTTCGGCATTCGGTTCCCGGACGCGTACGATGCTTTTCGCGTATGGTGCGGGGAAGACTATATTTTGTGCGGGTGGGGAAACTCCGACCTGTCGATCCTCAAAGCGAATCTTCGACTCCATAAGATGGAACCAATACTCAACACCCTCTTTCTGGATGTACAGCCGCTTTTCGCGAGAATCGCGGAGGGCGTGACCAACCAGCGCAGCGTTGAATATGCGGTGGATTTCCTTCACATCCCCAAACACGACGATTTCCATGCCGCGCATCGTGACGCGGAATATACCGGGCACATCCTCAGAGAGCTATTGCTCCTTCTGGATACGGCGAAGATGACAGAGAAGACCGGACAGCGGCGCCGACCCACCGATATTCCCTTCGATCAGCTTGTTACCTTCAAGATACGTCCGTATTTGCAGAATCCGGACCTTCATGCGGAGACGACACGTCGAAGTGAGGCCTTTACGACTTGGCCGGCGTGTTTCGAGCACGAGGCGAGACCCGGAGAACGATGCCCGGCGTGTGATCGGGAACTCGACACAGATATTCCGTGGTTTCGATTGAAGAAATCAGGTTTCTCCCTGTGGCACTGTGAAGAACACCATATGGTCCAGGGCAGGATGCGGATGAAGAAGACGCCCGAAGGAAAGTTTTTCGCGGCGGTCTCGTTGCGCCTGGTTGATCCCGGCTCAGCGCGATTGATCGTAGAGAGGGAGGAAGAATTCCTGACCTACGGTGTCGAGGGAAAACCCTTCGTTCCGGAGGTTGTTCCGGAAATCACGCTGGATATACCACAAGAGCAGGGAGAACTCCCCGAGACTCCGGTGATATAAGCCGACGTATCAGTCATTCAGGCGCAACAACGCGTCTGCTGCCAGATCCATGTTCTGGAAGAAACGCAAAGGGATCGAGCCGGAGCCGCCATCCTTACGCATATCTGTCATCATTTCCATCAAGAGCGCAAGACGAATGCCGGATGGCATCGTGCGAAGCCGATTCAGAGAACCGTTCCGGACCGCGGCGATAATCCCGTCCGCGTCAATACGGTTTCTTTCGGCTTCGTACTTGAGCGTAGCGATTCTTCTGCACTCCTTGAGTTCCAGAAGAAACTCATCGATCGAATAGATTCGATCGCGCGGAATCTCATACACAAGAGCCGCCTCCTCGAAGCCGGCCATCAGACCTTCCTCGGATTCTTGCAGGAACTCCCGATACTCAACCACCGGGAAAGCATAATGGATACCGTCGAGAACGCCAAACGTCTTCAATGTGTCCAGGTATCCGAGTTCGAAGTTGCGCGACATGATCGACGGTGTCAGGTCCATGAGAGATCCCAGACTCTGGCTGTTGCAGATATGCGCGATCCGGATTCGATCCGTCTCGACCGAGCGGTATCTGGCTTTTCGCATATCGATCGCAATAATATTGCGAAAACCACGACGTCGCAGCATATCAAAAGGCAAGTTATCGGCAATTCCGCCGTCCAGGAAGGTTCCGTCACCGGTCTTTACCGGCTTCAGTCCCGGCAGGGCGGAGCTTGCAAGAAGATAGGTGAGAAAATCATCTTGCGGAATCGCTCTCTTCCAGAGCTTGCGGCCGCTTCGTTGGGCGACAGAGAAGGTACAAAGGCCAAAGTCAACATCAGAAGCGTACACTTCCGCAGGGGATATATAGGCTTCCAACAAATGGTTAAGCGGTGCCTGATCGACACCCCCATGCCCGAAAACTTCCTTAAGAAGCATCCCGGCATGGGGTAGTGACAAAAGATTATCTGAGGCGAGAACCGCGTCTTCCGGGAGACGAATGCATTGATCAAAGCGGATATTGCGCCACATGGAGATGGCCCGATCAATATCCCCCTGTGCCATGAAGGCGGCATTAATCGCGCCGATCGAAGTGCCTGCTACCGCTTCAAACTCGATTCCCAACTCTTTCAACGCCTTCCATGCGCCGATCTGATAGATACCTTTAGAACCTCCGCCTGCGAGGGCGATGGTGTACTTATCCAATTGATATCACCTCTTTATAAGTAATTCGAAGAAACTGTGAATAAACCCACTTAATTATATCCAAAAATTGTAACAATTCTGCACAATTCACAATTAATTCGTTGAAAAGCGCGCGTATTCTTATATAATAGTAGTGAAATGAACTACATGTGTGATAATCATACAAATCTGAACGGAGGCTTGCCATGAAGAGCCCTACAACCACCAAAATCGGCTACAGAGGGAACGACAACAGAGGTGTCCACAACAGAAGAGGCGGTATGTTGATTATCGTTCTCATTATCCTCGCTGTCTCGGTCATTCTGATCAGTTCGGCGATGATGGTGACACTGACCGCACGTAATCGCTATTATGTCTCTGCGGAGCAGGACCAAGCATATCTTACAGCCCTATCGACGGCGAAGACACTTGACTCCGCGATCTACACCGGGTTGATTTCTGATGCCGACATAACAGCCCTGGCCGGTAATAACGCGACGGTTACTATTACCGGCGACGCGGCTCCGGGAATGGATGGAACTTCGTCCGCGTCGACAACGGCAACATTCTCACAGAAGGGGAGTGGACCTGTAGCTGACGCTTATATTTATGTTGATATAGTAACTAAGATAGATGCCAATGTGGAGACCGGCGGATCACAAGCTTCGGTACGTTTGATACTTAAGAAGAGAATTCCCGTCGATCCAGGATTTCAATCACTGATAACAATTCAGGCTGCTGATAATGGCATGTCGAAGTTGACACAATGCTATTTCGGCGATAACGCCCCTGCGGGCGCGACAAACATGGTTGTTATTAAGAACAATTCGGAAGTGTCAGCCTCTAGTGGCCAGATATGTTTCATTTCTGATGCCATTTTTACGAAAAGACTTGATACGGGAAATAATGCGAATTTCGAGGCCAATATTGTACTTTGGGGCCCGGATGCTGGCATCAATGCAAACGGCATCGGAGGGAATGGTATCAACGCTGAGGAATACTTCCTTGCTCTGGGTGGCCCGGCACCTTCGGTTTTACCGATTACGGCCGCAGGGCTTCCCGCAAGTACTGGCTACAAACCTCCATATCCTGACGGAGGGGATGCACAGTCGACGTCGTTTTTTCAAAACGGTGCCGGAAGTCCGGATGCTCCCACGACAATGAAGAATGAAGGAATTTCGGCCAAGGGTCTTTACATTAGCAACTCATTTTTCGGCACGGATTTCGGTACGAAGCCTGGTTCTGGTATCGATGCAAGCCAATTCTATTTGCCCAATGGAATTTATGCAGACGATTATGCGATCGTATCCTATCAGAATTTGAAGCAAACTATGCCAATAGGTAAGGGTACTGACGCGATCATGGTTACGACTGGGTCGACGACAACTATTGACCCGGCGATCGTAACATCGATGAAGAATGAAGCCAAGCGAATTACCGCTCAGAAAACAGCAATTGAAAGATCAATAAATACGACAAAGAGTAGCATAGAGACCATTCTTATTAATGCGGGCTTACTTTACCGGGAGACCGATATTGAAGATGCAGTAGATGCTAAGAAGTTTCCTGATTTGAGACCTTTTCTTTCAACTGGAGGAACATTAACCGGATCCGCCTACTACCTTGACCTAAGAAAGTCCGATGCTACGGTGTCGGCAAACCTTATTTTTGATTTAACGAATAATGATATTACTATTTATTTACTTGGGGATCGTAAACTTATATTTGATACTGGTTTTGGTTTCAAATTTATTAACGGCACATCATATTTTGGACGTATGATTTCTGCAAGTAATTGTGATATAGAAATAAAACCTGAATGGCACAATGGAGATATGTCCAATGTCATGAATACCCCGACGGGTATCTATGCGACGACTGGAACGTTGAAGTATTTCGAAACAACGGATCATTTGGGGTACTCGCCTGATGGTAGCTATGGTTATTATAACCCTATTACGGGAAAGACAGTTCCTGTAACAGTAGGCATATATTCTTCACTTTATACTTATGATGTAACACGTTCATCAACCGGTATTGAATCTCCGATACCTCACTTCTATGCCTATTTGTTTGGCGCGACTACAATCGAGATTAATACTGGAGCTGTCCTACAAGGATACTATGCACTGACAGATGACAAGAGTGAGGTAGCGGTAAACGGTAATCCAATCTTTTATTGTAGGATGGAAGTAGCAGATATACATGGTACCGGTGGCGATTCTTATCACTTCCCTTATTGTCCTGCACCGGATGCCGGTGGCGAGGGTGACGACGGATCAGCATCGGTGTACAAGTTCTTTGGGTATGAGACACTATAAGTCTTCGATTTATTTCGAACTATATATTAGAAAGAGGAAGGTTAAATTGAACCTTCCTCTTTTTTGGGTGTGCCACGCATGGCGATTAACTTGACGGTGAAAGTCCGTTATGGGGGTATGTAGTGACCAACCATTTGCTTAAGGCAAGGGTGTCCATTGTGAAGTGGAATCTGAAGGAAGCCGGCGGCAAAGTTCCGACCCGAGGAACACAAATCTTATAAGGCGCGAAGTGCAGGGTGAGACTGCCAAACAAGTCAAAGCCCCAAAGCTACACAGATGCGCAAGCGTAAATAAGGCGGGTACATGGAACGAAAGTGAATCGTCTTACCGTGGGAGATCTCGCGGACGGGTGGAAACAGAGTAAGAAGCCCGGTTGAAACAAGATTTATCGCGAGAAGTCAGCAGAAGCCATAGTACCCGCGTGTCGCGACACGCGGGGAAGGGCGGAACCAAAAGAGGTGAGAGTCAATGAAAGCTACGGACGGTGACAAGCAAAAGCACAGACAACTTCGAATCGAAGGCTATCTGCAAAAGGTACTTGCGGAACAAGGAGAATATGCGGAAGTGTGTACGTCACAAGAGATAGCTGAAAACAACGTCACCGACACGAACGAGCAGACGGAAGGCTTGCTCGAGCAAATTCTAGCCGGAGAGAATCTGAATCTAGCCTATAAGCAGGTGAAGAGGAACAAAGGCGCAGGCGGAACCGACGGCATGCAGGTGGATGAACTTCTACCCTTCCTGAGAGAACACCAGAACGAGCTCGTGCAATCCCTTCGGGACGGTAAATATCGTCCACAACCCGTACGGAGGGTAGAAATACCCAAAGACAACGGGAAAACCAGAAAGCTGGGAATACCAACCGTCGTAGACAGGCTTATCCAACAGGCAATATGCCAAGTATTGAACCCAATCTTCGAGAAACAATTCTCGGACAACAGCTTTGGATTCCGACCGAAACGGAGCGCACACGATGCACTGAAGAGATGCCAGTCCAACATAACAGAGGGCTACAAATATGTAGTCGACATGGATTTGGAAAAGTATTTCGACACCGTAAACCAAAGCCGACTCATCCAGATTCTGTCGGAAACGATAAAGGACGGACGGGTGATCTCCCTGATCCACAAATTCCTGAATGCAGGAGTTATGGTTAAAGGAGCGTTTGAGGAAAGTCCTGAAGGGGTTCCACAAGGCGGGCCACTAAGTCCGCTATTGGGGAACATTATGTTGAACGAATGTGACAAAGAACTCGAGAAGCGCCGACACCGCTTTACTCGCTATGCAGACGATCTGATGGTCTTCTGCAAGAGCAAGAAGGCGGCACAACGCACACTTGATCGCATTCTTCCATTCATCGAGGGGAAATTATACCTTAAGGTGAATCGGGAGAAAACCAAAGTCGCACACGTCAACTACGTGAAGTACCTAGGTCACAGTTTTTACATTTACCGGGGAGAGGCAAGACTTCGAATCCATCCGAAGAGCATCCAGAAACTAAAGGACAAAGTCCGCCAAATAACGGGAAGAAGCAACGGAATGGGAATTCAGGAGCGAAAGGACAGACTCAACCAAGTGGTCAGAGGCTGGACGAATTACTTCAAGCTGGCAGATGCAAAGAACTTGCTAAAGGAGTTGGACAAGTGGTTAAGAAGTCGGATACGCATGGTAACCTGGAAGCGATGGAAGAAAACAAAGACACGCTACACCAATCTCAAACGAGCGGGTGTGGAGGATGAACGGGCGTGGATGTGGGCGAACACAAGAAAAGGCTACTGGCGAACAGTCCATAGCCCCATTTTGTTAAGAGTCCTATCTAACGATCTGATTAGACGTGCCGGATATCTCGGTTTTCTGGAATGTTATTCTGCGAAATAATGTGTAAACTTTGGAAGCGCCGTATACCGAACGGTACGTACGGTGCTGTGGGAGGTCGCCCGGTCAAATAATGACCGGGCTCCTACCCGATTAACTCCGGACCAAAATTGATCAAGGACGCCGGGCGATAATTGACCATGAAGAGTTGGAATAGAATTGACCACTTTGAAAGATTATCTGAAACCATTGCGACCCGTAACGATAAAGAAGGACCTGTTGTGCGTCGTTATGAGACTAGAGCGGGCAGCCAGGTACAGAAAAACTGGGGAATCTGTAAGTATCTGAATCCGTACAATCGAACTCGGTGGTAGCCTGCTTCGTCATGGTCCTGGGATTTAGCCGAGTACGTTACATTGAGTTTTGTAAGCGCTGCGATCTGGGAAGCTTACAACGATGCTGTGTTAACGCGTTCGAGTACTTCGGAGGCGTTCCTGACGTGTTACTAACGGACCATATGAAGACGGTAATTACGCAGGTGGATCACGGACAGGCGGTATGGCAACAAGGATTTCAGCAATTTGCTATGGAACTTGGCTTTGTTCCCAAGGTCTGCCGCGTACGGCGTCCTCAAACAAAGGGAAAAGTAGAGCGTCTGGTACAGTATGTGAAGAGAAATTTCATGCCGGGTAGAACCTTTGTTGATGTAGACGATCTCAACGCACAAGCGCGACACTGGATGACCATTGCAAATAGCAAAGTACACGGAACTACCGGACAGATACCGCTATTCGAATTGTCGTTGGAGAGGTTGAAAGAGCTGCCGCAGGATGGTCGACATCTCGAATATACGTGGGAGTACAGGAAAGTATCCAACGATGGTTTTGTGAGCTTTGACGGCGTACGGTATGGCGTGAAGTGGCACTATTGCGGACAAGTCCTGAAGGCCAAACAAGTTGAGCAGAAGCTATATCTGGAGAATTTTGAAGGAGAAATCGTCCAAGTACATGAGATCTGCCGAACGAGTAGAAAGTATGTGTATGCTCTCGGTCAATATGACGGTCTCCTTCTAGCAGAAGGACAGCCGAAGCCGCCGGCGTACGGGCGCCAGATCGGTCATGCAGAGGTCACTATTCGTAATCTTACCGACTATGCGGCATTTGCAGGAGGATTCTGACAATGGTGGAGTTAGAACATGCCTTTGATCTATTGAACCAACTCAGCCTGCCAATCTCCGCGAATGTTCTGGACGCCTGCTTGGACAATGCTGCGAAGGCGGACAGTACCTATCTCATCTTTCTAACAAACCTGTTGGAAGCAGAAGTCTTATCTCGACAGCAGCGCAGTCTTGAAACTCGACTCAAACTCTCGCGGCTTCCACCAAAAAAAGATCTGACGAACTTTGAATTCAGTTTGCAGCCGACGATCGATGAGCGGCAGATCCGCGAACTGGAAACGCTAGCATTTGTTCACAGACAAGAGAATGCCATTTTTTTGGGACCTCCCGGAGTAGGCAAAAGTCACCTTGGTATTGGGCTCTGTCTGGAAGGCATACGGAAAGGGATGACGGTTTATTTTACCAGCATGGACAAACTACTTGCAGATCTATCCAAGGCGCAGAACGAAGGGAAACTCAGTCGTCGTTGGAAAGTCTACCAACGGCCGGACATCTTGATGATTGATGAGATTGGATACACGAATCTGAATCGAATGACAGGAAATCTGTTTTTCCAGCTTGTATGTTCACGATACGAGAAAGGAAGTATGATCCTGACAAGCAACAAAGGGTTTGGTGACTGGGGTGAATTGATGAGCGATACGGCTCTTGCTACCGCGTTCCTAGACCGATTATTGCACCACGCGCACGTTGTAAATATCCGAGGAGACAGCTACCGAATGAAAGAACGAAGAAAGACTGGCGGGACATTTCTTCCGGCCCCGCCAACAGAGGCAGTAAACCGTGATGCGTAGGGTGGTCAATTTTAAACCGGCGGAAGATGGTCAAAATTAGCCCGGCTCTACTGGTCAAAATAAATCCGGCGTTGACATTCCAACACACGCACTGGGTGAAGATTCGAAGCAACATCGCCTATCGCTCATAATCACGACCGCTACCTATCCGGATACTAAACTTTAAATAATCCTTGTCAGCCATAAAAAATGCACCTTCATATCAACGAGGGTGCATTCAAAAAGAATCTAATCGATATTAAATCTTCTGTTATGGAAAAGTCTTCGTTCGAATCTTAAGGACATCTCCTGATCCGGTTGAAGTGTCTTTGACATTGGGCATGAAAATTGTTCGCGTTAACGTATAGTACAACGTGTTGTCAGAATTGTCATATATCTGAAGAGTTACGGTAATAGTCGAATTATTTATCTGGTACGAAGGCTTAATAATCCATTTATTCTTAGAAGTTCCTGTACTACTATCCTTTACTGTAAATTGGTCGAGATGAATTCCTGTCTTAAGAGTAACACCATCATAATACATCAAATCACTTGACGTCGGATCAAAATAGGCGCTCTTCGTGTATCCCTCGCCGGCATCCGTTGCATTGATCGTAATATTCGGATATGAGGCAGCCTTGACCTTGTCAGCATTAGCAAGCATATTAGCGATGCCGGTCATATTCAACTCAGCGTAATCCTTGGCGTCATTAACCACGACTACATTCGCATGTGATGAATTGATTATCAAGAATGTTCCCCAGACAATCGTCATCATTACGACCATAATCGCCATGGCAATCAGGATCTCAATTAGCGTAAAGCCAAGTTTAGTCTTCGTAGAAACCTGTCTCATAGTTAATCTCCGCAGAATATATGTAACACCTCATTCGCAGGGGTTACGGGCTTGGTGTAATATGAGTAAAAGCATATCGATGTGTCGTAACTAAACCGGAATCATCTTCGGCATCCATAACCGTCGGAGGCACAGGATTTACTTCAGTTGACTTTACCGGGATACTTATAACCCCTGAACCTATGCCAACGGGCGGTGTGAAGGTTATTGTCGTTGCTGTTCCCGATGCAGTATTAGGGAAGGCAAGTGCCTCGTTTGCAGTACTGTTCGCTGAATTGGCCGACTTCTGGAAATTGGCCGTATTTGTTGAGAGCTTCAGCGTTGACATGAACCCTTGATACACAATGAGGGTAATGATCAGCAGAAGAGCAACAGAAAGCATTGTCTCTAAAAGCGTAAAACCGCGCTTGCTCTTATGAAATAATCTATTTAATGAATTCATGAAAATATCCTCCGAAATCGATATCAATATCCGAGATCGATAAAGTTCTCATTGATCTCTTTGTTCTTATTCGAAAAGGAATTCTGCTCGTTTGAGAAATCAGATGCGACACTCCTGGCTTGCGATAAATAACTGGAAATTCCAATAAGAACCACTGCAGCCAAAATTACGATAATGCCGATAACAAGCACCATCTCAACCAAAGTAAAACCCTTCTTGTTCTTCGGCAGTTTAAGCATACCCAATGCCTCCATGTTCACAAGTCCACATATTTCCACACTCATTATATCATAGAGGTTACAATTTGTGGAACGAATTCCTAAATTAACTTTTAAATATTGAGTAAGAATCTACTATAAGTTCAGGAAAATTGAAGATATCGAAAAAAGTGATGAAACACGTATTACATCTCTGAAATTAGCGATTAATGAAATGTGGCTGAAATGCGAAGAAATGAACGAAATAACATATAAACGGCGAAGAAGAAAAAGAGAGAGCACCATCATGGTGCTCTCTCTCATCGATCAGAAAATCATCAGACCTAGACTGGATTAGCGAAGCAGAGACTCGATCTGATTCGACAGGCTCGTGATAGAATTATTGTGCGCGGACATCTTGGCAGCAGCAGACTGAGCATTCTGGATGTATGTACCGATACCAATGAGCATAACAGCCGCAAGGATAACGATAATAGCGATAACCAGAACCATCTCAATAAGTGTGAAACCCTTCTTGCTCTTCTGAATCTTCTTCATGTAATAAGCCCTCCTCAAATTTTTAATTGTATCTACATTATAACACGGGTGTGAAAGAAATCAACACCAAATATGAAAAAACTTCACAAAATTATGGACAAATTGAAAACTAGGCGGCAGGAGTTTGGGTAGTATCTGTTTGCTCCGCATCTCCTGTTATTTGCGCTATCTGCTGCTCCTCTGGCGATGCTGATCCTGTTGTATAGGAAGCAAAAGGCAGATATGTAGAACTGGATTCTAGAACATTTGGAAGACACATCCAGTAGGGAGTACCGACCAAACCACCCAGTGTCGCATCGGGGCGCGTCCAGTTCACGTAAGGATGTGTAAGATCAGGTGCGGATACCCGATTCGGAATATTAAAAGCGTAGAAACTCACGAGAACTTCAAAATACTGAAATCCTTCGCCTGTATCCTCCATCATAATCTCCGAAACTCGTATCGCTTCAGGATCCTCATCCTCGATATCCTTTACTGCTTGAATAAATTGATCATAACCTACATAGGGTATACCGCCATTAGTTATACCATCCGTGCCTGAGACACGCAGTCGAACCTGGATGCAGCTCGTAGAGTTCTGACTGTATGAACCATCCGGATAAATGATGCTATCATCGCCACCTTCAGGATACTTTGTCATGACCTTGGTAACGTACTTCATCCCGTGCTCATTAAAAATCGAGACCATTTTCTCGGTCACAATCTCAGTATTCAGATAGGGTAGAAGACTATTTTCCAAGGTTACAATATTATCTTTCAATGTTTTTTGTGTGTCTTCCAGCATCGACACACTATTCATGATGGCTCTATTTGCCGCATCCTGCTGAACAAGGATATCATACTCAGCCTTGCTGGCATCGAGTTGATTGCGAATCGGCGTCAGGAATAAAAACCAAAATATTGCGAATAAAACGAGTCCTATAATTGCTGAGAAGAGGATGACCTCACGTTTGTTCATCTTCATAGTTACTTTGTCACCTCCGTATTGGCTACTTGCGGAGCGTAGTAGAGAGTAATAGTTACATCCGAGGTTACGATACCCTCAATGGAATCTGCCGCTTGGATACTCGCGAGTTTATCGCCGATAATCTCCTGGCCATTCACGATAATTCGAGTTAGTGTATAAGTCTTGCTGTCGAGTGTAGTAAAGCTCATTATTCCGTCTACTTTATAGGTATCACCAATCTGATATGCTGTGTTTTCGATTGCGGCTAAAGGCTCTTGTGTAGCATCATCGATTTCACGATTTATACTAACCGAATAACTTGAATTCACATAACAAGTGATTGTGAAATTATACTTGTATGCCAATATATAGTCGATATCAGCAGCATCCATGTCGTTTGTAACTTGATCAATGAAATCAATTTCTACGCGAGAGAACAGACTTTCTTTGGACAAAGAAGCGAGAAAATCCATTGGCGCGAAGTTTGTGAAAGAATCACCTTGAAGTGTAATCTTACCTTCCTTGAAGCTGAAATCCGTCAGTATAACGTCTTTCGGCAAACTTCTCGCGATAACGTCCATATAACTGGAATCAACATAATCTCTGGCATCAATATTCAAGTATAAATATGAAATATCATAATATTCTTGGTTTAAAGTGTTGAGTTGACTGTTCAAATTGGCGTAATCGGTAAGCTTCTGTTGATACTCCGGTGATTGCATCTGCGCGTTTAATGTATCGATATCATTGCGAATAGAGACGGCTTGAAGAAAGAATACACCGTACACCATGACTCCGATAACAATAAATCCGAGAAAAATTATCAGAATCATCGACATATAGGATCCGACTTGACCGCCGGAGCCTCCGAATTCTGAAAAAAAGTTCATGTCCTTCTTGGACTCTTCCAGCTTCCTGTTGTTTGCCATATGTACCCCCTCAACCTTCTCTAATCAGAGCGCCGCAGGCATTGACATACTCTGCAAGCTCGAAGTCTTTCGGAGCAACAACTGTACTTAACGAAGTAAGAACCTCAACCTGTGTGCCGAGTTGGCGAGAGAGTTCTTTATCCATCTTCTTATACAGCGCGCCGCTTCCATAGAGAAAACATGTGCTTATGCTATCAAGGCGGTATTTCGAGATAGAGAACTGAGCTGTTCGAGAAACCGCATCTGTCAAACTCTTGAAATAGGAGGTGACAGCACTGTTAAGTGCCGGCTCTTCTTTTACCGTCTCATTCCAAACATCAATATCGGAGATGCTCATCGCTTTAACGCTCTCGCCCTTTACCACTTGCAGACGACGTGTAAGAATCGACGACTTATCTGCGGCATTTGACTGAACTTTCTTTATCGATTCCGCAACCTGGCGAATATTGTTGTGACCAAACTGCAGACGACGTGAAAGCACAGGGAAACCTTTGTCAAGTACGGTAATATTTGTTGTACGGCTACTTAACTCGATCAAGAGCAATGTGTTTGTCTCGATGTTTGTCTGTCCGTTAATCAATCCAGAACGGAACAACTTCCGAACGGAGTTCGGATTCACGTCGAGAGCGATCGGTGTTAAAGCGCATGTCTTCATTAATTCACGAAGATCAACCGCTATTTCACGCGGAATCGCGGTTGCTCTCACTTTGTACTTCGTCTGTTTGGTTTCTTCATCAATTACCGACCCGTAAATAATGTACTCGACAAGCATGTCGCGATTTGTACCGCTCTGTCCAAGAATCTCGTAATGAACCATGTCACGTAATTGCTCCGCCTTTACAGACGGCAATTCAAGATCCTTTGTGTGAAGAAAGCTTCCTTCCGTTGTTAGGATCGCTTTCTTGGTACTGATGTCCAATTTGGCCAGCGTGTTTTTGAGGGACATAACGACGCCAAACTGATCGCCGACTACCCCATCTGTGATTGTTTCCGTCTCGAGCTGAATGATGCTCGATTTCTCGATCTGCAATAGGCGACTCTTCCGATTATAGCTACCTTGAACGAGTCGAAGATTCGAACTCGAGGTATCGATGGCCATATCGGAGGATGAAGCTATCCTGCTTAATGTGCTCCCCATATTTTTCTTCTCCTTTCGGGTTATCCATGGTTACATTAGGTTACATAAGGCTCTGGGACATACTTAGAATTGGTGCTCCACAAGCCGCTACAATGGTTAGAACGACACCCGCCATAATGATAATCATAATCGGTTCCATAGCAGCCGTCATCTTCGCTGTAGCAGCATCAGCCTCTTCTTCAAAGAAGTCCGCCGCTCGGTTAAGAATAGAATCAAGAGTACCGGACTCTTCACCAATGGATATCATCGCGCAAATCATCGATGGGAATTCAGTTATTCCACGCATCGATCGGGAAAGTGAAAGACCCTTTCGGATATCATTACGAGCCGTATAGATTCTCGCCTGTAGATAACGGTTACCCAAAGTACGACTTGTAATCTCAAGAGCTTCGAGAACATTAACTCCGCTTCGTAGCAAGGTCGACATCGTCCGGGTGAAGCGCGCCGCGGCCGTCATCTTAACGGATTTTTTGACAATCGGTAACTTCAGCTTGAAACGATCCCAAAGCACAGCACCTTTTTCGGAGTTCTTGAACGTATTGAAACCGAAAATCGCGGAACCGATAACGAGAAGATAGATATACCAGAAGTTGATTATGTTGGTACTGAAATCGAGAACAATCTGCGTAATTGCAGGCAATTCTGTTCCCAAGTCGGCAAGGGTCTTCGCGAACTGAGGAACAACGAGAACCATCAGACCGACAGTGATTGTGAACGTCAGAAGAAGAAGGATTACCGGATAAACCATTGCGGCTGCGACCTTGTTCTTCAGCTTCATTTCTTTTTCGAAATGGAGGGCGAGACTTCCCATAACCTCGTCGAGACGACCGGATTCTTCACCCGCTGATATCAGGCTGATCATGATCGTAGGAAGGGCTTTCTCCTGTTCCTTGAAAGCTTCAGAGAGAGTCTTTCCGGTCTGAATACTCTCATAAATATTTCCGACAACATCTCTGGCATTCTTGCTCTCAAGCTGTTGATACAACATATCAAGAGCACGGATTACTGTGATACCGGCTCCAAGAAGAGAAGAGAGCTGACGACAGATGATCATCAGATCGCGCGTTTTTAACTTCTTCGCGCCCACCTTTGCGTTCCAGAACCCTCCACCATTGTCCGCTGAAAGAGAAGCGATAAATCGTCCATCTGCCCGCAGAACCTTTGCAGCCTCCGAGAGTGACGGCGCCTCCAGGACACCTTTGAGTGTCTTGCCAGTCGAATCGACGGTTTCGTATTTAAAGTTTGGCATTTATCTAACACCTCCGAATCGCTTTGTCATTAATATTCCAACGTGTCGAAGAGACCATTGGCCATCGACGAGCCGGTATTCGTAAGATATCTCCGAAAATCATCGAGATTGCGACACTTTGTCGTCGCTACCTCACGAGTAATCAAATTCTTCTTAACGAGTTCGGCGAGATAATAGTCAAGAGAGCACATACCCGACTTGATGTTGGTGGAAATTGTATTATCAATCTGATAGGTCTTGCCTTCGCGAATCAGATTCTTTACGGCGTCATTTGCCAAAAGAATCTCGAATGCGGCGACACGGCCTGTACCGTCTGCTCTCGGTACAAGAGTTTGCGAGATTACAGCGATCAGAACTGATCCAAGCTGAACTCGGATCTGATCCTGCTGGTGGGGAGGGAAAACGTCGATAACACGGTTGACTGTGTCGGCGGCGCCGCTGGTATGTAGTGTCGACATAACCAAATGTCCGGTCTCGGAAGCTGTGATAGCCGTGCTGATTGTGTCAAGATCTCGCATCTCTCCGACCATGATTACGTCCGGATCTTCACGGAGAGCGGCACGAAGAGCGTTGGCAAAGGATAATGTATCTTCGTGAACTTCTCTCTGATTGATCATGGATTCTCCATGTTTGTGAAGATACTCAATCGGCTCCTCCAACGTAAGGATGTGACAACGCCGGCTTCGGTTAATATGACCGACCATAGCCGCAAGGGTGGTGGACTTGCCCGAACCCGTAGGACCCGTGACAAGAATGAGACCTCTGGGCTTCAAGGAGAGTTCCTTGAAGAGCTCGGGGAGACCTAATTGCTCACATGTGGGAATCTCTGTTGTGATGGTTCGAGCTGCCAGTGTGTAGCTGCCGCGCTGCTTGAAAATGTTACATCTGAAGCGACTGAAATCCCGAACTACATAGGAAAAGTCAACTTCTCCGCGCTCCGCCAGATACTGTAAACGAGCCTTATCAAGCATCGATTTACATAAGTACTCGGTATCGCTTTGCGTAAGAATATTGGTGCTTAGCGGAACAAGATCTCCGTGTACGCGGATCATCGGAGGCAGACCGACGGTAATATGCGTATCAGAAGCCTGACGTCTAACCGCCTCTGTAAGTATTGCGTCCATGGATAGTGTAAAACCCTCTACCATATACCCTCCTTAGTGTTAATCGATTGAATAGGTAACGCGGTTCATTTCCTTGACCGTAGTTATGCCCTCTATGACCAGATCGGCCGCCGAGGTACCGAGCATCTGAGTACCTTCGCTGATCGCCAGCTGTCGCATCTCGTCCTCGCTCGCTCTTCGCTCGAGGAGCTTCTTCATCTCTCGTGTCATAACGACAATTTCGTGGATAGCAATACGTCCCTTATATCCTGAACCACCACACTCCGCGCATCCCGCTCCCTCATATAGCTTCTGCCCCGGTTTGAGCTTCAGCGCCTCGCGTTCTACCTCATCCGGCTCGATCTCTCTGCGACAGTTGGTGCAGATTCGACGTACAAGTCGCTGTGATACAACTCCGATCAATGCCGATCCGACCATGAAGGGCTCCAGGCCCATGTCGATCAAGCGATTGATCGAGGATACGGCATCGTTGGTGTGTATGGTACTGAAAACAAGGTGACCCGTAATAGCGGCTCGCATGGCGATCTCGGCCGTCTCACCATCTCGAATTTCTCCGACGAGAATAATGTCGGGGTCCTGACGAAGAATGGAACGCAGACCACCTGCAAAGGTCATACCGGCCTTGACGTTAACCTGAACTTGATTGATCCCGGGAATCTGGATTTCAACAGGATCTTCGACGGTAACGATGTTCGTCTCCGCATCGTTCTTCTCGGCGAGAAGCGTATATAATGTTGTCGTCTTACCGGAACCGGTGGGACCGGAGATAAGAACAATTCCTTGCGGGACCTTGACGATTCTGTCGATCATTCCGTTATTGTGTTCACTGATACCAAGATATTTGCGATTGAGATTCGCGTCATTCTTGGCAAGAATACGGATAACCGTCTTCTCACCGTGAACGGTCGGGAGGATCGAGACACGCATGTCAATCTGCTTGCCTCCGATAATCGTCTGAATTCGACCGTCCTGGGGAATACGCTTCTCCGCAATGTTCAATCCGGAGAGAATCTTGATACGGGTCATAATGGCGTCTTTGGCTCCGACGGGATTGCTCATAATCTCTGCGAGAACACCGTCGGTACGGATACGAACGCGAACGCGATCTGCCATCGGTTCGATGTGAATATCCGAAGCATTCGCCCGGACCGCATACTCGATCATCGAGTTAACGAGCTTAACAACAGGGGCCTGATTGACATCGTCGGTAATTTGTTCGCCCAAATTACGCATCGCGTCGATGTCGAGCTCTAATTCAAGGTCGGCTGCCGCCTTCTGAGCTGTCTCTTTTCCGAAATTCTTGGAGATGGCCTCCTCGATCGCCTTCTTGGGGGCGAGCATCGGAATAATCTCGGAGCCGGTACGGAAGTGAAGATCATCGGCAACGAGGATATTCAACGGGTCATAAATGGCGACAACTAATCGTTCCCCTTCAAAGCCGATCGGGATGATACAGTTCTCGTGACAGTATTGCTCGGAGACGATCTTCGTCGCTTCCGGGTCAATATCAACGTTCGCAAGATCAATGATCGGCGTGTCATATTGTGTGGAAATGGCGCGCAAAATATCAAGTTCAGAAAGAAGTCCCATCTCAACGATGATCTCGCCAAGCTTCTTTGTCGTACCCTTCTGTGCGCTAAGCGCTTCGGCAAGTTCTGCAGCTGTCAGAAACCCGCTGTCAATTAAAATGTCTCCTAAACGCTTCATCCGTTCCTCCCCAAGGCATATCGGATACGACGCATACCCGTCGCAGAATTATACAATCATATCCTAGCATACGCTAGTAATTTACATCAAAGCGGGATTCATTGTATATCCGTTATTTCAACGAATATATTCATCCTATTTTGTATGTATTAAACAAATTTTAGACTTTCGAAAAACTCCCCAACAATCGAATATCCTCTATTATACGCCCTTCCGGGCGAAAATACGCAAAAAAGATTTCGTTAATGACAGCTGGATAGCCTAAAAAATGAAGGATGGGTGGTGCGTAACGTTTCGCGAAAACAGGAATGATGGATAATGCATCAAAATATCAACATTATGAGCATTCCATAGAAAAATTGGAAATAAATAACGGCACAGGATAACAGATTCATTCATGTTCGTTCCGAAGTAACGCATCAAGAAATCGTAGCCTCCAGGGCAGTTGTCGTATGATACACTAGTTGTAATTTCAAATATTTCGGGGGGCAAGATGGATCTTATATCGATGTTTCGCCTGTTTATGGTTTTCTTTACAGGATGTCTGGGACTCGTCATCGGAAGTTTTTTGAATGTATGTATCTACCGGATACCCGAGGGTCGAACGGTCGTCAAAGGTCACTCCATGTGTATGAGTTGCGGTCATACACTCGGACCACTTGATCTGGTTCCTCTTTTCAGTTGGTTGTTTTTGCGTGGTAAATGCCGCTACTGTAAAGCGCCGATTGCTTCACGCTATGCGATCATCGAAGGATTGACCGGGATATGCTTCGCTATACTCGCCTGGCAGCGCCGTAATTATTTTTTTCTCCCGTATGTCTCCACTGGCTTTCCATGGAAAGTGCTTCTTCTTCTGACTCTGTTATTTATCACCGCTGTCGTAATTGTCGCCATGATGATTCAAAAGGATAAAGGGAGTATAGGAAGGGGCTTCTACCGGATTATCCTGGGAGCGGCTATATTCCGTCTTTTGTTGTCCGTAATTTCTACTCCGTATTTTCCGGAAAAACTCATTCTTTCCTGTGCCGGATTCGTCGTCTCGAGTCTTATTCTTCTTTTCATTGCGTTAGTCGTTCCCGATGAGATTCGGTCAAACAAAGAAATGTTGTCCGATATTGTTCAACTAAGGATCTTGCGTAAATACTTTTCGCGAGAAAATTCTTCAGTTCCGATGGACCTGCTTTTCATAGCATTATGCTTTGCTGTCGGACTGCCGTCGGCAACGCCGGCTTTGCTCTTATATCCGATCGTCCGCGTTCTGGCGATTCGTCCATCCGTACGGCCGTATATCGGAATTGTTCTTGCTTCCGGTATGCTGATCGGTGTTGTTGCCTTTCCCTTCTATATGTTCTAAGTTCAGCTGTTCTTTTCGTTTTCCCTGTTCAATTGTATAATAGGTTAATAATAAGAACCGTGGAGGTATGTATGTCAGGCCATTCCAAATGGAATAATATCAAACGCAAGAAGGGTGCTTCCGATGCGGCTAAGGGAGCAATGTTTACGAAGTCAGCCAAGGAGATCATGGTCGCAGTTAAGCAGGGAGGGCCGGATCCGGAGGCTAATTCGAGACTTAAGGATGTCATCGCCAAGGCAAAGTCCGTGAATATGCCCAACGAGAATATCAGCCGTGCGATTAAGAAGGCGGCCGGTGCAGGTGAAGGCGAAGATTATGAAGAGATTATCTATGAGGGTTACGGAGCAGGCGGTGTAGCCGTTATGGTTCGGACGTTGACGAATAACCGCAATCGAACGGCCGGTGATGTTCGCCATCTTTTCGATAAGTATTCCGGGAATATGGGCGTCAGCGGAAGTGTGTCCTTTCTCTTTCAACAGAAGGGGACGATCCTTATCGATTCGGAAGAGTACGATGACGAAGAGGCCGTCATGATGGATGCGCTTGATGCAGGTGCCGAAGACTTTCACGTTGAGGATGGGTACTACGAGGTTGTTACGGCTCCCGAAGACTATTATTCTGTGAAGGAGCAGCTTTCGACAAAGAATTACTCGTTTGCCGATGCTACATTAGGCCCGGTTCCCATCACTTGGACGGAGGTAACGGATCCGTCCGCAGTTGATAATCTTGAGAAGATGCTCGAGAAAATGGACGAGAATGACGATATTCAGGACGTGTACCACAATTGGGATAATGAGTGAATTCGCGAAGTGAGGGTATGAAGGACAAACATCCGGAGCAGATGAAGGGGGGATCTCCCCGCGAATCTCGTGAGACGGCGGACAATAAGCCGGCGTCTCCGCCTCGCCGTGCTGTTCGTGTTCCTGAATTAATGTCGACGTTGAAGCGTTTTGAGCGGGCCGGCGAAGCACGTTTTCACTCGCGCGGAGATCGGCCGACCGAAGAGGCGGCGTCTTCCGATAAATCCATGCGAGAGTTGTTGTCACAGATTGCCGTTGTAGCATTCATCGGATCATCAGGAACCGGTAAGAGCACAAGGGCAATTCAGGTTGCCAAGAAGAACGCGATCTATTACATCATCGATGACGGGCTTCTGATCAACGGAAGCCGAATCGTGGCCGGGACATCAGCTAAGAAGGCCCCAACCAAACTGGAATCGGTTCGCCAGGCTTTGTTTGCCGACGAGAGCCGTTCCGCTGTTATGCGGCGCGCTTTGGCGGAGCATCTTCCGACGACCTTGATGATTCTGGGCACTTCCGACGCGATGCTTGAGAAGATCTGCAAGAATCTTTGGCTCAATCAACCCTCCATGCTGATCCGTATCGAGGACATCAGTTCCGAAGAGGAGATGCAGCAGGCTCGGCATACACGAATGACCGAAGGGATGCATACGATACCGGTTCCGAGCATGGAGATCAAACACGAGTTCTCCGGCAAATTCTCCGATCCGCTCAATCGTTTGCGCCGGAGGTTGGATAAGGAACGGGGTGTACAGACGGTCGCGCCGGATACCGAGCGAACTGTCGTTCGTCCGACATTCTCGAGCCTCGGATCTTATTCGATATCGGATGACGCACTTCTTGACCTTGTTCGCATCATTCTTCACAAAGTTCCGGGGGTATATGATGTGATTAAGTTTCGCACGGAGAAGCGCGTCTACGGCGTCGTTCTGAACCTCGATCTGGCCTTGATCTATGGCTATAACGCACAGGACGTTCTCCGAGCTGCACAGGAACGTATCGGACGATATGTCGAAGAATATTCATCCATTAACATGGTTGCGGTCGATGTTCGTGCGCGTCGTCTGGTTCATAATAATTTATCGAATCTACTGACGGGAGATATAGCCAAATGAAGGAAAAGATTTACATGATTCCGGTCAATGACGCATACCGATCTACGGCCGCTTGTCCGCTATGCTCCCTCGCGAAAAACATCGAGCAAAATTCTCTCGATTATTATCTGGGACCGTCTCTGATGGAGCCGGATGTTCGTATCTCTACGAATACGACCGGTTTCTGTGGGGAGCATCTGGAGAAACTATACCAAAGAGAGATCAATCGGCTCGGATTAGGTCTCATGCTTCATACCCATTTGAAGGATCTCTGGAAAGATGTCGGTGAGGACCTATCAAAGGCGGCACCGGCGCCCGGGTCCTTCTTCAAAGGGCGTGACAAGGACTATAAGAAGAATCTTGAAGCACTTGCCGATAAGATGGAAAGACGTGCGGACGCGTGTATTATCTGTCAGAAGAAAGACGATACGATGCGAAGATATGTCGACGTACTTCTGTGGATGTTCTTTGAAGATCGAGACTTCCGCGCTGTATTCATGACGAAGAAGAACCACTGCTTACACCATACCGCGGTTCTTCTGCGCGGTGCGGCAACCTATTTATCGCAGAATCAGGCCGCCGAATTTGTAGCAGCATTAGCCACGCTGCAAGAGGAAGGCACACAGAAATTGATCTCGGACGTAGAATGGTTCACGTTGAAGTTCGATTATAAGAATAAGGACAAGCCGTGGGGAGACAGTAAAACGGCAATTCCAAGGACGATTGACTTCTTATCCGGTGAGGGAGGACTGTCGGATGGCTAAGATGGAGTTACCCAAAAGAGAAGACACGATTGTCGAACCGCAATTTGCGGTCCTGCCGATTCACGAGAATCCCGGTGTCACGGCGGTAGTTCTCCCCGATGATCGAATCGGAGATCCGGGAGAACACGGGAAAGATTTGCTTCTGCTCTTTCTGCAGGGTCTATGCAACCGCCAAAGGATGCCGGATCTTATTCTCCTTTATGGAAGAGGTATACGCATTCTGGAACCGGGACATCCCTCTGTTGAGTGCCTGGAGAGGCTGATCGCACTTGATGTGAGTATCAAGGTCTGTGAAGAGACTCTTCAGGAATACGGCATAGAACCGGCGATTCCCAAGGTACTGCCTGTCCCGATGCGTGAAATAACACAGGACATACTACGAGCCGATCGAGTAATTCGCCCATAGGATCATAGAAATTGATGATATAAAAAGAGCCGGTCATTCGTAAGAACAACCGGCTTCTTCGTTGACATATCAAAGATAAGAGAAACTCAACGGATCAAAAGATTACTTCAGAATCTTGAACTTGCCAATGAGAGGAAGCTCTTTCTGCTCGCCCTTGACAGCGCTAACAATACCCATGATGGCAAAGATAAATACGGCCAAGCCTACCAGGCCGAAGAGAATCTGGCCAAGAATCGGAATTATGTTCAAGAGACCAGCGGCAAATAATGCGATCGAGAGAATGATACCCTGATTCACATGAAAACGAACATCCGGCTCGTTCGGCTTGGCAATGAGACCAATCAACCATAAAATTCCAAAGTAGCTCAGAACATTGAATATCTTGTTATCACCTTCCATAAGTAAACCCTCCTGTTAATTATCTGCATTGTCCTCATTTTATCATAAGAATATACAAGTGCAAATGAATTTGAGTTATTTTTATTACATCCTTGGGGGTTTACATCAAATTTTCCTCGTGTATCATTGTATCGATAGAAAGAAACGGGTGAAAATCATGAATCAGTTACGTGAAGATACAACAAAGGATTCGCCAATCGTAAAGGAAATTGCGGAATCCGCATCTTCCAATGCGCAGAAAAAGAGGGAGAAACTCCTATCGGAGAAGAACATCCCTATTCTGGTTATCTCATTTATCATTCCAACCATTGTCGGTATGCTCGTCAACGCGATCTATAATGTCGTCGATCGATTCTGGATCGGAAAGATGAGTGACAGTGCGGCCGCGATGGCCGGTGTCGGTGTCACGTTGCCACTAACGACGATCGCATTTTCCTTTATGGTCCTTGTAGGGATCGGATCTACCGCCTTGATTTCTCTGAAGCTTGGAGAGCGCAAGAAGGAAGATGCCGAGAAGGTACTTGGCAATTGTGCTTCTCTTTCCTTTATCAGTGGCTTCGTCATACTCCTATTGGGCTTGTTTACAGCCGAGCCTTTGCTGCGGCTTTTTGGTGCGAGTGATAATACGATGCCGTTTGCCAGAGATTATGTATATGTTCTCCTCTTCTTTAATGTGATCAATTCGATCCAGTTTTCGATGTCGAGTGTGATGCGAGGCGTCGGTCACCCGATGTGGTCTGTCTTTACACAGGCGACGGGAGCGATCGTGAACATCATCCTTGACCCGTTTTTCATCTTTGATGCCGGGATTATCCGGGTTTTCGGGTTTGAGATCAATATGCCGTTTGGTTTGGGACTGGGAGTTAAGGGAGCGGCGCTCGCGACGGGAATAGCACAGACCATCTCCTTTGCGATTTGTCTCTTCTATTATTTATCGAAAAGATCCCCGGTACATCTTCGCCGGAAGTATTTGCGCCCGAATCTACCGATCGCCAAACGAATTTTTGCGATCGGCATGTCCTCTTTTGCCCTGCAATGTGCGGCGTCGGCAGTTCAAGCCGTCAGTAATTTCCAGCTTCGCAGCTTCGGAGGAGATAACGCGTTGACCGCGATTACTATCGTGAACTCTGTTGCGATGTTCTGCATCATGCCGCTGATCGGGATTAATCAGGGAATACAGCCGATTATTGGCTTCAATTATGGTGCCAGAAATTTCAGGCGCGTTCGCAAGACCTTTTTCTTTGCCGTCGGTATCTCAAGTGCAATGACGATCACTGCGTTCGTGTTTATCTGGCTATTCCCGACACATATTGTCCGATTCTTCAGCGAGGATTCGACGGTCGCACCTATCGCCGCTAACGCTTTGCGTTGGGTACTCCTGGTCTTGCCGGTATTGGGTTTCCAGATTGTATCAGCGAATTATTTTCAATTTGTCGGCAAATCCTTTGTCGCGCTGATCATGACTCTCCTTCGTCAGATTATCCTATTAATTCCACTCTATCTCATTCTCCCGATGTTCTTTGGCTTGGATGGCATCTGGTTCGCATCTCCGATAGCGGACGGAGTCTCCGTTGTTATAACCACGATTGTTATCACAAGAGAGCTGATATTACTGACAAAGAAGATTCGCGTCGAGGAGGGGAACCCATCGACCCTAAGCGCTCATGCCGGGTGACCCGATACGCGCGCCGCAGTATTTCGAGCCGGAGAAGAATATGGATTCCCCGAGATCGAGAAGGATCGGATAAAATGTCGGAAAACCGTCGGAAATACAAGCAAACGATTCGATAATCCTATTGCGTGAGATCTGAAATCATGTTAAAATGCCTTGGTGATTCGAAAAAAGATGGAGGTGAAGGAAATGCCGAACATTAAATCCGCTATCAAGCGCGTGAAGGTTGCCGAGAAGAAGACCATCGCGAACAAGATGAAGAAGAGCGAGATCCGCACGGTGGTTAAGAAGGCGAAGGCCTCCATCGATTCTTCCGCCGAGACGTCCGTAGAGCTCCTTAAGGATGTTCAGTCGACGCTCGACAAGGCTGCTGGCAAGGGCTACATTCACAAGAATGCCGCTGCGAGAAAGAAGTCCCGCATGGCGAAGGCTGTGAACGAAGCGAAGGCCTGATGTCATTTCACGAGATAACGCTGAATCCGGTAACTTTAGCAGTTACCGGATTTTTTTTCGCGAAAAATAGAGCTGCCTCAGATTTCTCGAGACAACTCTATTAGGCGTGCTTACATAACAGTTGAGATTACAATGTCAGGCGGTGATAGATCTTCTTACCTTTGCGCAGGATGGCTTCATTCGCGGTGAAATCGGATTCCGTTATCGAATAGAAAGGATCTGCGACGACCTTATCGTTCAGATAAATTCCGTTCTGGGCGATCAGACGACGTGCCTCGCCCTTCGATGCGGTTAGCCCTGCGGCAACAAGAACATCAAGAATCGATAAGCCGGATGATAGATCTTCTGCAGAGATCGTCGTCGCCGGCATGTCATCGGAACGGCCGCCCTTCTCAAATAAATCCTCCGCTTGTTTCTTCGCCTGGTCCGCGACGGTCTGCCCGTGGACGATCAAGGTTACTTCGTATGCAAGGCGCTTCTTCGCTTCATTGATGGCTGCGTCCTTGAGCTTCTCGTACTCGGCGATCTCAGGAAGAGGCAGGAAGGTTAATAGCTTCATGCACTTGATGACGTCAGCGTCGTCAATGTTGCGCCAGTATTGATAGAACTCAAAGGGGGTCGTCTTCTCCGGGTCAAGCCAGACCGCTCCTCTGGCCGTCTTGCCCATCTTCTTGCCTTCGCTGTTCGTAAGAAGCGTGAACGTCAGGCCATAAGCTTCGCCCTGTTCCTTCCTGCGAATGAGTTCGACACCGCCGAGAATGTTTGACCACTGATCATCACCGCCAAGTTCAAGCGTACAATCGTATTTCTTGTAGAGATACAGGAAATCGTAGCTTTGCATCAGCATGTAGTTAAACTCCAGAAAAGAGAGTCCCTTCTCAAGCCGCTGTTTGTAGCAATCGAACGTCAGCATCCGGTTCACAGAGAAATGCGGACCGATGTCGCGGAGAAATTCGATATAGTTCAAGCCGAGAAGCCAGTCGCCGTTATTCACGAGAATCGCTTTGTTCTCGGTGAAATCAATGACCGTGCCCATTTGCTCAATGAAGCGGGATACATTGTGAGCAATGGTCTCCGTGGTAAGCATCTGGCGCATATCGGTCCGACCGGTCGGATCACCGACCATCGCCGTGCCCCCGCCCATCAGGGCGATCGGCCGGTGCCCTGCCTTCTGCATGTGGCTCATCACCATCATCTGTACAAAATGTCCGACATGAAGGCTGTCCGCCGTCGGGTCAAAGCCGATATAGAAAGTGACACCGGGCTTACTAAGCTTCTCGTAGATCTCGTCCTTATGCGTCGCCTGCGAGATGTAGCCGCGCGCTTCCAAAATATCGTAAACATTCTCGTACATGATGAAACCTCCGTTGGGATCTGGTTATTGAATTATTCGACTATTCTATCAAAGACGTCAACAAGGATGCAAGGCATCAGGTTCATTCCCGGGATAGACGGTATGCGTAAATGATTCCCGCGTAATTCTCTGCGGTGAATTGTTGATCAATTGTATATCCTAGTTGCGTAAGGGCGTCAATGTAGGCAGGATCGCTATTACGCCATAGTAAAAGTAATACTAGATGATCAGGAAGATTGTAATCCTTCCATTCGGATAGATTACGACTCGTCAACTTTGCTTCCACAGGAATGAATGCATTTGGGTTCGTATGATTATAAGTGCGTTCTCCAAGATCCGGATCGTAGTAGATCCGATTCTCCGTGAAAAGTTCCTCCCCGATGATAAGTAATTCGTAATCACCGTCATCAACGGTAACAATTGCGTCTTGGGAGGTTAATTGAACGTCTTGCAATAGTTTGTCTAGAATCTCCTCCGTATACGCGAACTGGCGATTATACGCATACATCTCATATACAATAGGCATACCTCCATAGCGTGTCGGTGAGCAAATAACGGAATTCCCGAGATTGAGTTGTGAAGAAACCAGATATAGGGACGGATCTATCGTTATATAGTTTTGCCCCAGTAACAGGATGATAAGAATACCCGATGCTATCAACCGGGATAATTTATTTGTCCAGATACTACGAACGGCTATACCGATTATGATCGCTGACGGAAGAACGAAGTACACATTGTATCTTGGGAGTGCCAGTGTAATGAATAGGATTGAGAAGATAAAGTAAACGGATACAGATGCAAAAATTGCGCCGAGCATATCTAATCGTCCAATTCCGTCCAGAGGCGATATCTCATGTTTTCGAATGTACTTTCGGATGAAGAAAATCGCCACGGTAAGCAGAAAGAGCATGCTGACGACCCAGAACAAATTGAAGAAGAAAACCTGGGACAAACGCATGGAGATATATGGAAGGGAGAAACCAAAGCAATGGATTCCGTTGCTGTCCCATCGAAGGGGACTCTCACCTGTTTGTCCGGTTGCAAATGAGAATGAACCGGCGAAAAGGTAATACATGATATACAAAACCGGTGATATCCCGTACCGAATGATTCGCAGTAACAATGATTGTATTGCTTTGTGACGGTCTGTCTTTTGTTCGGTTAAGAAGGCAGAAATAGTGACCCAGAGGAGAAAGGGTCCGGCGATGAGTATTCCCGTTTCTTTTGTAAATACAAGAAGAAGGCAAAGGAATGCGGCAATCGTTTCTCGTTTGTAGGCGAATGCCCATACCATGAGGATGAAGTAATACAAACTGTAATGATCCGGATTCACATGGGAGAATAAGCCGAGCACATACGGATGCAGGGCATAACAGAGCGTGATGAACGCGCGTTGCAACGCGTGAAGATCCGGGAAAAGTTTGGACAGTATTCGATCCATGCCGACAATGCTCAGCAAAAAAATGAGAAGCGTCATCCAATATACACCAACACTGGAACCTGGAAGCAGAAGTTCACTTGGAACCAGAAAGAGCATCATCCCATAAGTGGGGTGAGTCCATAGGACAAATGAGTTTAGGATTGAGTCGACGGACAGCGTAAATGTAGAGACCGCGGTGAGAAATTGGTCATAGTAAAGACCCCCGTCATACTTCGGAAGGCAGTCAAATTGCTCGATTGCAAGTAATCCTGCCACCAAAAGAACGAAGATCAGCGGCAAGTGTTTTGATATAGTTGCGAAACCTTGGCGATCTATGGAAGGAGTTTGATTTTTGAATGCCAGAAAAATGATCATCATGATCGTTCCATTAAGAAGAACGCCCATGAGAATCGCTTGCCACAGGGCTAAATTCATCAACCCCTTGGTCAGAATACAAACATCATAAAAGAAGGCGAATGGCCCGAGGATAACGACCAATTCCCAGAGTATTGATTGAGGAATCTTCAATAGATAATGTGATACTCCAGAAATAACATGCTTATCAATCTCGTATTTCTTTCGCTGTTGCATCATAGATCCGTTCCTTTAAATTTCTTCGATTTATAGGGTACGACCTTTTCTCGGAACTCATTTCCGTATGCTTGACCGGCCTTAACAGATCGCAGATCCGCCGCAATTAGATCAAGTTCACTTGTGCGTCTTATCTGCGAATTATCACCGTATTCCAGGAAGTCGGAAGCCTTATCCAACACAGGCAAGGTCGAAGACTTACGCATTCTGCGTAAAAGATACTTTCCGATATCCGAAAAGCCGAGAACGCGCAGATAGGAAGGGTGCAGAATTGTATGTATGTCTTCTGTTGTTTGGCCGATGAGCAAGGAGACAATTGCGCGGTTGATCCTTGTGCCCGCGAACCGTTTGGTCGAGGCAACAGACGTAAATGTTGTATAGAGGTCCGCTGTCTCAACTGTCGGAAGGGAGGCGACGGCATTCTTTAGTCGCTCCGCAACGCAATCTCCCATATAGGCGGTTTGACGCAGGCTATCTACCGGTGTACGGCGGATCGCAAAGAGAATTTCCTCTGTAAAATCAGAAGGGAATACCGGTCGACACCCGTTCGAGTATTCAGTCAGAAGCTCGGCAAGGGAGGAGTCAGGCATCTTGCCCTGCAACCGCAGCGCCGCGGAGGATATGTCGAAAACGCCTGCCGCGCAATCGTTTGTAACAATGTTACGGAGCGCTGTAGCGCTGGGGAAAACAGATGACGGATCGATCTCGTGATAACCGGCGCCCTTTCGCTCGAGCAGTGATGCACGCATCCGACTGTTGTTCCGACGGATGGACGCGAGGTATTCGATCCCGAGAATTACATTAGGTGAGGAGAGGAAGGTGGCGGCTGCCTGCGCTAATGTCTCGTTGCCCCGGTTTGCAAGATAACGACATATCGACGACTGACGCGCGGCGGCGTAGGAAGAACCGTCACGCATCGCCTCCGTAATAAGGAGGGATACTTCCTCCGGTTCCTCAGCCCAGACATCGGCGATTGCTTCCAGAATATGGATATCCGGACACTCGCTGCCGAAATAGATATCGCTTACAATCCCCGTTGCGTCGAGTGTATCAATGGCTCCCGAAGCGAATCGATCCGCAGAGGCGCAAGCAAACGTGAAGGGGAGACAAAGTACAAGATCGGCACCGGATGCGAGAGCCGCCTTCGTACGACTGATCTTCGTAGCGATCGCCGGCTCGCCCCGTTGGACAAAGTCGCCGCTCATGACGACAACGATAGCGGTATCTTCACCCCACTTCAGACGCGCCTTGCGGATCTGATACTCATGGCCGAGATGAAAGGGGTTGTACTCCGCGATGATGCCTACGACGCGCATATGTATGACCCGCCTTTCCTAATTCCCATGTGATACAATGTCGGTAGAAACGATAAACGTCTTGCTTACCCTCAATTTATAACACAAAAGGTTATATTTTTCACGACACGGTGAAGGATGAAAAGAAAAGTCTTTCTGGAAGGAATGGAACATGCGCACGACATATAGAAGACCGTCAATCAACAAAAGATTGATTCCTGTCATTGTGATTTCCGCGATATTATTGCTATCAGCGCTTGCGATCATCGCAGTACTCGCCTCGGGGATTCTATACAAACGTATTCCGATCAGCAAACCCCAAGTTTCTATATCCGAAGGAATCAGCGAAGTCGTCGCCGATTCCCCGCTCGATGCGGAAGACATGCTCGACAGAACCAAAAAGGTCTTAGCGGATAACCGTGGATCATCTCCCTTTATTGTATCCTGGTATCTTCTTCCGGGGAACATCGCGACACAGACAGAATCAATGTCGGAATATTTGCTGGCCAGGGACCAGATTCTTCTTCTTAGAGCATACATTGCTTGTGACCGTAAGGAAGAAGCCAATGTTCTGCTGACGGCAATTGATACGACTTTTCGCGGACAGGATGGACTTCTGCTCGATTTTCTGCGGACGGCGGATCAGGTTGATGATGATACGACGATCGGTCCGGAGCCGACGGAGATGACAAGGGACATCTATCGAACCGCGTCTGTCACGAACGCTTCCGGTGAACCAAACGAAGAGTCCTCCGGTACACTTCCGATGACAACCGTTATCGCCGAGCCGGTATCGTCTTACTCGGACACATTGTCATTCGTCGGGGCACTTCTTCTGTATTACGACAAATGGGGCACGTCCTCGGATATGGAACGAATCAGAGAATACGCGGATACATTATATGTCGAGAACCTTGCGAGCTTGGCGGATCTTCGGGTGCCGGCTCCAACACCTACACCAGCACCGACTCAGGTTATTATCGATAATCCGGATCTTGCCAATGGGATTATCGATGAGGAGATAGTAAGCTTCATCCCACTCTCCTCGCTAGACCTAACCTCGTTACAGATGCTGTCCTCCATCGATTCACGTTTT
Source organism: Bacillota bacterium (assembly GCA_023397475.1). GTDB lineage: Bacteria > Bacillota > Clostridia > Saccharofermentanales > Saccharofermentanaceae > Firm-13. The sequence continues at coordinate 80,394 of JAEWUD010000025.1, forward strand.
GAATCACTCTACACAAAAGCGACGGATATTCTTGTCGCATCCCAAATTTCAGATGAGATTCCGCTTCCCGCCGAGGGATATGACCCGCAAACGGGAGGATATCTGTACGTTTCGGATCGCACGTCGTCCTTTCGTCTGGACCGCTCTGTTCTTGCATTGCTTTACATGTCCGAGACCCAGGCCATTTCTCCGGATGCAACATCCTGGCTTAAGGAACAGCTTCTGAACCAACGTATGCTTTATTCCCTTTATGATGTGATCACGGGAAACGCGACGTCGGAGATTGTCGCAATGGATGCCTATCCGCTGGCGTTTTCCGTAGGCGTGCTGGAAGATGACCTGTCACTGTGTGCGGCGGCGCTGGTTCCGATGGAGCAGGCTCTTGCGACCAACAGCAAGAGTGATGTGAAGGGCATGCTCTTTCGTTCGGTTCTGAGCTCTCGCGTTGCGGTATATGCCCGCGAGAATCTCCTTGCGATAATTGCGTTATCATCCCTTCCCGAAACCAGATAATTTCTTAAAAATACTCACGCAACGTGCAACAATTCCTTCAAAATGAAGGTGAAACACGAAAAAACCCGGATTTATCCATTGTTTCCCATCTGTTTTTTCAATATACTGTTTGCGTACGAAAAAAGATATGTAAGAAAGAAGGATCTGAACATGGCTTTTATTGACCAGATTATGGAGAAGGCGAAGGCCGCGAACAAGACGATAGTGCTCCCTGAGGGCAATGATCCGAGAACGATCGAAGCCGCAGCCAAGCTTCTGGAGAAGAAGATTGTCAAGGTTATCATTCTCGGGAATAAGGAGAAGATTATGAGCGGCGCGGGTGCTTGGGATGTATCCGGAGCCGCTTTTGTTGATCCGCTGGATTATGCCGAGTATCCGGATTTTGTCGAATCCTTCGCGCAAATGCGCAAGAGTAAATTTCCGAGCATTGAAGAGGCGCGTGCGGCCGCCGAGAAGCTGATGCATGATGAGATGTATGTGGGTGTTATGATGGTCAAGAAGGGCATGGCGGACGGTATGGTTGCCGGAGCTTGCCACAGCACCGCAGATACTCTGCGTCCGTCTCTTCAGATCTTGAAGACGGCACCCGGCACGAAGCTGGTTTCCGCTTTCTTTATGATGATCGTTCCGGATTGTGAATATGGTTCGGACGGCGTATTCCTCTTTGGTGATTCCGGTCTTGTAGAGAATCCGAGCGCGGACGATTTATCTGAGATCGCGATTTCTTCCGCGAAAAGCTTCCGTCAGCTTGCCGGTTGCGAGCCCAACGTTGCCATGTTGTCCTATTCCACCTACGGCTCCGCAAAGTCGATTCTTACGGAGAAGGTTATTGAGGCGACACGACTTGCCAAGGAGAAGGCTCCGGAGCTGAATCTTGACGGAGAGTTGCAGCTGGATGCCGCAATTGTTCCTTCCGTCGGCGGCAGCAAGGCACCCGGAAGCCCGGTTGCCGGCAAGGCAAATGTCCTGATTTTCCCCGACTTGAATGCCGGTAATATCGGATATAAGCTCGCGCAGCGTCTGGCAAAGGCCGAGGCTTACGGCCCGATTACGCAGGGAATCGCCGCACCTGTTAACGATCTGTCTCGCGGATGCTCCGCCGATGATATCGTAGGCGTTGCCGCAATCACCGCTGTGCAAGCGATCGGGTAATTTTCGATACGAACAGATGACGATCCGTCGGGGAGCATAGGGTTATGCTCTGCGGCGGATTCACCATGAATAGGGAGGAATTATCATGAAGGTTCTAGTTATCAATGCCGGAAGCTCTTCGCTGAAGTATCAGTTCTTGGAGTCCGAAACCGGTGAGGTTCTCGCCAAGGGTGGGGCCGAGCGTATCGGTTTGGACAATGCCTGCATAATCCACGCCCGTTTTGATGAGGAGAAGGTACGTATCGACGAGGATTTACCGAATCATAAGGATGCGGTGGAGAAGGTACTGGAGATTCTAACAAGTTCCGAACATGGAGTCATTCATTCCATGATGGAGATCGACGCTGTCGGTCATCGTGTTGTTCACGGAGGAGAGAAATTCTCTTCCTCTGTCATAATCACACCCTCGGTCAAGTCGGCGATTCGTGTCTGCTCATCGCTTGCGCCTCTTCATAATCCTGCGAACATGACCGGTATCGAGGCATGCGAGGCTGCGATGCCCGGCGTTCCTCAAGTTGCGGTTTTCGACACGGCCTTTCACCAGACGATGCCGCCGGAAGCTTATATGTATGCACTTCCTTATGAGATTTATGAGGAATACCGGATCCGTCGATACGGGTTCCATGGCACCTCGCACCGTTATGTTGCCGAGCGTGCGGCAGAAATGCTTGGGAAACCTCTGGAGGAACTGAAGATTGTCACATGCCACCTCGGCAACGGATCTTCGATTGCGGCCGTCAAGAACGGCATGAGTATTGATACATCGATGGGCTTGACTCCTTTGGCCGGAATTTGTATGGGAACACGTTGCGGAGACATTGATCCTGCAATTGTCACCATACTTATGGAGAAGGAAGGCTTGGATATGAAGGGTGTCGACAGCCTTATGAACAAGAAATCAGGCGTTCATGGCGTGTCCGGCGTGTCTTCGGATTTCAGAGATCTTTACAAAGCCTCACGCGAGGGCAATGAGCGCGCCACGATGGCGTTGGATATGTTCATTTATCAGTGCAAGAAGTTCATCGGAGCCTATGCCGCTGTGATGAATGGTTTGGATGCTGTCGTATTCACCGCGGGTATCGGAGAGAATACACCCGAACTTCGCGAGAGTGTCTCCGAAGGCCTATCCTATCTGGGTCTCCATCTGGATCCGAAGAAGAATGACGGGCTTCGTGGCAAAGAAGCCGATGTTTCGGCGGAAGGATCGGTGGTTCGAGTTCTCGTCATTCCTACAAATGAAGAACTGGCGATCGCACGGGAGACGGATCGTCTGGCTCGTCACTGATCAGCGCTGTGCCATAATCCGGTTTGCAATTGGTGAATCATGTACAAGAATATACTCCCCCTTGTTGTTTTCAGACGAGTACTCGTCTCCGGCAAATGGGGGAGTATTCTTATGTGTCCGGCGTGTTCGAATCATGTAATGACGACAGATTCCATGCTTCGACCAGTTGTTTCACACCGTAGGTGATCTGGTCTTCGGAGAGTCCCGCGTAGCCGAGAAGGACGGTGCCGGGTCGGATGAAGAGATGCGGATCTCCGGTGTCAATGTAATACGAAGAAATTCCGTAGACGCGAATGCCTTTTGCGGCGGCATTCGCAACGAGGTCACTCTCTGTCATACCATTCGACACAGTAACGATGAGGTGGAGGCCCGCATCGGTTCCGCGTATTGTAAGTTCATGCCGATATTGTGCCAGCGCTCCAAGCAGAACATCGCGCTTTTTTCTGTACAGCGTCCTCATGCGACTGATATGCCTCTCGAAATCGCCGCTGTCGATGAAACGAGACAAGACAATCTGATCAATCGAAGAAACCGTCGCCGCATAGAAGGCAAGATTTTTTCGGAAAGCGGCAAGAAGGCGCTCTGGGAGAACGAGATAGCTGATTCGTATGGAAGGCGCGATGGATTTCGAGAAGGTTCCAAGATAGATCACACGTCCGTTTCTGTCCGCTTCGCCGATCGGAGGGATCGGTCGTCCGACATAGCGGAATTCGCTGTCATAATCATCCTCAATAATGTAACGATTCTCCTTCTGCGATGCCCAGGAGAGTATATCTGAGCGCTTATGAATCGGCAGGATGACGCCGAGGGGAAATTGATGGGAAGGTGTTAAGTAAACGATGTCTGCATCACTTTGTCGCAGGAGATCTGTTCGCAAACCTTCTTTGCCTACGGGAATCAGACGTACGGATATCCCCATGCCCGAAAAAATCTGGAAGGCTTTGTTATACAGAGGATTCTCCATGGCAATTGCATTGACCGGTGTGTCGGATCGGATGATCTGCATGATGAGTTGAAGGACGAAATCAGTCCCGGCTCCGATCACAATCTGGTCAGGACGACAGGTTAACCCGCGCGCCGTCTCGAGATAACGGCACAGAGAGGTCCTCAAGTCATAGGAACCTGCCGCGTCGTACGAACAAAGAATCTCGCCGGCTCTCTTGTCGAAGCATTCCTTGACAATCTTGCGAAGCCGGGAGAGAGGGAACGCATCCATATCAACTGCGTTCGGCGAGAAATCAACGCGGAAATCATCAGCCGACCGGTGTGGCTCGTCCGACATAAACGCAGTCCGTGGAAGTATCTCTTTCGAAAAGTCGGGGCTTCGGGCGATCGGTCCCGGATCGGATACGAAAAAACCGCTTTTGGGACGGGCTTCGATGTACCCTTCCGACACAAGTTGCTGGTATGCGCTGTCGATGGTGTTTACGCTGTATCCGTGTAGGGCGGACATGACACGCTTGCTTTGAAGTCTTGTTCCCGGGAGGATATCGCCGCAGAGTATTCGAGACTTAATTTCTTCGTAGATACGAATGTAGATCGGATTCTTGTTGTTCGACAAGCTGTTCTTCATAACTTCTCCAATCTGATACCAACACAATATTGATATCTGACCCTTTCAATGGTATCAAATTGCGAATACAATGTCGATATTCAAAGAACTGGAGGATTTCACAATGGATCATCATTCCGAACCATCGCGTGAAGCTAGCCGAGAAGAGACCGGAAACGGACCGTCATCATCACGCAGAATTCGAAGATATATTCTGAACATCACTCTTTCCGGTGTAATGGCTGCCGTTGTATTTCTTGCTACACAGATAAAAATCAACACCGCAATTGGATACGGAAATTTAGGTGACGGATTCATTCTGGCCGCATCCTATGTTCTGGGACCTCTGGCATTCTTCCCTGCGGCGATCGGATCCGCACTTGCGGATCTGATCCTGGGTTACGCGGTCTATATTCCCGCGACATTTCTGATCAAAGGCAGCATGGGACTCGTGGCAGGGGCTATCCTTCGAAGGAAGAATGTCTCTGTGAAACGCAGGATTCTGGCCGTTGTCATTGCGGAAGTCATCATGGTTGCCGGATATTTAGGATTTGAATCTTTACCCTTCATGTACGGTCCTGAGGCAGCTCTGTTGTCGGTCCCGATGAATCTCGTTCAAGCGGCATTCGGCATTGGTCTCGGACTCATCCTCATGTTTGCCCTTCGTCGTGTGAAGGAACGTTTTTACGAGAAACTTTGCGGTTGATTCGACTATTATTCATTTAATATAAGCGCACAGGGTTGTCTCTCAACTTTCGTTTTGAGACAGCCCCTTTTCGCAGAAAAGATTGGAGCATCGGGTTTTCCTTGACGCATGTATGGCAAAAACATAAAATGACATAAGAAATATTGTCATGAAGGGAAACGTGATGAAGAGAGTCGTTATTACCGGAGCCGGAGGGTTTATCGGTTCTGAACTGGTTCGTCGTCTGATTGACCGGGGGATCGAAGTATATGCCGTCGTTCGTCGCGGCGGTTTGGGCACATCAAGACTGGTGCTGTCCTCTCATTTACACATCGTCGAATGTGATATGGATGAATACGATACGCTTCATGAGCGCATTCCGGCGGGTGAACTCGATGTTTTCTATCATTTTGCCTGGGAAGGCAGCGCAGGCTTGCGTCGGGCGGATGCTTCTTTACAGCTGATGAATGTTCGCTATGCGGTGGATGCGGTCGCGGCGGCATCCCGTATGGATGCGAAGTGCTTCTGCGGTGCCGGAAGTATTATGGAGACGGAAGCAGACCGATACATTCCGGAAGACGGCGTGATGCCGGGTGCCGGTTATATCTACAGCACGGCGAAGCTCACAGCGCATTATATGGCCAAGACAATGGCGGCGACGCTTCATCTACCGTTTGTATGGGGCGTGATTTCCAATGCGTACGGAGAGGGTGAGATCTCGCCTCGATTTGTAAACACCACCCTGCAGAAGCTGATGGCGGGTCAATCCGTCGATTTTACCGAAGGAAAACAGTTATATGACTTCCTTCATGTTTCCGATATGGCGGAAGCCTTCTATTCGATCGGAGCATCGGGGAAACCATTTACTGCATATTACCTGGGAAGCGGCGAAGCCAGACCGCTTCGAGAGTATATTGAAATCATGGGTAAGGTCTGCAATCCGAACGCGGAGTTGCGATTTGGCGCCGTTCCTTTTAACGGGGTCTCTTTGCCGAAGGAATTCTTCGATACGGCGAAGCTTTTCGAGGATACAGGGTTCCGTCCGGTTGTCACATTCGAGGAAGGCATTCGACGAACCGCCAGCTGGTTGAAGGCAAGGGAGGAGATTTTATGACGAATCCTACATCTTTCGGATTCATCTCAACGGATATCGCAGGAGCATACTTGGTTAATCCATTCTATATGGAGGATTCCCGCGGATATTTTGCTAAGAATTACGAGAAGGAGATCTATCAGTCTCTCGGTTTTTTTCGCGAGATTGCCGAAGAATTCGAGACCCTTTCAGCACATAACGTCTTGCGCGGCTTGCATTTCCAGAATCGTTTCCCGCAGGATAAGATCGTCCGCAGTGTGAAGGGCGAGATTTATGATGTAATCGTCGATCTCCGTAAGGACTCGGAGACCTTTCTGGAGTGGCGCGGTTTTCATTTGAGCGAGAAGAATCGGCAGTCGCTGCTTGTTCCGCATGGGTGTGCGCATGGTTTTCTTGTCCTATCCAAGGAAGCTTTGGTGTCCTACATCTGCGCAGGGAAATATTATCGGGAATACGATACGGGAATTCACTATAAGGATTCTCGCCTTTCGATTGATTGGCCGATTGATCCGAATGAGAAGCTGATTATCTCGGAGAAGGACGCCGCACTCCAGACGCTGGATGCGTTTCTGGATGTGCATGGAGGTTTTGGCGCCGATGAGATGCCGGATGCCGGGGATGATATCCCAGGAGGTAAGATTTGAAGACGATCTATTTTGCCGTACCCTGTTATAACGAGGAAGAAGTGCTTCCCGAGACATCCAAACAACTTGTCGCTAAGATGAATTCGTTGATTTCTGCCGGAAAGATTAGCGGGAACAGCCGTATCCTATTCATTGACGACGGGTCAAAGGATAAGACTTGGCAGATGATCGAAGAGTTACATCGCAATGAGAAGTTGATTTCCGGTCTTAAGCTGTCACGTAACCGCGGACATCAGAACGCCCTTCTCGCCGGACTTATGACGGCGAAGGAACATGCGGATGCCGTCGTGTCGCTCGATGCGGATCTTCAGGATGATATCGATGCGATTGACGCCTTTATTGACCGTTATGAGGACGGATGTGACATCGTTTACGGTGTGCGTTCATCGCGCAAGACGGATAGTATATTCAAACGCTCAACGGCACAGTTTTTCTATAAGTTGATGAAGTGGATGGGCGCGGAAGTCGTTTATAATCACGCGGACTACCGGTTGATGAGCCGTCAAGCTGTCGTGGCCCTCGCTGAGTTTGAGGAATCGAATCTCTTCCTGCGCGGTATGGTGCCGATGGTGGGATTTCGATCGGACAAAGTGTTCTATGAACGTAAGGAGCGCTTCGCCGGCGAGTCGAAGTATCCCTTGCGAAAAATGCTCAGTTTCGCGATGGACGGGATTCTCTCCTTCAGCGTTAAGCCGATTAAGATGATCACGAATCTTGGTTTCTTCGTGTTTATGGTCAGTATCATCATGTTGATCTACTTCCTCATCAGTTATTCGACGGGCAAGGCCGTCGAAGGATGGACAACGATCGTGATTTCAACGTGGGCGATCGGAGGATTGCAACTTCTCGCGATCGGTGTTATCGGAGAATATATCGGCAAGATTTACTTAGAGACAAAGAGGCGTCCCAAATACATCATAGAGAAATTTCTTGATTAGGAGATTAATCAATACATGGATAAACCGAATCAAAAGCATACCTTTGCGATCTGCGCCTACAAGGAATCCCCCTATTTGGAGGAATGTGTCGCATCTCTGGCGGGGCAGACGGTACGAAGTAATATGTTTATTTCAACATCGACCGATAATGCTTTTATTCGTGGCATCGCCGAGAAGTATCAACTGCCTGTTTATATCAATGAAGGCAAAGGAGATATGCAGGACAATTGGAATTTTGCCTACAGTAAGGCAGAGACTCCCTTTGTCACAATTTGTCATCAGGATGATTACTATTTTCCGGATTTTGCCAAGTATACACTCGATGCAATTGAGCGTATACCTCAAATCATTATGCTCCATACGAATTATTACGATGTAGTCGACGGCAAGACACTTCCGGCGAATATGAACAAGAAGATCAAAACATTTATCAATTTTCTCGTCCGTTTTCAGCTTTTCGCGAAGCATCGTTTCTTCCGAAAACTCGCCTTGTCCTTTGGCAATTCGATCTGCTGTCCTTCGGTTACCTATAACCGTGAGATCGTTGGCCCATCGCCCTTTCATTCGGATCTGGCGATGGCTGTCGATTGGGACTTGTTCTTTACTCTGGCGGATCGATCGGGAACCTTCGTGTATCACAAGCAACCGCTTACCGCAAAGCGTCTGCATCGTGAGTCGGGAACGAATGAGACAATACAGAACGGTGCCCGCTACAGAGATGATGTAGCGATGTTTTCGAGAATCTGGCCGAAGCCGATCGCTTCGGTGATCGTACGATTATATAAGAAAAGCTACGAGGTCAACGACTTCTCATAGAAGTTACAAGTTCGATCATCAAAACTCGGGAAAAACGCGATCAGGATCTTCCGAAACGTATTTGCAGGAACATGAACAGCGTTTTGATGTACGTGGCGATGAAGCGAAGAAGTCTACGCTTCGACTGACCGTATACGCGCTTCTCAAAGGTGATCGGAACCTCGGCAATCGAGAAATTCTTCTTGTTCTTCTTCATGCGGAGAATGACTTCCTGCAACACTTCATAATTGAGACAGGCTAGGGTTACGGCCTGAAGTTGCGCGGCGTCATAAATTCGGAAGCTTGTCGAAATATCGCGAGCTCTTACACCGATGACGATTCGCATCACGGTGTTGAGAATTATGGACATAACAAAGGAGAGTCTTGAGTCTTTGGTGTGCCCGCCTCTGCAATATCGGGATCCGATCACGAGATCATAGCCCTCCATTGATCTGGCATACAGCTCCGGGATCTTCTCCGGGGAATGTGAACCATCTGCATCCAGAACGAGTATCTTATCCATACGCGCTTTACGAATGCCGGTTCGAAAGGCTCCGGCATAGCGCGGCTCCTCCTGGTTCATATACCGAACCGAGGGGAACTTCGCGCAAACGGAGGGAGTATCGTCCGTAGCCTGTGCGGAATCGACGACGAGAATCTCATACCCAGTCCCTGTGGTGTCAAGAGCCGCGATAATGCGCGGCAGAAGAACCACCAGATTCTCGGCTTCGTTCGCTGCCAATAATACGACGCTGATTGCCATTAACTCGCCTCCTTCACGAAAGTTGCTTCCGACGCAACCTGTGTATGCTTTACTTGTCGCCGGGAGGAATCATAGATTCTTCGTCCGCCGCAAATCAGTCCGTCTACAATAAGGAGCACATACATGGCAAGAAGCGCCGCATTTGCGATTCTACCGGTGTGAAGAACCATGTTCGAATCCACAAACTGAAGAGGATTCAGGATCAGAACCATAAGTGGGAGATAGATCCAATCCGTCAGAGAGTGCTCTTTCTCATTAAGAAAAAGAAGAATCGCGGCGAAAAGATAAACGCCACAGTAATACGCACTGTTGGTCGGAGTCGCGATTAAAGCAACGGAGAGAACCATCGCCGCCTTCCAGTTCTTTTTTGCGAAAAGACTCGAAAGAAGTGCGAGAGCCAGAAAGATATAGGAGAGAATCACAAAAAGTTGAACCTGTGAATAGGTTGTATCCGTCACCATATGGAACGGGACAAAACCGAAGCGGAAGGTAGGATTCTGCATCAAGTATCTCTCGGTATTCTTACCGACATTCTCAATCATCAGACGAATACATTCTCCCGGACCCGGGTACAGAAGAAATGGCATAAAGAAGCATACGGCCCCATACAAAACGGTGCGACCTGCGGCAAAGAAACGTTTATCCTTCAAGATCAATATGCCGAAGATCACGGGATATACTTTGAGAGAGGCAGCGATCGCAAGGCAGAGGTAGCTCAACTCTCGAACGCGCTTGTCTTCTGACTGATATCCGAGAAGAAACGCACCGAGGAAAAACGCGGCGAGAAGAATGGTGTTTGCTCGCTCAACAGCAAAAATAAATACTCCGGAGGTAAAAAAAGTCAATAAGGTGACCGACTTCACAAATGCAGTCCCGTTCTTCTTCATATAGATCAGCAAGGCCATCGGAACGATGCTAATAATCAGAAACCCCATCAAAGCCATAAGTCCGAACTGCGTCGTGCGATATACAGACTGATGGAAAAATTCCGCGCTGACAATTCGGGAGAAAGGATACAACAGCATATAAGCAAAAGGAGGATATGCAGTCTCCGGTTGGTAAACGGGGAACTCAAAACGGTACGGATCTCCTTTGGAGACATAGCGAAGAACATTATAAAAGTCCATAAACATATCGCCGGATTTGGCTCCGTCGAAAAAATACGTATTCTGAAGTTCGGTATTCGAGGCGATCAAAATATAGAGTGAAGAGAATGCCGCCATCAGAAGAAGGGAACAAAAAACGATCTCAAAGACCGGCTGCTTACGCAACAAGCGGGGAATGAAGACCTTCTCGTCCTTGACCTTGTTCATTTTCCGCTCCGTTCGCGATATAAGAATGGATAAAGTATAAGGGATTGGCCGGAAACTCGCAAGAATTCAGGGAAAAATACCTGTGGGAAAGGTGTAAATCGCGCGCTTTTCGTTTGACAGTTGCGAGGCGAAAAACGTATACTCACATGTGTTCATAATCCCGAAAAAATGAGGTGTCGCCTGTATGCGTCTTTCGAAATTTTTCATGTCTACACAAAGAGAAGTCCCTGCCGATGCAGAGATCGTGAGCCACCAGCTGATGCTGCGGGCCGGAATGATGCGAAAAGTCGCATCGGGCATTTATGCGTTTCTGCCGATGGGGTACCGTTCCTATCGCAAGGTCGAACGAGTTGTACGCGAAGAAATGGATCGTGCGGGTGCACAAGAATTAATTATGCCGGCGATCCTTCCCGCCGAGGTCTATATGTCTTCGGGCCGTTGGGAGAAGTTCGGACCGGAGATGTTCCGTCTCGAGGATAGAAGCGGACGCCAATTCTGTCTCGGACCGACCCACGAAGAACCCTTTACCGAGACTGTGCGGGATACGATCCGTTCGTACCGTCAACTCCCCGTAACTCTTTACCAGATCCAGCATAAGTATCGCGACGAGAAACGCCCACGCTTCGGTGTCATGCGTGCACGTGAATTTGTTATGAAGGACGCCTACAGCTTTGATGTGGACGAGAAGGGACTCGACGCATCCTATACCGCTATGTATGACGCGTACTGCAGGATTTTTCGCCGATTAGGCTTGGATTATCTGCTCGTTGATGCGGACTCGGGAGCGATGGGTGGCTCAGGGTCTCAGGAATTCATGGTCAAATCATCCGTCGGCGAAGATGCAATCGCATTCTGCCCCTCGTGTGGATACGCGGCGAATGAGGAGAAGGCTCCTTGTTCTGCCACTGCGCCGGAGATTGAACCCGAACAGATGCCGATCGAGAAGATCTATACGCCGCACGTGAAGACAATCGAAGAGCTTACATCCTTCCTTGGAACCGTTCCTTCATCCTTCATCAAGACAATCCTTTATTCGGTCGATGGGAAAACCGTAGCGGTCATGGTTCGTGGAGATCGCGAGATTAACGAGACAAAATTGAAGAACCTTTATGATGCGAATGAACTGACGCTTGCTCCGTTCGCGGAAGTCGAGCGTATTACCGGCGCGGAAGTCGGATTTGCCGGGCCGATTCGTCTCGCGGAGAAGATCGATCTGATCGCCGATAACGAAGTGCTGGTGATGCGTAACGCGATTTGCGGTGCCAACGAGAGCGATTATCATCTGAAGAATGTGAATCCGGGTCGTGATTTCACACCGACACGCGTGGTTGATGTTCGGAACATTGTTCCGGGCGACCCCTGTCCGAAATGCAAGAGACCCGTTGATACCTGCCGAGGGATTGAGGTCGGGCATATTTTCAAACTCGGGACAAAGTACTCGGATGCTCTCGGATGCAAATATTTGGATGCGGCCGGGAAAGAGAACAGCATGGTCATGGGCTGTTATGGAATCGGTGTCGGAAGAACTTTAGCTGCTATTATCGAACAACACAGCGATGAGAACGGAATCGCGTGGCCGATGTCGGCCGCACCCTTTCAGGTCATTATCGTTCCGACAAACACGACGGATGAGAAGATTAACCTTCTTGCGGAAGAGATATACCTGCGTCTTCAGCAGGAAGGAATAGAGGTTCTTCTTGACGATCGGGATGAACGACCCGGAGTCAAGTTCAAGGATGCGGACCTTATTGGTATTCCTCTTCGCGTCACTGTCGGACGCAAAGCCGTTGACCGCATTGTTGAGATGAAGAAGCGCGCTGAGGGAGAAGTCACCGAACTCTCATCCGAGGATGCGGTTGCACAAGTGATTGCACTTGTAAGCAACGGGAATATCTAGTGTAAGGGCATAAAAGAGAAAACTAAGTAAATCAGGACCCCCGATGCTCGACATGATGTCTTGCATCGGGGGTTTATTTGTATCTACATGATGTTCTCACTATCTAAGCTATGGAAAAAATTAAGGAATTGTTATAATATACAATCACGTTAACAAAATCACAAAATTCTTATGCACAATGACAAGCATAGCAAAACAATGTTTGTCGCACCGGAGGCGTTATGAAGAAAAATTTCTCGAAATGCGCTACTCAAACACTTCTGGCGATCGTGATTCTTCTCGCAAGTTCTCTCTTTCCTTCTGCATTTCTTCATGATTCTGTGCATGCAGCAACCACAGAAGGGTTATCTGTGTCTGTGTACGAGAACTTGTGGTCTGGCAATACGGGAATGACTGTTAACATATCTGTTAAGAACACATCAAATGCTGAAATTACATCTTGGACCGCGGATGCTGTTCTCTCGAAGGCTGGTTCAAAAGTAATATCATGGGGGAGCGCCTCCTGTTCGATAAGCGGAACTGCTTTAAGCCTTACCGGGACTGGCAGTATCGCGGCAGGATCTACTGTTTATATCGGAGTGAATGTCGCGTTCCCTGCAGCGACGCCGACGCCGACGCCTACCCCGAGACCGACAGCAACTCCTACGCCGAGGCCTCCGACTCCTACGCCGACGCCGAGACCGACGGCGACACCGACACCACGTCCGACGGCAACGCCCACACCGAGGCCGCCCACACCCACGCCGAGGCCGCCTACGCCTACCCTCAGACCGCCCACACCTGCACCGACAGCAACGCCTGCACCGACAGCAACGCCCGCGCCGACAGCTACACCTGTGCCGACAGCTACACCTGTGCCGCCTCCGGAGACAACACAAACGCAACCGCCAATGACAGATCCGGCGACGCCGGCAACAGAAACCACTGCACCACCGACGGAAACGAAAGCAACGGATCATATTCAAACATCCGGCACCTCTAGAGCCACTCAACCGGATGAGACAGATGAGACCACGGCTGCGGAATCGACGACTATTTCTGATGAAGAAGCAGCGATCATCGCCGCAGGACTTGCCGATCCATCCACAAATACGTCGACAACGATAGATTCAGGTTCGACAGGGATAAATGATCCATCTACGTCCGAAGGCGCGGGGGATCCAACACCCACTCCAACTCCTACGCCGCCAGGTTCAATACTCGGTGCAACCGTAAAATCAAGCGGGAATAGGGGGGCTGATTGGAATTGGTTATGGCTTCTCTTACTTATTCTGACCTTTGGCATGGGTTATATGGTTTTTCGTAGAAAGAGCGGTCAGAAAACGCCTGTATTTGACATGATTTACGATCAGTCCACCAACTTTTTCGGAAAATTGTGGAAGAATCAGGTGCGACATTCCGTAACCGCAGTTGCCGGAACGATACGATCTCGCTCCGTTGCACCCGTAGGTCCAACGACAGTAGGTGCCACGTCTTCTGCGAGTGTGCAGGGCATGGGAACGTATGACACGTACAGCGCCGCACGCAACATGCGCCCGCCGAAACGCGAACCTGTAGCGGCACCGGCAGTCTCCGCACATGTGCCTTCGATCAACAGACCAGTCGCACCTGTGCCTTCAATCAATAACCCGGCGGTTCGTGTAGCTCCCGCGACGGCAGCCGCGATAAAAGCAAGTAGTGAAACGACCGATAATTACAGCGCTGCTCGCAATATGCGTCCTCCGAAGCGCGAACCTGTGGCTGCACCTTCATCGCCCGTGGCGAATGAGAATTCCCATGTGCCGCCGATCGCTGTCGCGACATCAGCCTATATAACGAGAGAAACGACATCAAAGCCTGAGATGGATATGAAGGAACGGATCATTCCGGTTTTCAAGCCGTTGCATGATGGCGATCCGATTCCGGCAATGGAAGTAGAACCCTCGATCCCCCCGATTGCTGCGGTGGCAAAGACCGAATTATCTGCCGCGGAGTCGAAACGCGCGGTGCCCCCGTACGCAACAATATCAAATGTGAAAAAGGATATCGCTGTGTTTAAACCGCTAACGGATAATTCGACGACAGTTGCTTTGAGTGCTACACAGACACCGGTATCAGCCGCTCCGCAAAATTCGGACAAATATGCCGCGGCGCGAAACATGCGGCCGCCAAAGCGCGAACCGGTTAGTAGTCCTGCTCCCTCTGAAATACCCGCACCCGTGACAAGGGACAAGGTGGCCGCGCCTACTGCCCAGCCAACCGTTTCGAGCACGGTTAATGGATCAACAGATAAGTATGCCGCTGCGCGAAACATGCGGCCGCCGAAGAAGATTGATTATTCAAAACAAGAAGATCAGAAGACGGGAACTTGAGAAGACCATAAAAAGGGGCTGTTGATTCTTGAACTTTTACGTTCAGATTGCAACAGTCCCTTTTTCTTTTGCGTGCGATATAAAGGATTTACGAAGGTGAATAGGGAAGATCGACATCATAGAGCGGAACGATGGAGAATGTACGGCCGGAAAGTGCGTTATGAAGATTTTCTCGCGGTATCTTTCCAAACAGGAGTGTCGTCGCAAAGAGCTGCTGGTAACGAAGCTTCGCACCGGAACGTGTGCGGAAATGATGATTATAAACGTTGCGGCCGTAATTGCCGTCGCCAAGAATCGGATGACCCAGATGGGCGAATTGTGCGCGGATCTGATGTGTTCGACCGGTCACGATTTCTACTTCGATCTCCGAGACATCTTCCGCATCCGGGCCGACTCCTTTGAGCGTATGAAGCACGCGATAACGGGTTATAATCGGGAGATCATTCTCTCCCGCTTCGTCATGGATGAAGACGTTGCCGCGAGTCGGCTTCTCAAGAAAAGCGCGAATTTCCTTCATGATGGTATCATCCTGACAAACACAAGGTTCGCCCTCCGTCGGAACACCGCGTACAAGACAACGATAACGTTTGGTGATCAGATCTTTCTTGAAGAGGGCGATCGCATGTTCGAGATTCTCTTTGCCCTTGGCAAGCAAGACGAGACCTCCGGTATTCATATCAATCCGGTGACAAAGATCAATGTCCCGATCCTTCTGGCGTGTGCGGACAATATCGATCAGAGCAGGTCCTTGCGTCCCTTTACCTGTGTGAACTGCAAGCCCCTGTCGCTTATTCACGAGAAGGATTCGATCCGTCTCCATAACGATCTTGTAATCCGACATCTCTGCCGTTCCGCCGACTGCTTTGGGCTTGACTTCAAATGCTTCGTCCGGAAGCCAGAGCTCAACAAGATCCCCTGTAAAAACAGGTGCGTCTTCAGAGATTCTCTTTCCGTTTATCCGGATGTCCTTCTTTTTCAGGGCCTTGTGAAGATCGGCAGGAGAGAGAGTCGGATAATTTGTCAGAGCAACACGCACGATATGCTTGCCGCTTTTGTCCGATGTGACGGTAAAAGTCTTCATGTTACATTCCTTCTGCTCGAAAAAAGCCGAGCGACCGGTCAAAGGGTTGTCTGCAGATATAGTAGCAGAGGCTCTTGCGGCGGTCGATAGATTTACGCAAAATTGTATGATTTTGCGCGTTGATACACGTCAAGAGCGGTTTTCGTGGTAAAATAAACCCGGTTTTGCATCAAGTCAGACCTCGTATGGCTTGGGTTGTTGCGAACATCTATTACTATGGGGGCATCGGATTATTATGGCTAAGAAGGTTCTCGTCCTATTTGGAGGCGTTTCTACAGAGCATCTGATATCATGCCGCTCTGCTTACAATATTATCTCCGGTCTTCGAAAGGCAGGTTTCCATGTCATTCGCACCGGGATAACAAAGGATGGAAGATGGGGAAGATTTGATGGCCCGGATGATGACATCATCGGTATGCGATGGGAAGACCATCTGACGTTCAATCCGATCGCGGTCGCTCTGCCTTGTTCGGTTCGTGACTTCGTGATCGCTGCGGCCGGCGATGTGCCGGATGTGATTTTTCCCGCTGTTCACGGTATCAACTGTGAAGACGGCGCCCTTCAAGGTCTTCTGGAATTGTCCGGATTCCCGTATGTCGGAGCGGGGGTACTGTCATCCGCGATTCTTATGGATAAGCTTTATGCGAAACGAATTTTCGCAAAAGCAAGAATTCCTCAATGTGCCTATACCTCCGCTTCTCGTGCGAAGATCGAGAAGGATGCAGGTGCTGTCGCCTCGTCTGTTGAAGCAGAGATTGGTTTGCCTTGTTTTCTGAAACCCTCCAACGGTGGATCTTCGCTGGGAACGATGAAGGCAACCTCTCCTGAAGAACTCAAGGATGCGCTTCTGGCTGTCTCGAAGTTCGACAGGACGGTGGTAATTGAGAAGTACATTAACGCACGTGAGATTGAAGTAGCGGTTATGGGTAACGATAAACCGTTAGCCTCTGTCGCCGGCGAAATATCCACGGACCAGAGCGTGCCCTTCTACGATTATCAGACGAAGTATTTCAGCAGCACCGGCGCGAACGTATATCTTCCCGCGCAGATTGATGATGAACTGATGCAGAGGGTTAGAAGAATGGCAGTTAAGGCCTACAAGGCAGCGGGCGCACGAGGCTTGAGTCGTGTAGATTTCTTTCTGGATCGGGATACCGGAGCCGTTTATTTGAATGAGATTAATACTTTGCCCGGTTTTACCACCATAAGTTTATTTCCAAAAGCATGGGAAGCCTCGGGGGTTCCGCTGGATCGCCTAATGCGAAGACTTATAAGGTATGCTTTGGATGAGTTTATTAGCAAGCAACGTGTGGAGTGTATTGAGGAATGACCAAGACGGGAATCGCACCGGATAATTTCGATAACCGACCGATCGGAGTCTTTGATTCGGGAATCGGAGGACTCACCGTACTACGTGAGATCTGGCAGACCCTCCCGAATGAGAGTACGATCTATTTTGGGGATTGTGGCCGCACACCCTACGGAACGAAGTCTCATGAGACCATCGTGACGTATTCGCTGCAGGATATGCGATTTCTTCTCCGACAGAACGTCAAGATGATTGTCATCGCCTGCAGCACCGCAAGTGCGCATGCCTATGAGGATGTCAGAAGAGAGGCGGGAATTCCGGTCGTCGAAGTCATCACGCCCGGAGCCAACGAAGCGGTTCGCATGACCAGAAACGGCAGAATCGGCGTCGTGGCGACACGTGCGACGGTATCTTCCGGAGTCTACTTACATGCATTGCAAACGGCGGTCGAGAATGTGAGTTCATCGTTTGACGCCAAGGAAGATGCGAAGATTTACATCGAACAGAAGGCTTGTCCTCTTTTTGTCTCCCTGGCGGAAGAGGGCTGGTGGGATAATGAGATTGCGCAGCTTACGGCGGAAGAATACTTGCGACCTATGCGCGATAATCAGGTCGACACACTCGTACTCGGCTGCACTCATTACCCTCTGCTTGCTCCGACAATCGCACGCGTGATGGGCGAGACCGTTCAACTTGTGAATTCGGGAACGAGCGTCGCAAGCAGAATGAAAACGCTGTTGTCGGAACTCAAGCTCGCAGCGAGTCCTGATGCTCCGCTAATGCGGGAATTCTATACAAGCGATGATCCGGAGCGGTTTGACCTTGTAACCTCACCATTTTTAGGCGGTCAGAATGTCACGGGATCCCGTCATGTTCGCGTGGAGGAGTATGATGACTAAGCCTTTGTCAGAGAAGAAGAATGTGACAATCCTTCTTTCGACGGGTCTTGATGTCGCATCGTCGAAGCAATCGTTGGAAGGAACTCTTGTTCACGAAAAAACAGGATATCAACTCTCCTGGTTCGTACCGCCCGAAGATCGAGAATCGATCGGATCAACGTACCAGATTTTGATCGACGACGCGTCTGAAGAGATTCGTATGATTCGATCGGATGATTGTCAACTGGAGATTGTTTTTCGGATGGGAGCTTCTACCCTGGGTGTTCTTACATTGCCGCAAGGCCAATTGTCGATGGATATTTTCACGCAATCGATCCGGATTCCTGACTTTAGCGTTTTTTTCGCGGAATCGGAGGAGAACGCGCGGTCAACTTCTTCGGGCGAACTTCTTCTTCAGATGGAATATGAGATACGGTTTTCTGACAATGAGTCGACACAGAATCTCATTTCTTTGCAAATCCGTCTTGCTATCTGAAAGAATTCCCGATAAAATGGCAAATGTGTAGGATTGTTGCTTGACAAAGCACGGATCAATATAGGATAATATCAGACGCGCCTCCGAACTATGTGTGGCGTCGATGATTGTCGGCGTTTGTGACCGACAGGTAAGTGATGGAGGTGGAGACATGGCAAACCCTAAGCGTAAATGGTCAAAGGCAAGAACTTCCCGTCATAGAAGCGCGTGGAAACTCAGTCTGCCCGGACTCGTTCAGTGCCCACAGTGCCACACGAAGATGCTGCGTCACAAGGTCTGTAAGACCTGCGGTTATCTGGATGGCAAGGAAATTGTCAAGATCGAAGAAACAGCCTAATTCGGCTGGATACGACGAATTGCAAGAACGGCGGTGCGGACTTCTTACGAGGGGATCGCGCCGTTTTTTTGTTGTTGGAAGACAGGGGACACGTATTGGCTGATATAACGGACGCCCGCCGTATTGTTGCGGTGGAGAAGGATAGCATTTCAGAGTCGCTGGGTATTGTTCCCGGTGATATTCTGCATGCGATCGATGGACAGGTCGTCCGCGATGTTTTCGATTATCGCACGAGACTTGCATGTGAATATCTGACGGTCACCTTCAAGCTTATGGACGGCTCGCTTCTGGAAGCACAGATTGAGAAGGACGAAGAGGAAGACCTCGGACTAATTTTTGCTGAGCCGTTGATGGACTCCTGCAAATCCTGTCGGAACAAGTGCATTTTCTGCTTTATCGATCAGCTTCCCAAGGGTCTTCGTAAAACGCTCTACTTTAAGGATGACGATCTTCGCATGTCATTTCTCACAGGAAATTATGTGACATTGACCAACCTTTCGGAAGAGGAATTTGAACGAATTCTTTCCTACCGGCTCTCCCCGATGAATGTCTCCGTTCATGCGACTGATCCAGAAGTTCGTGTTCGCATGATGAAGAATCCCGGTGCCGCGAAGCTTATGGAACGGCTGACTCGTATTACCGAGACCGGTGTGGCGTTGAATGCGCAGATCGTCCTTTGTCCCGGCATTAATGACGGAGAAGTCCTGGAAAGGACACTTGGGGATCTCGATGCATTAAATGCGCACCTTTTGTCGGTGGCCGTCGTTCCAGTGGGCATCACGAAATATCGCGAAGAGAATCATCTCCCTTCATTGGTACCCTTTAACAGAGAAACCGCAACGGACGTCCTTCGCATCGTAAGGAAATGGCAGCGGTATTTTCTTGAGACACGCGGGTCGCGTATATTTTTCGCGGCGGATGAGTTCTATCTTCGTGCCGGGGTGAGAATTCCGCCTGCCGACGAATATGAAGGCTTTCCGCAACTTGAGAACGGCGTGGGCATGCTTTCTGACTTTCTGCGGGAGATGCGACGTGGAATTCGGAAACGTCGCGCTCGCAAGGTGACAAACAGCACAAACAATCCTATGGTGAACCGGAAGATTTTCGTGCTATCCGGAGTAGATGCGCATCCGACGCTGAAAGAGTTTGCAGAGCGGGTTTCACTGCTCTATAATGTCAATTTGGAAGTGTTTCCGGTGATGAACCGTTTCTTTGGTGAGACGATTACCGTTACAGGCCTTGTAACCGGCGGCGATATCGTGCGCACGATGCACGAACTCTCTGATTCCGGCAAGAAGCCAGATGTTTTGATTTTACCCGATTGTATGCTGAAAGCTGACGAGGATATTTTCCTCGATGACATGACGCTCGACGCCTTGCAAACTTCGCTCGGTGTTCCGATTCGCGTTTGCCATGCGACCGGCGAGGGTCTGCTGGAAGCGCTTGATCAGGAGACGCGAAGATTTATAACGAGAGAAAAGACCGGCAAGGCTGCCGGCGCTAAAGGAGGAAACGGATGAGCAAACCCGTTGTGGCGATTATCGGACGGCCGAATGTCGGCAAATCGTCATTTTTTAATGCGCTGGTCGGCGAGCGGATTTCGATCGTCGACGATATGCCCGGCGTGACGAGAGACCGCATCTATTCGGAAGCCTCATGGCGCGATCGGCCGTTTCTTCTGATTGATACCGGCGGAATCGAACCGGAAGCGGATGACGAGATTCTGAAGAGCATGCGTGCTCAGGCACAGGTCGCTGTCGACACGGCGGATGTTATCCTTTTTATGGTTGATTTGAAGTCGGGACTTACCGCAGCGGATCACGACATCGCTGTCATGCTCCGCAAATCGAAGCGTCCGGTTATTGTTTGTGTGAATAAAGTGGATCATATCGGCGCCCCTCCGGCGGAGCTCTATGAGTTTTATAATCTGGGGCTCGGAGAAGTTTACCCGATCTCCGCATCGCACCGTCTGGGAATCGGAGAACTGCTTGAGGCTATTTACCAACATTTTCCCGAGGTCTCGGAGAATCCGGATGATGAAGAGACGATTCGCGTCGCCTTGATCGGCAAGCCGAACGCAGGCAAATCTTCTCTGTCAAATCGCATGACCGGCCATGAACGATCGATCGTATCAAATATTCCGGGTACGACCAGAGATGCGATCGACACGGTGGTAAACAATCGCCATGGATCCTTTACCGTCATTGATACAGCGGGACTTCGCAAGAAGAGCCGTATTGAAGATGCGGTCGAGAAATACAGTATGATCCGATCCCTGGCGGCGATCGAGAGAGCGAACGTCTGCGTTATCCTGATTGACGCCACGGAGGGTGTGACAGAGCAGGACACCAAGGTGGCGGGCTTTGCTCACAACGCCGGTAAGGCATCGATTATCGCCGTGAATAAATGGGACCTTGCCGAGAAGGAGACCGGTACCCTTGAGAAGACCGAGAAGATCGTCCGCGAGAGATTCTCGTTCATGTCCTATGCCCCGATTGTATTTATTTCCGCGAAAACCGGTCAACGTGTCGATAAATTTTTCGCGATGATCAAGGATGTACATGATCAGGCAGGCAAACGCCTCACAACCGGAACCTTGAACGATGTTCTCGGTGAGGCGACAGCGATGGTACCTACGCCGCAGGATAAGGGAAAGCGGCTGAAGATCTATTACGGGACGCAGGTCGCTACTTTCCCTCCGCAGTTCGTGCTTTTCGTCAACGACAAGAATCTCATGCACTTTTCTTATGAGAGATATTTGGAGAACCAGTTCCGAAAGAACTTCGGATTTGAGGGTACGCCCTTGCGCTTCTACTTGCGCGAGAGAGACAAAGAATAAGGGAGAAATACTTCTATGACCAAAATGGAAAACCTGCGCAACATCGCCATCATCGCACACGTCGACCACGGTAAGACGACCATCGTTGATTCCATGCTGAAACAGGCCGGTATTTACCGTGAGAATGAGCAGATTGTTGAACAGGTCATGGACAGTAATGCACTCGAGCGTGAGCGCGGCATTACCATCCTTGCCAAGAATACGGCAATCACGTATAAGAACTATCGCATTAACGTTGTGGATACCCCCGGTCATGCGGATTTCGGCGGTGAGGTCGAGCGTGTCCTGAAGATGGTTGACGGCGTTCTCCTTGTTGTTGACGCATATGATGGACCGATGCCGCAGACGCGCTTCGTACTCCGCAAAGCCTTGGAAATGGGATTGAAGCCGATTGTCTGCATCAATAAGATTGATCGTCCGGATGCGCGAGCGGTAGAGGTTGTCGACATGGTTCTCGAACTCTTCATTGAGTTGGGTGCGGATGACGATCAGCTCGAATTCCCGATCATCTATTCCTCGGGAAAAATGGGAATCTCGTGCAATGATCTGGCACAGTATGAGAATGGGGAAGATTTAAATTTCTCGCCTCTTCTGGATGCAATCATCGAGAATATTCCCTGCCCGGAAGGCGAATTAGAGATGCCGCTTCAGATTCTGATCTCCAACATTGATTCCGATCCGTATATCGGTCGAATCGCGATTGGACGTGTCGTCCGGGGCGTGATCCGTCAGGCGCAGAACGTCGTTGTATGTACCTACCAGGAATCCGGCTCACGCAGCGCACGTGTTGTGAAGCTCATGCGCTTCCAGGGTCTCGGCCGTCTGGAAGTTTCCGAAGCGAACGTCGGTGAGATCGTTTGTGTGGCAGGAATCCCGGAGATCAATATTGGCGATACGATTTGCGATCCGTCAGACGCGTCACCGCTTCCCTTCGTCAACATTGACGAACCTACAATATCGATGACATTTTCTGTTAATAACAGCCCTTTCGCCGGTAAAGAGGGCAAGTTTGTTACTTCTCGTCATATACGCGACCGTCTCTTCCGAGAGATGGAGACCAATGTGTCTATGCGTCTGGAAGAGACAGATACCACTGAGGCTTTTATCGTCAAAGGCAGAGGCGAACTGCATCTCTCGATCTTGATTGAGACCATGCGCCGCGAGGGATATGAGTTTCAGGTTTCCAAGCCACGCGTCATTCTCAAAGAAGTAGACGGCGTCCTATATGAGCCTGTCGAGATGCTTCTTGTTGATGTCCCTGAGGACTTTGTCGGTCCGGTTATTGAGAAGCTCGGACAACGCAAGTCGGAGATGGTCAATATGATGCCTCCGGAGAAGGGCTATACGCGTATGGAGTTCAAGGTTCCGACGCGCGGAATTATCGGATATCGTTCCGAGTTTTTGACCGACACAAAGGGCAATGGTATAATGAATAGCGTTATATGTGGTTTTGAGCCATACGCCGGAGAGATCGAGACTCGCTCACACGGAGTTCTGGTTGCCTTTGAAGACGGTGCCGCTGTAACATACGGGCTCTATAATGCACAGGAACGCGGATCGTTATTTATTGGTGCGGGCACACACGTATATGAAGGAATGATCGTTGGTGTCAATCCGAAGAATGAAGATATTACGGTCAATGTATGTAAGAAGAAACAAGTTACGAATATGCGTGCATCCGGAACGGATGAATCTCTTCGCCTTGTGCCGCCCTTGCAGTACAGCCTCGAGCAGTGTTTGGAATTCATAGCGGATGACGAACTGTGTGAGATTACTCCGAAGAATATCCGCATGCGCAAGCAGATCCTGAATACCGAGATGCGGATGAAGTCACGGAATAAGAAGTGATAAAGGAGAGTATCGGCGAATATGTTTTCGAACAAGCTGAAGCGTGTGACGGCGATACTCTTAGCAATCCTCATACTTGTCGTGGCCGGAGTCACAGGTATTTTTCTCGGATATAATTATGTCACTTCGCAGGAGCGCCGTTTTGACGCCCTGGATCTTGATATTGCGTCGGGAGCACTGGTGATCAACCGTGACACGCCGGATGCCGTCATGCTTGTTATTGAGAGCGGCGACGACACGGAGGATATCGCCGAGAAGTTGGAAGATGCCGGTCTGATCGGTAACTCTCTGGTATTTCGTCTCATGTCGAAGTTCAACGGATTTGACGGCGGGTATTTATCGGGTACGCATTTCCTTACCAAGGGCTTGTCCTACGATGAGATTATGTACCTTCTTTGCCAGGAACCGGAAGTGATTAAGATCACATTCCCGGAGGGGATGACCTATCTTGAGATCAAGAAGAAACTGATTGAGAGCGGCTTGGAGTTTGATCCCGAGAAGCTGGATGAGTGCATGAACAGTCAGAACCTTTTTGTCGGCTATGACTTTGTATCCCAGATTGCCATCAATGAAGACCGGGATTATATTCTGAGCGGTTATCTGTTTCCGGATACTTACTACTTCGACATGAACGCGTCTGAAGTGGAGATCATCGATACCTTCTTGCGAAATACCAAGCTGAAACTCAGTCAGTATGAGGACTTGTACGCGAGAGCGGAGAAGATCGGAATGTCGATGGATCAGGTTCTCACGCTGGCTTCCGTCATCCAACAGGAGGCGAAGAGGTCCGACATGAGAACGGTATCCTGCGTATTTCATAACCGCCTCAACGCAGAAGATCCCTCCATGCAGAAGCTGGAGTCCTGTGCGACGATCAATTACCTTCGTCAAATCGACGGATTAGATAAGGTGTGGTCCGCGGATAATCCGGCGGACCGGATGCGTGACAGCGCTTATAACACATATCTGTACGCGGGTCTTCCGCCGGGACCGATTTGCATGCCCGGCATTGACGCGATCACAGCGGCGTTGTATCCCACGGATGAGAATTACATGTATTTTTGCGCCACGGGTATCGAGGGTGGTTCTGCCTTCGCCGTGACGCTCGATGAACACAATGCGAACGTGGAGAAGTATCGACCGAATTGGACGGATACTCCCGCAGAAGATAATGCCGCGATTCTTCCTGAAGAGACCCTTGAAGAGACTTCCGTCGAATGATGAGCAGACAGCGCGTCGAGATTTTGTCTCCGGCAGGAGACCGGGAGAAGCTTGAAGCCGCCGTAGCATTCGGGGCTGATGCCGTATATATGGCCGGAAAATCTCTGGGTCTTCGAGCCGGAAGTGCGAATTTCTCGCGCGATGAGATGGCGGATGCGATATCCTGGGCTCATTCTCGCGGGGTTCGCTGTTATATTACGATGAACATTCTCGCGCATGAGGATGATTTTCGCGGACTGGAGGAGGAGATTCTCTTCCTGCATGATGCGGGCGCGGATGCCTTGATCGTTTCAGATCCCGGCATTTTCTCGACGATTCGTTCTGTCTGCCCCGATATGGAGATACATATCAGCACGCAGGCGAATGTTACGAATGCCAAAACATGCCGATTCTGGTATGAACTCGGCGCCAAAAGAATTGTACTTGCGAGGGAATTGACCTTGCGGGAAATTTTTGCTATTCGACGCGATATTCCTCCGGATCTTGAACTCGAATGCTTCGTTCACGGAGCGATGTGTGTTTCGTATTCCGGTCGCTGCCTCTTGTCGAACCTCTTTACCGGTCGCAACGCGAATCACGGAGAGTGCGCACAGCCTTGCCGGTGGAGATACTATGTCACCGAGGAGAAGCGGCCGGATATGAATCTTCCGATCGAGGAAGATGATCGCGGAACGTATATCTTTAACTCCAAAGATATCTGTATGATCGATCATATTCCGGAGCTCATCGAGGCGGGCATTACAAGCTTTAAGATTGAAGGCAGAATCAAAGGTGCCTTCTACGCGGCGGCGACCACCAAAGCATACAGGGAGGCGGTGGACGCATATTATCGTGATCCGGCAACGTACTCGACAGACCCTTATTTGCGAGAACTTCTTGAGCGAACCGTGCATCGTGTTTTTGATACCGGATTCTTTTTCGATTCACCGCGCGAGGATAGTAAAATCTTTTCCGAGAATACGTATATACGACCGGCGTTTGTGGCGGGAGTCGTCATCGGCTATGATCCGGCACGTCAGGCTGCGATCGTGTCCCAACGAAACAAGATCAACATCGGGGATGAACTTCATGTGCTGGCACCTAAGACGCGTCCGGACATAATCCGGGCAACAGGACTTCTCGACAAAGACCTTCAATCCATCGCCTCAACACCGCGTGCAATGATGCTTTATTATCTTCCGGTTCCGTATGAACTTGAGAAGAATTCCTACCTGATTCGAATCGGTGACAAGGACACTCCGGGTAAGTCTGCGACCTGATACATCGTGATATTGTCTTTCGAAGGGGCATACGAAGGCTCAAAGCTCTTCGTCGTCTGTTACTTTATTGAGAATCTTCCCGATTGTTCCGCGGATCTTCTTGTCAAGCTGGAAGCCTTTTACGGCTTCAATCAAGACCAGAAGTACAACGGGCCCCATCAGGAAACCAATCGCTCCCCAAATCGCTACACCGAAGATCATGGCAAAAAGAGTTGCCATGGGATGCATGTGCATCGCGTTTCCAAGGATGGGGGGCTCGAGAAAACGTCGTACGACGGTAATCAAAGCCATGCCGATGATGATGACGACGACCGCCAGATAATTTCCCTGTAATGCGAGATAGATCATGAGAGGGACCATGGTCGCACTCACGCCAAGCACCGGCATAAAGTCCAGTACAGCCGTGATCAAGGCGAAAATGACCGCATAATCGACACCGGCAACCATCAGAATAATCAGGGATTCGACGAAAGTTATGACGAGAAGTAACATATATCCGCCAAGGACTCGGAAGAGGGTGCTTGAGAGGCGGTCGACGAGAAGGATAGATTTGTGACGGAAAGACCGACTCTTGATATTACGCGATAGGAACTCGAAAACCAATCGACTGTCGGTAAGAAAATAGAACCCCGACATGATAATTACAATGATGTAGAAGAGAATCATCGGAAGATTTCCGATAATGGACAGAAGACTGTCCAGCGCACTGTTGATAAATGATCCGACCTTCTCAGGAAGCTGGGCACTGTCTATATTCCCTTCCACATAAGACGCGATCGAGCCTACCTGCTCATCCGAGAAGAAATTGCCGCTCTGAGCTGAGAACTCTGTGATGCGTTCGCGTACAAAACCATCGCTGTTCAGCTGCTCCATCCAATACGGCACTTGATCTGCTACCTTCTTCGCCTGAACGGCTAATAGGGATGCGGATACAATCAGAGACAGGGTGACGACAATCAGGAGCAACACATAGATAAACACAGAGAGCTTCGTCTTCGTGGAAAGTGATTTCTTCGTCTTGGGGGGGAACAGAAAGAGCCATACCTTGCTCTGAAAGAAGGATTTCCCGGATTTGGTTTCGCTGGCAACCGGCTTCGCCGGTACGTTGCGATGCTTCTTGCCGGATTGCCGAACGATTGCATTCGACAGCGCCCGTGAAGCTTTCGCAAGAATGAAGCCGATGAGAAACGGCATGATGATAACAAGTACCTTGCTCGATATAAAGAGTATTGCGGCAAGGATCAAGAGGTAAAAAAGATACTTTATGATCGCGATGACCGTGGATTTATCCTTCTGATATTTCTGAAGCTCGTCCATGTGTCCTCCATTGTGTAATTCCTGGTAATTTCATTATTATACAGGAAAAGACGCTTTGATTTATACCAAAACATGGAGCTTTTCTTAAGACTACGTTAAAATCACACTCCCAGAAGTAAAATCCACGTACAAATGACAACCAACATTCCGATGAAGAAAGGAATCCCTCCGATGGCGGAAAGCAGACTCTTGCTGCTCTCTTGGCCTTGCGCCTCGGAAACTACTTCCAACCGATCGCGTCCGAATTGGAAAAGTTGCGAAATCACCGGAAGAAAACCGACAATGCAAACGACGACAACCACAATCGATGTATAGACGAAGGTCATGTCGAAATCGGCTTTGCCTCGGATTGTTCGAATGTCTAAGAGAGGAAGAAAGTCTTTCACCAGAAATGTGAAAAGAAGCATGGAGACTCGCGCAATCATCGAGCAGAAGACATTGCCGGTACTTCTGCGGATAAAGGCGAGGAGAAGCCCGGTCAGAAAAGTCGGAATAATCCATACCGTATCCAGGGAAAAAGCTGTGAAGAGTAAAGCGGAGAGAAGTACGACGACGAAGTCTCGTTTGCCTCCTTGCAGCGCGGCAAAGAAGAATCCGCGGAATAACAGCTCTTCCGCAAGGACCGGGATGAGAATCGTCGCGATCACCGAAAGAGCGACCATCTCACCGGAGCCTTCCTGTACCGGTCGATAGAGAAAAACTGCCTCGGGGAGACTGATCCGATTGATTACAAGAAAGTAGGTCTGAAGATTCGATATCGCGATAATAATTGCCGCGAATGGAATTCCGCTCAGTGCACTGAGCAGGAAAGCGCCGAGACCGGGATTCTCTCCCAGAAGCTGATGATCCGGAATCCGGTAGTACTTGGAAAAAAACAAAACAGGCAACAAGAAGACAAAACTATAGCGAATGATGGAAAATAAGGTGTATCCGATCAACGAAGTCTTGTCGAAAAACCATATCTGATCCGGCAGATAAACAAAGGCCAGAAAAGAAAACAACAGACAAATCGATGCGAATAGGAAAGCGGGTCCGAAAGAAATCTCGCGCGAGAGTAAGGAGAAATCGTGATCGCCGAGGTTCGTCCTGCGCAATCGAGATAAGAGCGCTCCTCGCCCATCCTCCGGATTCTTATCCATGGGTTTTCCATTTATTTCTCCCGGCATACTTCAATCACATCCCGTAAAGGAGAAACATTTGCGAGAACATCTGATGTAAGGGCGTCTCGAGCATCAGAAAGGCAATGGTACCGATCGCCAGAAAGGGTCCAAATGCGATGTAATCCGGATCGTCCGCGTAATGCATAGCTTCCCTCTTGGCCTCGAGCTTTCTCCTTGCTTTCTCGGGATCCTCACTCGTCAGGATCATCCGTTCTTCCTCGCGAATTCTGCGCCTCTTGCGGATTAGAAGCGGGAAAGCGAAAATTCCGCCCGCGATGAAGGAGAGAAAGATGACAAATATTAAGCCGTATGCACCGGACAGAAGACCACAGGCGGCGATCAGTTTGACATCGCCAAAGCCCAGAGATTCACGGCCGGTTAACATAGATCCCACATAGCCGATAAGAAAGAGAATCAGCGCGCCAATAACGCCGCCAAGGACGCGGTTCAAAATAAGAAAATACCAGGGAGAGCCTGTCGGAAACCACAAGCTCCCTTCAAGAAAGTCGGCGGCAAACCCGAAAACACATAGTGAGCCCGCAAAAAGACTTAACTGATCAGGAATAATACGGTTCAGAGCATCGGATAAAACGATCATCGAAAGTGGAAGAATCGGCGCGAAAGCCAGAAGATAGTGAAATACCTTGGCACTCTCGGCATACGACGGATTGAGATACGAAGTGAGAAAAAAGACTACGGCACAAACCAGTGCCATGACAACGACATGCGGCACGTACTGCATACGTTGTGCAAGGCGAAAATTCTTCGCTTTCGGATCGAAATCATAATCCTGCAACCAGGATTCCGGCATTTTCGCGAAAATCCACTTGGCAGGAAGTGCAAGCGTTGCTCCCAAAAAGGAAAACAGCAAAGAAATCGCGATGGAATCCATGAAAACCTCCGAACGTCAGCTAGAAATAGAATACCTTTTCATCAAAACAGATGCAAGCAAAAGCAGGGGGAATCAGAGAGGTCAAGTCCACTTGTCATTATTTGACCTCTCTGTCTTTGCCTGTTACAATCGATTATGAGCATAATTTGAATGAAGGAGAGCGACAAAGCGCTCGATCTTCTTGACAGCGCTTTGTATATAATATTATGAATCAACATATTACGTCTACACTTATCCGGGATAAGATGGCTTCCTATGTGCGGGCTGAAGCCGGTAAGTCCGCTGACCGAGGAACACTTTGGGACTATTGGACCGCACTGTCTCATACGATTGTTGAACTGATTGCCGACGATTGGGAGACGACGAGAGATGCCTATGACAATGTGCGTCAGGAGCATTATCTCTCCGCCGAATTTCTTGTCGGCCGTTCGATGCTGAATAATCTCGTGAATCTGGGTATTTATGACGAGGCGAAGGAAGCCGCCGAATCGTTTGGTATCAATTTGACAGATCTTCTCGAACAGGAGAAGGATCCCGGACTCGGCAACGGTGGCCTCGGTCGTCTTGCGGCCTGTTTTCTTGACTCATGCGCGACGATGAATCTTCCCGTTACGGGATATGGTATCCTCTATCGCTATGGGCTGTTCCGTCAGACAATTACCGACGGTTTCCAGAAGGAAGTCCCCGACGTCTGGATGGAGAGCGGATATCCGTTTGTCATCCGTCGTGAGGAGGAACGCGTCAAGGTTCATTATAAGGATTTTGACGTATGGGCTGTGCCGTATGACATGCCGATTACCGGTTACGGCACGAATAACGTGAACCGACTCCGCCTGTGGAAGCCGGAACCGGCGCAGGAATTTGACTTCAATCTCTTCAATTCTCAGCGATTCGATGATGCTGTCATCGAGAGAAATCGTGTGAATGACATCTGGCGCGTTCTGTATCCGAACGATACCTCCTATGACGGCAAAGTTCTTCGTGTTCGCCAGCAGTACTTCTTTGTATCGGCGTCACTGCAAGATATTATGCGTCGCTACAAGGCCGTTCACGGCGAGGATATGTCGCATTTTGCCGAGTTGAATTCTGTTCAGATCAATGATACGCATCCGGCGATCGGTATTCCGGAGCTGATGCGCATTCTCGTCGATGAGAATGGTGTGGAGTGGACCACGGCCTGGAATACCGTCACGTCAGTTTTCGCTTATACCAATCATACGGTTATGGCCGAAGCTCTGGAGAAATGGGACATCGGTATTTTCCAGTACCTGTTCCCTCGTATTTTTCAGATCATCGACGGCATTAATCTTCAGTTCAGAAATGAGCTGGCGGAACGGAAGATTCCGGTTCACAAGATTGATGAGATGGCGCCTTTAGGTGACGGTCGTGTTCGCATGGCATGGCTCTCCATCTACGGTTCACGTGCGGTGAACGGCGTTGCCGCTCTTCACACGGATATTCTTAAGGCGGATACTCTCAAGGACTGGTACGGTTTCTGGCCGGAGAAGTTCTCGAATAAGACCAATGGAGTAACCCCGCGCCGCTGGTTACGGGCATGTAATCCGGAACTGTCCGCCCTGATCACCGAACTTCTGCAGGGGGACGAGTGGGTGAGAGATCTTGATCGCCTGGAGGGCTTGAAGGCCTTCGTGAATGACGATGACGTTATGCTTCGTTTTCTCAAGATTAAGCGTGACAACAAGGAGACACTTGCCAAATACATTGAGCAGAAGGAGGGCGTCGTCCTTCATCCGGATTCAGTATTTGATATCCAGATTAAGCGATTGCATGAGTACAAGCGTCAGCTGTTGAATATTATCTACGTTATAAACTTGTACGATCGACTGAAAGAGAATCCGAATCTTGATTTTCCCGATATCACGGTTATGTTCGGAGCCAAGGCCGCTCCCGGATATTTTCGCGCGAAGGCGATCATTAAGTTCATCACAGAAGCTGCCCGTATGATAAATACAGACCCAGATATCAAGGGCAGACTCAAGGTGGTCTTTGTCGAGAACTACAATGTCAGCAACGGTGAGCGTATGTTCCCCGCGGCTGATGTTTCCGAACAAATCTCGACAGCCGGGCTGGAAGCCTCCGGCACGGGCAACATGAAGTTTATGATGAACGGCGCGGTCACACTCGGCACATACGACGGAGCGAACGTCGAGATTGCCGAGGCGGTATCGGACGAGAACATCTACATTTTCGGCTGCCGGGTGGAGGACATGGAGGCTACGCGCGGATTCTATAATCCTCGCTGGCAATATGATCATGTTCCCGGGCTCAAGAAGGTTCTCGACCGACTGGTCGACGGATCCTTTGACGACGACGGGACCGGCATGTTTCATGATTTGTTTAATGCGCTTCTCTCGGGTTCCAACTGGCAACCCGCAGATGTCTTCTATGTTCTGGGAGATTTCGTCGATTATCGCGAGACCAGAGATCGCGTTTATCGCGATTATACGGACCGCCTGGCATGGGCTAGAAAATGCTGGCTGAACATCTGCGGTTCCGGCCGCTTCTCCTCGGATCGAACGATCATGGATTACGCCGAGGGAATTTGGAAGATCTCTGAAACCAAGATCTGATCCAATGTTTCTGACCTGGATAGTAAAAATCAGGGGCTGTCTCAAAAGAAAGTTGAGAGACAGCCCCTTTTTCGGCTGAATTCACAGGGAATAGATCTCC
This sequence comes from Bacillota bacterium, assembly GCA_023397475.1. GTDB lineage: Bacteria > Bacillota > Clostridia > Saccharofermentanales > Saccharofermentanaceae > Firm-13. The sequence goes on from JAEWUD010000025.1 coordinate 112,703, forward strand.
AGATGGGCGATTTCAGGAAGGGAGAATAAGCGCAGCGGGACGAGAACACATCCGACACCTCGCGAGATGAAACCCGTGATGCCGTCCTTCCGGAACACACCTTTGCGAATTCCCTGTGCCGCCATTGTTTCCTGCCGGAACAGGCGATATTCGATATCAAAAGGCATATAGATCTGTCCTCCGTGAAAATGTCCCGAGAGTTGATACGCGTAAGGCGCACCGGATCGATGTACAAGATACTCGGGATTGTGGACGAGCAGGATGCGCTGCTCCGGTGGAGTATCTGCCGGAGGGATCTCCGGCCATTGACGTGATTTCCTGCCGGAATCCGATAATCCTGTGATCCGGTAGTGTCGGCCGTCGGCGGCCATCACCGTGGCCGATTCGTTGTCGAGGTAGGTAAACCCGGACGACTGCAGCAACGCCTTATCCGCGTGCGCTTCGTGATTGCCGCGCACCGCGTAGCAAGGGATGCCGAGACGTCGGGCTTGATCCGCGATGTGCTTCAGACGGGAAAGACCACCGGAAAGCGGAACGGACCTGCTTGTAATATCTCCTCCGAAGAGGATTACATCGATCTCCTGCGAAAAGATAGCATCCGCCAGCCGTTTGGCGGAAATCGGAGACAAATTGGCATGGAGATCGCTGAAAAAAGCCACTCGCAGCGGCGTGACGCCATTCTCATCCGTATGCGGCTGCAAGGTAAGCCGAGCTTGTGTTATTTGTAAAAGAAATGGTTCCGCCAAAGCCCGGATCAGTACGCCGGCAATGAGGGCAAGGACGATCCACAGGGCTGTCTTCAGGAGGATATCGGTAAAATCCGGCAAGGTTACACCTCTTTGTTGGTTTGGATGCTTTGTACAAAAAGAAATATGCTATAATCATGGGGCATTTGAAAATGTCTGTCAATTCTTCGGACAACGGAAGTGTTCTCGTAACTGTCCGATCAAACTGTGGAGGAATGCTTATGCCTAAGGGAGAAATCACATCGGAAATCATCAAAGAGATCGGCGTCCTGTCGACGAGCAAGTCGGGCTGGAACCGGGAAGTTAATCTTGTAAGTTGGAACAAAGGTGCACCGAAGCTCGATATTCGCGACTGGGCACCCGATCACGAGAAGGCGGGCAAGGGTCTTTCCCTTAACGCCGAAGAAGTTGCCGTTCTGAAGGAGCTTCTTTCCGATTATGATCCGTATTCTGCGGAAGCCTGATATCCGGAGGAGATTTAATTGAGGGGCGCAGCTCGTGCGGCTATATTGTCGCTGGTTCTTTTTCTTCTTTGGGACACCTTCCTGACCGCACCCTTTCGGTGGTTTGCGAAGGCATTTCGTGATCTTTCGGTAATGTCCGCAGAGGCGCTTCGTTTACCCTCGGTTCTTCAAGGATTTCTGCTTGTTCTTTTTCTTTTGGTTGTGACGATCGCGCTTCTCGTGTTGACGTCGAAAAACGTCGTTCGACATCTTGCGGGCGCATGTGCGGCGGCGTCCCTGATTTACTATGTCATCGTCTCGATTCGATCTATGTCTCTCGACGGCGATATGATCTGGGTGACCGCCGGAGTCTGCATTGCTTTTTTGATGCTCCTGTTCCGGACGGAAAAACCCAATCTCTATTTCGCGGATTCCTTTATTCTGGCGATTCCGGTAATGCTATTCCGCGAACTCGTTCTGGGGGCAGTATTCTCCCGTGCCAACATTGATCCTGATTTGTTATCTCCGGTCATCCATGTTCCGACGGATCTGATTTCGGATCGTATCGGCGATTTCCTCGGGCTTCCGATGCCGGTATGGAGTATATTTCTCTTTGCCCTTGTGGCGACATCTGTCATATTCTTTGCAAGGGCAAGAGATTGATCGTAAAGGGAGGCTGAAATGGACGTTTGGAAGCGTATCAGCGAGCTTCGGGATTTGCTCAACTACCATAATCGTCTTTATTATGATCAGGACGCACCTGAGATACCCGATTATGAATACGACGCGTATATGCGTGAACTCATCGATCTCGAGACACAATATCCGATTTACCTGTCGTCCGACTCTCCTTCACAGAGGGTCGGCGGTAGCGCGGCCTCGAAGTTTGGCAAAGTTACCCACAAAAATGTGATGCAGAGTCTGGCAAACGCCTTTTCGATCGAAGAGGTACAAGCATTTACATCGAGGGTTCGAAGAAGCTTGGCTGAAGCCGGTCAGGATGACCGACCCCAATTTGTTGTGGAGCAGAAGATTGACGGACTTTCGGTGTCTGTCGAATATGAGAATGGACGATTGGTCCGGGGATCGACAAGAGGTGACGGTGTCATCGGTGAGGATATCACCCAGAACATTCTCGCGTTGGAGGATTTGCCTCGCAAAATCTCGGAGGATATTCCCTTTCTGGAGGTTCGCGGAGAAGTCTACATGTCTTTTGACGCGTTTGAGAGAACCAACGCGCTGATGGAGATACGCGGAGAGAAGTCCTTTGCCAATCCCAGAAATGCCGCGGCGGGATCCTTGCGGCAGCTCGATGCAAAGATTACCGCAGAGAGGGGATTGCGGATGTTTGTTTTTAACATTCAGGAGATCCGGGGTCGGCAGTTCGAATTTCATTCGGAATCTCTCCGTTTCCTGTCGGATCTCGGGTTTTCCGCGAGTCCGGGTTTTCGCGTCTGCTCGACAGATGAGGAGATCGCCGAAGCGATCGAGGCGATCGGGCGCGAGCGGGGACTGCTTCCTTACGGTATTGACGGAGCGGTTATCAAGCTCGATGCGATATCGTTGCGGCCCTTTCTCGGTCAGACAACCAAGGTGCCCCGATGGGCCACGGCCTTTAAGTATCCCCCTGAGCAGAAGACGACGAAACTTCTTCGAATCGACGTACAGGTCGGGCGAACCGGTAAACTGACACCGGTCGCCATACTCGAGCCGGTTCGGATCGCCGGCAGCCTCGTGTCCCGCGCGACGCTGAACAACGAGGATTATATCCGCGAAAAGGATATCCGACCCAATGACCGGGTCATCCTGCAAAAAGCCGGCGACGTTATACCGGCCATTATCGGCGTAGTGCCCGAACATCGAACGGAAGATAGCGCTCCCTTTGTCATGCCTGAGACATGCCCTGTATGCGGCTCCCCCGTCTTACGCGAACCGGGCGAGGCGATCAGCCGTTGCACCGGTGATTCATGTCCCGCGCAACTTTTTCGACGCATCGTTCATTTCGTATCGAAGGATGCGCTGTCGATCGACAATGTCGGCCCCGCGGTCATCGAGGCACTTCTCGACAAGGGATTGATCAACGACATCGATGATATCTTTCTCTTGCCGGCCAAGAAAGAACTGCTTATCTCCATGGAGCGTATGGGGGAGAAATCCGTCGCCAATATGATCGAGGCGATTGAGAAAGCGAAGAACAGTCCGTTAGATCGCTTAATTGTATCCCTTGGTATTCGAAATGTAGGTGCGGCAGCGGCACGGACGCTGGCATCGAGTTTTCGGAGCCTCACGGCCGTCGCGGAAGCGGATGTAATGACACTCGCGTCGCTTCCGGATTTCGGATTTATCACAGCGCAGTCGGTATATGATTATTTCCACCGTGAGGATACGCTTCGCAGAATCGAGAGACTTGCACAGGCAGGTGTCCGAATCGAGAGCGATGGCATGCCACAGAATATTGACGATCGATTCTTGGGAAAGACATTCGTTCTGACGGGCACATTGCCCTCTCTGACCCGGGATGAAGCGACGGAAATCATTCTGTCGCATAAAGGAACCGTGTCTTCTTCTGTGTCTGCCAAAACCCACTTTGTTCTGGCGGGAGACAAAGCGGGCAGCAAGCTCGTCAAAGCACAAAATCTCGGTGTGCGCATTCTTTCGGAGGAGGAGTTCTTGCGATTGACCCGGGAGAACTCTTCCGATAATGTTAGATCTTTAGATGGGATCGGTGAGACATCGACATGATCGATGATGTACATCTCGAAAAAAAACGGATACGACAGCAGATGCAAGATCTTCGCCGCGAAGTTTCTCAAGAGGTCTCCGACCGGGCGGCTCATGACATTCTGACAAATTTCTTCGAAGGACCCGGCCTTCAACTGGAACCCGGTGACGCCGTCGCGATCTTTTCGCCGATCCGAGGTGAGCCGGATTTTTATGGTCATCGATCGTTATTTTTCGAGAGGAAGCTGACTCTTTGTCTGCCGCGCGTCGATCATGACGGGATGCACTTCTATGCCGTCAGACAGCAGGATCAGCTTGTTCCGGGGACCTTTGGATTGTCGGAACCGGGAAGCGATTGTCCGCGCATAGCGGAGGAGAATTTGCGCGTTATTATTTGCCCCGGCCTTGCCTTCTCCAGAAGAGGAGAACGGATTGGTTTCGGAGCCGGTTACTATGACCGATTCTTTGCCCAAGAGCAAGGGGATCAGCGCGCTTTGCGCGTCGGAGCCTGTTATGATTTTCAGGTGTTCGAATCACTTCCGCAGGAGGAGAACGACGTTCGCATGGATCTATTGGTCACGCCTGAAGGAGTCTATCCAACACAGGTTCCCGATGAGCGCGATTGACAACCGGGCCGTAACTGACGGATAATGACCGCGATGAGAGTTTTCTCATACGTGTGAGAGAAGAACGAGAGGAAGATGGTATGCCGTATTACTTTATCAATCTGACTCTTCACTTTATGGTCTCCGGAGGCCTTTTGTTTCTGATTCTTGTCAGTATCCGGCAGAATCAGACAAGAAAGACGAAGAGAGGCTTTCTTTTCTTTCTTCCTGTTTTACTGACATTGATATTTCTGTTCCAGGCCGCGTCATATACGATACCCCGTGCACTGGATATGATCTATGTATTGAAAAACAACTACCGCACAACAGACGGCGTAGTGACGGATGTTGGATACTTGAACAACACCATGACCATCGATGATACGACCTATTATTTTAACCCTTTCCTGTACAAGCCGGAGGAAGGGGATCGACTTACGGTTCTTTATACGCCGTACGCGAGATTCGTCGGCGAAGTTAAGCTCTCATCAGACCGCTAGATTTCCGTGAAATGAATCAGAATTAGCTTTCTTTCGCATATATCCTATTGAACCTCTCCGATCCCGGTGTCATGATGTTCGTACCTGAATCGAATAGGGGGAGGGGCTATTATGGAAGCGATGCACAGCCATTCGACACATACGTCACTGACGTATCCATATCGGACTCAGACGGAGGTAGGGTTCTACATCGTTTGCAATGACCGCATGATTCTCGACAATATTAACACATTGCTGAAACGTAATGGCATGGTCGGTATTTCGGATACCGCGGGACACCTGCACTATCTTGTGGACGGAAGAAAGAATATCCATGCGGCTGCGGGTCTTATCTCCTCGGAGGCCTTGCGTGTCCGAGATGCCTCCGGCTATTCGAATGAATCCCTGTGTGTGGCGGTTGAAGAGACCATAGCACGCTATCGACTTGACCCTTCTCTTCTCGGTACAAGAATTCTCCGCAGTATGCTTATCCTCATTTCGAAAGATCCCGTTCTACTTACCGTTGTGACGAAGAAGCTCTACCCGTTGGCCGGCAAGGAGTTTGGTATCTCTGTCGCGCAAGTCGAGCGCAATCTGCGTTACGCATTCATGAGAACGACGTTGCATCGCGACGGTTTTCGCAATGTTCAGATTATTCGGCGACTCTATGACGATCTTGTGTTGCGACTCGTTCAAGAGTAACACTTGATCTCTGCTGCCATAAAGAGAGGAAGAACAAAAAACAGCCCCCGTAAACGAGGGCTGCTCTTCATGGACTTACGTATCACGTTACGACGCGATTACTTGTTGACCTTGTCCTTCATTCCCTTGCCGGCCTTAAAGACAGGTGCCTTGGAAGCGGGAATATTGATCGGCTCCTTGGTGCTGGGATTGCGTCCCTTGCGGGCGGCGCGCTTCTTGGTCTCAAATGTCCCGAAACCGACGAGAACTACCTTCTCCTCGTTCGCAAGAGCACCGACGATCGCGTCGAGCGTAGCGTTGATAGCAGCTTCGGATTGCTTCTTGGTCAGGTCTGTTGCCTCTGCAACCGCATCGATTAAATCTGTTTTGTTCATACTTGATTTGCCTCCTTCAGGCGATATTCACACTGGCTATTATGAATCGTCAATGCCCGGGATGTCAAGCCTTTCGCGTGATTTTTTGAGAATTATGAGAAGAATACTGTGACGTTATAGGGTTCATCGCAATATTTTTACCATAGCAATCATTTTACTTCACTTGTAGAGATTTGCATAGTAGAATGAGACGGTATTTAAGCGGCCATTTTTCGTTTTATCATAACTTTTCGAGGAGATCAGGATGCGACAGATCGATGTAAAGCAAGTTGAGGACGCGATTGCGGCTTTGTGCATTCGTGCGAATATTGAACTCGGACAGGATATCGAATCAAGAATGAAAGATATGTTGGAAGCCGAAACAAATCAGAGAGCCAAAGCAATTCTTGGGGAGCTTCTTGAGAATGCTCATATCGCTCGTGAAGAGCGGCTTCCGATTTGTCAGGATACCGGAATGGCTGTCGTATACATCCGGATTGGACAAGGTATTCATTTTGTCGGGGGAGATTTGAATGAAGCGATTCATCGTGGTGTCTCCCGGGGATATCGCGAGGGGTATCTTCGCGCATCGGTCGTCCGTGATCCTTTACTTCGAGTCAACACGGGAGACAACACCCCTGCGGCGATTCTCTGGGATATCGTCGCCGGAGATGAAGTGGATATCACGGTCGCGCCGAAAGGTTTCGGAAGTGAGAACATGAGTTCCGTAACAATGCTCTCTCCCTCGCAAGGAATCGAAGGTGTCAAGGAAGCCGTTCTGCAAACCGTTCGGAAGGCGGGACCGAATCCGTGTCCGCCGGTCATCCTTGGCGTAGGTATAGGCGGCACGATGGATATGGCGGCCCGTATGTCCAAAATCGCTCTGCTGCGGCCTGTGGGAGAATACAATGATTTGCCGCATATCCGCGATCTGGAGTCCGAACTTCTGGAGTCAATCAATCAACTGAACATCGGCCCCGCCGGGCTTGGCGGCCGTACGACGGCACTGGCTGTTCACATTCTCACATATCCGACACACATTGCGGGTCTTCCCGTCGCCGTTAATATGAGCTGTCATGCGACCCGACATGCTCATATCACTTTGTAAGGAGAAGGAGTATGACGAACACACAAGAACAGAGCCGAAGATCAATTACTCTTCCGCTGACGAGAGACGAAGCGAGATCTCTTACAGCAGGCGAACTTCTTCTCGTAAGCGGTGTCATCTATACGGCGAGAGATGCGGCTCACAAGCGCTTTATCGAGGCCTTGGAGCACAATGAAGAACTGCCGGTGGATCTTACAGATATTGCGATCTACTACGTCGGACCTTGTCCGGCAGGCCCCGGACATATCATCGGTTCCGCCGGACCGACCACAAGCGGGCGCATGGACGCCTACGCGCCCGCTCTGATCGAACGCGGGCAGACAGTGATGATCGGCAAAGGACTTCGCAAGCCGGAGGTCATCGAGGCGATGAAGACTTACGGAGCCGTGTATCTCGGGGCGACCGGAGGTGCGGGCGCGCTGTTGTCCAAGAGGATCGAATCGCAAACGATTATTGCCTATGAAGACCTGGGCGCGGAAGCAGTGCGCCGATTAACTGTGCGCGATTTCCCCGTGGTTGTACTCATCGACAGCCGCGGAAATAGTCTGTACGACCGCACGTAATTGCGGATAGTTTGCGCTGGGTCAGATATATGAACCATCCCTTTGCTTGAAAAAAACAACCCGAAATGGTACTGTAGAATGATAATAACGCTTTAAATCATCGGAGGTATAGATTATGACAGTCACAAAAGATATGTTCATCTCGGACGTTCTCAATATGAATCAGGGGACCATTCCGATTTTTCTGCAGAACGGATTGCATTGCCTCGGCTGTGCGATGGCCAGCGGCGAGACGATCGAGGAAGCCTGTGAGGTACATGGGTTGGATTGTGATTCATTGCTTGATGAATTGAACGATTTCTTCTCTCTTCAGGATTTGCCTAAGGCGGATGCTTGAGAGCAGTCGTTAATCGGAGGGAAGAGACTTCCTGAGAAGTAGAGATTTGCGGATCGTAAATACAGGATATGTGAGCATAATTTAGGGCTGTTGCAAAGGTGATGGAATCACCTTTGCAACAGCCTCTTTTTATGTGTTTATATAGGAGAAACAGCCTCCAGTGCCCTTTCTCAGTGTCGCTTAAGTCGGATCTTATCCAACCCGTGTACATTCTTTGTGTTTTATCGCAAATAATTACAGCGGTATGTTTTTCACTCTGATTATTCTACTGCGTATCGGGCGATTTTCTTTTCGTGAAGGAACTGGTCACATCGATTTCCCTGTATTTTTGCATGGAATATGTAATGTTGTAACCCATACGCATCAGCAGGAATTCGGTTCGAACATTTTCCTCGCATCGGAAATCTTCGGAAGCCATTGTGTTCCTTTATCACAAAATGCGACTTCGACCTGAATGGACCGATTCATTCGAATTACGGGCGAAATCAACCACAACCTGTGTTTTCGCCCATAAATTTCTTCCCAGCGCCGGGTCCTGGGCTCAAGAAGTATGGGCGAAATCGACCGCAACCTGTGTTTTCGCCCATAACTCTCTACTCAGCGCCGGGTCCTGGGCTCAAGAATTATGGGCGAAATCGACCATAACCTGTGATTTCGCCCATAAAATTCTTCCAAGCGCCGGGTCCTGGGCTCAAGAAGTATGGGCGAAATCGACCATAACCTGTGTTTTCGCCCATAAAAAACTACCCAGCGCCTCATACAGGCAACAACAAGTATTATCGAAATATCAAAAAAA